>NZ_FNFO01000001.1:0-600000 GCF_900100765.1 Catalinimonas alkaloidigena | reverse complement strand
CGACCGTTAGGTACAGGCGTTTCCCCAGCGTGCCGCCGGGGTGCAGTCGTGCAAAATCCTCGCGTCCGAAGCTGCGGGCTTCCAGCAGACAAATGGCCAACGCATCGCCCAGCGCCAGCGCCGCGGTGGTGCTGGTGGTCGGTGCCAGGTCGTGCGGGCAGGCTTCCTGGGCCACGGTGGCGTCCAGAATGCAGTCCGCCTGATCGGCCAGCCAGGAGTTCAGATTCCCTACCAAAGCGATTAATTTTGCGCCGGTTCTTTTCAAAAGTGGAACCAATACTTTAATTTCGGGAGTGCTCCCACTTTTGGAGATGCAAATGACTACATCATCACGTTGGATCATTCCTAAATCGCCATGGATCGCATCGGCCGCATGCATGAACAATGCGGGTGTTCCGGTGGAGTTCAACGTAGCCACAATCTTCTGAGCAATGATGGCACTTTTACCAATGCCCGACACAACAACCCTACCGGGCGTATGAAGAATGGTATGAACGCACGTTTCAAACGCCGGCCCCACACGGTCGGTCAACTGCAGCAACGCCTGCGCCTCAGTTTGAAGGACGCGTATTGCCGTCTGTTTAATGTTTGTCAACCTTTATGTATCTGTCTGTTTCAGGGCAAAGATAGAAAGAATGCCCTTCTACAGATCTCCCTCTTTATATGATTGCAGAACCCGTAACCGATCTCAAAACCAAGCTAAAGGAAGTTTTCGGATACAACACCTTTCGAGGCGATCAGGAAGCCATCGTGGGCAATGTACTGGCCGGTAACGACACGTTTGTCATCATGCCGACCGGCGCCGGTAAATCGCTGTGCTATCAGCTTCCGGCCGTGATGCTGCCCGGCACCGCGATTGTCATTTCGCCGCTCATTGCCCTGATGAAAAACCAGGTCGACCAACTCAACGCCCTGGGAGTCAACGCGCAGTTTTTGAATTCCACGCTGACCAAAGCGGAGATCAACCGCGTGAAGAAAGAAACGCTGAGCGGCGACATCAAGCTGCTCTACGTAGCGCCCGAGTCGCTCACCAAAGAAGAGAACGTAGACCTGCTGCAAAGAGCGAACATTTCGTTCGTAGCCATCGACGAAGCCCACTGTATTTCGGAATGGGGGCACGACTTCCGCCCGGAATACCGCCGCATCAAGAGCATCATCGACCAGATCGGCAACCTGCCCGTCATCGCGCTGACCGCTACGGCCACGCCGAAAGTACAGCTCGACATTCAGAAAAACCTGCAGATGGAGGCCGCGACACTGTTCAAGTCGTCGTTCAACCGGAAAAATCTGTATTACGACGTGCGGCCCAAAAAGGACGCGAAAAAGCAGCTGATCCGGTTCGTCAAAAATAACAAAGGCAAGTCGGGCATCATCTACTGCCTGAGCCGCAAGAAGGTAGAAGAGATCGCCGAACTGTTGCGGGTCAACGACGTGAAGGCGCTGCCCTACCACGCCGGTCTCGATGCGTCGATCCGGATGGCCAACCAGGATGCCTTTCTGAGTGAAGACGTCGACGTTGTGGTGGCCACCATCGCGTTCGGCATGGGCATCGACAAACCTGACGTCCGCTTCGTGGTTCATTACGACGCGCCCAAATCGCTCGAAGGCTATTACCAGGAAACCGGCCGCAGTGGTCGCGATGGCCTGGAGGGCAACTGCGTGATGTTCTACAGCCACAACGACATCTCCAAGCTGGAGAAGTTCAACAAAGACAAATCGGTTACCGAGCGCGACAACGCCAAGCACCTGCTGCAGGAAATGACGGCCTATGCCGAGTCGGCCATCTGCCGGAAACGTCAGTTGCTACATTATTTTGGCGAACATTTGGAAGAAGAGTGCGGATTTTGTGATAATTGCACCAAGCCTCGTCAGGAGATCAAACTACTCGACGAAGTGAAGCTGGCGCTTCAGGCGGTAGTGGCTACAGAACAACGCTTCGGCATCGAACACCTGGTGGATGTGCTGCGCGGCGTCAACAACGATTACGTGCAGAGTTACAGCCACAACGAGCTGAGCATGTTTGGCAAAGGTGCCTCGCAGGAGTGCGGATTCTGGTCGTCGCTGTTGCGCCAGATTCTTCTCGCCGGCTTCCTGGAAAAGGACATTGATAACTATGGCGTGCTGAAAATCACTGACAAAGGCCGCCAGTTCATGGAATTGCCTTACCCCGTTACCCTATATAAGGACCATGATTATACTAATGTAGCCGTGGAAGACGAAGAAGAAGAGAAAGAACCTGCCGCGCCGGCGAAGTCGTACGACGAGACCCTCTTTGAGCTTCTGAAGAAGCTGCGCAAAAAGCTGGCGAAAGAAAAGGAGCTCCCACCCTATGTTATTTTCCAGGACCCTTCGTTGGAAGAGATGGCGACCGTCTATCCAACGACCCGCGACGACCTGACGCGCATCAACGGCGTCGGCATGGGCAAAGCCACGAAATACGGACGTCCGTTCCTGGACCTGATCAAGAAATACGTAGAAGAAAACGACATCGCCACCGCCGACGACGTGGTGGTGAAATCGACGGTCAATAAATCGAAGGTCAAAATCTACATCATCCAGCAGATTGACCGGAAAGTCGACCTGGAAGAGATTGCCGAAGCCAAAGACCTGGAAATGGACGAGCTGATTTCGGAAATCGAGCACATCTGTTACTCCGGTACGCGCCTCAACCTTGATTACTTCATCGACCAGATTCTGGATGAAGAGCGGCAGGAAGAGATCTACGATTACTTCATGAACGCCGACACGGACAACATCGACGCGGCCCTCCGCACCCTGGGTCCTGATGAGTACACCGAAGAAGAACTGCGCCTGATGCGTATCAAGTTCATGTCGGAAGTGGCTAACTAAGAAGAGTTAGGATAAATCCATAAAAAAAGGTAGGTTGACGGGGTTATTTGCCTCTTCAACCTACCTTTTTTTATGAACCACCTCTTCGTAACGACCCGGTACGTTTCCCGGTCGCTTCAACCACTCGGTTGTTTCGTGCTATGCAGCTTCCTATGCTTAGGCATAGCCAGTTGCCAGAATGAAGATGAAATTGGCCAGTTGATCACCGATCCCTCCCTCGATTTAAAACCGGGTAAAAATTTTCCAGATTCCTGGTTCTATTGGGTGAATGAAAGCCCGCATGAATTTTTCTGGCTACCGAAAGAACCGGAATCGAACGACTATTACCTGGGTTTTGAGAATAGCGTCTTCGATACCGTTCACTACTCGTTTTACGCGCAGTCTATTCTCACTCCTATTCCCAAAGGCAAACAGTTGACCCTACGTGCCAAAGTAAAAGCCGAGAATCTGGTGGGCGAAGGGCTTAACCTGGCAATTCGATGCGATGGTCCGCAGGGCATAATCAAGTTCGTATCGACCCGCGATCAGGCTCCCATTCAAGGCAATTTCGACTGGAAAGAATTCAATGTGGTACTCGATGAAGTGCCGGAAGAAACCAACGTGATCGCAGTCTTAGTGCTCTATCTGAACGCCACCACCGGACGCGCCTCCTTCGACGATGTGACCCTCACTTACAAGCGGTAAGTTTTCCTCCTCAGGTTTTTCTGCTTCGCTTATGGTTCGTTTCATCCCTCTCCATTGGTCTATTTTGCTCGTAATCATAGCCGCGGGCTGTCATCAGGAAGAAGCACAGGAACCTGCACTTACTACCAAGCAGCAAGCGCTTGTCGCCGAATTGAACACTGGCCTGGCCCTCCCTTTCTCCAATCACCCCCTTACGCTCTCCGACGACGCGCTTTCGACGCTGAACGAACTGGGGAGAGCCTCGATTGTAGGATTAGGCGAAGCCACTCACGGCAGTAAGGAGTTTTTCGAAATCAAGCACCGCCTTTTTCGATATTTGGTCGAAAACTTCGGACACCGAGCTTTTGGGTTTGAGTGTGACTTCGCCGAATCGCTGTACTTTGATACGTATGTCACCACGGGAGCGGGCGACCTGACCCAACTGATGCGTACCAAAATGCACTTCTGGATTTGGAAAACGACCGAAGTACGCGCTCTGCTAGAATGGATGCGCCAATACAATGCAGGCAAAACCGAAGAAGACCAAATCCATTTTTATGGGTTTGACTGCCAACAAATAGACCAGCAACCGCCCCTTCTTCTGGCCTATTTTGAGAAGAATGCACCTGCACTTTACCAACGCACCAAGAGCATTCTTACGTCTATTCAAACCACGATGAGGGCCGAAAGCCTTACCCATGAACCCAAGTACCTGGATAGTTTGGCAAGCATTCAGACCTACCTGGATGAGCATAAGGCGCCCTTAATACAGGCCAGCTCCGTGCAGGAGTGGCAGATCATGAAGCAATTGGTTACGACCCTTGAGCAGGCGATCCACGTGGCAGGGGCCTCGGATAGGAATTTGGAGCGGGATCGTTACATGGCTGATAATGTGCGCTGGCTACAGCAAATGATGGGAGACGCCAGCAAGATTTCCATTTGGGCTCACAATTACCACATCGGCAATTTCTTCCAACGAACCACTGGTGCCTATTTGAAAGCCGACTTGCACGACGCTTACCAACGTGTAGGATTTACGTTTTCTACCGGTGCATTCATGGCCGCTTCTTCGGACGGCAATGTGCGCACGCAAATGATACAGAAAGCCCCTATTGAGAGTTCCATCAACCACCTCCTCCACAACGCACAGTCTAAAAACTTTGCCTTGCCTCTCAAAAACACACCTCCCAATAGCGGCTGGCCCGAGTTCTTGGCGGGGACTAATTCCATATTATCCGTCGGCGTTACCTATACGGGAGATCCGGTCGATCATTATTACTTTTTGCCCATCGGCCAAACCTTCGACTGGTTGATCTACTTTGATGAAGTACGAGCCTCCGAACCACTTTGATTATCCCTTTCACTGCCACATGTCTCTCCCCGCTACCCCGCCACCAGCATTGCTGCTCCGAAAACGCCTGCGCTGTCGCCTAATTTGGGTTTCAGGAAGAGCGTATCCAGCCGGTTGTTGAACACCTTGGCTTCGGCCATCGCGACGCCATCGGTGTAGAGCAAGTCGACGTTGCCCACGCCACCGCCCAGCACAATCACGTCCGGGTCCAGAATGTTAATCACGACCGAAATGGCCTGCCCGAAAAAGTGCGCAAGGCGTTGCATCGTGGCAGTCGCATAAGGATCAATGTGCTTGCGATGCCGCTCGTGGATCTCTTTCAGGTCCAGAGCTTTACCGCTCAGTTGGGTGTAGTAACGCTCCAGCCCCTTGCCGGAAAGAATCGTTTCCACACATCCCACGCGACCGCAGTAACACGGCCCGCCCGAAACGTCCAGAAAATTGTGGCCCCACTCGCCCGCAATGCCGTGATGTCCGTTCAGCAAACGTCCGTTGACCACCACGCCGCCCCCGACGCCCGTGCCCATGATTACGCCGAACACCACCTCCGCACCCGGTTTCGCCTCTGCCACGCTGCCCAGCTTCGTTTCGGCCAACGCAAAACAGTTGGCATCGTTGGCCAGGACTACCGGTACCCCCAACACCCGCGTCAGGTCGTCCTGCAACGGCTGTCCGTTCAGACTCACCGTATTGCAGTTTTTCATCGTCTGTGTTTGCGGGTCGAGTACGCCCGGTGTGCCAAAACCAATGGCCGAGGGGGCTTGTCCCGTTTCGCGGGTCAATTGGGTGATGAGCAAACGAATCTGCCGTAAGATATGGTCGTATCCTTTGTCGGCTTCCGTCGGAATGCGCAGGCGCTTGAGCACCGTATTCGCTTCGTCGTTCGCCAGCACTACGCCTTCAAGTTTAGTACCGCCCAGGTCTACGCCCCAGATTGTCTCCATCGTCTCGTGGTTAATGAGTTGTTCTGTTCAGATGCCCTAAAATTGCGAAAATTTGCCCAGTTGCCCCGCTCGTCATACCGCCGACGGCACAACACCCAAATTCTTCTTACTTTCAAGGATGGATCGAAAGGCGCAGGATACGTGGGAAGCCACAACGCGCTCCGAACGCGATGAATTGCTCGACCGGGCGCGACGGATTGAGCATCCGTTGTTCTGGCAGCGGTTTCGGCAGTTGGTGGCCGGGGCGGAGCAATTGCAGCAGATGAGCCGCAAAGCGCCCTGGGTTGCCCACTGGTTTACCGACCAGCCCGACGGCGTATTGCGCACCCACCTCGGCACGGCGTGGATGCAAACGCGGTTGGGACGCTACGAGCACACCATCGCGCCGTATGTGTTCGGGACCGCAACCGCCTTGCTCATCGTGGCAGGGGTTCTCATCATGGGCCTGACCGGCGGTGACCAGTTCCGCTACCTGTCCACTTTTACTCGCACGCTGGGTTCCCTCTGGGGTGTGGGCTTGCTCTTGTTCTGGGCCGATTTTGCCATTACCCTTTATCTCGCGCGGCAGGAACGCCTGCGGCTGCATCGCCACGAGCTACTCAAGCGAGGTCTGGCCCTGGTGTTTCCGCCGCTCCGCATCGGCAGCCGCCACATCATGGACATCCGGCGCATCTGGCTCCCGTTCTGGGGATGGTGTGAAGCCAACGAACCCCTTCTGGACCGGCTGCGCAAGGCGTTCGGCATTCCGATGATCGTGATTGCGATGTTGATTATTCCGGTCTTGATTGTCGAGTGGAAGTTTATGGAAGATGCTCAACAGCGTTTCCCAGCGGTCGACTGGAATTTCCTGCTCGAAATGGTGCAGGCCAGCATCTGGATCGCCTTTACATTCGAGTTTCTGGTGATGTTTTCGGCTTCGGACGAGAAAGTTGACTACTGCAAACGCAACTGGATCGATCTGCTGATCATTTTTCTGCCGCTGGTGTCGTTCATCCGTACGTTCCGCCTGGCGCAAGTGGCCCGCGTCAAGTACCTGGCCCGCACCTGGAAATTGCGCGGGGTGGTGACCAAAGCACGGCAGGGCTTCATCGTGGCCGATTTCTTCCGGCGTCTGCTGACCGCCCAACCCCACAACCGCGCCAAAACCCTCCGCAAAAAACTACGCGACAACCGCCGCGAACGCGAAGCGCTCGAACGCGAGTTGATGGAACTGGCCGAACACACCTACGAGGCGGAAAAGAAGCGCAAGAAGTAGCAGTTAAGAACGCATCCGCTCCATCAGGAGCGCAGGATCATGCACTTCCTGAAATCCGTGCTGTCGGTACAGGTCGTGTGCGTCTTTGGTGGCTAGCATCCAGCGTTTGACTAGCTGCAATTCAGGGTGCTCCACGATGGAGCGCACCAGCAGTTTGCCCACGCCCTGTCCCCGAACGTCCTCCAACACAAACACGTCGGCCAGCCAGGCAAAGACTGCATAATCCGTCACCACACGGGCAAAGCCGACCTGCCGCTCGTCCTGATACGCCCCGAAACATAACGAATGTGCCATGGAAGTTTCTACCTGCGCCCGCGTCCGGTTTTGTGCCCAGTAGGAGCGCTGCGATAGGTACGCGTGGATCATGCCGACATCCAGCCGGCTACGGTCGGTCGACACATAAAAGGAAGTCACCTAGTTAGGGGGAATTTTACGGGACGACGGTGTTCAGGCGCTGACGCACTGCCTCGTACGTCGCAATTCCGGCCGCCACCGAGACGTTCAACGAACTGACTTTGCCCTGAATCGGCAAACGTACCTGTTCGTCACTTTTCTCCAGCAGCTCCGGTTGAATGCCGTCCTCCTCGGAACCGAGCAACAGCGCTAACGGTCCGCTCAGGTCCACTTCATACAGCAGCTTGTCGGCCTTCTCGGTACAGGCCACCACACGCACCCCCCGCGCCTGCAACTCTCGGATGGTTTGTGCCAGGCGTGGCACCCGACAGACGGGCAGGTGACTGAGCGCCCCCGCTGAGGTTTTCAGCGCATCGCTGCCGATCCGCGCTCCACCCCGTTCGGGCAACACCAACGCATCGACTCCGGCGCATTCGGCCGAACGGGCGATGGCGCCGAAGTTGCGCACGTCGGTCACGCGATCCAGAATCAGCATGAGGGGGTCGTGCCCCGCCTCGTAGGCCGCATCGATTACGTTTTCGAGCGACGCGTAGGCGATGGACGAAATCAGGGCGATAACGCCCTGGTGATTCTTCCGGGTAACGCGGTTGAGTTTTTCGATCGGCACCCGTTGCACAGGCACGTGCCGCTCGCGGGCCAGCACCAATACTTCGGGCAGGGCCACTTCGTTTTTCAGGTCCTTCTGGACCAGAATACGCTCCACTTCCTGATCGGAACGGAGCACTTCCACTACGGCCCGCAGGCCAAACACCACGTCACGCCCTACGGGCGAGGCTTCCGGTGCGGTGGGTCTTATCTTCGGACGATTCCTTTTCTCCACTGTTCGACGCTTGCATACCAGACCCGGTCAAATTCGTTATACCGGACCAATTCATAATTCTCGTCGGTAAAAATAGTGGGTCTTTTCAGGAACGTAAAATAGACTTCGGGCATACTGGCGCTTTTTTCGTAATACCACTCCTCGCGGTCGTTGTAGCGCAGCATTTTTTGGGGCGGCCCGAAGATGATGTAGGTCATGCCCTGGTCAGTCATCCACCCTTGTTTGAACGTGGTAAACAGTGCGTTGGCCTCCTGCACGCGGGTATAATATTCGCGGATCATGCGGCGAGCGTACTCGCGATTATTATTGCTAAGTTTTAGCCAGAAGGCATCGAGGGCCAACTTCGGATTTTCGGACGACAGCAGTTTTTCGCGCTCTTTCCGAGTAGTGATGTAAATAAGCGGCTCGATCAGTTCCGTAGCGCGGGTGACGCGCGGGAAACGGTTGGGGTTCACGACGAACGAAAAACCCTCGCGCGAGTTGGTGTCTTCCTGAGCGAAGTACAACCCGTCGGCCACAAATTTCATCACCTCGCCGGGGCGTAGCTGGTAAGTCTGCGTCTCTTCCGGGCGGTTTTTGATGGAGTTGGTGATGGCCATCGGCGGCAAAGCCGGACGGAACGCATCACTGAAGTAGCGGACCATCAGCGGCTGGGCATCGTTTCGCAACGAGCGGATCACCACCGTGTCGCGCGTCGTCACGTACGGACCGGCCGGGTAATTATGCCGAATCGGGAACAGGGCGTACTTCGTTTTCAGGTCTTCGTCGGCGAACGAAATCGGAATGTCGAACATCACCGCTTTGCCGCTTGCCTTCTCGGTTGCGGTCAGCACCATCAGTGCCGAAGGCGTTCCGATTTTGGCCAGCGGAAACGAAACGTGGAACGTACCGTCGCTATTCCGACCATGAAAACCTGAAAATTCGAGCGAAGGAACGGAGACAATGGTCTCTTTGCTCCGGTAGCTGGGCGTAATGCGGTACGAAAAGCCATAGCGCTCGTTCAGCGTCGCCAATGTGGCGTCGTCGCCCAGTTTGCTAGCCTTGATGTCGAGGAACACGCGCATTTGCCCCCCTTCGTCCAGCACCTTGCTGTCTACCTGGAGGGGCGTCTCGGCGCCGTAGCGGTACGAAAGGTCGGTTTTGCTGAGGCGTTCGTAAGGACTACAGGCCACCGCGCCCACCAACAGCGCTCCCCAGATCCAACGCGAGTATCGTTTTATATTCATATAGCGCATCACGTATACTTAGTAACGTACAAAGGCGCGAAGAAATTTCGCGGTTTTTGGCGAAAAGCTTCGCCCTTCTCAAAGATAGAAAAAGCCGGCATGCCCGGGGGGCTCTCCGCCGGCATTCCGCTGCGCGAGTTGCTAACTTCCTGCGGACCAGGTTTTTGCAACCCAAAGCGGCCCGGCGCGTTTGTAAGGATACTTTTCTTCATCAGACTTCTGGTCTGGTTATGTCACAACTATTCATCACATCATTCCCCAACCCTGCGTATGAAAGCCCTGGTTTACCATAAACCCAAAGACGTTCGTGTCGATACCGTGCCGGACCCGGAACTGAAAGAGGCCCGCGATGCCATCATTCGGGTAACGTCCACGGCCATTTGCGGTTCTGACCTGCACATTTACAACGGTAAAATTCCCGATACCCAGAGCTTTGTGGTGGGTCACGAGTTCATGGGCATTGTCGAAGAAGTGGGTGCGGGTGTCAATAACCTGAAAAAAGGCGACCGCGTGGTGGTGCCGTTTCCCATTGCCTGCGGCCACTGTTACTTCTGTCAGCAGGCCCACCTGCCCACGCAGTGCGAAAATTCCAACCCTGAATTTTACGGCCCCGACGGGGGCCTGACCAAAGGCAAAGGGGGCGCGCTGTTCGGCTACACCTCCATTTTCGGTGGGTACGACGGCGGCCAGGCCGAATACGTCCGAGTTCCGTACGCCGACTTCGGGCCACGCAAAGTGCCCGACAACCTGACGGACGAACAGGTCCTGTTCCTCACCGACATCTTCCCTACCGGCTGGGCAGGCGTCGACTGGGCCAACCTGAAGGGCGGCGAAACCGTGGTGGTTTTTGGCTGCGGCCCCGTGGGCATCATGGCCCAGAAAGCAGCCTGGTTGCAGGGCGCCGCGCGGGTGATCGGCGTCGACATTCAGCCGTATCGGCTCGAAAAGGCGCAGAAATCGGCGGGATCGGAAGTGCTGAACGCCGCCAAAGTCGACATTCCCAAAGCCGTGCGGGACATGACCAGCGGGCGCGGGGCTGACGTGTGTATCGACGCCGTCGGGATGGAAGCCGACCGGAACGTCCTGGAAAAGGCCTTATCGGTGGTCCGCACGCAGGTCGGCACGATCAAGGTGCTGGAAAATGCATTTTCGACCGTACGCCGGGGTGGCACCGTGACGTGTGTGGGCGTATACATGACCAACTATGACAATTTTCCACTCGGCCAGATGTTCGACAAGGAGATCATTTTCCGGGGCGGGCAAGCGCCGGTGCAGACGTACATCGACCACCTCCTGGACTTGGTCAAACAGGAAAAAGTGAAACTGGACGACATCATTACCCATACCCTGCCGCTCGACCAGGCCGTGCACGGCTACGAGATTTTCAACAACAAAGAAGACAACTGCCTGAAAGTGGTCCTCAAACCCTGAATAGATGCAAACACAAAAAAGCCGGTTTCTAGTGCAGAAGCCGGCTTTTTTGCTAGGAAGGGAACAGCAGTGCAAAAACCGACTACTTCTTTCCGAAGCAGTCGGCTCCAAGCAACCCATGGATTTTTTGCAGTCCCATGGGGGGCTTAGGATCACTCGCTCTATACTCAGAACTTTAGGGCGACGCCACCGGTCAGGTACCCCAGGGCACCGCGACCGACTTCGGCGTAGACACCGACGTTGGGGTTGAATTGGTAGCGGGCCCCCACTACCGAGCCACCGCCAATGCCGGCACGCCCCCGAAAATTGCTGTCGTTGGTGTAATAGTAGGGCCGAAAATCGAGCCCCAGCAACACACTGACGTAGACATCTATATCTGTATCGTCCAGATCCGTATCCAGGTATTCGTTCAGAATGGGAAACAGGTGGGCCGAACCGCGCGCCCCTACGGAAACGTAGTTCCAGCCGTACCAGCGCGCATAGGCCAGGTAAGGACCAACGCTGATAAACTCGTGCACGCCTAACTCGAGGGCCGCGTTCAGCGGCAGGAACAACGCGGCGTTGCTGTAGTACCACGAATAGCCGTATCCGTACCGGCCAATCGAAACACCCGCCATCAGGATGTTATCGCCCTTCGCGTACGACTGTGCTTGTGCGTTATGCGGTACTGCTGCAAACAGGCCCATCATAACCACCAAACAGATAAGAAGTTTCTTCATAAACTTGAAAAAAAGGTAATTGTGCTTGGAGAATGATTTGATGGTTCAAATGTAAAAAGTTCGGTCAGACATCTTTTGTAAAAAACCGACATCCCAGCGAAATTTTCCGGGTTTTTAGGGAGTCTGCCGAAACGTCCGGCCCCGGCTACTGGCTCGACCGGGTCCTCTACCGCAGAACCACCAAGAAGATTTCGGCCCAATCGGTATACTACCTTTCTGCATAAATCCTATATTCAGGCCCCAAAACAAACCTTCTATGATTGCGGCATTGCACGAATTTTTTCGCCGTGGCCTGGATCAACTCCGGGAAGAGATCGGCGCGTATCCTGACGAGAACTTCATCTGGCGCAAACTCCCCGGCACCACCAACTCGGCCGGGAATCTGACGCTCCACCTGCTGGGTAACCTCAACCACTTTGTGGGACAGGGCCTGGGCAAAACGGGCTACCAGCGCGAACGCGAACGCGAGTTTACCGAACAGGACGTTTCCCGCGAGCTGCTGTTGCAACGCATCCAGTCGACCCTCGACATGATGGAAGAAGTGTGCCTGGACCTGGAGGAAGAACAATTGCCGTACGCTTACCCGGAAGAGCACAACGCCGGGCAGGACCAGAGCATCGGTTTTATGATGGCTCGCCTGCTGGCGCACTTTCATTACCACCTCGGGCAAATCAACTACCACCGTCGGTATTTTGTGGCGGCGTAAGCCTTCGCCCCGCCCATGGGGTTTTGCGTGTAAATCATTACTTTGAACCACCAACCTCCTATCGCCATGCGCTACTCCTCTCTGATCTTCGCTTTTGCCGTTGTCGCCGCCAGTCTGCCGGCCGCCTGCACACAGGCGCAATCGATTCCCAACAAAGAACAGCAGATCAGCGCTGCACTCCTGGCGGCACCCGAGCCGGAACGTGCGGAAGCCACCGTATTGGGCTACGATGCCCAGGGCAAGGTGGTCACGCTGCGCGAGGGCACCAACAGCCAGATCTGCCGGGCCGATGACCCGAACCAACCCGGTTTCGAAGTAGTGTGCTATCACAAAGATCTGGAGCCGTTTATGGCACGCGGTCGGGCCCTGCGCGAGGAAGGGAAAAACGGCAGGGAACTGTTCGACATCCGGGAAGCAGAAGCCAAAGCGGGTACGCTCAAGATGCCCACGCACCCCGCCACACTGCACATTCTGGCCGGAGCCGATGCCCAATACGACCCTGCCACCAACCAGGTAACGGGCGCCAATTACCGCTACGTCGTCTACATTCCGTTCGCCACGGCCGCGTCGACCGGCTTGCCCGAGCGACCGACGGTGCCGGGTGGTCCGTGGATTATGGACCCGGGTACGCACCGCGCCCACATCATGATCACCCCGCCCGCGCAAGAATAACCGACTTGCTGGCGTTATCTTTGCGGTGACTTCAACCTGACAAGACCAACTTCATCGTATGAAATATCTACTCGCCGTAGCATTCTGCCTGCTTTTCCAGGCCGCTACGTTTGCCCAGGACCAACCCGAATGGAAAGAGATGCAAGCGTTCCACAAAGTGATGGCCCAGACCTTCCACCCCGCCGAAGAGGGGAACATGCAGCCCATCAAGACCCGCGTCGACGAGCTGGTCAAGGCGGCGGTCGCCTGGCAACGTGCCCCCCTGCCCCAGGGATATAACGAAGCGGTGTCCGAATCGCTGGATGCGCTGGTGACTACGGCCAAAAAATTGCGCAAGACGGTGCGAACCGAGGCTTCGGACGAAGAGATTTTCGCCGATTTGGACGACCTCCACGAGCGTTTTCACGAAGTGCAGGAGAAGTGCCACGACGGCGAAGAACACACGCACTAAGCGAAAAGCAAGCACAAAAGCAAAGGGGACGCTGCGATGACAGTGTCCCCTTTGCTTTTTAGAAGTGCCTTTAAAGAGCAAGACCAGGACAAATCTGCAGATTCCCACTCATTCTTCCTTGCAACGCTGCCGTCCGAAACCGGACGCGAGTGTCCATGCACGAACGTTCCGCCAACACACTTCCAAATAAAATCACTGATTATCAAATAGTTACACAATACGCACGATAGTTGATAGTACGACTTACGTCCCACCCTATACGACCCGCATGTTCTACAACTACTGGCAGATTATCCTTCGGCAGTGCCTTAAGCACCGCGCCTACACCCTGATCAACGTAGTTGGCCTGACGGCGGGGCTGGTCACCTGCCTGCTGGCTTTCCTCTACGCTCACCACGAGTATTCGTACGATCGCTTCCATCAGCACCACGAACGCACCTACCGCATCATCAGTCATTACCGTTCCCAGTGGTACCCCGTGCTGGGATTTCCCGGTTATGCAGACGCCGACGCAGCCCAACAGCAGGAAAAACTCGACTACCTGCGTGCCCTGCCGGACATTGAGAAAGTCGCTCAGTTCGCCGTCACAGGCGATCAGGAAAACTTTATTACCACCCGGGAGAAGACGTTTGCCCAGAAGCACATTCTCTTTACGAATACGGGACCTGCCTTCCTCGATCTTTTCACCTGGACGTTTCTGGAAGGCGACCCGACCTCTGCGTTTGCCCAACCCAACAGTGCGATCCTGACAGAAACGGCCGCCCGGCGTCACTTCGGCGAGACGTATGCAGAGGCGGCCTTAGGGCACACCATTCGCCTGGACAGCATCGACTACCGCATCACGGGCATTATCGCAGATGTGCCAGACGTTTCGCACGTTGGGTTCGAGATGGCGTTAAATCCCGCCCGGATTCCTGCCTGGGGGGCCTACACCTACGTGCGCAGCCGACCCGAGGTCACGCCCGCGCGCCTGGCTACGGAAATCACCGCCGCGTTGCATCGCCAGAATCCGGCGCGCGTCGACGATCCGCTCGTCAAAGGCGAACAGGTACAACGCCTGGCCGACATCCACCTGCGTTCCAATGTTCTATACGAACTCAAGCCCCCCGGCGACGTGCGCTATTTTTACCTGTTTGCGTGGATGGGCGCGGTGATTCTGCTCATTACCCTCATCAGCTACGTCAACCTGTCGGTAGCCGTTTACCACGGCCGCCACAAAGAAGTGGGCCTGCGCAAAGTGCTGGGCGCACGCCCCTGGGAACTCCGCGTGCAATTTTTGTGTGAAGCGTTGTTTTTCGCGCTGTTAAGCTGGCTGCTCGCCCTCGGAGTGATCGACGCCCTCCTCCCTGCCTTTAACCGTCTGATGAATCTGGAACTGATCAACCTCTACGTCCGCGACTGGCGCTTCGTACTGGCTCCGCTGGCGTTGGTAGTGCTCATTGCCGGACTGGCGGGTCTTTACCCTGCGCTGCTGCTGGCCGGACAGCACATCGTCGGCCTTTTCCGACCCAAACAACACCCCAAACGCAACGCCCGGCTGCGTCGGGTACTGGTCATCAGCCAGTTTACGCTCATCATTAGTCTGCTGGGCGTCACTTATATCATCAACGATCAGTTGCGTTACGTGCAACGAAAGAACCTGGGGTTTGTGCGGGAAGGGATCGTGCAGATTCCGCTAGAGGATGTCGACGTCTACCAACGTCTGAAACAGCGGCTGGTGCAGGAACCGGACATCCACCAGGTAGGCAGCGGTCTGTTGCCCGGCAGTGCCACGTTCAATCATATCGATTACGTGCCGGAAGGATTTCAGGTGGTGATGGACGATGCGCATACCCTGTATATGGACGTCGCCTACTGGCAGGTATTGGGCATGGACAGTGCCGCCCTGTCGGCAGCGTTGCATCCTGGTGCGCCGGAGCAACTGTTTTACATCAACGAGACCGCCGCCCGTCAGTTCGGCTGGGACGCGCACAGCGCGGTCGGCAAAACGATTGTGCTGGAACCTTCGTGGGAAAACGGGGCCTTGGGCGAGGGCATTCCTAAAACCGTGGCCGGTGTTCTCCCCGACATTCACTTTTTTTCGCTGCGCCAGAAGGTGGGGCCCCTGTTCTATGAAGTAGCCCAGGAGCCCCGGTGGGTGGAGCAGATGGTGGTCCGGTTCGATGCCACGCAGACTTCGCAAGTGCTCTCCCTACTGGAACGCGAATACCAAGCACTGGTCAAAGAGGCCCCGTTCAGCTACGAGTTTCTGACGGAGCGCCTGGATCAACTGTACGCGCAGGAACGAGACATCTCTCGACTGACGCTCGTTATCAGCGGCATCGCCATGGCACTGGCGCTGCTGGGCCTGCTAGGGCTGGTAGCCTACCTGGCGCAAACCCGCACCAAAGAGATCGGCGTGCGCAAAGTACTGGGTGCCTCGATCGGGCAGGTGTTGCTGCTGCTGAACCGGGAATTTATCGTGGGAGTGGCGGTGGCTACCCTCCTCGCCGCACCGGTCGCCTACCTGCTGGCACAGCAGTGGCTGCTGGATTTTGCCTACCGCGTCGATATCAAGGTAAGCATCTTGTTGGTCATTGGTCTGAGCATCAGCCTGCTTACGTCACTGGTAGTCAGCTTACGTTCACTGCTGGTCGCGACCGCCAACCCCGTAGAAGCCTTACGCGATGAATAAGCGACCGATAGCGTATAACCAAAAGAGGGCGGTGCTGTACACACCGCCCTCTTTTGGTTTATAATTCCTCTCTCCGATCAACCGAATGCCGTTTCCACAGCGCCGCCGTCGACACGGACGTTGCTGCCGTTCACGTACGTGGCATGCTCCGAGCAAAGGAAGGCAATGACCGAGGCCACCTCTTTGGGCTTACCGCGGCGCTGCATGGCGATGTACGGTCGCTTGTTTTTGACGAACCATTTCACGGCCTCTTCTTCCGAAGTACCCCGCTCTTTGGCCAGTTCTTCCATCATGGCGTCGGTCATCGGCGTTTCGACGTAGGCCGGCGACACCGTGTTGATCAGAATATCTTCGGCACTATAAGCGCGCGAAAGGCACTTCGACAGGTTGATGATGGCCGCTTTACAGGCGTTGTAGGGGCTTTCTTCTTCGTAGGGCTGGAGGGCGTTTTCCGAAGCGATCAGAATCACCCGCCCCCATTTGTTTTCGAGCATCTGCGGGATAAACGCCCGGCACAGTCGCACGGCCGCCAGCAGGTCGATCTCGATGGTCTTCATCCAGTCGTCGTCGGTCAGCTCCAGAAAGTCGCCCGCCGCGCCGCGCGCCCCGGCGCAGTTGATCAGCATGCTGGCTCCACCGAACTTCTGTTTGACGGTTTCGGCCATCTTCACCACCTGCTCGTTTTCGGCCAGATCGGCCACGATGGTGATGACGTCATTTTTGTCTTTGGCCAGCGCGCGCACCTCGTCGGCCGCTTTCTCCAGCTCTTCTTTATCGATATCGGAAAGAACGATCTTGACTCCTTCTTTCACCAGAAATTTTGCAGTTTCAAGGCCGATTCCCGAATCTCCTCCGGTAATCACGGCTACTTTTCCTTCAATATTTAACTCCATAAAAATAGGTTTTAAAACTAATTATCCATTATAACTGGATAGCGACGAAAGGGTTAGGGATTTGCCGAAAAAATCCAAACGCCCCAGCCTCCGGCCGGACCCCACGGCACGCCTTGAAGCGGGATTTCACGCGGCTGGTTTTCGATTTTGCGGCGGAACCTGTACTTTACGGCCCAACTTTAGGGGTGCCCGCGTCGGGCTGAGATTATACCCTTCGTACCTGATCCGGCAATACCGGCGTAGGAAAAAGTGTCGTTCTCTGCACTGCGGTTCCGCACGAGCGTACTTCCTGAAGTTTAGGTTTCTCTCTATACACAAACCCTATACGCATGGAAATTACCGCCACTTCCGTCTGGACCGACCTGGAAGCCATCCGCACCCAAAACCCTCTTATTCAGAACATTACCAACTACGTGGTGATGAACAACACGGCCAACGCACTGCTGGCGCTAGGCGCCTCGCCCGCGATGGTACATGCGCAGGAAGAGGTCGCCAACTTCGTGAACATCGCCTCGGCGCTGGTCGTCAACATCGGTACCCTCAGCGCCCCCTGGGTCACCGGCATGGAAGTCGCCATGCAACAGGCCGCCTATGCCGAAAAGCCCGTGGTGCTCGATCCGGTCGGCGTGGGCGCTACCCCCTATCGGCTCCACACGGTGCAGAAACTTCTGAGCCAAAGCACGCCCTCCGTGATCCGGGGCAATGCTTCCGAAATTAAAGCGCTGGTAGAACACCACGTCCAATCGAAGGGGGTTGACAGTACGTACAGCTCGGATACCGCCGTCGAGGCTGCCACCCAACTGGCCCGCGAGATCGGCTGTGTTGTCGTGGTGAGCGGCGCGAAAGATTACATCACCGACGGCACGCAGGTGCTGGAAGTGGAAGGTGGTCATCCGCTGATGGGCAAGGTGACGGGGATGGGCTGCACGGCTTCGGCCCTGATCGGCGCGTTTCTGGCCGTTAATCCTGATGCGCTCCCCGCCGCTACGCACGCCATGACGGTGATGGGCATCGCCGGCGAACTCGCCGCCGCAAAATCGTCCGGTCCGGGTACGCTCCAGCTCCATTTTTACGATGCTCTCTACCAACTGACGCTGGAGCAGATCGAAGCGCACAGCCGCATCCGCATGCTGAAAACGGTCGACTGATGAGTGCCATTTATCTGGTGACCGACGCGTCGCTGTGCGATCAGGCGGGTCACACGCTGGAGTTTGTGGTCGAAGCGGCCCTGCAGGCGGGGGTACGGTGGATTCAGTTGCGCGAAAAAGAAGAGACCACGCGCAATTTTGTCCGCAAGGCGCAGCAGATTCAGCAACTCACCCAGGCCTACGGTGCGAAGCTGATCATCAACGACCGGATCGACGTGGCGCTGGCCATCGACGCCGACGGCGTGCACGTAGGGCAGTCCGACATGCCGTATGCGCTGGCGCGTCGCCTGGTCGGCCCGGATAAAATCGTGGGACTGTCGGTCACCAACCTGGCCGAATGGGAAGAAGCCGAAGCCTGGGACGTCGATTATTTTGGGGCGGGGCCCATTTTCCATACCGATACCAAACGCGACATCACGCCGCCGATGGGGCTGGAAGGCCTGCGGCACATGCGGCAACACTCACAGCATCCGATTTTCGCCATCGGGGGCATCCACGAACACAACCTGGACGCCCTGATGCAGACGGGTATTGCGGGCGTCGCCGTGGTGTCGGCGATCTGCTCCGCCACCGATCCGGCTACTGCGGCCCGGCGTTTACTTCACCTCACGCAACACGTACAGTCCTCTTGATGAAATCAACCTACCCCCGCGTCCTGACCATCGCCGGGTCCGACAGCGGCGGCGGCGCAGGCATTCAGGCCGATCTGAAGACATTCTCGGCCCTGGCTTGCTACGGCATGTCGTGCCTCACCGCACTGACCGCCCAGAATACGGTCGGTGTGACGGGCATCCATGCCGTTCCGACCGAGATGGTGGTGCAACAACTGGAAGCCGTTTTCGATGACATCGGTACCGATGCGGTCAAAATCGGCATGCTATTTTCTGCGGAAATCATCGAAGCCGTAGCCGATACGCTGAAACGCTACACGGTCAGGAATGTGGTGCTCGATCCGGTCATGGTGGCCAAAAGTGGCGATCACCTGCTGCGCGAAGAGGCCATTCTCGCGCTCAAGCACCATCTGTTGCCGCTGGTTGATCTGGTCACCCCCAACCTACCCGAAGCCGAAGTGCTGACGGGCCTGCCGGTCAAAACCCTCGCCGAGATGGAACAGGCCGGCCCGGCCCTGTTGACGCAGGGCAGCCGGGCGGCGCTGGTCAAAGGCGGCCACCTGGAAAGCGATACCGTAACCGATCTCCTGTTTGTCTCCGGCGAAGCAATGCCGCTGCGCATGCAGTCCGCACGCATCGACACGCCCAACACCCACGGCACCGGATGCACGCTCTCGTCGGCCATTGCGGCCTTTCTGGCACGGGGCGTTTCGCTCGAAGCGGCGGTACCCCAGGCGCGGAGTTACCTCACGCAAGCGCTTCAGGCGGGGAGCCAGTATGCACTCGGACACGGCCACGGTCCGGTGCATCATTTTCACGCCTGGTGGTCGTAATGTTCTCAACCTTCATCTTTTTTTCGTTTCGTACGCATGTCGTTCACGCCGCAACTCTGGCACGCCATCACGCCGCTTTACCACAGCATCACCGCCCACCCGTTCATCGCGGAACTGACCCAGGGCACGCTGCCGCAGGAAAAATTCCAGCACTACATCCAACAGGATGCGCTCTACCTCGCCGACTTTGCCCGTGCGCTGGCCGTGATGGCCGCCAAAGCCGAACCGACCGCGTGGGTGCATCGCTATTTGCGTTTCGCCGAAGGGGCCATTGTGGTCGAAAAGGCGCTGCACGGAAGTTACTTCCAGACCTTCGGCATTTCGGAGGAAGGGGTCGTTAAATCGCCGGCCTGTTTTGCCTACACCAATTACCTGACGGCCACGTGCTGGCAACAGTCGTTTGCGGTGGGCGTCGCCGCGCTGCTGCCCTGTTTCTGGATTTACCGTGAGGTAGGCAACTTCATCTGGCAACAGCACCAGCCCGACAATCCGTACCAGGCGTGGATCGATACCTACGCCGGGGAGGAATTCAGCGCGATCGTCGACGAGGCAATTCAGCTCACGGATGCCGTAGCGCAGGTGGCCTCTCCCGAAACCCGACACCAGATGCAGGAGGCGTTTCTCTACTCGTCCCGGCTGGAGTGGCTCTTCTGGGACAGCGCCTACCGCCTGGAACAGTGGCCGGTGTAGCAGAAGGTCTACCACGCTGTCGGTTTAGCGCGACCAGCGCTTCCTCTACAATTTAATACACCGGCTTGCAAAGCATCGGGATCGTACCTTTCGTGCCAGGCCTACCTCCTATCTTCACGAGCAATTGCGCTTTTTAACCTGTTAACCAAACAACGTATAGCAATGCGCTGGAAAACGCTGGTCGCCATTGGGACATTTTTTGCCACCACTGCCTTGCAGGCACAAGTCGACTTCAGGCCTGGGTACGTGCTCAGTTATACCGGGGACACCCTTTCCGGAGAGATCGATTACCGGGGCGATGCCCTCATGAGCACGGTCTGTCGGTTTCGGACTTCCGAAGGCGCGGCCGAAAAAGTGTATGCACCGGACGACATTCGGGCCTATCGGTTCACAGACGGTAAATACTACATCACCAAAGTGGTCGAAGGGAAAAACAAGTTTCTGGAGTACTTAGTGAACGGCGAACTGAGCGTGTACTACATGCGCGACCAGTCTGACCATGACCGTTACTTCTTGGGCAAGGATACGGTACTAACCGAAATGCGCTACCAAGAGGCGATCATACAACGCGATGGAAAAAATTACTATACCCACTCGTCCTGGCACATCAACCTTCTGAAGCTTTACACACAGGACGCACCTTCGCTGCAAGCCAACGTTGAGGCCATCCAGAAGCCCGACCATGCCAGTCTGATCAAGCTGGCCAAGCGCTATCATGCCACGGTCTGCAACGGCGAACAGTGCTTGGTTTATGAAAAGCGGGTGCCGTTCCTCAAAGCCAATCCGGAAGTGGTGGTCGGGCTGGTGCATTACCAGCGACCCGTCGTGCGCATCCAGGACAAAAACTACCTGGAACTGGGTGTATTGTTACACGTTTGGATGCCACGCTCTAACGAGAAACTATACTTCCGCACCGGGCTTTTGCACGCCCGTCTGCAACGCGAAAGCAGTACGCTGTCCTACTATAAAATTCCCTTCCAGCTGGAGTACATCTACCCGAAATCGCGCATTCGACCCAAAGCTGCGGCCGGTGTGAACTTCTATTCGCCTTTTTACCAGACGGTTGCAGTGATGGGCGGCCTTCAGGCGCAACTCAGCAGCAGGGTATATTGGTCCGTCAACTACGACATCGACTTTACGTCTTCTGCTAAGATGCCCCTTTTCCCCGAAAAGATGTTTTCGCACGACCTCCAGACGGGCCTATTCTTCCGTTTGTAAGGAGCGTAACCGCTGGTGTGCTTCCCACTTAGCCAATTGCCCGAAACACGCTCACTCAGGTGGGTTCGGCGCGGAGCGGGAACGTTTGCCGGGGCGCGAGGAGCTGTTTGTAGACCGCTTCGTAGCCCTTTACCATGCGCTCAACACCGAAGCGTTTTTCGGTGTGTTCGCGGATGTAACGACGGTCCAGGTCGGCGACGTGCGACAGAAATGCTACGGCATCAGCCACCATTTCGTCGTCGGAGGCAGGGTTGACGATGAAGCCCGTACGCCGGTGTTCGATGAGCTCAGGGACGCTGCCGCGACGGATGGCGACGACGGGCGTGCCGCAGGCCATCGACTCGGCCATCGTCAGGCCGAAAGCTTCTTCGTAGGTGACGAGGTGCAGCGAAGCTTTGGCCCCGGCCAGCCAGCGACTTTTTTCACGGTGGTTCACCGGCCCGATGAAGCGAATCTGGTCGTTCAGATGCGGCTCGATCTGCGTGCGGAAATACGACTCGTTTTCCGACGGGACGATGCCCGCCAGCACCAGCGGCAGACCGGCCTGTTGGGCGACCTGGATCGCCAGGTGAATGCCCTTGTCCGGCGACATGCGCCCGATCACGATCAGGTAGTCGCCAGGAGACTCCTGAAACTCAAAAGAGGCAACCTTGACCCCGTTGTAGACCGTGGCTACGTAACTGAGGTCAGGAGCCAGTTTTCGTTCTGAATCGGAGATGGAGACGTAGTTCAGGTCGCGGTAGTGCTCGTAGAGGGTGCGGCTGCCCGCCTCTGCGGCCGAGCCGTGGAGGGTGGTGACGGTGGGTACGGAAATCAGGTGCGCGAACGGCGTCCCGAAGCAGCCCGCGTGGTTATGCAACACGTCGAGTTTCAGCTTTTTGGCCCGCTCGAACGCATGGGCGATGTGCAGCGTTTCGTACACCCGACTGTCGAGGGCGTGGCCCGGCTGATTAAGTGGATGCGGGCAGACCGATTCCAGACGGGCTTTGGTAAGGCTGTCCGAGGTGGCAAACAGCGTGACGTCGTGGCCACGCGCGACCAGCCCTTCGGTCAGGTGGTGGGCGACCAACTCCCAGCCGCCGTAGTGTTCGGGGGGAGTACGCCAGGCAATGGGGGCCAGAATTCCGATTTTCATAAGTGGTTAGGTTGATTTGAAAGACAGGCAACTTCCGCACGGTCGGCGTGCGACATTTCCTCCGTAAAATCGCGCTTCCTTCCCGCTGCTTGCTTATTTTACCGTATCAAGTGTGTTGCCCGCAGGGCTGTAACCTAATCACTCGCGCGCTGATAGTCAACAGCATCGCCCCTACTTTCCCTTATGAGAACCCTCCGCATCAAATTTCCGAATCCTGACGGACACCAGTTATCGGCCCGGCTGGAGTTGCCTGTCGACAAGCATCCGTACGCCTACGCGCTGTTTGCGCACTGTTTTACCTGCAACAAGAATTACCATTCGGTCCGCCACATCAGCCGGTCGCTGACGGGCAAAGGAATCGCCGTGTTGCGGTTCGATTTTACGGGACTGGGCGAAAGCGAAGGGGAGTTTGCTGATACCAATTTCTCGTCGAACGTGGACGATCTGGTCTGTGCTGCCCGCTGGCTGGCCAAAAATCACCAGCCGCCGTCGCTCCTGATCGGGCACTCGCTGGGCGGAGCGGCCGTGCTGTTTGCCGCCCGGGAGCTGGACAGCGTAAAAGCCGTCGTCACCATCGGAACGCCCGCCGAGCCGGTCCACGTCAGTCGGCTGGTCAAAAGCGAGCGGGCCCAGATCGAAGCCGAAGGCAAGGCCGAAGTGGCCATTGGTGGGGAATCGTTCGTGATCAGCAAGGAATTTCTGGACGACCTGGAGGCCAACAAGAGTGAGCAGGTGGTGCATCAACTCCAACGCGCATTGCTGATTCTGCACTCGCCACAGGACCGGATCGTATCGGTCGAAAACGCCGCCAAACTCTACCAGTACGCCCGCCACCCAAAAAGCTACGTATCGCTCGACGGAGCCGACCACCTGTTGTCCAACGAAGCCGATGCCTGTTATGCCGGTGACCTCATTGCCACCTGGTCGACGCGCTACGTACCGGTACCGCCCCCGGCGCAGGTCGATTCGGACAAAGAGGTGGCCGTGCGCACCGAGCCGGGAAGCTTTACCAGTTTTGTCAAAGCCGGACGTCACCATTTTATAGCGGACGAGCCACAGGACATCGGCGGACACGACTTCGGCCCCACGCCCTACCATTTGCTGACCGCCGCGCTGGGGGCCTGCACGGGCATGACGCTGCGCATGTACGCCGACCGCAAAGGCTGGCCGCTGCAAGCCGTGGTAGTGCACTTGCAACACGACAAAGCTCACGCCGAAGACTGCAACAAGGTGGAAGATGCGCCCTGCAAGGTCGACCGCATCGACCGGCAACTGGAACTGAAAGGTGAGCTGACCGACGCGCAACGCAACCGCCTGCTGGAGATCGCCAACCGCTGCCCCGTACACAAAACCCTCCTCGAAGGCGTCGAAGTCAATACTTTGCTGAAAACGTAGTGCTTATGCCCAACACGTCCCCGCCGTCCCGGCCCGAGTGGCTGGAAAAATTGCAGAACGAAAGCTGGCAGGCCGAAATCCTCTTGTCCAGCCTGATTCTGTTTTCTTTATTTCAGGTACCTGCCGCCACAGAACGCGGACGGCTCTGGTTCAAGCGGGAATTCTTCGAGATCGGCGACATCGACACGGCCATGTTCCTGATCAATTCGGCGGTCTACTGGCTGATCACGGGCTTTGTGTTGCACCTGCTGCTGCGTGGGATCTGGATCGGGCTGGTGGGCCTGAGTTACACGTTTCCGAAGGGTATCCGTCCCGAACGGCTGCGGTACCAGGCTCGCTTTCAACGCACGGTCGAAGGACTCGTGTCCCCTTCTGATCGCATTCTGGTCCTCGAAAAATACTGTAGCGTCATTTTTGCGATTGCCTTTCTCTTCTTTATGTGCATGCTCGGCCTGCTGCTGTTCTTTCTGACGCTGGGCACCTTGCTGATCGGCCTCTACATTTATTTCACGGGGAATTTCCAGCTTCCGTGGTTCGTGCGGCTGTACGCATATACGCTGTCGGTGATGGGCTTGGTGTACCTGTTCGACTTTCTGAGCCTCGGGGCAATCAAAAGGCTCCGCTGGCTCGCGCCGGTCTATTATCCGATCTACCGATTTTTCAACTGGTTTACCCTCGCCTCGTTCTACCGCGACATTTACTACGTCCTGATCACCAACATTCGCCGCTGGAAAATCGTCACGGCCATTGGGGTGTACGCCTGTCTGTCCATCGCCATGATCGTTTTACAATTTTTTTCGGTGTATTCACGCACGTGGATGAGCGGGCTCGACTATTACTACGACCGGAGCGGGACGACGGCCTACGCCGGGTACTATGCCGACCTGGCGCAAGAGTTCTCCCAACGGGCGCACATTCAGTCCGACATCATCCGCAACGAGCCCATCCGTCTGTTTGTCGTGCAACACGCGACGTACGAAGATTCGCTGCAAACGTACTGTCACCTTCCGGACGACGCTTCCGCCCCGCAAGCGGATTCCCTGACGCTGGCCTGCCTGCGCGACTACTACCGCATCACGATCGACGATTCGCTGCACACGTCCGTACGCTGGTTTTTCCAGACGCACCCCATTACCGACCAGAAGGGGGTACTGACGTGGCTCGACGTACGGCAACTGGCGTCGGGACCGCATCTGCTGACCATTTCCCTTGCGCGGCAACGTCCCTACACCCTGGCACAGATTCCGTTTTACAAACAGTAACTAACACAACCCATTCCTTATCAAAGAAAAAGGGGATACGATTACGTTCCCCTTTTTGGTTGGTATGCTCTTGATGTAGGTACTGCCCGTCTTTATTTTCTTTCGTAGACCTGAATACGCGCTTTGAGATTTTGCAAAGCATTCAGGTTAAGCTGAAGAATGTAGTGCAGCACGCCTGGTTCGTATCCGCCACTTCCTTTCTCACGGTAATTGTCTTTGGCTGCATGCTCGTAGGCTTTATCGGCAAGCTTTTTATGAGGTGCGCGAAAACTTTTCAACAGGTTGAACAGCCTCACCAAAGACTTTGCACTCTCCAAACGGGTCTCACAGAAATCATCCCCGT
Source organism: Catalinimonas alkaloidigena (assembly GCF_900100765.1). Classification (NCBI taxonomy): domain Bacteria; kingdom Pseudomonadati; phylum Bacteroidota; class Cytophagia; order Cytophagales; family Catalimonadaceae; genus Catalinimonas; species Catalinimonas alkaloidigena. Next base: position 574,296 of record NZ_FNFO01000001.1, on the reverse strand, counting down.
TGCTCAACTCCTGCACTGCTTTGCTAACCAGGCTTGGGCGCTGTTCGTAGGCCGCGTACAGATCTCGTACCATTGCCTGATTGTAAGGCACGTAAGCCTTTTTGAAGGCCGTATACGTTTCATCCTCCACATCACAACTCCAAAGAATGTGATCGAATAGAAAAACCGGCATTTCTACTGCGCCGGGCCCGAGGTATTCGCGACCGTTCAGTTGAATGGGATCAAAATAAAATCGTAATTCTTCTGCAAAATACTGCGGGCTTACGTTCCGCTTCGCGTTAACTACGCCATGTACCATGCCCTCAAACTGAGAAATCACTTGATCGCACAGAGTGCTGAACTCCGAAGAGTCCAATGATACATGATAGAGGTCGTGTAACGACAAAATAGCTTCATACAAAGGATGAAAAGCTACCTGAACACTTTTTATGAGCTGGTGCTCATCTTCCGTACCTGTGTACGTCCGTAGCCGTGATCCTTCAGGATTCCAGCGCACGTAATGGATCAAGGTATCGCGAGGCGGAAGGTTGGTCACCTCACCCAATAGGTTCAGCCTGTCTTCGAGTGACGGGACAACATGCACAGGTTCTACACCATGACGTTTTATCGAGCCCAGCAAAATGCCGATGTCTCGCATGGCCGCACACGCTTGAGGATAATCAAACGTGGTCACTTCCTGTACAGCGGGTAGCATGTCCTGCAGGGTCATCACCAGTGCCATGACGTCCCTTTCTTTGTTGAAAGCTGGCACACGTGTAAGGCGATCGTCTGACTGCAACGGATCTAAGCTACCAATATAGAGATCTTCACTTTTTTGTTTTTCCAGCGAAGGAATTTCGTGAAGACCACGTGTAGAGATTCTCATAAAAAAATAAAATTCAGGGATTGGCGTTCAGAATTTGACAAGGGTATTTAACATTAATTAGACAACAGCCTAATTAATGTAACTCACGAATACCAAAGCATGTATTAGCACGAGGCGTCTACTCAAGAGACGAGTCGTTATTTGTAAGCTACCGCAGCGCTCACAGGTCCGCCTAAAGGAATAAACTTTACTGAGGTAAAGCCGGCTTCCGAAACCCACTGCCGAAACTCATTTTGAGTATAGTTAAACCCACCATCAGACTCGATCAGCATGTTGAGTGACATCAGCAGCCCGAAGGTATTTTCTCTGCGTTCGTTATCCAAGATCATTTCTATGATGACCAGGCAACCGTTGGCAGGAAGTGCCTCATAGGCTTTTTGAAGCAACATTTTCTTCTTTTCCAGATCAAAGCTGTGTAAAATGTTGCCCATCGTGACCACATCGGCGGTTGGAAAGGGTTCATTGAAAAAATCTCCGTTCAATACCGTTACCCTGTCGGCTACGCCATAGGTTTCAGCGGTTGCTTTTGCAAAGGGCTCTAATTGAGGCAGGTCAAAAGTAGTGCAGTGCATGTGCGGATGCTGTTGAGCTACCAACGCTGAAAGAAGCCCCGCAGAACCACCGGCGTCTACCAGGGTTTTATAGCCTGAAAAGTCAAAGCTGTTGGCAAATGCCATAAAACTCAGCTTCTGTATACCAGACATGGCCTCTGTAAATTGTGCCAGTGAGATCGGATTATCGTAAATCGCCTCAAAAGACTCTTTACCGGTATACTTAATTTCGTTCTGAGGATTGCCCGTTTTTAATCCTTCTTCCAGATCGCCCCAGAACTTGTACTCACGGTCGTTCGCCATTTCCAAAAATCCACCCAGATAGGCAGGCTGATTTTTATCCAGAAACGCTGCCGTATCCGGTGTATTTTGGTACAAAACGCTTTCGCCGCTCCCGGTTCTTTCTAAGAATCCCATGGAGTAAAGCGCATCTAAAAAGTCACGTACGTAAAGCCCCTTTTGATTCAGACCAAGCTTCTGTTTGATCTGCTCCGCTGTAAGAGGCTTTTCACTCAGGTGCGTAAACAAGCCTAGCTTAGTGGCAGCCAGCAAAGTCTTGGAAGACCAGAAACTCAAGCCTACCTGGATAATTGGAAAAGGATTTAGTTGGGCAGAGGGAGTAGCCGACATGATAGAGAATAGTTATTTCTGAAGTAGCACGAATGTAAAATGGTAAAACTGGAGAGGTCGGTGCGAGAGGGTAGCCATCGTGGGATGGCCACAGGGGTAGCAGCATCGAAGCGCTTGAAAGAACCTGTTAACCAGCTAACTAGGCTACGCTCAAGCGATACAGGCAAAGCTCACTTACGATGCTACCCCCACTATGCAACCCGCTACTCGTTCAGCCAAGCAATACATTCTTTACGTGTGCCAAATGTTCTGATAGAGATGTTTCCCATTTTGGTCGCGTTGGTGTTCACATTCTCTACAGAGGCTTTTGCAAAGATGTCTTCTGACACCAGTACCGCCAGTTTTCTTAAACCTGCTCTGTCTAAAGCCGGGAAAGCTTCTGTTACCAAATAAGTTTGTACGTCTTTGGAGAGAACCTTAAGGGTGCTTTGGTCACTCAAATGCTTCGTAACTTTGTTTCTCTTGACAAAGTCAACCATTGAGATGCAGCCCTTTTGAGTGCTATCAATCTTTAGAAACCCCATCCATTTGGCAACCAAGACTTTGTTTGCATCATCGTAAGTGATCTCAGCAAATGGATCGGCATAAATGGCTTTGTTAACGGCAATCATAAAATTTTAGTTTTTTTGGAGAATTGCGAAACGAAGGTACAAAACGTCGGTACCTTGAAAAGTGCGAAAGGCCTGATATTCAAGCCATGAAATATTTCCGGCTATTTATCAGGCTTACTAACTCCCCTCAATGGCCACAATAGCATTCTAAGCACTATATGCCCGCAAAAACTGTGGATTCAGATGTAATGTTCTTGCAGTGTCAACAAAACTTCATCAGAAATCGTCGAAATCGAGGCTTCCTTAGAGCTTCCAACTTTCGAGATGGGTTCATTAGTTGCTGTTATTCACCTCGTTAAGCTCGCGCGCACTCCCTAATCCCCGCCAGAACTATGCACCCGTAGGGCTACCCTTCAGCCCGTTTAGTCTGCCTAAAAAACAATGGTATTGTTCGCGTTACCAGCTATAAAAATTTTCTTAATTTATTATGCGACTTTTACGCTAGAGGTTGACTCAAATTATTTCAGAGTATAGCTTGCTTCTTCGTTGATAAACAGCGCGCGGGCAGTAGCTCAACGGCAAATTACCGGAGAGATTTTAGGTGAGTTTGTGCTAAAGAGGGTAGAACCAGTCCCGGTGAGGCGCCCCCTGTAGCAAGATGGGCGTCAGTACGCTAACGGCTTATGCTATGCTCTAAGCTAACGCTGTCGACGGTGTTTGTCGCCATCTTACACGATCTCCCGAAAAGCACGACGTATTACATTCGCCCAGCCTTAGGGTCAACGTTTATTCCCATTTGGCTTGCGCTAACGACACACAGCCCAAGTTTCTTGAACCGCTCCCCTATTCATCATCCTGATCAGGCCGGAATGCGGGGCACCAGTTGCGCCAGACGTCCCTTAATGCCCGCGTCACGACCGATGGTTTCGTTGCGCATCTTCGCAAATCGCTCCAGCATTTCGGGCAGGTGGTGTTCTTTCTGGCCAGTTTTGAGGTTGACGTGAATGTAGCGGGTCCAGAGCAACGCCTTCAGGTGCTTTTCTTCTTCGTCCCACATGGAGCCTTCGACCCAGAGTGAGTGGTCGTTGAAGTCGATCAGCGACGAGCGCACCTGCACATTTTCGTACACGTTCGCCGGTTTCAGGTAAAGCAGTTCGTGCTGGTGAATTACCCACCCCACGCCCTGCTGCATAAACTCCAGCAGGCTGATCTGGTAGTGCTGCTTGAGGTGATCTTCGCGTACGTTGATGAAGTAGTCGAGATAGCGGGCGTTGTTCAAGTGCCCGAAGGGATCGCAGTCCTGAAAGCGGATGGATACTGGTGTTTTGGGTTCGAGGATCATGGTTATAAAGCGGTTAAGGTGTCATATAAAAGACCGATCGGTCTGTAAATAGGCAAAAAAATTTAGTGCGGCAATTCGCGCAGCAACATCTGGTAAGTGTACGATAGCACCCGTTGGAGGCGCACGCCGTCGCCCGTCAGTTTGGCCAGCACCAGCCCACCTTCGATCTGACTGAACACCAGGTCGGCCATCACCTCGGCATCGACTTCCGACCGAACCTGCCCGTACTCTTTCCCTTTCTCGATGATGTGTACCAACGCGCGAAGCATCTGTTGTGTGGCTTGTTTGACCCGTGCCCGCAGGCGGGGCAAATCGCTGTCGTCGCTATCACAACCGGTATTTAGCAATGGGCAACCGCCCTGCACCGAAGGCGTGTCGTGATAGGCACTGTAATAATCGAGGATGGCCTTCAACTTGTCGAGGGCGTGGTGTTCCGCGCGAATACGGACGTTCAAGGCCTCGATCACGGTCTGAAACGCAAACTCGAACGCTTCCAGCGCAATGTCTTCTTTGCTGGCGAAATTACCGTAGACGCCCCCCTTGGCCAGGCCGGTCGCCGCCAGAATGTCGCCCATCGACGTGCCGTAATAGCCCTTCGTGTTGAACAAAGGAGCAGCTTTTTCAATGATGAACTGGCGGGTCCGTTCCGATTTGGTAGACATGGCGATTGCGACTTACCGCAAAATAGACCGATCGGTCTATTCATGCAAATCAGGCAATACCACTGAGAAAATTTTTTGTGTCAGGCGGCCAACAGTTGTCCCAGCCCGAAGGTCACGACGAACAGCAACGTAGAGAGGGCCATTTGTTTCAGGAGGGGGTCCAGTTCGGCGGCGCGTTGCCGTTGCCAGACCGCCACGCCATTGCGGACAAGGAGCGGAAACGAGAGCAGAAACAGCCACTGCCACGGGCCGCCCGGTTGCTGCAGGACGTACACCACGGCGCAGACCATTCCCCCACCCAACAGTGCCCAATGATACACGCGCGCGCGCCGGGGCCCCAGCCGTACCGGAATGGAAAACTTACCCGCCAACCGGTCGGAATGAATGTCGCGAATGTTGTTGACGTTCAGCACCGCAGCGGCAAACAGCCCGCACGCCGAGGCAGGCAGCAGGTCGGCCCATTCGATGTGCTGTGCATGCAGGTAGTAGGTACCCAGCACGCCGACCCAGCCAAAGAAAATCAGCACGGAGATATCGCCCAGCCCGGCATAGCCATAGGGCCGTGGCCCCGACGTGTAGGCAATGGCAGCGGCAATCGCCACGAGGCCCAGCGCCAGAAAGCCCCAGAACACACGGATATCGCCCAGGTCGATGCCGAACAGCAGCAGCGTAATGCCCGAGGCAAACGAAAGGACGGAGAAGAGAATCACCGCGTTGCGCATCGCCCGCGACGAGATATGCCCCGTCTGCACCGCCCGCTGAGGGCCTTCGCGGTGAAGACTGTCGGCCCCGTGGATCGAATCCCCCCAGTCGTTCGCCAGGTTAGACAGAATCTGCAAAAAGACGGTCGTCAGTACCGCCAGCCCGAAAATCAGACCGTTGAATTGCGCCCGGGCGGCCGCCAGGAAACTCCCCAGCAAAATAGACGCCAGCGCCAGCGGCAGGGTACGCGGCCGGGCCGCCTCCAGCCAGGCCCGCCACGACGGCGAAGGAGAAACAGAAGGTTCCATGCACAAAACTACCCTGAAATTGGGATTGGTGCGTTAGCGGGTTGTTGGGTCCGTGGATTGTGGGGCGGTGAGTTGATGGCTTTTGCGCAACACAAGCACGGAGCGCACCCAACCGCAGATGCCATTCACCCGCTGGGCAGTCCCTGCCCTCACTCAATCACTGCTCCACTCATCCGCCCATTCTTCAAGTCGTCGGCTTTTTACAAGCGGCACCGGCCCGCCTCGTTCATCTTTGCGTTGTCTTTCAACCAGTTTCTCTTTCTACCAGCCTTTTCAACCCGCGCGGTACTAAAGAACGGGTGTCGCCTGAACAGCTTCCTTTTCTTTACCCGCCGATCCTGTAAAACCGACCGCTCTGGCTAATCTGCCGGGGCGGTTTTTATTTTTAGCCCGCTCGCTGCCTTTTGGCATCCGTTTGCGTCTTTGTTCACAAAATGTACCTGCTATGAAGTGTTGCTGTGTATACGCTGTCGTGTTCCTACTCCTTTTCGGCGGCTGCGCGGCCGAGAAACTGGAGCGCGGAACGCCCGCCTGCGTGCAGGCGAAAATCCAGGAAATCCTTCGGGAAGACGTGTGGAATCCGCCGGCCAAGGTATACCGTTATACGTACCGGGGCCAGACGGTGTATTTCATTCCGCAACGCTGCTGCGACATTCCCAGCGTGTTGCTCGACGAAAACTGTACTCCTCTTTGCGCGCCCGACGGCGGCTTTACCGGCAAAGGCGACGGCCAATGTGCCGATTTCTTCGAAACGCGTACGGATGAAGCGTTGATCTGGGAAGATCCTCGCCCATAAAAAAGGCTCCGGAATGGTCCGAAGCCTCTGTACGCTCTGGCTGTTGTTCGGTTAGCTCTGCACCGCGTCGAGCAGCTCTTCGCTCATCGGCTCCACCTTCGACGGGAAGAACTTGATGAGGTTGCCCTGTTCGTCGATCAGGTATTTGCAGAAATTCCAAGTTGGCTCCTGGTCGTTCCAACCGTTTTGTGCCTTGTCGGTCAACCACTGGTAAAGCGGATTTTTGTCGTCGCCTTTCACCGACGACTTCTCGAACATCTGGAAATCGACCCCGTAGTTTTTCTCGCAGAATTCGGCGATCTCTTCGTTGCTGCCGGGCTCTTGTCCACCAAAGTTGTTGGCCGGAAAGCCCAGGATCACCACCTTGTTGCCGTACATCTTGTTCAGCTTTTCCAACTCGGCATACTGCGGCGTGAAGCCACATTTGGACGCGGTGTTGACCACCAGCACTTTTTTGCCTTTGTACTGCGAAAAGTTGATTTCCTTGCCTTCGAGCGAGGTCATCGTAAAGTCGTAGAAAGATTTTTTTCCCGGCATGGCTTCAGTGTTTGATTCGGAGACGGTCGTGGCAGGTGTTTCTACGCCTTCGGGACGCGTTTTGGTTTGCGCACAGGACATCAACAGACCTAGCAGCGCACTCAGCATCAGGTATTTCATAAGGTACGTACGGATTAACGTGGACAGGAGGATTTGGGAAGTTCAGAAAGGTAACTCGCGGACCTGGATTTTGTTATCAGTGGCCAGGCACGGCAAACAAATGTAAGGAGTTTCATGGATTTGGCGCAATTCCCACCATGATGCGGTACCTTCCTATTTTAAACTTGTAAAGCGATGGGCCTCGATAGCGTTGAACTCGTATTTAGCTGGAAAAAAGCCTTTCAGATCGCCATTCCCGATCAAGAAGCCGCAACCCTCACGACGGTAGAGAAGGCGACAGAGGTCGTTATGCGTTACGTCACACTTCAGCCCAAATCAACCTGTATTTCACAGCAGATCTTCTACGCGCTTACTTTTCCACTAACTTCTCTGTTCCCAACGAAGGCTTTTTCTTGGAAGCATCGCTTCATTCCCTGTTGCCCCACGAACATTGTAAAGCGCAGTGGAAAGAAATGGCCCGCCGGATGGGATGGAAATTTCCTCCTTTACCCAAAGCCGATCTCAGCGATGCGTCACTCAAAAATCGGAGCCCTTTCCATCACCCACAGGGAAGCAAAGCCTTACTCCAGCATACGCTTGCAGACCTGATCCATTTTATAGGGGCGCTGAACTACGAAAAGTTGATTTCCCTTCCTCATCCCGCCAGTCGTTACGAAGTAGAGCGGGTCATTGTAGGCATCACATACGAACGAACAGGCGTGGATATTGAAGAGATCAAACCCTCTTCCCGCTTTACTTATGATCTGGGTATCGATTAGCGACGTTCGTTCGGTGACACGTACCACTTTTGCATGAGCAACCTTGATTTAAAAAACGGACGGACGGGATAATCTCTTTCCTCATCGACCGCTCCTCCCTCCGATTCGACCGTTGACCCGAGTTTTTCCATCCGAAAGCCGCACTGCGTCGCTGTCTTGCGACCTACAGGTAGATCCTCACGCACGGCTACATGCACATTTTTGGTTTTGCCTTTCTGGTTCTTTGCTTTCTCACCACTTCGGGGCTGGCGCAATCCGCCGATTCGCTGGCGGGACGGTTCGTAGTGGAAGAGGTTCACGTGATCGGCACGCAACAGACACAACCGGCGGCGCTGGAACAGCTAAGCGGACTGGCGGCGGGCGATACACTGCAACTGCCCGGCCCGCAACTGCAGGAAGCGTTGCACCGCCTCTGGCAACAGGGCGTGTGGAGCGATCTGGAAGTGCAAGTAATTCCTTCGCACGACGACCGGGTGCAGGTGGTGTTCCGCATAGACGAATACCCGCGCTTCGGCGGACTCGACTGGCAGGGCATTTCTCTCCGGCAGGCCCGCACGTTGGAAAAAGCGCTGGCGCTGCACAAAGGCCAGTTGCTGACCGATGCCGTGCGCGGACGCGTCCGCCGATACGTGTTGCAGCAACTTCGGGAGAAAGGATACCACCAGGCCCAGGTCGAAACCGCCCTCCGGCCCGATTCGGTCGTGTCGCGGACGGTGCGCCTGCAGGTGAAGGTAACGCCGGGGCCGCGCCTGAAGTTGCAAGAAGTCAGGTTTACCGGGAGTGCCGCTTTCCTGCCCGCCACCTTGCGCCAGCACCTCCGGCCGCTTCGCTTTCGTCCGTTTCACCGGCAACGCTACACCCCGGACGAGCGACAAACTGCCTTGCGTCACCTGCAGGAATTTTACCAGAGCCGGGGCTACCTCGATGCGCACCTGACCGACACATTGCTGGTCGGCGAACGGGGAACGACCACGTGGCAGATCGCCGTGCAGGAAGGCGCGCCGTACCGCTTGGATAGTCTGGTGTGGTCGGGCAACGCGTTATACAACGACTCTATACTGACGCAGGCGATGCCGCTCCGACCGGGCGACGTGCTGGACCTGCCCCGTCTGGAAGCGGCGTTGCAGCTGCAAACACCCGATGCACCACTGGCAGCGCTTTACCTGGATCGGGGCTATCCTGCGGCAGAAGCTTCGTGGTGGGTCGTGCCTACCTCCGACCGTACCGCCACTGTGCGCGTAGCGCTGCACGAAGGAAAACAAGCGCATTTTGGTACCGTTCAGATCGTCGGGAACGAACGGACCCACGACCACGTGATCCGGCGTGAGTTGCCACCGCTGCCGGGCACGCTGTTCAGCCGGCAGGCCTTGGTACGCGCGCAGCTGGCCCTGTCGCAACTGAGCTTTCTGGACCCGACCCAACTGGGCGTGCGGCTGTTGCCCAACGCAACGCAGGATACCATGGGCGTCGAGCTGCGGGTGGCGGAATCGCCGAAGGATCGGTACGAACTGGCGGGGACCTGGGTCGCGGGGGTGGGGCCGGTCGGATCGCTGGGCCTGAACCTTTACAATTTCTCGTTACACAACCTGTTTCGGCCGCGCCAGTGGCATCCCGTTCCGGCGGGCGATGGGCAGCAGTTGCTGCTGCGGCTGCAAACCAACGGACGCCCGTATCAGAACTACTCGCTTTCGTTTGTGGAACCCTGGCTGGGCGGGCGGCGCGCCAATGCACTGCAACTCACACTGAGCCATTCGGTCCTGAACGGGACCAATCCGCTGGTGATTTCGGCACCGGACACCAACACAGACGGACGACTGACGCTGACCAGCATCGCAACGAGCTGGAGTCGCCCGCTGCCACGGCTCGATGCGTACACCTCGCTGAACCTTGCGGCAACCTACAACCGGTACGGGCTCCGCAATTTTGAATACGACCTGGGCTTTTCGACCGGTGCGGCCCACAGCGTTTCCCTGCGGACTGCGCTGGTGCGGAACCACATCGACGACCCGATCTACCCGCATAAGGGCTCGCAACTGGCGCTCGCCCTGACCCTGACGCCGCCCTATTCGCTGTTGGGGCAACGCGACCCGCTGCACTGGATCGAGTACCACAAATGGATGGCCGACGCGCGGGCCTACTGGCCGCTGGGCAAAGCGTGGGTATTGGAAACGCGGGCGCACGTCGGTTACTTGGGCACCTATACACGCCACGCCACGCTGGGTCCGTTCGAACGGTTTTACCTGGGAGGGCGCGGACTGGCCGGCCCCAATACGCTGCTGGGCAGCGACCTGGTTGCGTTGCGGGGCTACGACGACCTTACCCTGACGCCTACCGACGAGGCAGGCCACCTGCTTGGCGGCACGCTCTACCAGAAGTTCTCGCTCGAACTGCGCCATCTACTCCTGCAACGCTCCGCCGCGACGGCCTACCTTCTGGGCTTCGCCGAGGCGGGCAACACGTGGCTCCCCTCGCAACCGTACCAGCCTTTTTCGCTCTACCGCGCCGCCGGGCTAGGGCTGCGTGTCCACACCACGACGTTTGGCTGGCTGGGCATTGACGTAGGCTGGGGATTCGATCCACTGCCCAACGGACAGCGCACACGCCAACCCGTTGTGCAATTCCTGCTGGGATTGCCCATCCGCTGATTACTCGGAAGAGGCCGCCTCGTGCAGGTGATTTTTCTCGTACCAGGCCTCAGGATCGGCCTTCAGGTCGGCGACTATGGTTGGGAGAGTGGTACGCAGGGCATGCTTCGGTTCCCAGCCCAGCACTGCTTTCGCCCGACGAATGTCCATCTCGTAGTGGTCGTCCGCCCGGTCGATCATCCAGGGTTTAATGAACGGATCGCTCACCAGATCTTGCGCCCACGCACCGGCTTTCGCCAGCAGCGCGGGCAGTTCGATGGTCCGCCACGCTGTCCCGTACAGCGCTTCCCCGATGGCATTCTGGATTTCGCTGTAGCTCATCGTTTCCGCTTCGCTGATGTTGAGGGTCACTTCTTCCGGCAGTTCGTGCCGCCGGTCGATGGCCCGCACCAGGGCGTCGATCAGGTCGTCCAGATGCAAAAAGGCATTGCCGTGCGAAACATCGCCCGAATAAAAATGGCTGGTCAGCGTCTTTTCGTAGATCCGCTGCATCTGGTGCGTCAGGGGGATGGAGTCGCCTTCGTCGCTGTAAATGCCCGCGATGCGCAGCACAACGGTCGGAATGTCGCCGCGCTGGGCATGGATGATTTTTTCGGTCTTTACTTTGGATTGCGGATACGCCCACGTCGGGCCGAGCGGGGCCTCTTCGCTGAGGGGAGTCCCCGGCTCGGTCGGGGCGTAGACCAGGTTGGTACTGGAAAAAATAAACTGTTCGACGTCGAAGTCCTGCAACACCCGCAAAAATTTCTCGGTGCCTTTGACCGTCACGTCCTCGTACAGCGGACTGGGCCCACCGGCAAAATCGTAGTATGCAGCCAGGTGCACCACCGAGGCGATTCGATCCCCGTACCCGTAGCGCACGCGTTCCATCGCTCGCCGGATGCTCTCTTCCGACGTCAAGTCGATGCAGACGCATTCGGCTTCTTTGGGCGGAAAGGGATTGCCGGCGCGATCCAGCCCGATCATCCGAAACCGCTTCGCCAGGCGCTCAATCAGGGCCGAACCGATCAGGCCGCTACTTCCCGATACCAGAATGACGTCTTTGGCGTCGTCGCGGGCGCCGGGTCCGTTTCGCGTAGCTTCTGTGGAGACATGAGTAGGCATACGAATAAAATTTAGGTTTAAGGAAAAGTCTCAAAAAGTCGGCTCCAAAAAATGGCCTATGGACTTCAGGGCGAGGGCAGGGTGCCCTCCCTTTGTTTACGAGACACTTCCCCACGAGTTAACCCAACCCCCACTCCGCCCGTTGGAATAAGCAACTTCCACTTTTTAAACCTTGCAGAACCTTGACACAACACGACGATGCCATTCCCCCGGGTTGGGACTATAACCCCGCTTCGTGGCCACAGCGCCTGCCGATTGTCGGGTTGGCGCTGGTGGGTGTGGGCGTGGCCGGCTACCTGGGGCTTTACCAACTGGAGGTGTTTCCCACGGTGTGGGAGCCTTTTTTCGGCAACGACAGCCGGAAGATTCTCAACTCTTCGGTCTCTGATTTTCTGCCCATTCCTGACGGCGTACTCGGTGCCCTGAGTTACCTGCTGGACGCCGTGGCGGGCGTGATTGGCGGCGTGAAGCGGTGGAAAACCATGCCGTGGATCGTCATCATCTTCGGCATGCTGGTCGGGCCGCTGGGGGTGGTCAGCATCATGCTGGTGGTACTCCAACCGGTCTTGTTCGACGCCTGGTGTACACTTTGCCTGACGTCGGCGTTCATTTCGGTGCTGATGATCGGGCCGGCCCTGGACGAGATGCTGGCGAGTTTGCAGTACATGCAGCGGGTAAAACGGTCCGGCGCTTCGTTCTGGAAAGCGTTCTGGGGCACGAAAGAGGTGGTTTCAATCAACTAATCAACCATGTGGGCACAAGCAATCAACGCAATTCTGGGCATCTGGCTAATGGTCGTCCCTGATCTGTTCGGCTACGGGTCAGCCGCTGCCGACAACAACCACATCGTCGGGCCGGTCATCGCCACCTTTGCTTTTACAGCCACCTGGGAAGCCACGCGCAACCTGCGCTGGGCCAACGTACTGCTGGGGGGCTGGCTGCTGTGGGCACCCTGGGTGCTGGGATACGAGTCGACCCTTGCTATCCTCAACGATACGGTGGTGGGGGCGCTGGTCGTGGCACTGTCGCTGATCAAAGGCACGGTACACCAGCGGTTCGGTGGGGGCTGGCGGTCGCTCTGGCAGAAGCATCCGGCACACGAACAGGAAGCCCGCCCCTGACCGACAGGGCGCGGCTTTGACCGCAAGCCACTTGGTTTGATCTTCGCGACTTTTCTCCTCTTCTATCTATGTCCATGTGGCACACCCAACTCATCGGCCAAAACGAAAACGCCCGACGTTACCGGATTCAGGCAGACCTGCGGCCCCTGACTTTTGCGGAGGTACTGAACCACTGGGAAACGTCAGAAGCGTTCCGGGCCTATTACCTGGAGCTACTGGCCGACGCCCCGTTCGAAGCTTTCTATTGGGAACATCCCGGGTTGCTGACGCGCTACCTCGGCAAGCCCTACGAGTTTGTGCTGCTGCGCAGTGCGTCGCTCGCCACGCGTCCGGCCGACGCCGAGGCGTTTGCCGAGTTCTTCGACACCTCTGCGCTGGTGGTTGATTTCGAGAACCTGGGGAAGAACGCGCGGCTGATTGCCCCGACTCCCCGCACCGATGCCGATCATTACAAATTTCTGGCGAGTTTCGTCCGGCACGCTCCGAAAGCGCAGCAACACGCGCTTTTCCAACGAATCGGACATCGGGTAAACGCTGCCGTCAATGCCTCGCACACGCTGTGGCTCAACACGGCGGGCATGGGCGTCATCTGGCTGCACGTCCGCCTCGACAGCCGGCCCAAGTACTACAAAACGCAGGTCTACAAGCGGCCGGATTTTCTGGAGAAAGTGCGGCTTGTCTTCTAGCCGATCGAGTGCTGACATCCAACCGGCATGGCCGGGCTACTCGAGGCCGCCTCCCTGTCCGGAAAGCGAGGGCACACCGTTGGGATGGGGCTGGAAGATTAACCGGAATGTGGTGCCTTCGCCCAGGGTACTTTCTACTTCGATGCGGTCGCCGCGGTTCTCCAGCAGGCGTTTGATCATGTACAACCCGACGCCGGTCCCTTCTACGTGGGTATGCAGCCGCTTGAAAAGCATGAAGATTTTATCGACCTGATCCTGACGAATGCCCAGCCCATTGTCCCGGAAAAGCATGTGAACGTCGTTTCCCTGCCTGAACGTTTGCACCCGAATGACCGGAGGGCGCTCGGGCGAGCGGTACTTAAGGGCATTGCTCAGCAAGTTGTAAAAGACGCTGCGCAGTACCTTCCGCCCGTAGTGGAGATGCGTCACCTGAAAATCGACGTCCAGATGCCCGTTCAGCTCCGTCAGCATCGGGCTCAGGTCCTCTTTCACTTCGTCGAGCACCTCGGCCAGGAGGAGCGGCTCGGGCGTTTCGTCGCTCTCCCGCTCCACCCGCACAATTTCCGTCAGGTCGTCGATGGTGCGCAACAGCTTGCCGAGCGAGTGGGCCATCATGTTCAGCAACTCGCGCTCGGTGGGTTGCAGGCGTTCGCCCAGGCGGCGTTGCAAGGCGCTCAACAGCCCTTCCAGGTTGGTGATGGGCGAGCGCAGGTCGTGCGAAGCGGCGTATACAAAGCTGTCGAGTTCGGCGTTGACCCGCTTGAGGGCCTCCATGTTGCGGCGGGTTTCGGCCAGCGCCGTTTCCAGGGCTTTTTCGGTTTTTTTCTGGGAGGTGATGTCGGTAATCAGCGCATAATAGCCTTGCACGGCCTGGTCGCGCCAATGGGGCACAAAATCGATGGCCACAAAGCGCGTGCCGGCCGCACGGTATTCCAGCTCGGCTTCGAACGAAAACGCTTCTCCGCCCAGCACCCGGGCCATGGCCGGTTGGGTTTTGGCATAGGCCGCCTCGCCGATCACGTCCCGCACGTGTTTCCCCTGGATCTCCTGACGCGAAACGCCGAACCAGGTTTCGTACGCGCGGTTGTTGAAACGGTAGCGTCCGTCGCGATCTACGTACGTGATCAGCACAGGCAGCGCGTCGGTGATCAGTCGCAACTGCTCCTCGCTGGCTTTCAGGGCTTGTTCGGCCTTTTTCTGATGCGTTACGTCTTCGTGCTTCACGACCGCGTGCGTCACGTTCCCGTCGGTATCTCTGATGGGAAAAATCGTCGTCACCAACGACAGCGTAGACGTTTGCCCGGGCACCTGAAGGTGCTGTCCCTCGCTCAGGTTGTAGTCGAGGGCGAAGGTGGCGACCTTCCCTTCCGTAAACACGGCCTGAATGTCTTTGTAAAACGGCTGACCGATCAGGGTCTCGTCTTTCAGGAGGTTGTATTTGCCCACCCCATGCAAAGGATCGTCCAACCTGAAAAGCTTCAGGTACGCCTCGTTGACACGAATTTGTGTGCCCGTGGCGTCGGCAATCCAGGTCGAGACCGGACTCTGGTCGATGACGCTGTTGAGAAAGTGCTCGCTCTCCTGAAGCTTGTGGTGGATGTCCAGCAGGTTATCCATCGTCTGACGCAACTCCTCTTCGCTGGCTTGCAGGTCGCTGGTTCGGCGCTCGACGTGCCGCTCCAGCTCCTGGTTCATCTCCCGCAACTGCGCTTCGGTGCGTAGCAACTCTTCGTTGCTCTGGCGTAACTCCCGGTTGGCCTCTTCCAGGGCATGCCGCAGGTGCCGCGCTTCGGTGATGTCGTGGATGATGCTCAACCCTCCCCGTACGCGGCCGTCTTCGTGATAAAGCGGTACCATAAAGGCTTCGTAAAAGCCCGCCCGGGTGTGATAGGCCGCCTGCGAGATCACCACCTTTTCGCCCGCTAGCACCCGCATAAACGCACGACCCTCGGGCGTCTCCTCGTAGCTCGGAAACACGTCAAAGATCTTCTTTCCCAGGATGTCGTGCCGCCGGATGTTGTTGCGCTCTTCCATCACGCGGTTCCACGCCGTAATGCGCAGTTCGCGGTCGTACGCCAGAATGCCGTCGACACTGTTTTCGATCAACGAAGCAAACTGATCGCGCTCGCGGCGCAACTCCGTCTGCTGAATGTCGACATAAACGGCAAGGGCATGTTGGTCGAGCTGGGCATAAAACGACTCCAACTCGCGCACCAGCGCCATGGCGTGTCGGCTGTCGGGTGTATAGTCGGGGATGAACAGAAACAGCACCTGCCGCCGGAGGCTGTTGATCAGCACCATGTCTTTTACCTGGATCTGCTCCTGCCCCACTTCCTCCAATTCGTTGCGCTGCCAGCGCGCCAGATTGCCCAGCGCCCCTTCCCACAGACGCCGCTCCTGAATCTGCATCAGAAACTCGCGAAGCCCTTTTTGCACCAGCTCGAACAGTTCCGCTTCCGGCAGATGCGCAAACAGCGACAAGAGCGGCACCTGATGCGCGCGCAACAGGCGGAGGTTTTCTGCGGTGGCTTCTTGTAGCCGATGGTCCAGCAGGTACGTAGCGTAAGCGGGGAGTTGATCGAGTGATGGGGGTAAAGAAACGGGGTTCATGCAGGTTGCGTTAGGATACCGTCCAGGGAGCGCAGCTGGCGGGCACCGTCGTGCCGGTAATCGTCAAAAGTAAACACAAGTAAGCACAATTTCCTGACAACGCAACTCCCCGCCCGAATCGCTCGCTCGCCGCGCGTCTTACCCCAGTCCCTACCACCCAGCGGCCCAGCGCCTTGTGAGGCTAGCGCGTGAAAAAACTGTTGAGGTACTCTTCCAGGTTGGTGTAGCCGTCGCCGTTCGCGTCCTGGTTGCCGTCGGCCGGATCGTTTGGATTTAGTTTGTGTTTCCGTTCCCAGGCATCGGGCATGCCGTCGTGGTCGCGGTCCGCCGGGGGCGTCGTGCTCGTCAAGGTCGGCCAGCCGCCGCCTTGCTCTACCCGGTCGATGATGCCGTTGCCGTGCTGCGGCTTCCCCGACGTGACTTCCGCGATGATGCGCCGTTCGTGGGCATCGCGTCCCGGTGCGCATACGCCCACGTGAGCCAGCACACTTTTGTAGGCCTCCTCGGCCGATTCGGTGGGTAGCGGTTGCGTGGCAAACGGTGTATCGCGGGTATTTTTCGCTTTCGATACGCCGTCGCCCAGGTCGATGCCGCCGTTCCAATTGTCTTTCGAAATAGTGGAGTTACCGTCCAGTGCATTGCCCGCGATGTACCAGACGGGCGTGAAACCGTACACATCGGCGTTTTCGACGCGCACCAGGCGGTGACGCACGTCGGCCTGCGTGGCGGGACCGGGTTTGTAGTAATTGTTGACGAAGTTGATGCTCCCCGGCTTGCCGTCGCACGAGCGGTGCTGCCAGTTGAAGACCACGTTGTTGCGGAAATCCATCAGTTCGGTCATAAAGTCGGCGTTGCCGGCGACGCTGGGGTTGCGGGCCGTGGCGTGGGCAAACAGGTTGTGGTGGTAGGTGGCGCGTTTGCCGCCCAGTGACGCGCCGTAGCCGTGCGCCCCTTTCTCGTGAACCGAATGGTGGAGCGGCTCGGCAATCATGCACCACTGGAGGGTAATGTCTTCGCTGCCGTGCCACGTATTCATCGATTCGTCGGATGTCCAGCTTACGGTGCAATGGTCGATGATCACGCGCTGGCTCTCCCGAATTTCGATGCCGTCGAGTTCGCTGCCGGTCAGGCCGGAAGCAATGCCGGGCCGCACCCGAATGGCGCGGATCACCACGTCGTGCGTGTTGGCGACGTGCAACGGAAAGTTTTTGAGGCAGATGCCGTCGCCGGGGGCGGTCTGTCCGGCCACCGTCAGAAACGGCTGCGTGATGTCGAGCGGCGACTCCAGTTCAATCGTCCCGGAGACGTCGAAGATGATGGTGCGCGGCGCGGGATCTTCGATGGCACTGCGCAAGCTGCCCGGTCCGTGGTCGTGCAGGTTGGTGACTTCCAGGAGCTTGCCGCCCCGCCCGCCTTTGGCGGCGGCCCCGTAGCCTTCGGCGGTGGGAAAGGCTTTGGGTTGGGCATAAAGCGCGGGAGAAAAAAGCAGCAGAAGCGCCAGGGCACCTGCCGAAAAAAGCGTGCGGTGTAACATATCGAGGTGGTGTCAAGTGGGCACGGCCTCTGTTCAGTGAAGCCGTTTGCTAGAGGGGTACGCTTCGGATTGCGTAGATACTCCACAGGTTCCGAAAAACTAGCGCAGCGCTCCGGGAAGCTGATCAGAACCGACTATATTCGTTCCTACGAAACTACTTCTCTCCTCTTATGCATCCGAACGCCCAACTCCTCCACACGTTCTACACGGCCTTTCAGCAAAAGGATTCCAAAACGATGCAGGCGTGCTACGCCGACCAAGCCACGTTTCACGACGAAGCGTTTCCGCACCTGAACGCCGGGCAGGTCCGGGCCATGTGGGAAATGCTGTGCCGGAACGCACGCGACTTCCACCTGGAGTACCGGAATGTGCAGGCGGAGGATATCACCGGCCACGCCGAATGGACCGCGACCTATACCTTCTCCGCGACGGGCCGGAAGGTAGTGAACGTGGTGCGGTCGGAATTTACGTTTGAGAAGGGGAAGATCGTGCAGCAGCGCGACCGGTTCGATTTTCCGCGCTGGGCGCGGCAGGCGTTCGGACTGACGGGATTGCTGATGGGCGGCACCGGTTTCTTTCAGCGGAAGGTGCAGGAGAAGGCGATGCACAACCTCCACGAGTTCATGAGTCGCCGCAAAGACGAGGCAAAACCGCTGGCCTGATCGGATGATGAAACGCAAATCAGGTGTTTACTTTAGAGTAAGAGGGCAGTTCGAATAAGGAGCGAGGTACTAACGTCATGGCTTGGCTAGCGCTTGCCATGACGGCCATAAATATACTTTTACTGCTGGATAGGATATAAAAACTAGAGTTTCAGAATGGGACGGCTGACCTCGCGGATCGTTGATCTTTATGCTTCTGTATCCCCGTTGCCCATGATGCGCTGGCGGTGCTGGTGGCCCCAGGTGGCCAGTTCCTGAATCACTTTTTCGAGGGAGAAGCCGTAGTCGGTGAGTTCGTATTCGACGGAGACGGGTTGGGTAGGCAGCACGCGACGGACCACCAATTCGTTGACTTCCAGCTCTTTCAGTTCTTTGGAGAGCATTTTGCCGGTGATGCCTTCTACGTCGCGTTGCAGTTCCTTGAAGCGCTTCTTCCCGAAGGTCAGCGAACTGATGATGGAGATTTTCCATTTGCCGCTCAAGATGTCCAACGCATCGCGGACGGCCAGCATCCGTTGGGCACAGGCGGCGGGGTTGTGAGTACGGGCACGGGGGGCGGTTGTCGTTTCCATGTCAGTAGGTTTCTTAAAGTATACCGCTATATTTTCAACTACTGGTTACAAAAGTAAACCACCTCCTTTACATTTGCGTCATCTCCATGTAACTCCTTTTCACCCATGAACAGTGCACTCTGGGCAGCGCAGGGTTGGCTGGCCGCCCTCTTCCTGATCGCAGGCGCGATAAAAACGTTTCAGCCGAAAGAGAAGATGCCCGCCCAGATGTCGTGGGTGCACGACTACTCCGCCGGCATGGTGAAGTTCGTCGGCATTGCGGAACTGTTGGGCGGAATCGGCCTTGTGGTGCCCTGGCTGACGGGCATTGCCCCCCTCCTGACGCCGCTGGCCGCCGTCGGTCTGGCCGTAATCATGGTGCTGGCCATTGCCTACCATCTGCGCAAACAGGAGAAGATCGTGATGAACCTCGTACTCCTTGCCCTTTGCCTTTTTGTCGCCTACGGGCGCTTTGCTTTTTGACCTGCATTTTTTCCCACCGATTTCACATTCATCGTTCTTTACTCAACTCAGATGTTAAACCTGAAAATTATCACCTCGACCGTGCGGCCCGGCCGCAAAGGACCGCTCGTCGCCGAATGGATCGCCGAACAGGCCCGTCAGTACGGCGGCTTCGAGGTAGAAGTGCTCGACCTGGGCGCGATCAACCTGCCGCTCATGAACGAGCCGGTGCACCCCATCATGCGGCAATACGAACACGAGCACACCAAGCAGTGGAGCGCCACCATCGACGAGGCCGATGCCTTTGTTTTTGTAACGGCCGAGTACGACTACAGCTACCCCGCACCGCTGAAAAACGCGCTGGAATACCTCGTTCACGAATGGAACTACAAACCGGCGGGGATCGTCAGTTACGGCGGTGTCTCGGCAGGGACGCGCGCGGCCAACACGCTGAAAAACGACCTGGCGACGCTGCGCATCGTGCCGCTGATGGAGTCGGTGAACTTTCCGATGTTCACGCAGTTTGTAAACGAACAGGGCGAATTTGTCCCGAACGAAGTATCGCACAAAGCCACCGAAACCATGCTCCGCGAGCTAACGCGCTGGGCAAAGGGGCTGGCGATGATCAAAGAAAATAGATTTGAAGAAGTGAACTGAACAAACTATGGAAGTTGAAATCTGGTCGGACGTGATGTGTCCGTTCTGTTACATCGGCAAGCGAAAATTTGAAGCGGCGCTGGCGCAGTTTCCGCACGCCGAGAAGGTGGAAGTGACCTGGAAGAGTTTTCAGCTCAACCCCGACATGCCCACCGATCCGGGTAAAAACATCCACCAGTACCTGGCCGAGGTCAAAGGCTGGTCGCTGGAACAGGCCCGGGAAATGAACGACCGGGTGACGGACATGGCCCGCCAGGTCGGCCTGACTTATCACTTCGACCGGGCGGTGGTGGCAAACTCGTTTGATGCGCACCGTCTGTTGCAACTGGCCAAGCGCCACGGGCTGGGCGATGCGCTGGAAGAGCGCCTGTTCCGCGCCTATTTCACCGAGGGAAAAAATACGGCCGATCCCACTACGCTGCTGGAACTGGGGCAGGAAATCGGGCTGGACGCGGACGAGATCCGCACGATGCTGGCCGGCGATCAGTACGCCGATGCCGTGGAACGCGACATTTACGAATCGCGCCAGATCGGAGTGCGGGGCGTGCCCTTCTTCGTGTTCGACCGGAAGTATGCCGTGTCCGGCGCGCAGGAGTCGGCGTGGTTCCTGCAAGTGCTGGAAAAGTCGTTCGCGGAATGGCAGGACGCTCTGCCGCAGGTCACGCTGGACAATCCCGACGGGGACAGCTGCACCGTCGACGGCGATTGCGGGTAGGCCCCCTCTTCTTCGCAGCATTTTGCTTAAACGCTACTCCTAAAGCCGCTCTGTCCGAGCGGCTTTTTTCATGGGTGGGAGAAGAGCCGCGGTGCTGGATCGTGACCAGACGCATCCCGTTTACTGAGCGCACATCAAAGTAAAAACGGTACGTCTTCCGGAGTTAGTAGTTAACAGAATTGAGCTGCCAGGGAAGTAGGCCACGGCGATTGCCCGTTGTTCTGGAAGGAGGACAGAAGCTTTTCTTTCAATCGTATGAAAGTTGCGTCATGTAGTATTTCGTTTTAAAATTACGAATTCATCGCACGAAGCTCTTCTATCTTACGTGCAGGTATGGGGCGAAAACACCACTGATTTTCAGGGCATTTCGCTTTACCGGTCGTAGGCTGATACCGTCCTTGCTTCTCCATGCACTTTTCGCTCAACGTTTTCGCGCTTACCCTTTTTTTTGCCAGTCTGGTCATTGCGGGGTTCGCCTTCGTCTTAGTGCGGCAACCGACGCGGGCCATCCGCTGGTTTAGCGCGCTGCTGTTTGCCATTGTCGTGTGGACGTTTTTCTACGGGTGCCAGGTGGCCAGCACCACCGTCCCGACGGTGCAGCTTTTCATGAAACTGCTCTACCTGGGCATTGCCCCACTGCCCTTCTGCATCGCCCTGTTTGTAATAAATTTTGTCGGAAAGGAAAAATGGCTCACCCCGCTCACCGTCGGGCTGTTGTTGGTGGAGCCGGTGGTCACGCTCCTGCTGGTCTGGACGAGTCCCTGGCACGACTTGTACTACCAGCACCCGGTTGTTCATCTGGTAGAACCGGTTGCCCGCATCAGTTTTGAACGAGGGCCGTGGTACTACGTCCACTTCGCCTACTTCTACGCGCTGCTGGTGGGCGGCAACGTGCTGCTGCTTGCCCACTTCCGCAAGGCCGATCCGCTGTACCGCAAACAGAGTCTGCTCATTTTCGCCAGCAACTTTATTCCGTGGGGCGTCAACGTGCTCTATTTTCTGGGCATTCGCCTGCCGCACGGCATTGACCCGACGCCCTACGCATTCTTTTGTACGGTGGTGCTGGTCAGCATCGGATTTTTGCGCTTTCAGTTGTTCGACATCGTGCCCGTAGCGCGGGGCAAAATGATCGAAGTGATGCGCGAGGGCGTGTTGGTGCTCGACCGGAAGGGACGCATTGTAGACGCCAATCCGCAGTTGAAGGCGTGGGTTGCCCCGCGTACCAGCCCGTTGATCGGCCAGACGCTGCCCGACCTTTTTCCGGGCGAGGCCGCCCTGCATCGCTTGCAGACGACTCGGGTCGACACCACCCTTCCACTGACGCTGACGCACGGCCCGACGGCACGCTACCTGGAGGTGATTGCCACGCCCCTGCGCGAAAAGGGCGACGTCTACGGCGGGCAGTTGCTGTTGTTCCGGGACGTGACGGAACAGACCGTAGCCCTGGAAAAATTACAGGAACAAGCCCACGAACTGGCAGCACTCAACCAACTGAAAGACCGTCTGTTCTCGATCATTTCGCACGACCTGCGCAGCCCGATGGCCAGCCTGATGAGCCTGATCAACCTGGCGGAAAGCGACGATGTGACCGACGTAGAGCTGAAACTGATGATGGCCTCCTTATCGCAAAACGTGGGGTATACGATGGAGATGCTGGAGAACTTGCTCTCCTGGTCGAAAAACCAGCTCAAAGGTGATCTGTTCCAACCCGTTACGTTCGAGCTGCACAGCCTGGCCCGGCCGATTCTGCCGCTGTTAGAAAAGAAGGCCCACGACAAACAGATTACGCTCCACAACCGGTTGGCGGGCAATCCGCGGCTGCGCGCCGACAAAAACATGATGGATCTGGTGCTGCGTAACCTGCTGTCCAACGCCATCAAGTTCTGCCACTCCGGCGGCCAGGTGACCCTCACGGCTGAGGTAGGCGACACCCACACGACCCTCTGCGTGCGCGACACGGGCATCGGCATTCCGGCGGAGGTGCAGCCTCGGCTTTTCGGGACCCATAACATCTCGACTAAGGGCACGCACAACGAAAAAGGGACGGGGTTAGGACTCCCCCTCTGCCGCGAGTTTGTGGAGAAAAACGGAGGCATGATCTGGGTCGAAAGTGCCCCGGGCCAGGGCAGTCACTTTTATTTCACCATTCCCAATGCGGTGCCGGAGTCGGTCGTCAGCTAGCCGCTACCGGCTGTATTCCTGCATGTCCATGCGTTTCAGGCGCGGCACGCGCCAGTTGGTGAAGCCGACCACGACCATCGTCATGATGCCACCGAACACGACGGAGGTGACCGTTCCGAGCCAGCGGGCCGTCACACCCGACTCGAACGCCCCGATTTCGTTGGATGAACTAAGGAACATGGAGTTGACCGACGAAACCCGCCCGCGCATGTCGTCCGGCGTGAGGAGTTGCAGCATCGTGGAGCGCACGACCACGCTGATGTTGTCGAACACACCACTCAGAAACAGGAAAAAGAGCGCCAGCCACAGGTGCTGACTCAACGCGAAGAAGATCATCGACAGTCCGAAACCCGCCACCGCCAGCAGCATGTTGCGCCCGGCATGTTTCATCGGCGGCGCGAAGGTGAGGACCAGCGCCATGAGGGCCGAACCCACCGCCGGAGCCGACCGCAGCAGTCCGAACGTCTCTTCCGGATTGTTGTTGGCGATGATGTCGCGCGCGAAGACCGGGAACAACGCCTCGGCTCCACCGAACAACACGGCGAACAAATCGAGGGTAATCAGGCTGAGTAGCACTTTGTTGCCGAACACGAACTGCAAGCCGCTGCGGATGCGCGTCACCAGCGTTTCGGTCGAGGTGTAGGCGGGCGGCGGCACGTTTTGCAGAAACGAAAACAGGATCGCCGCTACGGCCAGAATGCCGATCACGACCAGGTAACTGTTCGTCGCGCCCATCGCGCCGATCAGCACCCCACCCAACGCCGGCCCGATGATGGTGCCCAGTTGCCAGACGCTACTGTTCCAGGTGGTGGCGTTCAGGTAAATGGCCCGGGGAATCAGCTGGCTCATCAGGGCAAAGTTGGCCGGACTGATGAAGCCCCGTGCCAGCCCGGTGAAGAAAATGGCCAGGTAGATCGGGGCTGTACCCAGGCGGGCGTGCCACTGCGCAAACTCCAGCGAATAGAGATAGAGAATCAGCGTCGTCAGGAAAATCATGGCGAAACTCAACAGCACGATCCGCTTCCGGTGGTAGCGGTCGGCGACGTGTCCGGCGTATAGCGCCACGGTCAGCGCCGGTACGGCTTCCACCAAGCCGATCAGTCCCAGTGCGAGGGGATCGTTCGTGATCTCGTAGAGCTGATAAGAAACCACTACCGCTTGCGCCTGCGTCAGCAACGTGGTCAACAGCCGCACCGAGATAAAAAGTCGGAAGTTCCCGTATCGCAGGGCCGCCCAGGGATCGTGGGCATTCGAAGGCATCGTCATCGACGGCGAAAGTACTCGTCACGACCGGAAGTAAACACCTCAGTGCGAGACATTTTATGCTTTTTCAGACGACTTTACGAACGGCACCCAGCCCGCCCTTGCCGCACCCCGCAGAATGGCTATCTTCGTTGCCGACCGTCCCGTTTCCCGATGCTCGCCACGCTGCTGCAACAGCACACCCAACTGACCCCCGACGCCATCGCGGCGCTGCTGCGTTTCTGGCAGAAGGAGGTTACTGTCGCGCGGGGCGATTTCCTTTCCCGGCGTGGGCAAGTGGAGCATCACCTCTACTTCGTACAGTCCGGGGCGCTGTGGCTCTCTTACCCCACCGAAACCGAAGACATCTGCGTGGGCTTTGCCTACGCGCCTTCGCTCATCTGTTCGTTTCCGTCGTTCATTGAAGGTCGCCCATCGGAATACAACATCCAGGCACTGCGCAAAAGTGAACTGCGCGGCATTACCCGCCACGATTTCTACGCTTTTATGCAAGAACATACGGCCCTGGCCGCGTTCTGGCACACGCAAATCGAGCGGGCGCTGCTGGGACGCATCGAACGGGAAATCGATCTGATGTTGCACGATCCGGCCCAACGCCTCGCCCGGTTGCAGGCCCGCAGTCCGCACCTGTTTCAGCTCGTGCCGCGCAAGTACATCGCCTCCTACCTGCGCATGACGCCCGAAACCCTGAGCCGCATCCAGGCGCAATCTTGATTTCAATCAAGGATCGGCACCTGTTGTCCCCCCTACCTTTGTCAAAAAAGAAACCCATGCCGTCTACCGATTTCCTCCGCGCCCTCCGCCTACAGGTCCGCACACAAACGGACCTTGTCCGCCGCGAATTTTCCACCCTTCCTCTCGAAATGCTGAATTGTCCGCCCGCGCCGGGCGCCTGGAGCATCCTGCAATGCCTCGACCATCTGAATCGCTACAGTCGCTACTACGTGCCGGTACTTGCACAGGCGTTGCACGGCCCAGCCGACCGCCCGATCCTCGAAGAAGTGAAGAAGAGCTGGCTGGGGAACTGGTCGATTCGGTCGGTCGCGCCGGAGAACCCGAAAAAACAGAAGACCTTCAAGCACATGGTGCCTCCGCAGGAGCCGCTGTCGCGCGATGTACTCACGACGTTCCTCCAGCAGCAGGAAGCGTTGTTGCACCTTCTCGATCTCGCCGAGGATGCCCCGCTGAACGCGCGTCGGGTGCCGCTGGAGTTCTTCCGGCTGTTGCGGCTGCGCACCGGCGAGGCTTTTGAGTTTGTGGTCACGCACCAGGAGCGCCATTTACACCAGGCGCTGCGCGCTAAACCGCAGGTGAGCGCTCCGGCAGCCCTGCACACGGTGGGCTAAGTACTCACAGTGGCGCGGGCAGCAGGTCTTTTTGTTGCAAGAGGGCTTTGAGCTTACGCCGGAAGTTGGCCTGTTGTCCGGAGTTGGGAAACTCGATGAGGTCGTCGTGGATGACCCGAAAGCCGCTGGCCCGCAACGTCGGCGCAATGGCCCGAAACACCACCGCCGAAATGATCACGATGGGCGTCGTAGGGCGGGCGATTTGGAGTAGAGTGCGGATCAGGTCCGGCAGGTGCTCCTGGTAAACTTTGGTCCGTGCGGCCGCCGTAAAACCCGGCAGAGGTCGGTCGACCGGGCTCATCAGAAAGTAGCCTTCGTCCTGCAAGCGTTCCAGAAAATACGGCTTTTCGGCCCGGAGCTGCTTCACCGTCTCAAACGCTTCTACTTCTTCCGGAAACAGGACTTTGATCAGCTCCAGAAACAGGCTGTCCCCTCGACGGACGTGCTCGAAGTAAAAATACCGTTCGTGTTGCGGGTCGGGCGGCGCTTCGGTGATGAACAAAACTTTGATGGGATCGGGCCGGTATTTTTCGCGCGCCTGCCAGAAGGTGGACATGGGAAGAATAGGTGAAGAGTTTAGAGTTATGAGTTTAGCGTTGAAAGCTTAAAGTATACCATTGTAAAACTAAAATGACGTATTGGCAGATGCCTTGCGCTCCTCTGTAGCGACGATTTTAACAGCGGTGGCGGGCGGCAGCAGCGGCCGGCCGTCTGTGCCGATCGCCCCATCGTTACGGACGAGCAACCGATGAATAAGTCATAAAATATCTATGACAGTATTAAAAGAGCAAAAAGCCGAACTTTGAACTTGAAGCTTTCAACGCTAAACTTTTTACGCACATAAAAAAGCGATCTCCCGGAGGAAACCGCTTTTTTGCTTTTTTTGATACCACAGGTTAGTGATGGGCGAAGTGCCGCTGATTGTCCTCCTGCGAGAGGCGATGCAGGCGGTCGATCCAATCGATCGGGCCTTGCAGTTCGGTGGCGCTGGGAACTTTGTTCAGGCGCATTAACTCTTCGATGGCGTCCACATCGGGGTCGCGGTTCACGCCCAGTACGGCCTTCAGTGCACCGTCTTTCACATAGTAGACCAGGAAACTTTCGTCGCCGACGTTGCCGTCGTGGAACGTGACGTCGTAGTCTTTCACGTGGCCCACGTACCGGATGTTGGTGCCCTGTTGCGCCGTCCAGAAAAACGGCACCGCCGTATACGCTTCTTTCTTCCCGGCCAGGTTGTGCCCGGCCACACGGCCCTGTTGGCAGGCCACACGCCAGTGTTCGATGCGCGCGTGGCTGTCGCGGAACGGGAACTGGACAATGTCGCCGGCGGCGTAACACCCGTTGGTCACCTTCAGGTAATTGCTGGCGATGAGGCCACCGTCGTCGGCTTTGTCCACCCCCTTGATGAAATCCGTATTGGGTTTGACGCCGATGCCCACCAGCACCAGATCGGCCGGTAGGGTTTCGCCACTTTCGAGGACGACGCCTTCGACCTGGCTGGTGCCTTTCAGTGCTTTGACCTTCGCACCAAGTTGGAAGGTGACGCCTTTTTGCTCGTGCAGGCCCTGAATCCACTTCCCGACCGCATCGCCCCAGACCTTCCCGAACGGGACTTCTTCGGGCGCGACGACCGTTACCGCACAGCCGTGTTTCTGCAGACCGGCCGCGCCTTCCAGGCCAATGAACGACGCGCCGATCACGACCGCCCGCTTCGCCTGTTGGGCCGCTTCGCGAATGGCTTTGCTGTCTTGCCACGAGCGCAGCGTGAAGACGTTTTTCAGGTCGCTTCCCGGCACCGGCAGCGTTTGCACTTTCCCTCCTGTACACATCACGATGCCATCGTAGCGGAGGGATTCACCGTTGGTAAACTTGATTTCCTTTTGCACGACGTCGACCTCCGTTACTTCTTTACCAAGCATCAACTCAATATCGTGCTGCCGGTAAAACTCCGGCGAGCGCAGGGGCATAGCGTTGTCGTCGGCTGCGCCCTGCAGGTACTGCTTGCTGGCTTTGGGCCGGTCGTAGGGCAGTTGTTCTTCCTTCGAAACAAGCACGACCCGGCCGGTGAAACCACCTTCCCGAATGGCTTCGGCGGCGTACGCTCCGGCCGCTCCACCGCCCAGCACCACGTGTACGGGCTGATCGCTCTTCTGTTGCGCCATCTCGGCGACCACCTCCTGGGGGGCAGGCTTCGGGACGCGCACCACCACGTCGTCACCCTCGGTGCGCACCGCAAACGTGGGCAGTCCGTCGCAGCCCGGTGGCTCCAGATGGCGACCGCTCCGTACGTCGAAACAGGAATGGTGCCACGGGCAAATTACCCGGCTTTCGTGCAACACCCCTTTGACCAAGGGCGCGCCGTAGTGTGTACACTTCGCACCCAACGCATAAAAATGATCTGGCAGGCGCACCAGCAGCACATCCGTGTCGCCGACTTTCACCTGTTTCATATCGCCGTTCGCGAGGTCCTCCACGCGGGCCACCGCAGCTTCCTGATATTCCTTTTCCATAAGTAAAAAGTTTGGTAAACAAATAGGTCCGCTCTTTTATGCAACGCAGTGAAACCCTGAAGGTTAAGGGCAGACGACTCTTATACGGATTTGCGCCGCCGCCTTCCGTCGTTTTCGAGCATCGTTCCCACTTTTTTCAAACTTTTTTCCCTTTTCGCTTGACTCTTACGCAACGTCAGCCCTTTTCTTTGTCCCTGGTTCTGAGAAAACGCATGGAAAAATACTCTGTCAAACGCCTGGCGCAACTGGCCGGGGTCAGCGTCCGCACGCTGCATCATTACGACCAGATCGGGTTGTTGCACCCCGCCGAGCGTGCCGAGTCGCGCTACCGTTATTACGGCCGGCCCGAGTTGCTGCGCCTGCAACAGATTCTCTTTTTCCGGGAGCTGGATGTTCCGCTGCACGCCATCAAACGAATTCTGGACGATCCGGCGTTTGACCAAGTCGACGCGCTGCGGTACCATCGCCACGAACTGGTGAAACGGCGGGATCGCCTCCAGCAACTTCTCCGGACCCTTGACAAAACCATTGCACAATTAACCCAACACGACATGATGACGGACGACGAACTGTACGCCGGTTTCTCCAAGGAACAAGCCACCGCGTACGACCAAGAGGCCAAAGAACGCTGGGGCGAAAAAGAAGTGGAAACCTCGAAAAATCGCCTGAAAGCCATGAACAAACAGGACTACGCCGCCCTGCAGCAGGAAGCCGAAGCGATAGGCCAGGAATTGGCCGCCCACCTGGATCAGGCACCGGACGCACCGGAAGTGCAAGCGCTGGTGCATCGCCACTACCGCTGGCTGGAACATCACTACCCCGTTACGGCAGAACGGTACCGCGGGCTGGCGAACCTGTACGTCGACGACGAGCGCTTCCGGGCGTTCTACGACCAACACCAGCCCGGTCTGGCCGTTTTCCTGAAACGGGCTATGGACCACTTCAGCGACACGGTGCTGGACAAAAAGTCGTAAGCCTGATTGACAATTGTAGCGACGGAATTAATTCCGTCGCTACGGTAAAAAACGCTAGCTTGGCCCGACTTATCCACCACACCTATGAAAGCCTTTCTTGGAGTCGGTTGCCTCTGGGCCGGGTTGGCACTGGCACAATCGCCTCACCCCACTACCTACTGCAACCCGATGGACATTGCCTATCGGTACAACTTCGAGCAGTTGAACGACAGCATCTCGTACCGCTCGGGGGCCGATCCGGTCATCGTGAACCACAGCGGGACGTATTACCTGTTCCTGACGCTAGCGGGCGGCTACTGGCAATCGAAAGACCTGGGCCACTGGACGTTCATCACGCCGAGTCGCTGGCCGTTCGAGGGGGTGGTGGCGCCGGCGGCGATTTCGGTACGCGACACCCTCTACCTGTTGCAATCGACCGATGCGCAGCGGCCCATTTTGTTTTCGACGGCTCCCGAAACAGGGCGGATGGAGTTTTATAACCGGTGGTTGCCCGCCCTGCCCCGCGTGGTTCCCTACATGATCGGGGCGTGGGACCCGGCTTTTTTCTACGACGAAGACCGGGACGAATGGTACCTCTACTGGGGTTCGTCGAACGACCTGCCGCTGTTCGGCATTCGGCTGGACAAGCGCAAAAACCTGGCCTATACCGGCGATCCGGTGCCGCTACTCGAACTGCATCCCGACGAGCACGGCTGGGAACGCTTCGGCTACGACCACCGCGACACGATCCGGCCGTTCAAGGAAGGGGCCTGGATGACGAAATACCGCGGCAAATACTATTTGCAGTACAGCGGCCCCGGCACCGAATACAACGTCTACGCCAACGCTACCTACGTCGGTGACGCGCCGCTGGGACCGTTCCGCTACGCGCCTTACAATCCGATCTCGTACAAACCGGGTGGGTTTATGACCGGCGTAGGCCACGGCAATACGTTCCAGGATCACTACGGCAACTACTGGAACACGGGCACGCCCTGGATCGCCGTCAACTGGAACTTTGAACGGCGCATCGCGATGTTTCCGGCGGGCTTTGATGCCGACGACGAATTGTACGTCAACACGCGCTTTGGCGATTTTCCGCACTACCTGCCCACGAAGAAATGGACCACGTCGGACGAGTTGTTCACGGGATGGATGCTGCTTTCGTACCGCAAGCCCTGCACCGCCTCCTCGACGCTCGACACCATGCAGGCCAGCCGCGTCACCGACGAAAATCCGCGTACGTTCTGGGTGGCGCAACACAACCGGGAAGGCGAATGGCTGCAACTCGACCTGCAACGGGAAATGGAAGTGCGGGCGGTGCAAGTCAACTACACCGACTACCGTTCGAATCTGTACAGCAACGACTCTAACGTGGTCTACACACAGTTCCGCCTCTCCCACTCGCGCGACGGACGCACCTGGCAGCCGCTCGCCGACCTCACCCACGACCGACGCGACCGGCCTAATGCCTACGTCGAGTTGGAGCAACCGGTCCGCACCCGCTACCTGCGGTACGAACACGTCTATGTCGGGTCGCCTCACCTCGCCATCAGCGATTTCCGGGTGTTCGGCTACAGAACCCCAGACCGCCGGAAACCGCCGAAAATCCCCACCCGCTTTATGGCGATCCGCGACCAGGATGCCCGCAATGTATTCGTCAGTTGGAAGGCAGTGCCGGGTGTGGTCGGGTACAACATCCGGTGGGGCATCGCCTCCGACAAGCTCTATCAGGCGTACCAGATTTTTGCCGACCAGCCCACGCAAAAAGAGATCCGCGCCCTGAACATCGGGCAGGCGTATTATTTCGCCATCGAGGCGTTCGACGAAAACGGCGTTTCGTCCCTCAGCGAGGTGGTACATGTACCGTGACTTCTGCCCGGTTTTTGCGGTGTCGCGTAACATATGCCTTTCTTCCATCGCTTCTTCCTCAAACGCCTTAAGCCCTTCGGGCGTAGTCCCTTTTCTCATCCCTTGCGCCTGCATCTGTGCGATCAACATCCGGAAGTGGCCCAGGCGCTGGTCAGGCCGCCGAACAGATGCTGACGGCTTACGTGATGATAATGCGGGGGCATTGGCAGGAGATAGTACATCCGTCGCTGGCACCGTACAGAAAATCAGGGCAGTAGCGTTGAGAAGATGACGCGATGCTGAAAAACTGAAAACTTTGGCATTTCTGTTACATCGCCTTGAGATTCTATCCCCTTTTTCCGTTCTTAATTCACCAAAACCAATCCACCAATTAACCAAACCGGACGCTGCCGTTAGAAGAGAGATCCCCAAAAAACCACCCGATTGCACATCCTTCTCGGGGTAGCTCCGTATGAAAAGACATGGAAAATAATGTAAATGTCATGGATCAAAACGTGACGATCTCGTGTAAATGTCCGACCTGCGAAGGCGAAGGCCTTACACCTTCCAGCCTTTCCTTTTTGAACGAAACGCCTGCCGATGCACCAGAGCCTTGCCCCGATTGTCATCTGACCGGGAAATGGCAAATCAGCGTAACGCCGGTCGCAGCCTTACAAATCGATGACTTGGTCAACCCTTATTATAAAATTGCGGAGTTCGAAGAAGACTCGCGCGCATTTTTGCGCTATAAACTCGCAACCGAAGCCATGGTAGAAGGGCACCTTGATCCGCTTCGTGCGCAAAAAGTCATGGATAATTTCGATGCTTCTAAATCGTAATACCGCGGGTGAGGGGCTTTTCCTCGCTTCGTTGGCCTAAAACAAAACGGCTCGGTACTGGTAGGTGCCGAGCCGTTTTGTTTTGATCCGTGCTTGTACAGGCTTTAATTGCCGCAGGCGTCTGATCCGATCGGAGAGCCATCCGGAATACGCGCGGGAGAAGGGAGTTCCAACGCCTGTGGGTAGCGCTCAAACTGCTCGATTTGCGCAAGGGCGTAGTAGCTCAATGCATTTCCGGCACGGATGTGTCCGTTTTTCAGGTCGGTTTTCAGGCGTGAGAGTTCGTAGCCCGCGATGGCCCGTACGCCTGCGGTGGCGGTGGCGTTGGTGGCCAGCTTCAGCAACCGATCGAGCACCTGTTGATTGACGACTTCCTGCACCGCCCCCGCATAACCTGTTGCTTTTCCGCTGCGCCACGTGGCGTCCAGAAGTGCCGTGACTACCTCCGTGAAGTCGGGTAGCGAGGCCTCGACCGCGTGGTGCGCTTCCAGCCGGGCAGCCCGCTCGGGATGCAACAGCAACGACAACGTCAGGTCGGCGGCCGCAGCGGCCGGAGCCAGTTGGTCGAACGTCAGTCCGGTACTGCCTTCGAACACTTCGCGGTAATTGGCCCGATACCCGAACGGTCGCGGCGGAATCAGCTTCTGAACCGAGGGCGGCAGCGCGAGTACGCTTGGGCTCAAGGTTTTGAGTAATTCGGCCAGCGCCTTACGCTGGACATCGCCCGCCACAAACGCCAGGGGTTCCTGCCCGTCGCCCCGCAGGGCGTACGTGTAGCGCATCCCGCCCACCACTTTGGCCGCGGCTTCGGCCTGGTAGCGATGAAACAGATACAGGGGCACGAGTACCTCTTCGAGGGTTGCCAGCGGCGTACCGACCGGGATTTTCTGCGCTCCAAACTGTTTCAGGGCAATTTCGCGTACGCGCAACACGTGTTGCAGTTCCTCGACCGCGCTCGCTCCATTGTCCCACAAGTGCACGGCCGGGTGCGCACTGCCCAGCGGACGGGCGTCCTGGTCCGTCAGGAAGTGGAGCCCGTTTTTCTGGTTATCCTGGATGAGCTGTGCCAGGGCATCGGCCTCGTCGGTCCCTTCCGGAAACTGCGCATAGGCGTAGCGAATGGCCGCCTTGTCCCAGTCACCGATGCCCGTAGCGTAGGCGTCGGACAAGTCGAGGGTACCGTTGTTGTTGATCTTCACGACCGGATGGGGATAGTCCATGACCGAAGCGCGGCTCTCGGTACTGGCGATGAAGTTATGGGGCAAACCCAGGGTGTGTCCTACCTCGTGAGCGGCCAGCTGGCGCAGGCGCGCCAGCGAGAGTTGGAGCATTTCTGCCGACACGGGTTTGCCCGCCTGGTAATCGGCCACGAGTCCCTGCGCAATCAGGAAATCCTGCCGCACCCGCAGCGAACCCAGCGTGACTTTCCCTTTGATGATTTCGCCCGTACGCGGATCGACGATCGACATACCATACGACCACCCGCGCGTGGAGCGGTGCACCCACTGGATCACGTTGTAGCGCACGTCCATCGGGTCGGCATCTGCCGGCAACAGTTCCACCCGAAACGCATTGCGGAACCCGGCCGCTTCGAACGCCTGATTCCACCAGGCGGTTCCTTCCATCAGGGCCGACCGGATGGGTTCGGGCGTGCCGGGATCGAGGTAGTACACAATGGGCTCGACGGGCTCACTCACCGCCGCCGACGGATCTTTCTTTTCGAGGCGATGGCGCGTGATGTAACGCTTTTCCAGGGGCTGGTCGATGGGCGTGGCGTAGTCGTAAAAGCTGATGGAGTTGACACCCGCACGCGGGTCGAACGGGCGGGGCTGGTAGCCGTCGTCGGGCAGTTCGACAAACGAATGGTGCTCGCGTACGGTAAATGCCTCGGACGAGGGCACCACCGAACGCACGTACGCGCCGGCCTGCGACCCGGTGAAGGTCACGGTCACTTCGAACTCCGTATTTTTCGGAAAGGCTTTGGAGCGGGGCAGGTACAGGGCCGACCGCGTAGCGTCGAACTGGTATTTCCCCTGTTTCATTTCGCCGATGTCGTCCGGAATGTGCAACGCATCGCGCATCAGGAACGGCGTAGCGTCTACCATTACGGTCCCTCCCTGTTCTGAAGTGACGTCGAATCCCCACAGCACCGACTCGGCAAACGCTTCCTGCACCGCCAGCCGTTCGGCGGCGTTTTCGCTCAGGGCGCGGTAATTCTGGTTGGGTTCTACCATCAGCACCTTGGGCCCCACGCGCCGGAACTCGACGACGTGTTCGCCCCCCAACCGCCCCCGGTCTAGGCCCAGGTCGTTCGAGCCCATGCCTGAGGCCAGCGAAGTGTAGTACAGAAGCGGCGTGTCGAACCGGCCGATCTCCAGCCAGACTTTCCCTTTCTTTTCGTCCCAGTAGAACGTGAGAAACCCTTCGGCTTTCTGCATCCCCTCGGTAGAGAACGCGGGCGGATTGGCGGCAGGCGCCTGTTTTTTCTTTTGGGCATAGCCCGAGGAGAAGACGGCACTCAGGAGTGTCGCCACAAGAAGTACTCTAATGTGCATAGAAGATGATGAAAAGTACACGGAAACTAGTGAGGCTACAGCGGTGGCAGGACTACTAATGTAAGCGGGAATCGGTAAAACCCTTTCCGTTTTGCGGTCGTTTTTCCAAAAAATATGCTTATTTAGATTGCAGAACCTTACAAGGGCTGAGTAACTTTACCTTTCACTGACGCTCACGCACGTACCGCAGGCGGACCTCATCGCGCGCTGCAATGCTACCAACATGGGATTTTTCACGGCACCACTTAATTATGCACTGACCCGTACTGCTACAGAGTCTCCCATGGCCCTCGTCTCACTAGACGGACAAATTCAGTTCGTAAACCACGCGTTTGGAGAGGCGTTTGCCATGCAGGTTGCCACGCTAAATGCCCAGGGGGGCATGGAGGTGCTGTGCGACGCGGCCCTGTTTGACCGGGTGTGCACGGAGTTGCAAAGGGGTGCACCGTCTCTGACGCTGCCCATGTGGCAAGGGACGCCGCCGCAGGAATACCAGGTAGAGTGGAGTGCGTTGTATACGCCCACGGGGCAGTTGCAACACATTCAGGTGACCTGGAAAAGGCAGGAACAGGCCACAACCATTACGCTTAGCCGGGAGCACTTGCTCAAGCTGGATCACATTCGCACGCTGATCCTGAGCTCGGATAACCTGATTTGTGAATTGACTGCCGACGGAGCTTACTCGTACGTGTCCGACTCGGTGACTACTCTGTTGGGCTATCAACCCAAAGAACTGCTCGGCAAAACGGTGTACGATTTTATGCACCCCGAAGACCTGATTCGCGTGCAGGAAACTGCCGCCAAGAGTCTGGCCGCGCAGGAACCCATGTACCGGGAAGTCTACCGGCTCTTGCACCAATCGGGCGAATACGTCTGGGTAGAAACCAGCACGCGGTTGCGGTTTTACAAGGGCACCGTGACGAGCATGGTGTCCAGCATGCGCAGTGTCGACCAGCAAAAGAAACTGGAGCGGCGGCTGCGCGAGAGCGAGCAACTGTACCGGACGGTGGCGCGGCACTACCCCAATGGGTCCATCAGCCTGATCGAGCCCGACTACCGCGTTACCTTCATCGACGGACAGGAATTGAGCCAGGGCGGCTTGAAACAACACGCGTTTCTGAACCATACGGTTTTCGACCTCTTCAACGAGGGACACGATACCCTGCGCGAACAATTGGCGCGCGCGTTTGCCGGAGAAGCCGTTTCTTTTGACCTCAAGCAGCAGGACCAACACTTCACCCACCACCTGGTGCCGGTGTTCGACGAACACGAGGAGGTGGCTTATCTGCTGGACGTCGCGCACAACATCACCGACCGCGTCAAGGTGAGCGAGGCAGTGGAGACGCAACGACAGTACCTGCGGCAAATCATCGACGCGGTGCCGAGTCCCATCTTTGTGCGTTCGACCGAAGGCGTGCTGCTGCTGGCCAACCAGGCCGTAGCCGACCGGTTGGGCCGCAGCATCCATGAGCTGGAAAACAACACGGACTGGCTGGCTGAATACGATCCCAATCAGATCACCTTGTACTTGGAGTTCGACCAGCAGGCGCTCCAACAACAGCGGACCGTATCGCGCGAAGAGACCGTTACCGACGCACATGGCGAAATACGTCATTACCTCACGATCAAAAAGGCACTGCACCTTCCTTCCGGTGAACAGCAGATCCTGAGTGTGGCGACCGACATCACGGCGCTGAAACAGTCGGAAAACGAGCTTCGTGACAAAAACGAGGTGCTTAACATCGCCTTAGCGCACATCGAGAAGGAAGACCTGCGCAAAACCCAGCAGCTGGAAGAAGCGCGCCAACTGCAACGGGCCATCATTCCACGGCGGGTACCGCAAACGACCCACCTGGATCTGGTTTTTTATCAGCAACCCGCACTGGAAGTAGGAGGCGATTATTTTGATTATGCGCAACACACCGACCGCGATCTGACTTTGGTACTGGGAGACGTGACGGGACACGGCATGCGTTCCAGCCTGTTGGGCGTAATGGTCAAGAGTTACTTCCAAACCCTGGCCTCGCAGCACGACACCCCTCAGGTGATGCAGCAGATCCACCGGGCCATTCGTAACCTGAACCTGCGCGGGATGTACATGGGGCTGCAACTGTTGCGCATCACAGATTATACGCTTTCCCTGACCACCGCCGCCATGCCGCCCCTCCTCTGGTACCATGCCCGGACGCAGGAGATTTCGACGCTGATTCGTCCCGGGTTATTTTTGGGCGTACAGGACGACCAGAACTTCATCGAAGAGCAGCACACGCTCGAAAGTGGCGATTTGCTGATTGCGTTGACGGACGGACTCCTGGAGCGCTTCAATGCAGATGGCCAGATTTTTGGGTTGGCGCGACTGAAACAGGTCATCCTGACGGTAGCCGATCAAACTCCGGAGGCCATCAAAGAGCACCTGCTGGCTACCAACGAAAGCTGGGGCGGCAATGCCACGCCGCACGACGACATCACCTTCCTGGTGGTCCGGATGCGGTGATGCCGGGACGCGACTCGGAAGATTCCTCCCTGCAACCGTAAATGCGGCTTCGGCCTACGGCTCCGCACCCTATCTTTGCCAGTCATGAAAATTCAGGTTACCCGACAGGCTACGTTCACCGGCCACCGCGACTGCGTCTACACCGTGGCGCCCGGTCCTACTCCTACTTCGTTCTTCTCTGCCGGCGGCGACGGCCTCGTCGTCTTGTGGGATCTGGAAAAACCGGACCAGGGTCAGTTGATCGCCCAGTTGCCTACGTCCGTTTATGCCCTTCACTACCGCCCGGACCTTGACCTGTTGCTGATCGGGCAAAATTTTGAGGGCATTCACGCCATTCGTGTGAAAGAGCGGCAGGAAGTAAAGTCGGTAAAAATCACCGGCGCCGCCCTGTTCGACCTCCAGACGGCCGGCGATGCCGTATTTGCCGCCACCGGCGACGGTTACCTGCTGCGCCTCGACCTGCGCACCCTGACCGTGAAAAAAGCCCTGCAAGTCAACGAAAAAAGCGCCCGCGCCATTGCCCTGCACCCGACCCGCTCCGAACTGGCCGTGGGTTATAGCGACCATACCATTCGCATTCTAGCGCCCGACTCACTGGAGGTGCTGCATACGCTGGACGCGCATCAGAATTCCGTATTTACGGTGCAGTATACCCCCGACGGCCGTTCGCTGCTCTCGGGCAGCCGCGATGCACACCTCAAGCGGTGGCGTGTCGACCGGCAGTACGCCTTCGACCAGCAGGTAGTCGCGCACATGTACGCCATCAACCACCTGACGTTCAGCGCAGACGGACGCTACTTCGCGTCGGCCAGTATGGACAAGTCCATCAAGGTGTGGGATGCGGAAACGCTCCGGCTGCTGAAAGTCATCGACCGGGCACGACACGCGGGCCACGGCACCTCCGTCAACAAGTTGTTGTGGCTCCCGGGAGACCTGCCGCTGGTTTCGGCCAGCGACGATCGGACCCTGTCGGTCTGGCAACTCGATTTTTTCAATTAACCTGCGGTTTTACGTAAATTCGCGTAATTTCCGTCTTTTAACAGATTCTCATCCAAACAGTTATGAACATCACTCCCTTAGAGATACGTCAAAAGCAATTTGAGCGGGTTTTTCGTGGGTATAGCAAGGAAGAGGTAGATGCGTATTTGGCGTCGCTTTCACAAG
This sequence comes from Catalinimonas alkaloidigena, assembly GCF_900100765.1. Classification (NCBI taxonomy): domain Bacteria; kingdom Pseudomonadati; phylum Bacteroidota; class Cytophagia; order Cytophagales; family Catalimonadaceae; genus Catalinimonas; species Catalinimonas alkaloidigena. The sequence continues at coordinate 536,571 of NZ_FNFO01000001.1, read as the reverse complement.
CTTGGGAAAAGATGCTCGACGAACAACGGGAGCTCCGGCTGAAAACGGAAACGCTACAACAAGAGGTACACAAGTTACGCGAGATTGAAAACTCGCTGTTTAAGACCTTGAAAACGGCTGAGGATACCAGTCATAACATCATCGACCAGGCGCAGAAAAAGTCGGATCTGCAACTGCGCGAAGCCCAGCTCAAGGTCGATGCGCTGTTGAAAGACGCTCGCTGGAAAGCCAAAACCATTGTGGAAGATGCTGAGGACGAGGCCAAACAAACCTACACCCGCTTGCAACGGGAGGTGCAGGCGCTCGAGCGGGAGTATAACACGTTGGAATCGTATCGCGATAATTTGCTGAACGAGTTCAAGAATCTGGCGAAAGATGCCATTAGCCGCGTAGAGCGGGCGGAGATGAAAAGCGCCAAAGCTTCACTGGAATTTGCGCGGACCGCGGCACTCTCGCTTTCGTCTCACGACGATGTGGAGGAATCCCGGGAAGAACCTAAACCTAGCCGCAGGCTGCCCGAGGTGCCGGAAGTAACCGCCCAGGAAACGCCGGAACCCGAACGCCCCACCCCCGATGCACAGGTGGAAGAAGAACTGCCGGAAGCGGAGACGGAAGAAGATCATGACACGCCGGAACCTGCAACGCCGGAACCCGACGCAACACAGCCCCAGCCCCCCCACCGCTCCAAATCAGGCGGTTCGTTTTTCGATCAGCTGGGGTAATATAACCTTATGGATCAGTCGCCTGCCCCCACCTACCATGCCATTACGCTGGAAGGCATGGAGTTTTATGCGCATCACGGATTCTACGAAGCGGAACAGCAGCTGGGCAACCGGTATACGGTCGACGTTACACTGGTGACTGACTTCACCGCAGCCGCCGACGAGGACGATCTTACGGGTACGCTCAACTACGAAACGGTCTACCGCATCGTGGCTGAAGCCATGGAACAACCCTCGCGCCTGCTGGAGCACGTGGCCCGGCGGATTCTGAACCGCCTGCAACAAACGTTTCCCACCGCACAGCACGGTGAAGTGCGTATTGCCAAACACAATCCTCCCCTCGGCGGGCTCTGCCAGTTGGCACGCATCACGCTCCGGCAGTCGTTTCTCTCGCAGTAATTTTCAGGGTATGAAAACGCTTTTCCGACTCGTCTGTCTTTCCCTCCTGCTGGTCAGCACCGCTTCCACGCCCCCAATGGCCTATCGCTGGTTCAACGCACAGGGAGAACCCGCCGCCTGGGAAACGCTTGTGTCGCAAGCCGCCGCAGCCGACGTCGTCCTGTTCGGAGAATTGCACAACAACGCCATCGCGCACTGGTTTCAGGTGCGCCTCCTGCAAGAACTTCACGCCCAGCACGGGAACCAGCTGGTGCTGGGGGCCGAAATGTTCGAAGCTGACGATCAGGTTGTGCTGGACGAGTACCTGGCAGGATGGATTACCGACCAGCACCTCGCTACCGAAGCTAAACTCTGGAAGAATTACGCAACCGACTACCGGCCTCTGGTCGACTACGCGAAAGAACATACGCTACCATTCGTCGCCACGAACATTCCCCGGCGGTACGCGTCGCTGGTGGCGCGCCAGGGGCTTCCGGTGCTGGATAGCCTTTCTGCCGAAGCACGCCGGTGGATTGCCCCCTTGCCGTTGACGATCGATCCGGAGTTGCCCGGCTATCGCCAGATGCGGGAGATGATGGGCGGCGCGCACGGCAGCAATGCCGACCAGATGGTGGCGGCCCAGGCCATCAAAGACGCAACCATGGCGCATTTCATCGCGCAACACCGGCACGCAGGGCAAACGTTTCTGCATTTCAATGGTGCTTACCATTCGGATCGCCACGAGGGCATCGGGTGGTACCTACGTCAAACAGCTCCTACGCTGAAGATCCTCACCATCAGTACGGTAGAGCAATCGCAACTCGATTCGTTGGCACAGGCAAACCAACAGGTTGCCGACTTCGTGCTGGTCGTGCCGGACGATATGACCAAGACCCACTAGTGAGGTTGTGCCGAGCGCTTCCCTCTCTCCCATTGCTTTTCCTGAGCGTCCCCGCCTTTTTTGGTAAAGACTCGAACGATGGTTTACCCGTCCGAGGAGCACTGATCCGCGCTCTATTTCTAACTAGATGATACTCTTAATCTTACGTAGGTGATTTCGGGAGAAACAGGCACTATTTCCATTGGGCTACAAAGTGTTATAATTGTCTTTACTTTAGACACTTTGTACCATGCATACTCGTCGATTAGCACTTTTGCTATCGCTCGTTGCCTGCCTAACCACTGCGTTTGTGCTGCGCCAACGGTATCGCCTCTACAAAGCTCCTACTACGCTGGCGCTTTCTGTACCCGCTCCCCTTTCAGCGCGGCCCGTCACCCTGGCACCCTTCATTGAACAACGTCATCATCGGCCCGTATTCGTTCAGTTCTTCGATCCGGACTGTCAGTACGCGCGATTCACGATGAAAGAAATGGGAACCCTCGTCGAAAAGTATGGTGACGAAGTAGATTTTTATGTAGTGCTGGTCAGCGAGCCCGATAAGGCTGCGCAAGCGGAGGAATATTTCTTGCGACGCTACGACCTGAATGTACGTTTGGTGAACGATCCGACCAACGCGTTGGCGGCCCAGTGTGGCGTCCGAGCGTCGCCCCAGGCCCTTTTGCTGGATGCGCAAGGGCAGCTGTTTTACCGGGGAAATTTCAACATAGCGCCGTTCAGCACCGATACGCAGACCGCTTATGCCTATCAGGCCCTAGTAGCGCTGCTGAACCAGCGCCCGCTGGAAGTCCCGCAAGAAGCATGGACCGAACCGACCGGCTGCCGGCTGCCGCTGGAACGACAGCAACTCGATCGGTCACTCAGTTGGTTCGACCTCTGAGCCAGGGCGTTGGAACGTAAATCCCCGCGCGTTGCTGCCGTCCTCAAAGTCAATTTCTGTCCCTAACAGATACATCACGTGGCGTTTCTCTACCACAATCTGTAGATCGTCCTGCACGTAACACTTGTCGCTTGCCTTAGGTGTATCGAAGCCCAATACGTACGAAAGTCCTCCGCACCCACCACCCCGCACCCCCACCCGCAAGGCGTAGTCGGAAGGGATGTTCTTGAAGGTAATGATCTTACGAATTTCCTCCAGAGCCACCGGCGTAATGGTCACCGGAACGAGCGTATCGTGCATAATCGTCAACTTTGGTACAGCAAAATAGACTCCTGCCAGGCGAAACAACAAAAACCGCATCGCTTTAATTTCCAGGAAGTTCCTATTTTTACGCCGCCCGATTCGATCACATGGAAGTATTCGTCGAATTTCTCAAGATTTTATTGCCCGCCGCCGTAGTCCTGTACGGCATGTACCTGACAGTTCAATCATTTCTTTCGAAAGAGACTGAAAAGCGTCTGATTGAAATTCGTTCCCGCAACACCGAGACCATCATTCCGGTGCGGCTACAAGCCTACGAGCGCATCTGCCTCTTTCTGGAACGGATCTCTCCTCACAACCTGGTGTTACGCGTCAACAACCCGGCCTACAACGCATTGCAGTTGCAACAGCGCATGGTGGCCGATATCCGCGAAGAATACAACCACAATTTGTCGCAACAAGTGTACATGAGCGACGAAGCCTGGCTGTTTGTTAAAAACGCTATGGAGGAAGTCATCGGGCTGATCAACACGGCGGCCAGCGAAATTGAAAAAGAAGCACCCGCCGTCGAACTGGCCAAGCACATCTTCGAGAAGATTGTCAGCCGCCAGGAAGACCCGACCTCCCGCGCCTTGCATTTTGTTAAAGATGAGATCCGGCAGATCTTCTGATCTGCCCCTCCTCGCTACGGTTCGTACCTACCCCTTTTCATTGGTTGTTCATCACAGCATCCGCTGTATTTCTGTCATCCTACCCCTGAATCTCATGAAAAAACTGTTCGTTCTTTCGCTGTTTTTCCTGGTATGTGCAGTGCAGGCACAAGATACCGACACTACGTATTGGAAACGATCCCTCAAGATCGGACTCAATTTCAACCAAGCCGCCTTCAGCAGCAACTGGAAAGCCGGGGGCGTGAATTCAATTGCCCTGGGCTCGCTGTTCCAGACCACCGCCAATTACGAAAAAGACAAAGTATCGTGGAACAACATTGTTGATCTGCAATTCGGTGTGGTACGCAACCAGGGCCAAGGCGTCCGGAAAACCGCCGACCTACTGTTCCTCGACACCAAAGTGGGGCGCAATCTGTCAGAAAAATGGGACTTGTTCGCGGCTGTGAACTTCATCTCCCAGTTTGCGGCGGGGTATAAATATCCGGCCAACGAGCCCCGACAAAAGATATCGGATTTTCTGGCCCCGGCCTTTCTTACGGCCGCTTGGGGATTTGACTACAAACCGGTAGACTACTTTCACATCCGGTTTAGCCCCTTCGCGCCCCGCCTGACGATTGTCAACGACACGTCACTGTACCGGAATGTACCTCAGAACTACGGCGTGGAAGTTGGGGAAAAGACGCGTATGGAGTGGCTCGCCACACAAATTCTGGCTGAACTTGATAAAAATCTGGCGGATAATCTCAACCTGAAAGCACGCTACCTCCTCTTTGCCAACCTGGAAACGTTTGGCTTCAAAACCATTGACCACAGGCTTGACGTCGCGTTATCGGCCAAAATTACCAAGTACATCGACGTAAGCCTGACGGGGATTATACTCTATGATTCCGACCAGGACGCGAACATACAGGCAAGCCAGACGCTAGCGTTGGGTCTGTTGTACGCAATTCCAGCCAAGAAGTAAATCTTCAGTCTCCTTCCGCGTTGCGGTTCTCCCGTGGCGCGGAAGGCTAAGTTCCAAGGTCTTCGCGCGGCAGCAAGGGCAACCGCGCAACAAAGCGCTCGTGCTCCGGGCCAAAGTGTGGCAAACGTGGGGTGATAAACTCATAGCGCGCACGCAGGTTGCTCAATCCGATGCCCGTCGACTCTCCCTCGGGTTCTCGTGGTTGAAGGTTATTCGCGATCACCAACTCGTTCCCTTCTACCTGCATGGTAACACGCAGCGGATGTTCACCCGACACCACATTGTGTTTGATGGCGTTTTCGACCAACAGCTGTAAGGCCAACGGAGGCAGATAACACGCATACGCTTCGGCCGGAACGTGCATTTCCAACTGTAGGTTATTGCCAAACCGAATGCGTTGCAGGAACAGATACGACTCCATAAACTGCAGCTCCTGCCGCAATGGCACAGCCGTTTGTCCCTTCTGTTGCAGTACGTAACGGTACACGTCCGTCAGTTTGTAGATAAATTTTTCGGCCGTGGGCGGATCTTTCAACACCAGCAACGACAATGCATTGAGGCAGTTGAACAGAAAGTGGGGGTTGATCTGGTTTTTGAGAGACTCAAACTGAGACAACAGATTTTCTTTCTGCTGGCGCTCTGCCTGCACCAACAGGCGATTTCGCTCTTTGATCAACGCTCGGTTCTCGTGTTCGAGCTGGTAGGCACGCAGGGCATTACGAATGGTGACCTCCAATTCGTTCAGTTTCCAGGGCTTGGTGATGTAGCTGTGGACCTTCCCCTTGTTAATGGCCGCGATGATCGAATCCACGTCGCTGTAGCCCGTCAGCACCATCCGTACGGTATCGGGGTGTTTCTCTAGCACTTTCTCCAACAACTGAACACCGGTCATCCCGGGCATCCGCTGGTCGGTGATGACCAACGCAATCGGCTCTTGCTCCATCAACTCCAGCGCCTCTTGCCCCGTTTGCGCCGTAAAGACCTGATACTCTTTTCGAAACGTTGCGTGGAACGAGAAGAGATTGTGCCGCTCGTCGTCGACGTAAAGAATGTTAAACGGAGACTTGCTCATGCAGCGAAGGTAGAACAAATCGGCATGAGACCGCTAGCGGAAGCGCCGATCGTCGCGTTCTGAAGCCATCGCTTGTTACTCGGTCGATCGTGTGGTGAAAGTTGCCAGGACGAAGCTTCCGACCGCGACAGCAAGGCAAATGGCACCGATCAGGTCGTTCCCCCTCCCGAAGCTAATTAACGCCCTGACGCCCAACAGGCTCCCCAAAAAAATGTATCCTTTCCAGTTTTCCCAAAACGTAGTTTTGGGGTCCGAGCGCTCTGTCTTTAGTCGATCCCAAACATGCCGTTGCTCTTCCATCGTTTCTGTACCCTCCTGATTTCTCCGGAAAGATGGTACGTACGAAACTGCGTTGCTCTTCTTTTTGAGGGATGGTCTTGCATGACGTTAATTTCATAAATATCGCATCCGATTTTACCGAAGATCTGCAATGCCGTACGTCCCCTACGGCAAAAGAGGGGCTTTTTTAAATAACGTCAGGCCTCACATCCACCACGCACGCGTCTAAAAGCAAAGCCTGCGGTCGGCACGTTGCTATAGGAGGCTTTCTAAACGTTTTTTGCAGCTGGAAATACAGAGCATTTTTGGGGTTTTGAATGTTATCTTACATCTTACCCCTTTAGCTTAGGTCGCGGGCGTAGCGTTCACCAAGTCTTTGATCTGATCGGTAAAGAAAATATGCACGCCCGGCCGCGTCCCTGCCGCGGCGCGGACCATCGCTTCCCCTACGGTGTGGGCCCGGATCGCCTGGTATTTACGCAGGGAACCCGTCATCAACGGTTCCAGCACGTTCAACACACGCTCTGACGTTTTCTCGGCTTTTCGCTCTTCCTGACGGTCGCCAACCAGCAACGAAGGGCGGAAGATGTACAACTCCTCGAAACCGAATTGCTGGAGCTGCGCTTCCATGTTACCTTTAACGCGTGTATAGGGAATGAGCGAGGTGGCGTCGGCCCCTAATGCGCTGACCACAAAGAATCGGGTAGCGCCCTGTTGCTGAGCCAACTGCGCCGTAATGGTTACGTATCCGTGGTCTACTTTCCGGAAGTTTTCCTGAGAACCGGCCTGTTTGATGGTGGTGCCTAAGCAACAAAAAGCATCGTCACAGGCGAAGAACTCGGGGGTTTGGGCGGCGCGGTCGAAATCAATAAGGTGCTGCGTTAGTTTGGGATGGTCGAGCGGCAGGCGACGGCGTCCGAGGCTGACGACCGACTCGTAAAGACTAGAGGCCAACAGAGCTTGCAGACAGTGGCCTCCCACCAGACCGGAGGCGCCTACGATCAACGCTTTTTTCTTTTCCATACCCGCTTATACGGGCCTGTACCGGTTGAGTTAGCGCCCCGCTCCTGCGGAAGTAGCCTCACGCTATACTTTCTGAGTTTTAGAGGCTTCGGGAATGCATACGGCAAACGTGCTACCCTTGCCGAGCCGAGAATCGACCTGGATGGTTCCCCGGAGTTTATCGAGAGTTTCTTTGACGATGTACAACCCCAGGCCCGAGCCTTTGCTCCGTTCGCATGCCCGGTAAAACATGGAAAAGATGTGCGGCAGATGCTGCTCGCTGATGCCGATGCCGTTATCGCTTATTTCCAGATGCAACTCACGCCCCTGCACGTCCGCTTTGATGGTAACGAACGAGTTCCATCGGTGTGCGTTGTTGTAGCGAAGCGCGTTGGAGATCAGGTTGCGCAGGATGACAGACACCCGCTGCGAATCGGTATAGAAAGTCGACTTCTGGCTCACGCTTACGTCTACCTGCACCTGCCCGAATTCGTCTGTAAATTGGAATTCGCTCAGTACTTCCTGAATCAAACGACGCAGGTTTACCTTTTCGCGGCGGATGCCCAACCGGGCGTTACGCGAGTAGTAGACAATCTCTCTGCAGAAACGATCGAGCTTGTCGACGCTGTTGTTGATGAGGCTAAAATAGTGTTGACGCTGCTCTTCGTCGGCTTCCAGGCGGGCGACCTGTACCAATCCCAAAATCGAAACCAGAGGCGCCCGCAAATCGTGAGAGGCACTGTAGACAAACCGGTCCAGTTCGCCGTTCACTTTTTTCAGCTCCTCAAAATTTTCTTTGAGTTTCCGCGCGGCCTCTTTGTAGTTAGAGATGTCGTGCAACACCGCTTCATAGTAGGGACAGCCGTGCTCGTCGGTCAACATAGCGGTGCTGATGCTACACCAGAATTGCGAATTATCTTTCCGCCGCAACAGGATTTCGTAGTTCTGCAAACTTCCCTGCTGCCGGATCAGGCGGCGCAACCGGCGAAACGAAGAAGCGTGCATTTTCATGGTCTGGTGCCCCCAGGCCAAAACCTCTTCGACCGACTGGCAACCGAAAAGAGACGCGAATTTCTGATTGACGTGGAAGATTCCGGAGTCGAGCCGACCTCGACACATCGCTTCGGCCAGGTGAGGCGTAGTGACTACATTTTTCTGCTGCTCTTTCTGCTGATAAATGATGGCGATCAATTCTTCTTTGGATAACTCCTCTAACGCGATCTGAGGATTTGCCAGCGCGTACTCCCACTTTCCGGTCATAACGGGGGTTTCAAAGGTAAACGACTTGTGGGACCAACCCGATATCATGGTGGTCGATTCGCACAGACCTGTCCCTTCCGACGCAAGGGGTAAGTTTTTCTTCATGCTATCAATGGTTAGAACTCCCACGGTGATTTTTTTCTACAATCAGGTGCAAGTAGATGTCAGATTGCGTCCGATTAACACTTTGTACCTTGGATTGTAAGTGAAAATGTAAAAAAAATGCTGATTCTCTTGAAGTTAGGGTGCTCCCCCCTAGCGTAAGGATTGTAAGTAAGTGTAAAAGGTTTGCGGCAAAATCCGACGGGATTCTGCGCCAGACGTTCCGGCATGGCGACCACGCGTGCGCATCACTCTTGTTCGACTACATTTTTACCACGCTTATTGGCAAATAAAACCCCTTCGCTTTGAAATCAGAGAAAGTACATTTTCGCCACGCGTCTATTTACTACCCGTGATCCAGACGTAGGAAATGGGGCGGGATTTCATGAATCGTTCGGTCGTACAATCGGCTTTTTCCCGCAGTAAGCTCCTGTAAATCAAGTCGTCGCCGTGCAAGATCCGTCATAAAAAAAGCTGCGACGCCAGGTAAACCCGGTGCCGCAGCTTTCGACTATTCAACAAAAAACTAAACTATACTCGCAACGTATTATTGCTTGATCATGCGCAGGGTCTGCTTGCGACCGTTCTGCTCTACCGTCAGCAAGTAAATACCGGCCGGCAAGTGTGCCAACTGATCCACTTCGACCTGATTCTGACCCGCTTTGACAGGCGCTTCCCACACGTGAAGCACCGTACCGTACAGGTTCAGCAATTGCATTTTAAGCGTACCGCGCTCTTCCGTCTGGACTTTCACTTGGAAAGCGTCGCGGAAAGGATTCGGGTAAGTCTGCACAAGCCACAGCCCTGTGGGAGTCGGCGCTTCCAGCACCACCACATCCGACAGGTGGACGGCTCCGTCCAGGTCAATCTGGCGCAGTCGGTAATACACCGGTGCCCCTTGCACGTCGACATCTACATGGCCGTACTGTTGTGGCAGATTGGTCGTACCGTGTCCTTCCACGAAGGTGATGACCGTCCAATCGTCGCCGTTCAACGAGCGCTCCAGTTCAAAGCCTGCATTGTTCGTTTCGGAAACGGTTTTCCAACTTACTACAGCATTGTGCGTGCCTTTTTCCCAGGCGGCACCGAAGGCGACCAGTTCTACCGGCAGCGGGTTCAGGTACCAGTTGGTAGAGCCGAATGTGATCGGGCTGAACGACGTCAGGCGCGACGTAGACGTGACTGATCCCTGGGCTACAGAACCCGAAGTAGTTCCGCCGAAGTCTTCCCACTGCGTACCGCTGTGGTGTGCAACTACCAACGCCTGCATGCTTTCGATGGTGCTGTGCGCGCCGTCACGCCAGTGAAGGGTGACATAGGCGGCGGCCGATCCACTGTTACGGGTCAGATCCCAGTACTCGGTCTGGCTAGTCGCCTTCAGGGTTGTCTCACGTGGGCCATTCGGATCGTATGGATCGTCGAAGTATTCGGCCGTGAACGTGCTGCTGCCCGTCAGACCTGAGATGCCAATGGGTGCAAACAGTGTATCGTTTCCAACCGGGAACGTAAAGTCGCTGCTGCCGGCCTTCCGTGCCGGGCCGCTGATGTAGCTACCCTCGGTGGCCGAAGCAACTGTAGCGGCAGCACCAAAGCTCACCATATTGGCAGCCGAAGACTGCACTATGCCGTCGGTGAACGTCATCGTCCCGCTGACCGCGATGGCGCTTCCCAGGAGGATTTGCGGTCCTGTGCCGGCGGTATTGTTAATCTGCAGGTTGTTGAACGACTCCCCACCGAAGCGACTTACCGCTTGTGGCGTAGCGCCATTCAACACAACCGTGCTCGTGCCAGGTGTAAAGGCTCCGGTGTTGTCCCAGTTTCCGGCCACCGACAGGGTGTACGAAGAAGCATTGAGGGAACTTGTCGGATGAATGGTCAGGTCGCGCAATACCGTCAGATTCGAGCCCAGCGTTTTGGCACCTGTGCTATCGAATTCTACGTCGTAGAAGCTTCCCAAACCACTGAACGTAATTGCCTGAGCACCGGGGCCATCGAACTCTACCACGCCGTCGCCGTGAGCAAACTCACCGTTGGTGGCAATGGTCCAGTTGCCCCGCACATGCATCTTGTTACCGTCCGTCGCCAGCGTTCCATCCGTCACCGTCAGGTTACCAGCCAGTACCAACGAGTCCACCAACGTATAGGTAGCCGTTCCTGGGGCTGCGCTGTTGATGGTCATATTGTACAGCGGATTCGCCCCGTTGGTAATCAGGAAGTCGCCTGTGGCAGCCGTCAGTTGGATCGTACCCGCGTTGGTGTAGTTGAAAGTACCCGTATTTGTCCAGGTTTCACCCATCGACAGGATCGAGTTGGACCCCGCGTTGATGGTGATGGTACCGGCGTTTTCGATCGACTCTTCTACCGACAAGCCCCATCCGCTCTGGAACGTCAGTGTCGTTGCACTGGCAATCTGTACGTTGTTCGCAAACGCATTCTGCTGATACACATTCACCAGGTGCGATGAAGGAATCACCACGTTGTGCGTAATGGTCGGTACCGTACCGATGTCCCAGTTGGCGGGGTTGTGCCAGTTATTGTCGCCACCCAGGCCATTCCAGACTACCGTCGCGACAGTAGAAGTCCAGCGAATGCGTCCGGAGTTCGGATAGTTATCGTCCTGCTCGTAAAGATAGCCTGACAACACACCGGCAGCATCGAAGAAGGTAATCACCCCCGTGCCTGATACCCGGCGCACGTTGTAAGAAGCCCCTGCGTTAAAGGTAACCTCGGTTGCGACAAAGTCAGCAAAGTTGTTTTCCAGCCACAGATAACGCCCACTCGTAGCGCCGTTCGAGAACGTACCGTACGAAAGGTTGTTTGTGCCGTCGATGGTGGCACCACTGTACACACGCAACCCGGTGCTGTTGATGTAGTTCACGCTGTAGTAGCGCGCCGCCAGTGTAGCACCCGAGTTGATGTTGAACGCGTACCGAGTGGTGCCTGTGCTGGTGACCGTTGCCAGTTGGCTAGCGCTGTTCCCCACCATGCTGAACGTTGCGCCAGAATTGACGTTGATCGCGGCATTATTTCCCATCCGAAGCGTTCCGAGTGCACCAACGGCGAAGGTTCCGCTATGCACATTCAACTGGCCGGAAACCGACAGCGTATTGCCGTTGAGGCGGAAGGTTCCGGTGTTGTGCTCCAGGCGATTGCTCACGGTAACCGCATCGAGCAGCTGGTAGGTGGCCGACGACATAACTGTCAGTCGATATAAAGAAGAGCCACCGCTCCGGATTGTACGAGTCCCCCCGGTCGCATTCATCAGAAGCGTTCCGCTGCGCGATACAAACGAACCTTGGTTGGTGTAGTTGCCCGCAATCGAAAGCTGGTAATTCTGCGCCGAGACGTCGAAGATCGCACCCGATTTGATCGTCAGGTCGTTGGAGATGGTCAGGGCGTTGCCTGCCAACACGGTGCCGCTTCCGGCGATGGTCAGTTTGTAGAACGGCGAGCCGGTCGTGATCGTAGCCGATCCGCTTACAGGCGCAACCGTTACTATTCCTCCCCCGTTGTTGAACGAGCCACCGCTTTCCGTGAAGTTTCCTCGCACCACGATGCTGTCGTCAGCCGACATCAGCTGCAGGTTACCGGCAAATGTCAGGTCGCTGGCGACCGTCAGGTCGGCGTCGCTCGAAGCACTGTTGACCCGTAGGAACGCACCACTTTGCAGATCGATGGTCCGGGCCAGTGCCGGTGTTCCCGAGATGACAGGCTGATTGACCGGCCCCGAGGTGATGATGACGTCGTCGCCCGACGTAGGAATGGTGTTGGTCGACCAGTTGCTGGCCAAGGCCCACTCACTGTTCGTGGCTCCTGTCCAGGTAATGGTTGTAATACCCGTCCATTCGATCAGATCATACGGGTCGTTTTCGTAGCCGGCACCCGCAAAAGCCCCTGCCGCACTGTAAAACTCGATCTGCCCGCTGTTTACACCTTTCGAGACGTTGTAGGCGCCACCACCCGGATTGGACGGGAACACCACGTTTTCGATGCGGTTGCTGCCTGTCAGGATCTGATTGTTGTGAACCCGCAGTAGGGTTCCGCCATTCTGGCCGTTTGTAAAGGTTCCGTTGCTGAAGTTGTTCGTCGGATCGATGGTAGCACCAGCGGCTACGTAAATGCCGTTCGAGGCCATCTTTTCGAACGTATAGTACTGGGCATGAATCGTACCGAATACCGTGAAGTTGTAGTTCGTAGTATTACGGGACGTTACCGTAACGGGTTGGCTCCCTGTACCTACGGCACGGAAAGTACCACCACTGTTTACCGTCAAGGTGACGTCGTTCCCCAGATACAGCGTTCCCCCGGCACCAACCCGGAAATCACCGTTGATCACGATCTGATCATAGATGTTATCGCCCAAGGTCACCGCTTTGCCATTTCCGTCAAAAGTCACGCCCGCACCCAATGTGTAGCTGCCATTCAGGGTCAATGCATCCTGTACGGTGTACGTAGCCCCCCCGGCAAACTCCATGGTGTTGAAGACCGCGTTGTTGGTCCGCAGCGTTGCGCTACCCGAGGCCTTGTTGAAGTAGTACGTTCCGTTCGTGGCTACATCGCCCGACGTGACGTTCAGGTCTCCCTGCACGTTGATCACGCGGTTGTTGGCGTTCATGATACCACTCTGCACCTGCAAATCCTGCTTCACGACGATGGTATCGTTGTCGGCCGGATACACTTGCGTGCCAGCGGTCTTATTGACCGTGAGGCGGTAGAAATCGTTGCTACCCGACGTATTGGTGTAGAAATACTGGCTGGACAGACCTCCAGCAAAAACCACTTCACCAGCGCGCGCGACAAACGTACCTGTGCCGTTGTTTACCCAGTGGTTGTAGATCGTGATCTTGTAGCTGTTCGTGCTGGCATCAAGCGTCGCATCGTTGACATACAGACGGCTGTCGATGATGATGTCTCCTTTCAGCGTTTTGGTCGTGGCATTGTTCAGCACCAGCTCACCGTAGCGCACGGGCGCAATCTGCTGCGCGATGGTTCCCTCGTAACGCACCCAGCTGTTGTCGTGCAGGTCGTACGTCGAGAAACCAGCCGGGAAGTTATCGTTCCCCAGCACATACATGCTTTCGTTGGCATCCAGGTAGAATGTACCCGATCCGTCTGTGTTCTGAATCAGATACGTTTCCAGACGTAGGGTATTGATGGAATTGTAGACCGTGACATTGCCGGTTACTGCCATGTTCGACAGGAGGCTGACCTGACCAGTTCCGCTCAACGTCAGGTTGTTGAACATCCCGCCAGCGATGGTCTGGTTGCCCGCTCGATCGAAGTTGACCGTTCCGGTTCCTTCGTAGTAGCCTGCGTTAGTCCAGGCTGCCCCGTTGAAAGAGATCGTCTGACCGCCATCCAGAATAGCACCGTTGGCGGCAATCGTAGCGTTGCCGCTCAAATTCACCGGGCCACCCGCCTGGAGCGTATCGCCAGCCGCAATGTCGAAGGTGTTACTTACCGTCAGCGTACCAGAAGTAGTCTTCACGCCGTTGCCCGCCAGGCTTACCCGGTTGAACGTCCCGTTGGTTACGACCTGGTTGGTTCCGACAAAGGTCATCGTACCAGTAGTGGCCGTAAGAAAGGTTCCCCCGCTGTTCGTATAATTACCCGACAGGCTGATTACGTAGTTGTTGGTTGCCTGATCGATCGTGCCACCGAACAGCGTCATGTTGCCCTCTACATTGATCTGGCTGCCGCTCAGAGTAAAGGTACCACTGCCGTTGAAGACCAGGTTGTAGAAGGCCGACGTGCGAGGCGTAAGGGTAAAGTTGTTGATGGCTCCAGTGAACGTTACGGTACCGTTGCCGTGTATAAACGAGGCATTGGCCGCGCGTGTCCAGTTACCGCCTACCGTAATTCCGCTGCTAGGGGCGAGCACAGCCAGAATGGCACTGCTCGCTCCTGTACCGATCACCATATCTCCCACTACATTTAACTGACGCCCGGCAGTAAGCTCCACAACCCCATTGGTGATGGTCATGTTACGGCATACCGCATCGCCCGTGCTGATCAGCGGGTTGTTGGGGCTTCCCAGCGGAATGAAGGCATCGATCGTTGAGGTAGGCACCGTGGCCGGTGACCAGTTGTTGGGGTTATGCCAGTCTGTGCTCTGACTACCCGTCCAGGTAACTGTCGAAACACTTGGCCAGATAATTTTAGTGCTGCCGTCATCTTCGTACGTAGCCCCGGCCAAAATCCCCGAAATGGTTCCGGCAAAGGTGATATTCCCCGTTGCAGCATTGGTCCGGCGTACGTTGTAGTCACGTCCGATGGACGGCGTCGCGCCGTAGTTGAAGGTTACGTTCGAGATGTCGGGCAAACCGGCCGACGAGGCTTCTACCTGCAGGTAGTAACGTGCACCGCTGCCGCCCGTACGCATGTCGGACCAGGCCCCGTCCGAGAAGTTATTGGTAGGATCGATCGTGGCGCCGTTTTGTACCCGAAGGCCGTTGTCGTCCAGGTGATGGAAATGGTAGTAACGGGCATGAATGGTGGCACCTGAGTTCACCACAATACCGTAGTAGTTGCTTCCGTAAATGCGTTCTACTTCGGCTGAGTTGCCACTGGTCCCTACCACACGCAGGGTACCCGCTACGGTCATCAGGTCATTGCCGCCACGCGTGTCGAACCGAAGCTTTGCCCCGGCGTCTACGTCCAGTGTTCCGCCGCTTTGTATCGTATAGGTTTCGCCGGCGGTGTTGTCGCCTAGGTTCAATTGTTTTCCGTTCAGCTTCAGCGTAGCGCCGTTCCCAATAATCAGGTTCTCGTAAATGTTGGTATTGGTTTGCAGCGTATACGTGCGGCTGTTGGTCTGGCTTTGGTTGAACGTCACGTTGTAGAAGTTCGAGCCCCCAATGTTGATGACTTTCGCCGACGTGTTCGCGCTCTCAAATGCCACAGTCCCGTTACGGCTGGTGAAGGTTCCCTGGTTATCGAAGTAACCGGTCAGCGTAACGCCGTAGTTGCTAGTGCTCACGTCCAGACGCGCCCCCGACGCGATGGTCAGGTCGTCGGCCGACCAAGCACCGCTCATGGTCTTGGTACCTCCGTTCTGGATGGTCACGTCCAGAGCCGTAAAGGCAGGCAACGTTTGGTTACCACCGTCGAAGAAGAAGTTGGTGGTTGACGTAGTCCAGCTTCCGGCTACGGTTACCAGTCCAGAGGCAACGCGGTGGGTTAGCGCGCTCATGTTGACGTGTGCCCCGGATGCAATGGTGAAATCGCCATTCACATCCAAGCCGTTCAACACGATGGTTTTGCTCCCGTTCTGGAACGTCATGGCATTGAACGTGTGGTTCACCCCAGGATTGATTACCTGCGCGGTGGCGGCGTCGAACGTAACCGTGCTGCCGGAGTGGGTAAAAGTCCCCAGGTTCTGCCACTGCGCTCCTGAGAAGAAGATGGGCAACGATGAAGTCACGGTAATCCCAGACTGTACGGTCATGTTCCCGCTGATGTCGATCACATCTTCGCCATTTCCAAATGTTTTGGTGCCGGTCCCGGCAAAAATCAACTGGTTAAAGTTCAACGGATCGACCGAAAGACTAATGGTACTGCGGATCGCCTGATCGGCACCATCGAACGTAACCGTGCCTCCCGGAGCCGGATAGTTCCGGAAATCGTTCAGGCTACCTGCCAGGTTCATGTTGTACCCTGCATCCACCAACGTGGTGTTGTCGGTCGTCATGACCATGTCTCCTTCCACGTCTAAGTTACCGCCCAGCGTTGCGTTGCCGGAGTTGCTCAGGTACAGCTCTCCGTAATTAGGTACGGTATAAATGGTCTGATTCGTAGCACCATTTAGCGTTACACGGCTGGTCGGGTCTAAAGCGTACGTGGCAAAGTTGGTAGGGAAAGCAACCCCTGTAGACGTCGGGATGCTGACGGTCAGATAGCTGCTGCTCAACATCGAGAACGTCTGCCCGCTGCCGCTGGCCGTCATGGTGTAGTCGTCCATGCGCAGCGTAATGTCGTTCTGCACCGAAACGTTGCCCGAGATCGTCAGGTTATTGTAAAGGCGCTTTGTACCGCTGCCACTCAACACCAGGTGATGGAACGACGTGATGTCGGAATCGAGGTTCCAGCTCCCACCGTTGTGAACGAGCGTTCCCCCACTCCAGGTCACCTGCGGCCCACCCGTAGCCAGGTACAAGCCGCTACCCAGCGTAATGGTCTGCCCGTTGGCATTCAGGGTAGTTTCTGCATCGTTTACCACCAGGTTGTTAGCGACCGTGATCGGACCTGATAGCGTTTTGGTTTGTACGTTTCCAGCATTGTTGCGTAACAGGTAGAGATCGTAGTACGCTGTAGGGTAAACATTCTGGTTGATGTTCCCGCGGTATTCCACACGACCTCCGCTCAGGAATGGATTCTCGAAGTTTTGAGGAAACCCGTTCAGCCCCATGATTCGCAACAATCCACTCGCCATTTGCAAGTTGTTGTTGGCGCCGGTACCGTTGACGGTTACTCCGTCTTCCACGGTTACAGTAACCGACGTGATCTGGAAGTTACTCCCTACGTTCATGTTCAGCGCAAGCGACTTATTACCACTTCCCTGGAAATACACATTGTTGAAGGTGGTAGGCTGCCCTCCGTTGCCGATGGTTTGGTTGCTTCCGTCGAATACCACAGCACTGGAACCGGCAGAAAATCCGCTGGCTCCCACGTTGTTACGCCAGTGGCCTCCCACACGAATCAGGTTACTTCCTCCCTGCACGCCTGTGTTGGTATCGATGGTCAGGTTGCCCAGTACAGAAAGCCCGCTTGCAATCACTTTGGTAGCAGTACCTGTTCCGGCCGGGTTGGTGAACGAAAGATGGTTAAAGCTGCCGCCGGTAACGGTTTGTGAGCTGGTGCCCGCTTTGTTGAGCGTTACTGTTCCGGCGCGGCCGTTCAGCGTTCCCCCTTGTGCCGTCCAGTTGCCCGCTGCATAAATGGCGTAGTTGGCGCCGCCGACGTCGAGCGTTCCGGCGGTCAGCGTCATGTTCCCGTCAATATCCAGAATGCTTTCCAGGGTGTAAGTAGCACTCGGAGCGTTGATGATGAGGTGATAGAACGGATCGGACGTGCCCTTGGTGGCGATGGTTCCAGAACCGGAATGCCCTTCAAACACAACCACCGCATTGCCTTCGTTGAAGGTACCTGCGTTGGTCCAGCTCCCCCCCACGCGAATGGTATCGGTAGCTTGTGTCTGCGTAACCGTCGTGTTCGTATTGATGAGCACACTGCGATCGACCGTCATGTTTGCGCCATTCAACGTGAGCGCGATGGCACTTCCACTCTGGGCATCCAGCACCAGGCGGTTGGCCTCGGCATTGGCGTTGACGTTTACGGTATAAGCACCGGTTACATACGTGTGTTCCAGATAGACGTTGGAGGTAAGATCGGGCAACGTGTTGCCGCTCCAGTTCAGGGCGTTGTTCCAGTTATTGTCGCCATTGTCGTTATCCCAGAAATAGCCATCCGGAAATTCCCAGGCAATCAGGTTACCGCCATCTTGCTCGTAAGCCGCTCCGGCTTTGATCCCGTCGGCGTTCTGGAAAGTGATGACTCCAGTACCCGAAAGCCGGGTGATGTTGTAGGTAGGACCTGCACCGAACGAAGTTCCTCCAGCAAAAACCCCGCTTCCCAGGTCGATGCCCGTTAAGGTAGCGTAGGCATTGTTGGTACCTCCGGTAAAGATCCCATCGGCAAAACAGTTGGTGGCATCCAGGCTTCCCCCCTGCAGGTTAATCCCGTTGCCTCGCGTGTTTTGAATGTTGAAATAGCGCGCATGAAATGTCCCGGAGGTCTGCACGAACGTATAGGTCCCGCTGTAGGCTTTCATGGTCGCGTAGTCGCCATCAACGCCCACAATTCGGAATGTTCCTCCGGCATTGGTAACCGTACCGCCATTGCCCACTTGCAAGGTTGAAGCTGAATCGATGCTAAAAGTACCGGCGTTTACGGTTACGTTTCCTCCGGTGCCCGGCATCGTAACGGTATAGCCCCCCAAGGCAAACGTCCCGGCATCCAGCACCAGGTTATAACCACCGTACAGATCCAGGTTGCCGGTCAGCTTGTAAGAAGCCCCCGATGCATTGATGGTGATGTCGCGATACGAACCAGATCCCGGTTTGAAGGTGCGTGCGCCACTGGTAGCATTCAGAAAGAGGTCATGGGCAGCGCTGTTGGCCTGGAAAGTATCGTCGTTGATCAGGCTTCCCCCGATGTACATGTCGTATCCGTAAGTACGGAAATTACCGCGCGAAACGCGCAGGTCGCCAGCGGTAAGCAGATCTCCGTACAGGTCCATGTACTGGCCGCTGCTCAGGTTGACCACCACTCGGTTGAACGTCTTGCCCGCCCCGGTGCCGCCGGTATACAGACGAGAGCTGTTGCCGACGAAGGTTACCGTTCCCTGACGCGGCGTGAACGAGCCCGCGCCGGTATTGTACCAATGCTCTTCGACAATGATGTTGTAATTCGAAGCACTTACGTCAAGAGTCCCGTTATCGATTTCCATACGGCCATCCATCGAAATGCTTCCCGTCAGGGTTTTCGTCCCGCTTCCGTCGATGTACAGGTCGTGGAAGGTAGAGGCGCTGATGGTTTGGTTTCCGGCCCTGTCGAAGGTGACGCGCGCAGTAGATTGGAATGTTCCCGTATTGGTCCAGTTTCCGGCTACGGTCAGGTTCCGGTTTTGTGCATTGAACAGGGCTCCGTCGATGATCACGTTGCCGTTGATGTCGACATCATTGTTGTTAAGTCGCTTTTCGCCTGTACCTGAGAACCGCAGGTGGTTCAGCACCAGACCTGAGGTGTTGACGTTGATGTTCTGCAATACAGAGCCGTTCAGGTGAAGCGTTCCCGAGTTCGCGTTGAATGTACACCCTGAGTTGTAGACAAAGTGCCGTCCGACCCGCAGAAAGAAGCTATTCAAACTGAAAACGGCTCGGTTGGCCGTCATGATGAAATCACGCTCAATGGTGATGTTGGTGGCGGCCGCTACCTGTCCAGCCGATTTATCAATGGTCAAATCTCCCAGAATACTGGAGCTGCCCATCCCGATAAACTGATAGTTTCCGCCCGTCAGCGTAGTGGTTCCAGTTGTCTGGTACATGTTGCCGCTCAGGGTCAACAGGTGCCCTTCCAGCACGATGTTGCTATTGTTGAAATAGACAGAACCTGCGTTTACGGACATGTTGCCCAGCACATTCGTCGTGCCGGAAACTGTCTTGTTGCCGCCAGTAGAAAAGGTGATGTTGTAGAAAGTACCCGAGCTGATGGCCTGATCGGTCCCGTCGAAGGTAAACGTGCTGGAGCTACCGGTGGCATTCATGTAGCCTGCACCCAAGCTCATATCGCCCGCTACATTTACGTTGTACGTAGCATTTTCGAAGATGGCATTTCCTCCTTGCCGGATCAGATCGCCGTTGATATCCAGATTGCCGGCAGCGGTTTTATTTCCGTTCCCCGACAGGTACAGGTTCCCGAACGTAATGCCCGGCAGGGTCTGATTCGTACCGTTAAACCAAACTGTGCTGTTGACATGGAGCGATGTAGTAGAAAAAGAGCCAACTGAATTTGTAAACGTGCTGGTGCCATCCGTAAGAACTTCGACCTTATCGCCCAAGGCAAACTGGTCTCCACCGTCGTTGGTCAGCGTTACACTGTTGAGGTCAAGCCGCAGGTAACTGCTGGCGTCTCCTCCGCTGGTAGCTGAGAAATTACCATTGACAGTATAGTTGGTCCCGTACAAAGTCTTTGTACGCATGGCCGTGGGGCTAGCCAACGTGAAAGCCAGGTTCTGGAAAGTGTACGTTCCGCTACCATGATCGCCGATGTACTGATTGGCGTCCGTAGCATCGAGCGTCACCGTACCCGTGCTGACAATCGAGTTATTACTTCCCGCATTTTCAATATTTCCTTCGAACGTATGCGCGTAGCTTCCCAAGTTCAGCGTGACCCCGGTGTAGAGGTACATTCTGCCGTTAACGTCGATAGCGCCGTCTACCGTTTTTGTGTCGTAACGCGTATACAGGTTGGCGTACGTTAAGCCACCACGTACGGTTTGAGGCATGTTGGCGTCATAACGAACCCAGGAATCGTACTCCGGTGTAAACGTGGTAAATCCCGTCGGAAAGTTGTCTGTACCACGCGCATAGAGGCTAGTACCGGTCCGAAGCGTTAGGGTACGCCCGGCTGTTTCCTGAATCAGGAAGGCCCCATCGTTAATAACCAGGTAATTGCTTTCTATCGTCACATTCTCGCGTACCCGCAACGTGTTTCCGGCCCGGATGTTCACGTTTCCCGCCACGATGAGTTCGGTTAACAGCGTAAAGTCGCTGTCGATGCCATCCCAGAGCTGGTTGCCGACGAGCGTAAGCGTACCGGTCAGGTTACAGTCACCTTCGATACGCATCTCTTCCAGTTGGTGCGCCCCGTTTCCGGTCACGGTAGCTCCGCTGTAAACGTAGGTAAGGTCGTTGGCAATCAGGTTACCGACGACGGTCTTCGGATTAGCGGTGCCACCATTCTGAAAGCGCACCTGGTCGAAAGTAACGGTGCCGTTGAACGTAAGCGTTTGAGCGACCGCTGCGTCGAAATAAGCTATACCGTTGGTGGTTCCCTGAAATTTACTGCCGCTGTCTACCGTAAAGTTGCCTTGAAAATAAGTTGAGACACCGCTGGAGACCGTCGCATTGTTCGTAGCCAGAAAGTTGCCCGTAACGGTCGTCGTGCCTGCAAACTGCCCGGCAACGACGCCGTTGAACGTAAGGTTGTGAAAAGTAGAGGTACCGCTGATGATGCTCACAGATGCATCCATCACGATGGTGCCCACACCAGTGCGCTGCCCCGAGCCGTTTTCCGTCCAGTTTTTGACCGTGTGCGTATAGCCGCCATCCGCAAAGGTGGCTCCTGCTTCAATCACCACGGTGCCTTCGACATCGAGGTTGGTGTTGGCCGTCACTGTCCCGGACTGAAACGTGATGTTGTTGAACTGCGGCGTATTTCCGCTGATGGACGAAGTGCCCTGCACGGTGATATTTGCCACCTGCGTCACACTACGATACAGGTCGACGGTACCACTGTTTTGCAAGTTTCCTGTCAGCGTCAGGGTATGAGTCGCATCGAAAGCGCCCACCTCCACCACACTGCCCGTACCTACCACCAAATTGCCTCCCAGGGCAATGGTCAACGCAGTAGTACTGTTACCTATCGTGAATGTAGCTGTCCCTAGGCCTTCCCCAACGGTTAGCCCTAACATGCTCAGGTTCTGATTGGCAACGATTGTGTGCCCATCCACGATAATAAATCGGTGAGCGCCACTGGTAAGATCGGCGGCGAGAGGCGAAGTGCCCGAGCCGTCTCTGGCTGTATTCCAGTTACTTAATGCACTAAATGCATTTGAACCTTGAGAGTAATAGTCAACTGCCAGTACTGGGCTTGCTAAAAAGCTCAGTAAAAGCAGCCAAATATTACGCCTCCAAATCGATTTGATACCCATCGTTGTAGTAGCCTGAATGAATAGTCGAATTCTATTTTGCTTTCTAGGCAAGCTAAAACGATGGGTATCATTCACCGAAACCGTAACGGAGCCTCCTCAAACAGGAGACAGGTTCTTTACAAAAGGTTAGGGAAAAACCCTTGATAACGGCGTAAGAAAAACGACCGAACTTTTGAGACTAAATAAGTAGAAACACCTTAAAGGGCCTTGTCTCAAGCCGTTCAGGCAGATTTACTGTCCTATGCGCATTATTATCCACACAATTCCCTGAAATAAGATCTGCATCAAAATTGTGATCCGATTCCGAGCACGCATCTGTAAGGTATAAGGCGGCATCCAAAAAGCTGATGCAAAAAGTAATGCTATGTGCCGATTCTCTACGAGTAGCGATTTGGCTTAAGGGGGGGAAAGTGAGATGGGTAAATATGAAAAAAAATCTATATATGAATTTATCAACAAAATTTAAAAGGATAAAGGCAATCCGTGTTGATGCTGGTAATTTTCTATATCGTGTTTTCCTACTTTATTTATTACGTAGCATCCCTTTATCTACTTGATTTTGAAGCTCCTGCATCCCTTTAAAGCCACATATAAGTCAGCATAGAGTCTGATTCTTAATAAAGATATAGTTTTTTCGATTCTATTGCCGAAAATGCAATCACAAGGTATAATTAATACAATTAAAGAAACACCATACACCCCTAAGCATACGATAAATTACATGCCTGACGCATTGTGTGCGACAGACTGCACTATAGAAAAAGACAGAACAAGGAAAGATTATACACGGCAGAGAGCCGTTCTGCAGCTTAATTCAAAGTGGGGTCAGGCGTCGATGCACACTTCCATAGAGAAGAAATCGTATTCAGCATCGATCGGTTGAATTTCGTACTGTATCTTATTACCCGATCGCCGGGCAATATCAAGAATACCGATGCCGGCGCCGTTGCGGTTGCGCGTGCGACTGAAATCCTTATTCGCCAGAATCGAACGATAGTTCAAGCGCAATTCCTCTTTCGACATAAGGTTAATCTTGTCGAGACGAGCGCTCAACTGGGTCGATTTTTCCTTAACGATGTAATTGCCTGTGAATACGAAGTAACGCTTCAGGATACGGCTGATGATCAATACCGAATCACCGTATTTCCGGGATGGCCCCTCACAATCAGCGTGATGAAAAACATTCTGTAAAGATTCAATCAGCACGTTGAGCAGGCGTTTCCGAAGAAGTGTTTCCACTTTCATCTCTGAAAACCGCACTTCGGCCAACTGAAGGATGCATGAAATAATGTTGCTGCTGAGATCACCCCGATAGGCCAGTATGACGTTGTCGGCCTGCATACGCTGGTGAAATTGACGCAAATCGGGGACGTACGGGGCTTCGACAGCTCCGGCACTTACCTGGGTACGCGGCAAAGTGTTGAACATATGCATCAAAAAATAAGAGCCCCTTCAGTAAAAAGTAATAATTGACCTCCTTTACAGAACGCAAATTTTCATAAATTTATATAGTTGCTCTGTTAATCACAATTGTCCGACGCAATTATTTTATCACTTCCTGGCAATCATCTAGCGTAGTAAGCGCAGATTCATCTTACCGTTTTCAATAGCAAATCCCTATCCGCGCAGGCTGATAGGGATTCTTGTATAACGCTTGCCTTTGGAGCAACAGGATTTTATTTACTGTTGCACAGTTCTCTGATCTTGTTATAAGCATTCAGATCGCCCAACTCTCCTGCCCGGCTCAGGTCCAGGCATCCGTCCTCTTTCTCGCCCAGGGCAATTTTCAGAACGCCCCGCAAGTAGAAGGCATCTTTATTACTGGCGTTGATCGAAATAATCTTTGTGAAATCAGCGATAGCATCCTGATAGGAATCCAGTTCGCGCTTGGCCTGACCACGCTGGTAGTAAGCATCTTCGAAAGCAGGACGCAACTCGATTGTTTTGCTAAAGTCGGCAATAGCGCCGTAGTAGTCTTGTAGCTGCACTTTCGACAAACCACGCCAGTAATAGGCTTCGTATTGCTGAGGATTGAGCTCGATAGAACGCGTAAAATCTCGAATGGCCCCGAAATGGTCGTCCAGTTTCTCTTTACTGGCACCTCGCAGAAAATATGAGTTAGCTGAAGTCGGATTGGCTTCCAGGGAGCTTGTCAAGGCCCGAATGGCTCCTACATAGTCTTGCAACTGGTGCTTTTCATTGCCCTCTCGGAAGTAACGTTCTGCATTGGCAAAATCCTGTGCCTGCACCGAAGCTACCAAACCTAATGCGCAAACCAGACTGAGGAGATATGATCGCTGTGACATAGCTGAATTAGTATTAATATTGTTACAAAGTTAACCATAAGGGTTTGATCCAAGACCTTGTAAATATTATTACAAATTACATCGTAAGGCTAGCGCGTTTCTCCCCCTCGAAACACTTCTGGAATCATCTGCAACGCGCCAGAAAGGGCCTCTTCCTGAATAGGCAGCTTGACCGCAGCCGCCTTCAACCAACGTAAGAGACGCTCGGTGGGTACATTGCCTGTGAGTTCTTCACGTGCCATAGGGCATCCTCCGTACCCACCCAATGCACCGTCGAATCGTCGACAGCCAGCCTCGTAAGCAGCGGCAATCTTTTCTTCAACAGCAGCCGGAGTGGTGTGCAAATGCACGCCGATTTCGAGCTGCGGAAATGCGGGAATCACGGCTTCAACTACTTGTCGAATCAATGCGGCATCTGCCATGCCGGTCGTATCGGCTAACGAGACAATACGAATGTCCAGTGCAGCCAAACGCGTAAGAAAATTGCCAATCAGCTCAGGATGATACACATCTCCGTAAGGGTTGCCGAAACCCATCGAAAGGTAGACCACCAGGGTTCGGCCGTGCTTGACACACAAATTTTGTAGTGTTTCCACCAACTGAAGCGCCTCCTCAATCGAACGATTGGTATTGCGTTGCTGAAAAGTTTCCGAAATCGACAAAGGAAACCCGAGGTACGAAACGTTCGGGTGGAGCAAGGCTTCTTCGGCTCCACGTAGGTTTGCAACGATGGCCAAAAGTCGCGTGGCAGTACCCGCCAAATCCAACCCGGACAGCACTTCGGCGGTATCGCGCATTTGGGGCACTGCTTTCGGCGATACAAAACTACCGCAGTCCAGTGTATCGAACCCGACCCGCAAAAGCTGATTCAGGTACGCAATCTTCACTTCCGTGGGAATAAACTGAACGAACCCTTGCATGGCATCGCGTGGGCACTCTATGATTTTGACAGAAGTAAACATGATGGGGATAGAAGGTAGAATGGACAAGTCCGACGGAAATTAAGCACGCTTGCATAGCTCTATCTGAGAATCACTCCGCACGATACTCTACAGAACCGGCCCGCTTTTTGTCCTACCGGGGAATATGTCGGAATCTTACAAGGATAGCCTGCCTCAAAAAAGGACCTTGCAACGCCGACAAACCACGATAACTTTATTGATTGGTTTGATTGTCAATATTATGAAAAAGATCCTCTACATTTTAGCCTTTCTCGCCCTTTACGCATGTACTTCGGGGAAGGCCTCCTACCGCCATGGCAACTACGACCAAGCGGTTTTCCAGGCAACAGATCGCTTAAAAAGTAGCCCTAATCATAAGAAATCGCGCGAAACGCTCCGAAAAGCATACCCCGCCGCGGTGCGCTACCACCTTACGCAAATCGACAATGCCCATGCTTCCGGCAACCGCTTTCAGAACGGCGTAGCGCTGGAGAACTACCAGGCACTGAATCAGTTGGCCGAGGCTATACGCCTCAGCCCCGGTGCCCTGGCCGTTATTCCTCAACCTAACGATTATCACCGGGAAGTAAACGATTACCGCAATCGCGCAGCGGCGGAGCGGTATGCAGCCGGCGAAGCGGCCATGAAACTGGGGCATCGCCAGGGCTACATCGAAGCCTATGACCACTTCCAGATGGCGCAGTCGTATGCGCCCGGCTACAAAGATGTAACACGGAAAATCGATGAAGCACGTTACCTGGCCACCGTCAAGGTGCTGGTCGAACAAGTTCCGGTGCCTTCGGTCAATTACCAGCTGAGCATCGAGTTCTTTCAGGATCAGGTAGATCAGTTTCTGATGAATTACCGCGAAAACGAATTTGTCCAGTTTGTCTCGCCCCGCGAGCAGATCAAAGAAGGGCCCGATCAAATCATCCAGATTCGCATTGACGACTTCATGGTAGGCCAAACCAACAACTTCAGCGACAGTAAAGAATTTACGCGCGATTCTGTGGTAGTAGGACAGGTGAAATTAGACAACGGCGAAGACGCCGATGTGTACGGAACGGTTAAGGCGAACTTTATTGAATACCGCCAAGAGATTAAATCGAATGGGCTGGTCACCATGCGCATCCTCGACGGACGGACACGCCAGGTGCTGGTGCATGAAAAATATCCCGGCGAATTTGTGTGGGTGAGCCAATGGGCTAACTACAAAGGCGACGAGCGGGCCTTGAGCAAAGACCAGTTGAAACTCACGCGGTTGCGTCCTCAAACACCTCCCCCGCCCCAACAGATGTTCATCGAGTTCTGCAAACCCATTTACGGCCAGTTACAGAGCCGTGTCCGCAATTACTACGCGCGCCTCTGATCCTTGCTAGTGCTTCACCTATTATCATTAGGCAGTTTTCCGGTTGCGGAAAACTGCCTTTTTTCATCTTCAAAAGGCGGTAGAGACAGGACCACAGAGTAAGACGGTGATCGGTCCGCACCTATCACGCCGATTTCCAGTTCTCAACCGACCCCCTATCGACATACACAGATCAAGGACGGCTGTAAAAGCGATGGCTTAGCGTTGGTGTGGCATAAAGCCAGTAGCAATAAAATCGGTTGAGGCCAACGCGTAGCACCCTATGGCGTTTGCAGTATACTAGACAAAAAATAAGCCGCTCCCGAGACCGAGAGCGGCTTGCACATGAAATAAGCAAGTGTTGAATTAGTGCTTAATTAAAGTCCGCTTGCCGATTGGGCAATATTTTCTTCGGTCATTACCGGCTCTAGTGTGTTGTCCTGAGATAGTATGTTTTGCGAAATAGTACACTCTACGGTGCCTACTTCATCGCGGCTCAGGCTGGTAAGCCAGAAGTGGTTTCCGCCGTTGCCTTTGGTCATTTTGGTTCCATCGGCCACGGAATTGGACCAGCCCGCCAGCAAAATGCCGTTGTCTTGCGGCAGGATCCGAATCAGTCGATCTTCGCCCGTACCACCATAGGTGGCATCCCACTTTTTGGTACCACGCTCGTCTACCGACAAAAGCCAATAGTCGTAATTTCCCAGGTTGGCTCCGTCTTTAGCGCCCTGCATTGACAGAGAGTTGGAAATTCCGCCGATCAGGAAGTTGCCGTCATCGGAACTTACTACGTTGTAGGCAATCTCGTCGCTGTTGCCCCCGAAGCGCTTCTCCCAGATCAGTTCGCCCCCCGCGTTCAGTTTGGCCAGCCAGATGTCTTTGCTAAACTGACTTACGGCATTTTGGGGTTGCACCATAAAGACGCTGTTCTGAATGTAGCCCGCCACCAGATAGCCGCCCTCACGCGTGGGCGTTACAGAATAGATGGCTTCGTTGGCCGGATTTTCACTCACGAAGCGCCAGCGCTCGTTCAGTTGCCCATCCAGTTGGACGACGAACGCGTTGCGTTCCTGCAGGCTTTCTTCCGAGTCGGTATCGTCCTGAATCAGGTTCCCTTCCTGCTTCGATTCTTCCAGGCTCATCATGGTGCTGTGGCCTGCCAGCAGGTAACCGCCATCGGTCGTGCAAATGATTTTCTCTACTTTATCGTGGTGCGGTGTTCCGATACGCTTGTCGCGCATTACCACCCCATTTTTGTTAATCTCTACCAACCAAAGGTCGTAGCCTCCAAATTGCTTGTCGCGCCCCAGATCGCCTGTCTCCGGCAACGAGTTGGTACGTCCGCTCATCAGGTAGGTGCCGTTTTTGGTCAGGGTAATGGACGATACCGACTCTTTAAAGTATCCTCCCAGGCGGCGTTCCCACAGCAATTCTTTTCCATCGAACGAGATTTTGGCCATCCAGATGTCCGTAATCCCGTTGCGGTAAGGGTCTGTAGAAGGCATCGAAATGTTCCCGCTTGCTTTTAGGGCAGTGGTATAACCCGCCACCACGAAGCCCCCATCATTAAGGGTATCTTCGGTGACAGTCTGTACATAATCGTCGTTCATACTGCCGATCAGCCGCTGCCATTCCAGGTTGTTGTGCTTGTCCAGTTTCACAATCCAGTAATCCAGGTCAAAGCGACCAATGTTGACAACGGAGCGGTAGCCAACCAGCAGAAGTCCTCCGTCGCGGGTGCGGATCGCATCCTGCAGCCGTTCGGTTTGGGTCGTGCCGAACTGAAAGTCGAGGTCCTGACAATAATCCGGCTGGGCTACGGCGCGCTCTGCAGCCCCTCCCAAGAGCAGAGCTAATAATGCTAAGAGATATAGCTTTTTCATGTGCTGTACGTGGTAATTAACTAATTCAACACTACAAAGAAACGTACGTAACATTAATTAACCTAATATCAACATTATTCAACCTCCGAAAATCATATCCCGCCGCCGCTGAAGTTCATTTTTATGCTTTTTCTCCAGACTACCGGGAGCAAACCTTACATCACTTTTAGCTCTCGCAACGCTTTCTTAATCCGTCCTACCTTCTTACGACTCATTTTAGACATGCCAAGAAGTGTAAAAACATTACACATTGACCCATCCGATTATTTTATTGAATTATTTTCACAATGCACCGTGCACGCCGGAGCAAGAAAAGCGCAAAAAGCGAGCAAAATGAACTCCGGTCGCCGCTTCTGTGTCTCCAAGAGAACCTTCCACGCATCACCAAGGGTGTGGAAAACTTCTTATTCAGATGGTTAGCACTTTAGCTAATTTCGCTAGGTAATTTTTGTACGCTATGCCCCAATTCAGTCACCTCCACGTTCACACCCAATATTCGCTGCTCGACGGTGCCACCAACATCTCGAACATGATGAAAAAAGCGCAGGCCGATAACATGCCGGCCGTTGCGCTGACCGACCACGGGAACATGTTTGGGGCATTCAAGTTTGTGGCCGAAGCAAGTAAGTACAACGTCAAGCCCATTGTCGGTTGTGAGTTCTACTTAGTGGCCGACCGGCACAAGAAACAGTTCAGTAAGGAAGACAAGGACAACCGCAATCACCAGTTGCTGCTGGCCAAAGACCAGGCGGGTTACCGCAACCTCGCCAAGCTCTGCTCCATCGGCTACCTGGAGGGGATGTACAGCAAATGGCCGCGGATCGACAAAGAGATCTTATTAAAGTATCACGAGGGGCTGATCGCCACCACCTGCTGCATCGGGGCGGAGGTGCCCCAGGCCATCCTGAACGACAGCGAAGAGAAAGCTGAGGAACTGTTCCGGTGGTGGCTCGATGTATTCGGCGACGATTACTACGTGGAACTGCAACGCCACAAGATGGAGCAGCAGGAAAAGGTCAACGCCGTGCTGCTGCGCTTCGCCAAGAAGTATAATGTCAAAGTGATCGCCTCGAACGATGCACACTACCTCGACCGCGACGATTTCAACGCGCACGACGTACTGCTGTGCGTGAACACCGGCGAACTGAAAACCAAGCCGGTCTGGAAGGGCGATGGCTTCGGCGGTAAAGAGTACCGCTTCGGGTTTCCGAACGATGAATTCTACTTTAAGTCGACCGCCGAGATGGGAACCTTATTTAAGGATCTGCCCGAGGCGCTGGACAACACCAACGAGATTGTCGACAAGATTACGCCGCCTAAGCTGAAGCGCGACATTCTGCTGCCCAACTTCCCGATTCCAAGGGAGTTTCCCGATGCCGACGCGTACCTCCAGCACCTTTCATTCGAAGGCGCCAAGAAGCGTTACAACGGCCTGCCGCTGACGCACGAAGATACCGCGACCCTGTCCATCCCCTCGGAAGTGGAAGAGCGCATCAACCACGAGTTGCACATCATCAAAACGATGGGCTTCGCCGGGTACTTCCTCATCGTCCAGGACTTCATCAACGAAGGGCGGCGCATGGGCGTAGCCGTAGGACCGGGACGGGGTTCGGCGGCCGGATCGTGCGTGGCGTATTGCATCGGGATTACCAACATCGACCCGATCAAGTACTCCCTCCTGTTCGAACGTTTTCTCAACCCGGAACGGATTTCGATGCCTGACGTCGACGTCGACTTCGACGACGAAGGGCGGCAGCGGGTGATCGACTACGTGGTGGACAAGTACGGCAAAAACCAGGTGGCGCAGATCATCACCTACGGCTCGATGGCCGCCAAAATGTCGATCAAAGACGTAGCACGGGTGCTGGATCTGCCGCTGGCCGAAGCCAACCGCATTGCCAACCTGGTCCCGGCCAACCCCGGCATGACGCTCAAGAAAGCGTTTGAGCAGGTCCCCGAACTGGTCGAAATCCGCAAGCTGAACAACTTGTCGGGCGAGGCGCTCCGCATGGCCGAAAAACTGGAGGGTTCGGTGCGCGGCACGGGTATCCACGCAGCGGGAGTCATCATCGCGCCGGACGACATCACCGACTACATTCCGGTCTGTACCGCCAAAGATGCCGACCTGATGGTGACGCAATTCGACGGCAAAGTGATCGAAGACGCGGGCATGCTGAAGATGGACTTTCTGGGGCTGAAGACCCTGACCATCATCAAAAAAGCCATCGACCTGATCGAACAGAACCACGGTGTCAAGATCGATCCGGACCAGATTCCGCTCGACGATGCCAAGACCTACGAACTCTACCAGCGCGGCGATACGGTCGGGACGTTCCAGTTCGAGTCCGAAGGCATGCGGATGTACCTCAAAGACCTGAAACCCACCAACATTGAAGATCTGGTGGCCATGAACGCCCTTTACCGTCCGGGGCCGATGCAGTTCATTCCGAACTTCGTGGAACGAAAGCACGGCCGCGAGCCGGTCGAGTACCCCCACCCGCTGCTGGAAGAGATTCTGAAAGATACGCAGGGCATTATGGTCTACCAGGAGCAGATCATGCAGACGGCACAGATCCTGGCGGGCTATTCGCTCGGAGCTGCCGACCTGCTGCGCCGCGCGATGGGAAAAAAGAAGCTGGACGAGATGGCCAAGCAGCGCGAGATCTTCATCAAAGGTGCGAAAGAGAAACACGACATCCCCAAGAAAAAGGCGGAAGAAGTGTTCGACATCATGGAGAAGTTCGCCGCCTACGGCTTCAACCGTTCGCACTCGGCTGCCTACTCCGTCGTGGCGTTCCAGACGGGCTACCTCAAGGCCAACTACCCCGCCGAATACATGGCGGCCGTGCTGACCAACTGGATCGGGAACATCGAAAAGATCACCTTCTTTATGGAAGAGTGTAAGCGGATGGGCATCCCGGTGCTGGGGCCGGACGTGAACGAATCGAGCGTGACGTTCTCGGTCAACCAACAGGGGCAAATTCGTTTCGGACTCGGGGCGATCAAAGGGGCGGGCGAAGCCGCCGTCCAC
This sequence comes from Catalinimonas alkaloidigena, assembly GCF_900100765.1. NCBI lineage: Bacteria > Pseudomonadati > Bacteroidota > Cytophagia > Cytophagales > Catalimonadaceae > Catalinimonas > Catalinimonas alkaloidigena. The sequence continues at coordinate 505,081 of NZ_FNFO01000001.1, read as the reverse complement.
AGCATCATCGAAGAGCGGGAGAAAAACGGACCCTACACGGACCTGTTCGACTTTGCACGACGGGTCAACCTGCGGGCCGTCAACAAAAAAACGTTCGAAAGCCTGGCCTACGCCGGCTCGTTCGATGCGTTCGGGTTGCAGCGCTCTCAGTACTTCTATTCGACCGAAGAAGACAAGCAGACGCTGCTGGAAAAGGCCATCCGCTACGGCAACCTGTACCACGAAAACAAGAACAATTCGCAACAAACGCTTTTCGCCAGTTTCGGAGGCGGCGAACAGGAAGTACCACTCCCGCGCATTCCGCAGTGCGAACCGTGGGGACAACTCGAAAAGCTCAAGAACGAGAAAGACGTGGTCGGGTTCTTCATTTCCGGCCATCCGCTCGACCAGTTCCGGCTCGAGATCGAAAGCTTCTGTACATGTTCGCTTCTGGGGCTGGAAGATCTGTCGCGGTACCGAAACCAGGAAATCAACATTGCGGGCATTGTCACCAAAAAAGCGGTGCGCATGACCAAAAACGGTGATCCGTTCGCCATCTTCACCCTGGAAGACTACGACGGCGCCACCGAACTTTTCCTTTTTGGAGATAACTATGTGCAGCTTGGCGGCTACGTCGAGATCGACCGCTTTTTGTTTGTGCGCTGCCGGGTAGAACAACGCCGGGGCACTGACCAGTGGCAGCTCCGTCCGCTCAGCATTGAGCTACTGAACGGCCAGCGCGAGAAACGCGCCAAAGGATTACGCGTGCGCGTGCCGGTGCAGCGTCTCAATCCGGAGTTGTTTGCCCAACTGGAAGAGGCCTTTACTACCCACCCCGGCCAGTGTCAGTTGAACATTTGCCTGCAACACCCGGGAGATCCTAAACCAATTGAGTTAATTTCGCGCCGTTTCAAGGTAGTGCCCAGCAACGAACTGATCGACCAACTAACCACACTGGGCGGCCTGACGTGCGAGGTGATTACCTAACCTTCTGATTTTCAACGACCGAAGCCACAACTCTCGGAAATGTCGTACGTACGACATTCTAGAAGGAACTTTCAGAGTCGTTTTTTCTTTTCATTAGCAATACTGATTTGTACAATTACTTAATCAATTTGATATAATGGCAAAAGCAATCGAAGTAACCGACGCCAACTTTGATGAAATCATCAACACAGAGAAACCCGTCCTGATTGACTTCTGGGCAGAATGGTGCGGTCCTTGCAAAATGATCGGGCCTGTTGTAGAAGAACTCGCCGGTGAGTACGAAGGAAAAGCTGTGGTCGGGAAACTGGATGTAGACAGCAACCCGGAAGTGTCGATGAAGTACGGCATCCGTAGCATTCCTACGCTGCTGGTCTTCAAAGACGGTCAACTGGTGGACAAGCAAGTCGGTGCCGTAGGCAAACGCGTACTGGCCGACAAGCTGGACGCGCAGTTTGCGTCATAAAAACGTTACAAAATCCGTTACATAAAACGCCCCGTGGCTAACCAGCCACGGGGCGTTTCTATTGAGTGTCGATTGTACGACCGCTTAGAAGCGTACGTTCACGCCAAACTGAAGGGGCGCTTTGGCGATGCCCGCCTCGGCGTATACGCCAATGTTTTCAAGGAAGAAATACCGCACACCAATCGTCGTTTCGAAGCCCAGGGGGTTGAGGGCGCCAATCTTATTTTCCGACGAGTCATCCGGATTGTTGTCCTCGTACGACCACGCCCCGAAACGGTAGCCGATGCCCGCTCCCCAAAAAGCATCCAGCTTTTCGGTGTTGGCAAAGTGAATGTTGACACGCCCCAGGATGCTGGTGTTGCGCCAGTTGACGCGGTAGTTGTACGTCTCACCGTTGTATTCCTCGTTGTAACGTACATTAACACCGACGTGCGCGACGTTGAGGCCGATGCCTACGCGATCGGAGACGCCGTACTCGAATTTCCCGAAGAATGGCCCGACACCGGTGTAATCATAGCCGGCTTCGCTTTCGTAGGTACTGAAAAGGGTTTTGTTCAGGTTGCCGATGCCGTAGCCCAGGCTGATCACGGAAGTTCCCTGCTCAAAGGCTTGGGCAAATACCCCTGCCGACAGAAGCATGAGGACAGCCACGTACAGAATACTTGTTTTACGCATGTTGCTAAAGGGTTTAGTGGTTAATTAGAGGTAAATCGTTCGGGCAAGTATAGAAATAAGTTTGTCGCTTGTCTCAGAAAGGCGTGTGTTCATATGTAATAATCATCCTATAATCCATTGATTTACCGATAGTTGGTTTAGGATTACATACATTTCAGCCCCTGTGCACACGCGGCGATCTTCATCTCCTCGTGCCTGAACGAGAGCTAATCAAAGACTTTGCCACAATGCACGCCACGCACCTGTGCGCAAAACGGTGAACTTGGCAACGGTTCTTTACACCAGCATTTTTTGCGGTTCTTTCCAGCCGCCCGTTGTCATACAAGGATCGGGGCAAGGCAACGTTTTATAGACGTCGAAGGGCCGACTGTAGGCGGAGAAGACGGCTCCGTCGTACCGCACCGTGCGCCAAAGCCCATCGTTTTTCTAAATGTCCGACCAGGTAAAGATTTGCCCGCTTTTAAAATTCCGAGACCTTTTTTGTCAGGTCCGGCATGTGCTTTCTTCGTGAGGAAGACTTGACAAAAGAATTTTGTAAGTAGCTGATTGCCAATGCGTATCCGGGGTTGTGCGTTACTACGAAGCATGAAGGCCGAAAAGCCCTTCCAAAGGCGCCAAACGGTGCCTCAGTCGCCCTCCTGACGAAGCATCGGGCACGGCAGGCTGGCACGATGTATGATATACCAATAAAAGTAATTCGTCGTTTTAAAATCCTCGAAAGCCTCTTAGGTTACCTCAAGGTACCGACACGTATTACTTTGGAAGGTTGCCCAAAGCACCGTTACTTTGAACCACTGAACAGATTGGGCATTACACTTTACATTACATTTTCAACTTCTTATGAGACAGACACTTCGCCTTCATAACCGTGGTAGGAACTCAGGCAAAAGTCTACTTGAAAAAATCATTGACGAGAAGCAAAAGACGATTGTCATGCAGTACTACAAAGTGCAGTACTGGAAGCGCTATGCGAAAGAATTGGAAGGCATTGTGGATGGCTTGGAAAACGAACTGATTGGCTACGAGAACGCTACGCTCCTAGAAAATCGCTGTAACTAAGCTCTTTCACCCCGTATATTGATTAGGCATAATCACGTGCCCGTCTGGATAGGTTCAGACGGGCGCTTTCTTTTAGGCTCCTCCGGCAGTTTTTCAAATTTGTGACGCAAAGCCCCCGGCGTCCTAACTTCTTTGGCTATCTTATGCCACCGGTTTGTTCGCGCTCCGCAATACGTTTTTTTATCGATCCCCCACCATGTTCAGAACAAGCGCACTCGCTTCTTTATTGGCCTCGTTCGTGTTCCTTTCCTGTCAATCTGCTGAAGAGCCCTCCAGCCAGGAGCTTACATTGGCCAACCCCGCTTCGATAGCCCTGACCGACCACCCGGTTGCCGTGCCACACGATGCCCTGGCCCCGCTGCCGGAGGGCAAGGTAGTTCCGCTGCTCCTGACGCCGCAGGGTGATACGATTGCCGCCCAATTGGACGACCTGGATGGCGACGGCTCGGGCGACGAACTGTTCTTTGTGATTGACCTGCCTGCCGATAGCTCCCGAACGCTACGCCTTTCGTGGGTGGCGCAGTCTCCGGATTACCCCCGCCGTACGCAGATCAGGTTCGGCAAACGCACGTCGGCCGATACGCCGGTCCAACCCCGGCAAAGCGACACCTCGTACGCAAATCAACTGCCGAAAAGCGCCGGGTTCGGCTACCAGCCCTACCAGACCGACGGTCCTTCGTGGGAAAACGACAAAGTAGGCTTCCGCCATTACCTCGACGGGCGCAACGCCAAAGATCTGTTTGGCAAACGTGTGGCCACCATGTCGCCCCGCACGGTGGGACTCGACGCCAACGGTGCGGTGGAAGACAACTACCACGTGATGGAAGCCTGGGGGCGGGACGTGATGTCCGTGGGCAATTCGGTCGGCATTGGTGGCGTTGCGATGATGATCGGCGACAGCCTCTACCGCTTGGGCGTGACCGTCGACGATACACTCAACAACGTGGCTCAGACGACGTTCAATGTCGTGACGGAAGGCCCGGTGCGCTCGATGATGCACCTCGGCTACCAACGCTGGACCCCCGACGGCACCTCGCGCACCTACACGGTCGAAGAACAACCCACCATTTGGCCCGGCATGTATGCCTACCGCAACACCGTTACGCTCAGCGGATTGCAGGGCGACGAGACGCTACTGGTCGGCATGAACAACCTGGACCCCACCGACTCGCTGACGGTCCTTGAAGTCGGCGAATGGGTAGCCCTCCTCACGCACGACCGCGAAACGTACAACCGCGAGTGGTTGCTGGGACTGGCATTGATTGTTCCGAAACAAGCGTACCTCGGCTATACGGAGGCGCCCCCGGCGGGCAGACTGGCGCAGGCCTATTTTGCCAAACTAAAAGCGCAGGAAAGCCGGCCTGTCAGCTATTACGCCGTCGGTGCGTGGGAACTGAGCGACCCGGCATTTCGGGACCCAGCCACGTTCCGTCAGTACGTGCAGCACCTTACTCAGCAAGTGGCCACCGAGGTAGACGTACAGCTACGGTAACTACCCCGTTGCCTTTCTTAAGGCCGTGCTGTAGCGGAAAAGCCATAAAAAAGCTCCCCAGGCCCTATGCATTACCCGGGGAGTGATTCAACGGAACAAAGAAAAGAAGTCAGCTCGCGCTACAAGCCCTGTGGATGCAATGGCACCATCATGATGTCGCTGTCGGTCAGCATGCTGGAGTTGAAGAGCACCCATTTGCCATCGGGGCTGATGGACTGATGCGCGTGCGCCTGGCTCGAAAACGGGCTTTGGGTGCCGGGCCGGTGGCCGGTGGTCAGTAACGTGGCGTCGCCGGTTTCGAGGTTGAGTCGGTAGATGTTGCCGTTAAATGTGTCGGCCACGCCCCATTTCAGGTCTTTGGTGCCGGCCGCGTGCCAGTAGCCCCCCAGCTCTTCGGCCTGGCCCAGCCGCTTGGTTTCCCCGGTGCGAATGTTGGTGAGCATCACGCCGGTCGGATTTTTCCGCAACCGGTCGAGGTGCCCCATGACGTTAAACAGAATGTGGTCGGGCCCGGCAAAAACCTCGTGGGTCACCCACTCGTTGGCCTTCTCTTTGTAAGCCGGTCGGTTGGTCACCTTGCCGTTTTTGTCCACCGTCAGCACCCACGTCCGCTGCGGCGCATCGCCACCCGTTTCCCAGCAATACATCATCTCGCCCGACACGTACGGGTTGGCCTGAAAGTGTCCCGTTCGGAACGGCACTTCCACCAGTTTCTCGGTACGGTTGTGGTCAAAATCGACGCTGTAGATCGCAGAGCGGTCGTCTCCTGCCCGCGTCGAAAAGAAAATGCGTTTGTCGGTGATGTCCAGACACATCCCCCCCGGATCGAGGCTATCGGGAAGCGAGGCCACCACGCGTTCGTACTGCGCCGGTGCTTTTACCTGACGTTTCTTGCTGTCGGCCAACAAACGGTCCAGATTCAGTTCGACCACCTGATGGTCGCGCAGGTGAAAGGCCACGTTCTTTTTGTGCCCGAGCAGAAGGTACCCGGTGTTGCCGGTCGTCACCTGTACGATTTCGTGGTCGTCCATCGAGATGGCGTAAAACTGCCGCACGTGGCGCGGCTGATCCCGGTCCCGGGCAAACGTCACGTTCCCGCCGGCAGCCGTGTTGCGGTTCGAGCTGAACACAATGTGCCGGCCGTTGGCCGTCCAGTTGGGATGGTCCTGGTAAATTTTGGAACTGCTGTGCCGCGAGGTGGTTAGGGCCGTAATCTTCACGCCGGTGACCGGATCGGCAATGGTCAGACTCTCGGACGGAAACCGCTGGCCAAAAATGTCGGTCCCGGCCATGTCGAACGTATTGTCTACCCCCGCCCGGTCAGAATAGTCCACACCTTCCACGACCTGTGCCGCCACCGGAAAGCTAAGCCAAACGGCACAAAGACCGGTTGCCAGGCAACAAAAGCTCTTTCGGACGGCGGACTGGAAACGGCGGGTTTTTGGGCGGGTGGTGGCATGCAGCAACATGAGAAAAACTAGGTCAGGTGAAAAAACAAGTTATAAAAACAGGCGCTTCCCCCTCCAGGCAGGACGAATCCGTTCCTCGAAGGGAAAGCGCACCTGTAAATTAATAGCCAGGATTTTGCTTCAGGCTGGGGTTGGCGTCGATGGCACGCGACGGAATCGGATAGAGCGTTCTGTACGCCTCAGACGCTTCTTTGAATTCCCAGGCGTCGGTGAACGTCCCGAAGCGAATCATGTCCCGCCTTCTTGTCATCTCGAACGCCAGTTCGCGGCCGCGCTCCTCATAAATATCTTCCAGCGTCAGGGAAGTAAGTTCGGAAGCGTTGCTCCGGGTTCGTACCTGGTTCACCAGTTCCAACGCCGCCGACGTATTGCCAGTCCGGGCCAGGGCTTCGGCTTTCATTAACAGTACATCGGCGTAGCGGATAAAGGCCAGGTCGTTGCCCGCGTTGCCCCCGTTGGTATTCGGGTCGATGCCCCACTTGATCCACTTCAGACCCGCATTCATCGGCTGGTTCCGAATGCCTGTCGCGGGAATGATGTCGTACGTTACCGGCCCTTCGGTAGAGCGATTCGGATCGTAAAGGTTGGAGTTGTTGTCCGGCACCACGCGTTCCACCAGCACCGTATCGCCGTTCCGGGGGTCTGTCAACGGACCGTATTCCAGAATCACGTCCCTGCGGACGTCGTCTTCCTCGTACAAAGCCAGCACAGAAGGTCGCGTCCCGAAGCCGTTCTGTGGCGTATAGGGCAGACCGAACAGCCCCCCCTGAATGCCCGGCAGCACTTTCTGCACCAATGCGTGCCCAATGCCGCCCGGAATGTTCGGGGTATACACCCCACCGAAAATGAATTCGGCGTTCATCTCGTTATTGGACGTGAAGTTTTCGAAGAAATCGGGCAGCAGCGTGTACGCCCCGGAGTTGATCACTTTGTCGGCATACTCGATGGTCTCTTCGTAAAATGCTTCGCCTGCGTATACCTCGCCGTTCAGGTAGGTGGTGGCGATCAGCGCGTAGGCCGCCTCCTGGGTCAAGCGTCCGTAGTACTCTTCTCCCACCACCGCTTCGGACGGCAACACCTCGGCCGCCAGTTTGAGTTCGCTCAATACAAATTCGAACACTTCGCGGCGGCTGTTCTGCTGCGGCAAATTGTTGGGATCGACGCGCGGCTCGGTGAACACCGGCACGCTGCCGAACAAATCCATCAGAAAGAAATAGGCGTATGCCCGCAGGGCGCGCAGTTCGGCAATTGGGCCGTCGATTTCGTCCGGGTCCAGGGCCGAGGCTTCCAGCGAAGCGATCAGCGCGTTGGCCTGCCCTACTGTGGCAAAGAAGGTATTCCACGCCCCGTTGAGGTAGTTGTGGTCAGGCCCCCACTTGTGTTCCATCAACTGCTCGAAGTCGTTGTTGGCCCACCAGCCCTGAATTTTGCCGTGAACCACAACCTGGTCGGCCGGAAGTTCCAGCACCCGGTACTCGACGCCCATGCCCATAATGCCGGCGAAGTTCCGGTAGACCCCGGACAGGGACGAGAGCACCGCCGCCTGGTCTGAATAAAAGGTTTCGGGCGTGTAGATGGAGTAGACGTCTTCCTCCAGCCCACACCCCGGCGCAATCAGGAAAAGTGCCACGGACGCTACGGCCAGTTTGTGGCGAATGAGTGACTTTATCGTATTCATGGTGTTTGAAATCTTGATGTGTAAAACCATTCCCTAAAACGAGAAGCTTCCGCCCAACTGGAACGTTCTGGGACGCGGGTAAGCCAGGTAGTCGATGCCCATCGGCGCAGCTCCGCCCTGGTTGGTGTTGGCCCGCACTTCCGGATCGTAGCCGGTGTAACCGGTGATGACGAACAGGTTCTGCCCCGTTACGTAAAAGCGCGCGTTCTTGAGGAAGGGAATGCTGGTGGTGTTGAGGGTGTAGCCGATGTTGAGGTTATCCAGCCGCAGGTAGCTGCCGTCTTCCAGCCACCGGGACGAGAACTGCGGAATCTGATCCCGGCTGACCGGGCTGTCGAGCGCCGAACGCAGGATGTTGATGCCGGGCGCCCCGTTGGTGTAGCCGAATTCGGCAGCGGTGTTGTTGAGGATGTCGTTCCCCACCACTCCCCGGAAGGTGATCGAAGCGTCGAAGTTCTTCCACCGGGCCGAACTGGAAATGCCGTAGATAAAATCGGGCTGAGCGCTGCCGATCACCACTTCGTCGGCTTGCCCGTCGCCGTCGGCATCGAGGTAGGTTTCCATGCCGCTTTCGTCGAAGCCCGTAAACTGCCGACCGTAGAACGTGCCCAGCGGCAGTCCCGGTCTGATGATCTGCGTACGCGCCCCGTTACTAACCACCCCGGAAACCGGTGCATTCCGAATTTCCGTCCGGGTAAACTCGTCGTTCGAGAGCGAGAGCACCTCGTTGCGGTTGCGCGAGAAATTGACGTTGGCACTCCACGTAAAATCTTTGCTCTGGACCAGGGTTGCGTTCAGCGCCACTTCGATGCCCTGGTTCTGCACCTCTCCTACGTTTGCCCACTGCGTTTCGACGACCGACGGCGCAATGGTCGAGAAGGCCAGCAGCAGGTCGGAGGTGTGCTTGCGGTAGTAATCGATCGTGGCCGAGAACCGCTCGTTCAAGAATCCGAGGTCGATCCCGACGTTCAGCTGGCTGGTCGATTCCCAGCGCAGGTTCGGGTTGGCAAAGTTGGTCGGCAACACACTGGGGATGGCCTGCCCGCCCAGCACGTACACCGCCGAGCCGCTGATCGACAGTTGCTGCCGGTAAAGGTTGTTGGGAATTTCCTGGTTGCCCGTGATGCCGTAGCCCGTGCGCAGCTTCAGGTTGCTGACGACAGCCGACTGAAAGAACGGCTCGTCGGAAATGCGCCAGGCAAACGCTCCGGACGGGAACCACCCCCGGCGGTAGTTTTCGCCGAAGCGGCTGGAACCGTCGTTCCGCAGGGTGGCCGTAAACAGGTACCGGTCCAGCAACCGGAGGTTCAACCGACCGAACACCGATTCCAGGCGGTTGGCTTCTTTGAACGAAGTGTTGGCGCGGGTTTCGCCCGACTGCATCAGGTTCCACTTCACGAAGCTGGAAACAAAGTTGTTCGCTTCCGAAAAAGTCCCTTCGCTCACAAACCGCTGAAACGAATACCCACCCAACAGCGTCAGGCTGGTGTTGCTGCCCAGTTCCTTATTGTAAGTCAGCGTACTTTCGAACAGCGTGCTGTAGTTCCGGCCTTTGGCGATGGTGACGCGCCCGTTCTGCGACTGGCCCGACGGATGCGTCGCCGGCAGGTTGGTATAGCGGTCGGTCGATGCGTCCGAGTACCCCCCGTTGAGTTTAAAAGTCAGCCCGTCGATGATGTCGAAGGCCACATCGCCACTCCCCAGAAAAAAGCCCGTGTACCGTTCGTCGTCCACGTCTACCCAGGAAACCGGGTTGATGCGCAACTCGCCGAGCTGGTAGTAACTTCCGTCGGCGTTGTAGACCGGCAGCGTAGGTGCCCAGCGGATGGCGTCTTTCAGAATGTTGCCCCCTTCGTTGTTGATGTTGGACGAAATGGGCGTATTGTCTTCGTTGATGCGGCCGTACGTCAGATTCGTGCCGATGCGCAGCTTGCCGTCGAAGGCTTTGTGGCTGGCGTTGAGCCGCCCCGTATATTTCTCCAGGCCCGACGACAGAATAACGCCCTCCTGCGACGTATAGCCGACCGAAGCGCGGTAGTTGCTGGTCGTGGTCCCGCCACCGAACGCAATGTTGTGGTTCTGGCTGATGGCCGTGCGGAAGATCTCGTCCTGCCAGTCGGTGTTCGCGCCCTCGTCAGGATACTGCAGGCCGTTGCTCTCTGCGTAGGCGCGGTATTCGCTGGCCGACAACACGGGCAGAGTTTTCCGTACGGCCGACATGCCGACGAACGCATCGTAGGTGATCGTCTCGTTGGCTTTTTTACTCTTGGTCGTAATCACGATGACGCCGTTGGCCCCGCGTGAGCCATAAATGGCCGTAGCCGACGCATCTTTCAACACGTCGATCGATTCGATGTCGGCCGGGTTCAGGGTGTTGAGCGGATTGGTCGCCTGCGACGCGAACGGCGATGAGCCCTGCGTGGAGGAGACAAACATGTTGTCGGAACCGAATTGCAGCGGCACTCCGTCGATGACGTACAGCGGATCGTTCCCCGCCGAAATGGAGTTCTCGCCCCGGATGCGCACCGTCGAAGCCGCCCCGGGCTGGCCACTGTTCTGCACGATGTTGACGCCCGCCACTTTGCCCTGCATCAGTTGTTCGGGGGCTACCACCACGCCGGTGTTGAAGCTTTCCGCCCCGATGGAGGCGACCGAGCCGGTCAGGTCTTTGCGACGCTCGGTGCCGTACCCGACCACGACTACTTCGTCGAGGGCTTTGACGTCGTCTTCCAGCTGAATCGACAGCGAAGTCTGATTCCCGACCGGTACTTCTTTCGACAGATACCCCACGGCGCTGATTACCAGCGTGGCCCCGTCGCCGACGTTCAGCGAAAATTGCCCTTCAATGTCGGTAATGGTTCCGTTCGACGTGCCTTTCTCCAGGATGTTGACGCCGGGAATCCCCTCGCCCGTCTCATCGACCACTTTCCCGGTGATGACCTGCATCACGCTCTGCGGCCGAAGCTGTGCCAGTTGCGGGGAAGATCTCGCGTGCAGCCGGGGTAGTGGCGGCACCAGTTCGCTCTGCTCCTTACGGGGCAGCGGCTTGGGCGTGATCGCATAGTAATGTTTGTTGACCTTGTGAAAACTCAGGTCGGTGTTGCGGAGAAGTTCGCCGAGGGCCTGTTCCAGGTCTTCGCCGGTGTACTCACCGACCGCCACCTGCTTGCCTTGCAACAGGTCCGACATGTAGGTGAAGGTGACGTCGTAGCGCTGTTCCAGGTTTTTGAGTGCCCCGATCAGCGACTGGGTTTGCACCTGGGTCTCTTGTGTACGCGGGTGGAGCGGTACCTCGGCCAGCGCGATGGACTGTGCGTTCAAGCCCGGCTGGAAGCCGATCCAGAAGGAAAGGCATACCGCTCCCGTGAAATGCTGTAGGGAGTATTTCATAGTAAATAAGATAGGTTGTATGTGAGTCAGCGACGCGCGGAGCCTAGGTTTCCGCGTTGCGTTCGTTTGCTGTTATTCTAGCGGGCAGAGCCGCTGCCCCCGGACTTACCGGTGAAGCCGAATCGCCTGGTTTTCTCTGGTTACCTGCAGCCCGGTAGAGGCCGAAAGCAGTTCCAGCAAGGCTTCCAGGTTGTCGGTCGGAAACGTGCCGGTCAGCCGGATCTGGTGGAGGTCGGCGTCGGCCACCACCTGCGTTCCGTAAAGCTCTTCGATCTTGGCCATGATGTCGGCCAGCGGGCGCTCATGAAAAATCAACTGGCGATCTTTCCAGGAGCCGTACTCCTGCGGATTGACCATCCGCTGCACCACCTGCCGCGCATCGCGCGATACTTCCACGAGTTCGCCGGGTTGCATCACGATCTCTTCCGGGCGCTTTTCGATCCGTAGCCGTATGCGCCCCTCCTGCAGCATCACCTGCGTTTTCTGCTGTCGCTTCCAAACGTCGAAACGGGTGCCCAGCACTTCCACCTCGACCTCGTCGGTATGCACCACAAACTTCACCCCACCCGCCGGGTTCGGCTGTTTCCGTACTTCGAAAAAGGCTTCGCCTTCCAGGTATACTTCGCGGGTGGTGCCCGCCTGCCAGTCGGTGGCGTAGCGCAACGACGAGTTGGCATTCAGAATGACGTGCGAACTATCCGGTAACCAGAGTTCCCGGGTTTCGCCGTAGGCCGTGGCCCAGCGTTGGGTCGACGGCCGCCCGTAGAGCAGATAAAGCGCAGCCCCCGCCACCAGCAAGGTTCCCACGGCCGCCGCTACGCGGTAATACTGCGGCATCCGACGCCGCACCACCGGCGAGGTGACTTCCATCCGTTCGATCGAGGTCTGCAACTGTTCGACGGCCCGCCGTACCTTCTGGTCCGACAGGTGGGGATCGAACGAAAGCTGTTCGCGAAACGCCACGGGTGGCAGCGCCTCGTCCCGGTCCGCGACGCGGGGCGGTCGCACGTCCCAAAACAGGCGACGACGAGGGCGAGGATCTGGGGAGGCGTTGTTCATTCCTTAACAGGCGTTCAGACTAGAGAAACCGGTCTTTTGAAGTTTTACCAAGCTTTCGCAAAAAATTTTAAAAAATTGTGCGTTGCCTCCGCCCTAGCAGAAAAACCACCACAGCAGCGGCGGCAACCACACGTGCAACAGTTCCAGCGTCACCAGGGCCTTGTCGCCCCGCAGGGCCGTAAACGCCCGCTGCAAATGGTTCGCCACCGTCTGGTAGTTCAGGTTCAGCACTTCGGCGATTTCGGAGAGGCTCAGGTTGCTGTAGTAGCGCAGGTAGATGATTTCGCGCTGCCGCTCGGTCAGGTGGTTGATGGCCTGCACGACCCGTTCCTTTTTTTCGGTGGAGATTTCGTCGGCAATCAGAAAATCTTCTGACGAAAACACAAAGCCCGCGTGGTGCTCCTGTCCTTCCAGCGATTCCAGGGGCATCCGCTGTTTCGTTTTCACGAATCGAAACACCCGCCTTCGTACCGCCACGGCCAGGTAGGCATGGACCGAATTTACCGGCCGCAGGGTGGCGCGATGCTGCCACAGGTGCACAAACAGGTCGTGTAACAGATGCTGGGCATCGTCCTCGTGGCGCAGCATGCCCAGGGCGTAATAATAGAGCGGGCGGTACAACCGCTCGTAGAGTTGGGTAAACGCGGCGGCATCTTCCTGCAGAAACCGCTCCCAAAGCAGCTCAGGAGTAGGCGCGGTAGCATTGGATTTCATAGGGTGGTGGGGGCAATCCAGTAGTTCCGTTGAACGTCATTGAAGCTTACACGCGCAACCGACGCTCGTCGCGCGCGGACGCACCTCTCCCGCCTCGGCAGAGAGGTGCCTACCCTGAAGACAGGCCAACCGACGGGGTTCCTCAAAAGCTTGGTAAAGTTGTGCGCCACGTGTCTCTTAAAAAGCAGACGATGCCTTCAACCCTCTTCCGTATGAACTTCTGCCCAACTCCGTTCTGCCGTCGGAGCACGCTCCGCTTGATTGCCGTGCTCGGGTGCCTCGCCTTTGCGTCGTTTGCCAGCGAGGCGCAGGAAAGCCGGTCGTATCAGATTTTCCAGTTTCCTGCCGATCAGATCCCGCGGATCGACGGCCAAACCGACGACTGGGCCCTGGTGCCGGAGTCGTACGTGGTCGGGACGGATCAGCTGCGGGACGACACCGGTACCTTTCCGGAAGTCGATACGACGAATTTGCAGGTGCGCGTTAAAGTAGGCTGGGTAAAGGGCATGAACCGCCTTTTCGTGCTGTACGAAGCGTACGACAATTACTGGGACTTTACGCACCCTGACCTGCACAACGACATCTTCGAGCTGGTGGTCGACGGTGACCAGTCGGGCGGGCCGCTGATCGACCGTTTTCACCCGAACAAAACCCTGGACCCGATGGAAGCTTATTTTTCGTTTCACGGCGTCCACGCACAGAATTACCACATCTTCACCCCGGCGGAGGGGAAGGAATGGGCGCTGGCCTGGGGAAGTCAGCCGTGGATCAAAGACCTGCCTTACGCCAATGCCGCCTATCGGTACGATTTCCGGCCGGGCGAACCGGGCAAACTGGTGCTGGAGTTCTGGATTACGCCATTCGATTACGCCGGCGCTGAAGGGCCGGGCCGGGCGGTAGAGTCGCAACTGGAAGAGGGCAACACGATCGGCCTGAGTTGGGCCGTGCTGGATTACGACGACGTCGACCATTCGAAGCACAGCTTCTGGAATCTTTCGCGTGAGCACACCATGTACGGCAATGCCTCCTACCTCCTGCCCTTCCGGCTGATGCCCCTCGAAAAACGCTTTCAGAAAGCGATCGACGCGCAGTGGTCGTTTCAGGTCGTGGACATGGCGCGCCGTCTTGTGGCGTTCCGGGACGAGTCGGTGGGGACGATCACGTCCTGGCGATGGGATTTCGGCGATGGCACCACCTCGACAGAACAGCATCCGCAACACGTTTACACACAACCGGGGCTCTACGTCGTCACGCTCTGGGTAGAAGGCCCCGCCGGCACCTCGCGCCACGCCAACGTATGGGACGTCGCCGTGAAGTGAAGCGGTTCATGGCAGGCGATAGACCCGAAAATCGTCGATTTCCTGCCGGGACTGCACGGTCCGGAAACCAAAATAGCCCTCGCGCAGCGGCGCAGAGTCCTGAAAAGCAAAGTACCGCTCACCATCCACCCAAAACGTCGTAAGCCCCTCTTTGACCAGGATGGTAATGGTGTACTCGCGGTTGGGTTGCAGCAAATGGGCCGGATCGGTCAGGTCTTCGTGCAGCACCCGCTCGCCGTTGCCGGGATACTTGCGGAAGCGCGTCGTCGTGTTGGTGTTGCCGCCCACGCCAGCGTAGTAGAGTTGCAGGGAGTCGTATTCGCTGAAAACGCCCCGGCGGGTAAACAGGTCAGGATTTTGTGGATCGGACGCCATCCAGAACTGGTTCAGGTCCGACAGCCGGTCGTTCTTGCCGCCGTCGACCACCACCTTCCGTTTGTATTCGATCCACAGATCGCCCGAAAGCTTTTGGTCGAGCCACACCGTAGCGCCTCCGTCCACGTCAATCAGGAGCTTACCGCCTTCGACCGTTACCGCCGACGCGGCTGTGTTCGGCGCTTCGGCTTTCCAGTGGCGCATGCCCTGGTCAAACCGATCCTGAAACAGAAGCGAGCCGCGTTCGTATCCGTCCAAGTCTTTTGTCCGGTCGGCATCACGCCACAACGGGTGCTGTTCGGGCAACTGATCGCCTACCAGCTCCAGCAACTCGATGGCGTTCAGGCACCACTGGGCCGTGTTGTTGGTGGAGATCGTCGGCACCTCGCGCACGGGTTTCAGCACGTCTGCGCCGTCGACCCGATGGGCCTCGAACGGCCCCTGGGTCTTGTCGCCCAGAAACCAGTCCCAGGCGCGGGCCGCCGAGGCCGGGTCATTTTCGACCGCGGCCACGTAAGCGGGGAACCGCGCGTACCAGAGTTCGGGACGGCCCAACGCCGCGGGTTTGCCCAATGCTTCGGCAATGTTTGCTTCGGGTGCGCCCCACAACCGGCAGAACTGCAACCAGAGGCGGTCCCACTTTTTGTTTTGCAACAGGTGCGTCAGCTCGAAGGCCACTTCCGGGCCACCCATCAGCGCACTGAGGTGCGAATAGCCCAGGTCTTCGCCCAGCCGGTAAAGTTGCTGCGTCGCCGGATCGTAGCCGAACGCGCCGTCTTTCCCAGAATAAAATCCGGCGGGCATTTTGGCGAAACTGGTCACGCCCGCCATAATTTTGTCGCGCCAGCGCTTGTCGCCCGTGCGCTCCCATTCGGTCATCCAGTTGCCCACCAGCGCCAGCCAGTCCGGACCGATGCGCGCGTGGGTCGGGTAGTCGGATTTGGGCAGAATCAGCCGCAGCGGGTCCAGTCGGGTCATGGCCAGGTCGGCCTGTTCGGCCACTTCCCGCATCATATCGCCCGTCCGTTCGTCGGTGGTCAGGTAATAGTAAAAGCGACGCGAGGCGGCCTGACTTTCGCGCACTTCCTTGGAGCCATCGCCCCAGTGGCGCACGTTGTGGCGCGAGCCTAATCCGGCCAACTCGCCCAGGTGGTACACATCGACCTCGCTGGTGTGCCGGGTCATGGCCTCGGCCATCCTGAAAATGTCGGCGCGCCCCGAACGCAGGTAACTGTACCACAGCCACATGTCCGAAGCCAGTTCGGTGTTGTCCCACGCAAAACCACCGATGTCGTACCGCCACGTATGCCGCACCGAATCGTAGGCGTGCATCACGTCGCCGTAGTTCCAGAAGCCGTACCAGCGGTGTTGCTCGATTTGCGTCTGGTAAAACGCAATGGCCTGGTCGAGCTGCGCTTCGAGCCAGCGCTTGCCGGGTGTAGACCGGTCGGGCAGACTCCACACCCCGAACACGTCGATGGCATGGACGTACGCAGGCGTGGTGACCAACAGCGGCGGCTGACTGCTTTGCCGGGCCTGCTGGCTGAGCACGTCGTGCGAAGGGACCGCCGCGCTGGCGAACAAGGTCAACTCACTGGTGCGGGCAATGCCGTAAGGCGTACTGAGCCCAGGCTGTACGTCCTCGTAAGTGGCCAGCAGTCCGTGCGCGGTGGTATCGTAATGGCGCATGTCCATGGCGTCGGCCGCGTAGGGCGACCACAACCACGCGTGCAGGGTGGCTTCCGGGCGGGCGGCATCGCGGATTTCGAGCGCCGCCGGATGCGACTGCCAGAAGTCTTTCACCCCCACGGCCAACCCACCGGACACATCGCCCACAAATGCCAGCCCGGTGGCCCGGGTGCCGGCGGCGGCATCGAGCCAGGTACTTTGCGGATTGGTGCGTTTCTGCACAAAGAAGCCGTCGGCGGTGTTTTGCACCAGTTTGTAGTCGTTCCAGAACGGCAAGTCACGAATCAGCGGCTGAAGACGCTCGTCGAACGCCTCCTGATCGGCTACGCGCCGGCCGGCTTCCTGATCGGGAAACACCAGTTGCCGATCCCGCCCAAACGGGATTCTTCCCACCAACGGCCGTACGGGTTCTGCCCAGATGCCCGGCCCCTCGCCCGCAAAACGGACATGCCGGTTGTGGAGCTGCTCCCGCATTGGGACCGTGAACGTTACGCCCAGCCCCTTGATGAAATCCCGCTCCTGGTCGCCGTCGAAGGTCAGGGTATGCACCAGCCGCACGGAGGCAGATTGCTGGTAGAAATAGAGTCGCAGGCTGAAGGGCAGCCACTCCCGTGCGCCGTGTTCCGCCTTCATGACGCCTTCCACCCGCACCACCGCCCGGACAGGCCCGCGCTGCTCCAACGTTACCTTCGTCACCCGGCTGCGGTACCGCTCGCGTGCCGGGGTTTCCCACACCTCGCCGTCCGGCCCCTGTTGCAGTACACACGTCAGCTGGCCCCGGGTACCGACCACCCGACCTTCCACCACCAGCGAATCGAGAAAGACGCTGCCTTGTTTGGGCAGTACACACCGCAGCGTGCCGGTGTTGATGCGCAGCGCCTCGGCCGATTCTTCCACCTGCAGGGGCGAGGGCTGCGCCGGGGCAGCTCCCAACGCCAGTTGAAATCCGTCCCCTGTCGCAACCGTAGCAAACCCACTCCACTTCAACGACCCGTCGGGCCAGTAGGCCAGCGGCCAGGTTTGCAGGGGCAGCGTTTCGCCCTGCGCATTCGACAGGGTAAACGTCTGGTTTTTCTTCACTGTGCCGCGGGCCCACGGTACGCCCCAGCTCACCCCGACCGGTTGTGTGGGAGCGGTTTCGTGCAGCCAGGAAAGGGCGACGGGTGGGGCGGCCGATTGCGCGAACAGGGAACCGGAGAAGACCAGGCATACCAGCAAAGTCAGGTACGCTCGCATGTGCCGGACGGTGAGGTGGTGCATGAGTGCAGGTGGTTTGTTTGCGTAGGAAAAAAAGCGCAGACGTGGCGGTTGGCCGGGGTCGCCTTTAGAGTAAAGACAGGCATTCTGCCCCCTGCGCCCTAAACGCTGCCCAAATTAGTTTGCCCGGCACGGCTTTCGGCAGGCCCTTCCCGATACGTGCGGTCTCTTCTTATATTTGCCTGAGGTCCGCCTCCCCGCGGGGCAGGACTTTATTCCTAACCATCACTCCATGATCCGTACACACCTTATTACCCGGGCCTTTTGGTCCGCCTTTCTGCTGGCCTTTTCGGTTTCCTGCGCTACGCAGACCACTTCCGAACAGGTGACGACCGACCTTTCGCAGGCACCGCTGATCCCCAAACCCGCGTCGGTCCAGGCGACCCACCGGGCGTTTCTGCTGACCGAAAACAGCGCGGTCTATTACCAGGAAGGCCATCCTGACGTAAAAGCCATTGCCGACCACCTCGCACAACAACTGCAATCCCTGACGGGCCGAGCCCCGGAAGTACGCCCCACCGCCGATGCCCCCGACGCCGGACACCTTTACCTCACGCTGAGCGCCGATGCTACCCCGCTGGGCGAAGAGGGGTACGAACTGACGATTGCCGAAGAGGGCATCCACCTGCGGGCCAACCAACCGGCCGGTTTGTTTTATGGTGTTCAGACCCTGCGGCAATTGTTGCCACCCACCCGCGAAGGCACCACGCCGCTCTCGCTGGCTACCGGCACCATTCGTGACGTGCCGACCTACGCCTACCGCGGCTCCATGCTGGACGTCAGTCGCCACTTCCTGGGTATGGACGACGTAAAACAGTACCTGGACTGGCTGGCGTCTTACAAAATGAACGTACTGCACCTCCACCTTTCCGACGATCAGGGCTGGCGCATCGAAATCAAATCGTGGCCCAACCTGACGGCACACGGCGGCAGCACCGAGGTGGGCGGCGGCGAAGGCGGTTTCTTCACCCAGGCACAGTACCAGGAACTGGTCGATTACGCACGGCAGCGTTACATTACCCTGGTGCCTGAAATCGACATGCCGGGCCACACCAATGCGGCGCTGGCCTCTTATCCCGAGCTGAACTGCAACGGCAAAGCGCCCGAACTCTACACCGGGACGGAAGTGGGCTTCAGTACCTTCTGCACCGACAAAGACGTGACGTACCAGTTCATCGACGATGTGGTGCGCGAACTGGCCGCCCTCACTCCAGGCCCGTACCTGCACATCGGCGGCGACGAGTCGCACGTTACGAAGATGGAGGACTACATTCCGTTCGTCAACAAAGTGCAGGCTATTGTGCAAAAGCACGGCAAACAGGTGATCGGCTGGGATGAAATCGCCCACGCCAGCCTGGTACCCGGTGCCATTGTGCAGTCGTGGGCCAACGTCGAAAACACCACCAATGCCGTTCGGCAGGGGGGCCGGGTCATTCTTTCGCCCGCCTCCAAAGCTTACCTCGACATGCAATACGATTCTACCACCACGCTGGGGCTACACTGGGCCGGTTACATCGAAGTCGACAGCGCGTACGCCTGGGACCCCGCCACCCTGATGCCCGGCGTCGGGCAGGAGTCGATTCTGGGAGTAGAAGCCCCTTTGTGGACCGAAACCATTGAGGATCTGCAAGATGTAGAATACATGGTGTTTCCCCGCCTGCCGGGCTACGCGGAAATCGGCTGGACGCCGGCGAAGTTGCGCAACTGGGACGACTACAAGGCACGGCTGGCCCAACACGCACCACGCTGGCAAGCCATGGACATTCAGTACTATCCCTCCCGGTTGGTCGAGTGGCCACAGTAGGCGCACTAACCACCGCTCCCCCTCCGAAACCTCTGATTTCAACGTCGCGTGTGTTTTTCAGAAACGCACGCGACGTCTTTTTTAGAGCGCATCGGCAGCGACGTCTACCGTAAGATAGTCCATCAATGCCATAAAATAGCCTATTCTCTTTTTGCCCGCAGATGCCAACATTTGTAAAGAAGCCCTCGTGCCTCCTGGCAGTAGCCTAGCGACGTGCGCCGAATCGCCACCCGATTCCTAAAAACGCACCGTGGTTCCCGGTCCTGTTGCGGATCGTAGTCAGGCAGGCGCAAGGCCTTCGTCGTTCCACAACCTCTGCCATTTTATGCAAACCTCCGCCACCACCCGCCGCTCTTTCCTCAAACTTGGAGCTACCCTGACGACCGGCACCTGCCTGGCCCCCGGTTGGGCCGCGGCTGCCTCGCCCGTGCTCCCGAAGTCTTCTCGTCCCCCGGCCCCGGACGTCATCGGCCACGGCGACTTTCGCTACCGGGTACACCGGAACTGGGGCGCGCTCGACG
Organism: Catalinimonas alkaloidigena; assembly: GCF_900100765.1. Classification (NCBI taxonomy): domain Bacteria; kingdom Pseudomonadati; phylum Bacteroidota; class Cytophagia; order Cytophagales; family Catalimonadaceae; genus Catalinimonas; species Catalinimonas alkaloidigena. The sequence continues at coordinate 485,151 of NZ_FNFO01000001.1, read as the reverse complement.
CCGCACGCACGCCGGTGATCAACTGCCATGAAATGGTTCAGGACCGCAAGGGCCGTTTGCTGATGATCACCGACGAGCCCAAAAACAACATCATTATTTATGACCGCTCCGGCAAGCTCCTCGCCACCTGGACGTTGCAACTGCCCGGGGGGCACGGCCTGACGCTCGCTGACGAAGGCGATGGGGAAGTACTGTGGCTGTGCGATCCGCAAGAGGGGAAAGTGCTCAAAACCACGCTGGCAGGAAAATCGATTCGTACGCTGCCTACTCCGCACGAGCTGGGCCTCTACACGCAAGACATGCCCTACAAGCCGACCGAAACGGCCGTCGCGCCGAACGGCGACGTGTACGTGGCCGACGGATACGGTTCGCAGTTTGTGTTGCAGTTCGATGCCCAGGGTCATTTCCTCCGGCACTTTGGTGGCAAAGGCAACGACGATGCACAGTTCGACACCGTGCACGGCGTCACGATCGACACACGTCAGGGCGCCCCGACACTACTCTGTACTTCGCGCGTGCACAATGCCTTTAAACGCTTTACCCTGGCGGGTGAGTACCTGGAGACGATTTTTCTGCCAGGTGCTTTTGTGTGCAGACCGGTCATCGACGGCGACACGCTTTACGCCGGCGTCTGCTGGTCGCGCCTGCGGTACCTGAACCAAACGCCCGACAGCGGGTTTGTGACCATTCTCGACCGGCAGAACCGCGTGGTGTCCAACCCCGGTGGCACGCCCCCCCGCTACGACGGGGACGAACTGCAACTCATGGTGCAGGCCCAACCCGTTTTCAAACATTGCCACGACGTATGCGTCGACCGGGACCAGAATCTGTACGTCTGCCAGTGGAACGCCGATCATACGTACCCCATCATGCTGGAACGGATCTAACCTGTCGCCCCCATGCCGCTAAAACCCACCACCTGGCTCTGGAGTACCGGTCTGGCCCTCGCCGCGGGCATCGGCAGTTATGCGCTGTTGCACCGCGAGCCACCGCTGGACTTCAACGCCGACGTCCGGCCCATTCTCAACCAGCAGTGCATTGCCTGCCACGGTGGCGTAAAGCGCAGCGGCGGGTTCAGCCTGCTGTTTCGGGAAGAAGCGCTGGCTCCGACCGAATCGGGCAAGCCGGCCATTGTTCCAGGCGATCCGGACGGCAGTGAATTTATCCGCCGCCTGACGTTGCACGATCCGGAGGAACGCATGCCGCTAGACGCCCCACCGCTGAGCGAAGCCGAAATTCAGACGCTGCGGCAGTGGATCAAACAAGGTGCCGCCTGGGAAGATCACTGGGCTTACCTTCCTCCCCGGTCGGCAGAGGCCCCGCCCGATACGTCGGGATGGGCCCGTAACGCGCTGGACCAGTTTGTGTTGTCGCGTCTGCAGGCGGCCGGGCTCCGCCCCAATCCCGAAGCCGACCGGGCCACCTTGCTGCGCCGCGTAAGTCTGGACCTGACCGGCCTCCCGCCGCGCTGGGAAGACGTACAGGCGTTTCAACAGGATACCTCGCCGGACGCGTACGAAAAGGTGGTTGATCGCCTGCTGGCCTCTCCCCACTTTGGCGAACGCTGGGCGTCCCTCTGGCTCGATCTGGCGCGTTATGCCGACACCAAAGGCTACGAAAAAGACCAGCACCGCAACATCTGGCGCTTTCGCGACTACGTGATCGGGGCGTTCAACGCCGACAAGCCGTTTGATGAGTTCACCCGAGAGCAGCTGGCAGGAGATCTGTTGCCGCACCCGACCGACACCCAGTTGATCGCCACGGCCTTTCACCGGAACACGACCAACAACGACGAAGGCGGGACCGATGATGAAGAGTTTCGCACGGCGGCCATCCTCGACCGGGTCAACACCACCTGGGAAGTGTGGCAGGGCACCACGATGGGCTGTGTGCAGTGCCACAGCCATCCGTACGATCCGTTTCGGCACGAAGAGTACTACCAATTGATGGCGTTTTTCAACAACACCCGCGACGAAGACGTCCCTGACGAGTCGCCCACCCTGAAGCAGTTTGCACCGGAAGACAGCAGCAAGCTGGCCAGCCTCCGCCGTTGGGTAGCGCAGCACACAGCCCCGCAGCACGTAGCCACACAACTGGCCACTCTCGACCGGACGTTGCGCATCACCGAGCCTAAAGTTCACCCGCATTCGTTCGATAGCCTGACCAAAGCTGCCCTGTCGGACAACAAGTACTTGGCCGTTGATCATCAAGGCTTTGCGCGCATTCCGCACCTGCCCCTGCGCGGTGCGTCTCAGGCACTGATTCGTCATACCCGAGGCCAGCCCGGCGGACGCATTGAACTCCGGTGCGACGCCGCCGACGGGCCACTGCTGGGTACCCTCGCGTTTTCGGAAAAGGGAGAGCGTTTTCAGACGACGCTCATTTCCTTGCAGCCGACCCCGGGTATTCACGACGTATACTTCGTGTTTCACGACCCGCGCCGCCCGACCGGCAACGTGGCACAACTGGAATGGGTTGTATTCGGCGACGTTCTGCCCGGCGCCACCCAACCGGGATTCGGTCCGGTGAAAGATACCCTGCTGGCCTTGTTGAACGAGGGCGACCGGACGCCCATTCTGTACGAAAATCCCGACGACTTTTTCCGCACGACCCAACAGTTCGAACGGGGCAACTGGCTCGTGAAAGGCGATACGGTGACGCCTGGTGTGCCCCATGCCCTAGCCGACTTCCCGGAGACGCTGCCGCGTAACCGACTCGGGTTGGCCCAGTGGCTGGTGAGCGCGGACAATCCCCTGACCGCCCGCGTGACCGTCAACCGGTTCTGGGAACAACTGTTCGGCACCGGCCTGGTCGAAACGGTCGAAGATTTCGGGACGCAAGGGGCCAAGCCATCGCACCCCCAGCTACTCGACTGGCTGGCGGTGCAGTTTCAGCAGGAATACGGCTGGCGCATCAAGCCTCTGCTGCGTACCCTGGTGACGTCGGCTGCCTACCGGCAAGCGTCGACCTTTACGCCGGAGAAACGGGAGCTCGATCCGGCCAACCGGTTGCTTTCCCGCGGACCGCGCGTACGCCTGTCGGCAGAAATGCTACGCGATCAGGCCCTGGCAGTCAGCGGGTTGCTGAGCGAGAAAATCGGCGGACCGAGCGTTATGCCACCCCAACCCGACGGGATATGGCAGGTGGTGTACAGCGGTATGGAATGGCGCCAGAGCGAAGGCGAAGATGCTTTCCGGCGGGGGCTGTATACGTACTGGCGTCGCTCCACACCCTACCCTTCGATGGTGACGTTCGATGCGCCCGTTCGCGAGGTTTGTGTCTCGCGCCGCATCCGCACCAACACCCCTTTGCAGGCCCTGGTGCTGCTGAACGATACAGTCTACGTAACGGCGGCGCGGGCGCTGGCTCACCATGCCGCCCGGCACAGTGCCGCACCCGACGAGGCCCTGCGCCAGGCCTACCGGCAGGCGCTGCTGCGGGAACCCGACACGCGCCAACTGGCCGTGTTGCGCCAACTGTACGACGCGACGCTGGCTACGTACCAGCAAACGCCCGACGAAGCGCGCCGCATGCTGGGGCTCCCTGCCACGGCAGCACCGCCCCCGTCGTTCGCCACCGTGGCGCAATCCGGCAATGCCCCCGTTCCTCCGCTACTCCACCAGGCCTCGCTGACGGTGGTCGCCAACGCGCTGCTGAACCTGGACGCCTTTGTCACCAAAGAATGATGTCCGTTTCGCTCCTTGTTTCTTTATTGATTGCATGTCGAACCCTACCCAAGGCCCTATGAACCTTTTTGAAGAAGCCCGGCAACAGCACCTACATTACCTGACACGCCGACATTTTCTGCGAAAATGCACCACGGGCCTCGGGGCCGTTTACCTCGGTAGTCTGCTAGGCGGTTGCGACCGGCCCACGTCGGCTCCGGTGGCGGCGGCTAAGCTGACGCGCGCCCCGACCCGTCCGCTGGCGCCCTTGCCTCCTCATTTTGTGCCGAAAGCCAAGCAGATTATTTACCTGCACATGGCAGGCGCGCCCTCACAGCTCGAACTGTTCGATTATAAACCTACGCTGCAAAAACTCGACGGGCAGGCCTGCCCGGAGTCACTGCTCGCCGGAAAAAGGTTTGCCTTTATCCGGGGGGTGCCCAAAATGCTGGGGCCTCAGGCAGCATTCCGGCAACGGGGACAGTCGGGTGCGTGGATTTCCGATCACCTGCCACATTTCGCCGACCTGGCCGACAAAGTCACCTTCCTGAAAGCCATGCACACGGACGAGTTCAACCACGCGCCCGCGCAACTGTACATGCTGACGGGCAGCCCGCGGTTGGGTCGCCCCAGCATCGGCTCCTGGGTGACCTACGGCCTCGGCTCCGAAAACGACAACCTCCCGGGGTTTGTGGTGCTGGTGTCCGGCGGCAAAGAACCGGACGCCGGCAAAAGTGCCTACGGCAGCGGCTTTCTGCCCACCGTGTACCAGGGCGTGCAGTGTCGTACCGAAGGCGATCCGGTGCTCTACGTCTCCAATCCGGACGGCATGGACCGGAACCTGCGCCGCCGCACCCTCGACGCCATCAACCAACTCAACCAACAGCAGCACGAAGAAATCGGCGATCCGGAAATTGTTTCCCGCATTGCCCAGTACGAAATGGCCTTCCGGATGCAACTCTCGGTCCCCGACGTGATGGATACACGCAAAGAACCGGACTACATCCACGACCTGTACGGCACCCGGCGCAAAGACGCCACCCCCGACCAGCTCTCGTTTGCCAACAATTGCCTGCTGGCCCGGCGACTGGTGGAGCGCGGTGTGCGTTTCGTCCAGCTTTTCGATTGGGGATGGGACACCCACGGCACCAGCCGCGACGGCTCACTCAATTATGGACTGGCCGACCTGTGTCAACGCGTCGACCAGCCTATGGCGGCCCTGGTAAAAGACCTGGACCAACGGGGTCTGTTGGACGAAACCCTGGTCGTGTGGGGAGGCGAATTCGGGCGGACGCCCATGCTCGAAAACCGAGAAGGCAAGGAAAATCCGTTTACCGGGCGCGACCATCACACCGAAGCGTTCACCATGTGGGCGGCGGGAGGTGGCATCAAAGAAGGATTCAGCTTCGGCGAGACCGACGAGATCGGTTACTACGGCGTGAAAGACAAGGTACACATCCACGACCTGCAGGCCACGCTGCTGCACCAACTGGGCCTCGACCACGAACGACTGACCTATTTCTTCCAGGGACGAAACTTCCGGCTAACCGACGTGGGCGGCCACGTCGTCCACGACATTCTGGCGTAGCGCTCGTTCGTTTCAAGCCTTACTTATGCCTATGCTCCTTCCGTTACTTCTGCAAGCGTCTGCGGCCTCGCCCCCCGATTTCGCCCTGTTTCTCGGGCGCTTTCATCCCCTGGTGGTGCACCTGCCCATCGGCTTTCTGCTCCTGGCGGGGTTGCTGGAGTGGCAGGCCAGGCGTCGTGACCGGGCCGCGTGGCAACCGGCCATTCGCCTGACCCTGGGACTGGGGGCGGTCAGTGCCGTGGCGGCGGTGGGGCTTGGCTATCTGCTTGCGTGGGGCGGTGGCTACGACGCCACTACGTTGTTCTGGCATCGGTGGTCCGGCCTAGGCGTGGCCCTGTTTTCCGTAGGAGCGTACGTCCTTAAAACGCGTACGCTCCGCGCGGTGCCTTCGTTTGTGTATCCCGGCTTGTTGGTCGGTATGCTGGTGCTTTTGCCGGTCGCCGGGCACCTGGGGGGCAACCTGACCCACGGCTCGGCCTACCTAGTGCAGTATGCCCCCAACCCGGTGCGTCGTTTGGCGGGGCTGCCGCCGAAAAAAGTAGCCCGCCCCCCTGTGACCGACCTGGATTCGGCGGAAGTATTTGCCGACCTGGTGCAACCCATTTTTGAAGCGCGGTGCGTCAGCTGTCACAACGAAACCAAACGCAAAGGAGGCCTGCTGATGACCAGCGCCGAAGGGTTGCTGGCGGGTGGAGACGGGGGGGCCGTCCTGGTAGCCGGTGATGCCCAGGCGAGTGACCTGTTTCGCCGGGTGGAACTCCCTCCTACCCACGACGACTTTATGCCCGAAGGGAAGTCGCCCCTCGACGATCCGCAACGTAAAATTCTGGCGTGGTGGATCAACGAGGGCATGCCCTTTACCGCAAAAGTGGCCGAGGTCTCCGTGTCTGATGAACTGCGGGAAATATTGCGCAACGCGACCGGTTTGCAGCCGATCGACGATAGTCCGCTGGCGCAGGAAGTACCCTCTGCTCCCGAAGAGGTGGTGTCCCAACTTCGTGCGCAGGGGTTTCGCGTTCAGGTGATCACGCAAACCAACGGATGGCTCGACGTTGGCCTGGCAGCGCCGGGGCAGGCACTCACCGCCCCGCAGCTCGACGCCCTGCTGCAGGCACAAGCGCACATCACCTGGCTTGATCTGAGTGGCAGCACGCTGCCGCCTGCCGTCGGCACGGTATTGGCTCAACTCCCGCACCTGACGCGCCTGCGTCTGGAGCGCACCTCGGTGACCGACGAAGCGATTGCGCAACTCCAGCCGCTGGCTCACCTGCAGTACCTGAACCTCTACGGCACCAACGTGACCGATGCCTGCCTGAAGACGTTGCAAGCTATGCCCGCCCTGCGACGGGTCTTTCTCTGGCGCACAGCCGTAACGCCCGAAGGCGCGGCGCAGGTGCGCGAACACACCGACCTGCAACTCAACCTGGGTCAGGTACCCTCAGAAACGGCCCTTTCGTCCACACGTTAGCCATTTTCCCCAGCGCGATTCGCCACAGGCACGCCCCCTGTAGGCTGCATGGACTCGCATAAAACGACGAACACCCGCACCTTTTGCCCGCTACTGCGTATAGCACCTAGAAAAGCGGCTCTCGAGCCTTCGTCACTTATGTCTGTACAAGTTGCATCATACCCCGTCATCGGGATTGGGCTCTCGGCCGGTGGTCTGGATGCTCTCCGTGAATTACTTTCTTATTTGCCGTCTCCGGCTGGCGCTACGTTCGTCGTGGTGCCGCATTTGCCCATCGGGCACGAGAGTCACTTCGATCAAGTGATTGGCCGCGTTACTTCGCTGCAGGTGGCCTGGGCCGCCAACGGTGCGATCCCCCAGCCGGAACACTTGTACGTGCTGCCGCCCCAATACGAGCTGGGTTTTCAGGAAGAGCGGTTTCGGCTGATTCCGCGCCAGAATACCGAAAAAATCAACCGGATGGTGGATCGGGGGTTTGCGGCTCTGGCGCAGGCCTTTGGTCGCCGTACCATCGGCATTGTGCTCTCCGGTACCGGCTCCGACGGCGTGGCGGGGGTCAAAGCCATCGAGCACAAAGGCGGCATTGTGATGGCTCAACATCCTAAAACGGCGAAATTCGAGGGTATGCCCGCATCGGTCATCGCCCATGATCATCCGGACATGATCGGCACGCCGCAACAACTGGCCGATCTGCTGATCAACCATCTGCCCTACAGCCAGGCCTGAGTTCTGGCTGGCTGTTCCCAAGACCCACCCTCAAAGAAGACTTACTTTGCGTTATCTGAAGCGGGAACCCACTGGGTCGTCAGGTCGGGGGTTTTCATGTTGGCATCGAGCGGAAACATGGGACGCTGGATGCGTTTGTAAGGCAGCCGCGCCAGATCCTGATCGACGCCACCCGGGGTCAGGGCCAGCAGCCAGTCGGCGCGCATGTCGTACAACTCCGGCACCAGGTAGCCGATCTTCACTACTACGATGTCGGTCTTGCGGGGCGCGAGCCCCAGGCGGGTAAAATCACGCTCGTAATGGTAGGGCTTTCGCTTCTGGGTCACGATCACGTGTACACTGCCCACCTTCACCACCACTTCTGTCTCGGCATCTTCGTCGCCCTGTTCGATGGCTTCGACGGTTCCTTGCAGCCGCACGGGCGGCGCATAGCGGTTATCGACCGCCGCGCCCGCCGTAGCGTCCACCTGACCACCGACCCCGACCTGCAGGGCCTGCCGGACCAGCTCCGGTCCGGGGATGGAGGCGTAGATGACCGAGGGGCCCTCGGCCGATGCAAACTCAGGACGCCCCAGGATTTCGCGCAGGGTCCAGGTCACGTCCCCGGCCCCACCCGCGGTAGGATTGTCGCCCGAATCGCTGATCATAAACGGTTGCTGGTTGCTGGCAATGGCGCGGTCCAGGCTCTCGTGCAACGAAGCGGTAGGCGCGACAAAGTCAAACTGTGACCGCACGTCCCAAAAGCGAGCGGCCAGTTGTTCGGCAGTCCGACGTACGTTGGTTTTATCGTCGCCGGTGACCATCACCACAGCATGGTTACGCGGCTCGTCCGCCCAGGCATAGCCGATCCAGATGGCTGCGTCGATAACGCCCGCCTGGGCCGCGGCCGGGGCTACCTGTGCGTACAAGCTCTTGCCGGGTTCGATGCGGGTACTGGTCTTTTCGCCGGGCAACAAAATCGGCACCGGAATCCAGGCTTTGTAAGCGGGTTTGCCTTTGCCCGATTCCAGGCGATTCAGCAGGTTTTCCACAGCCCGCTGCTTCGACTGAAGCGCATCTTCGTGCGGTGCCATGCGGTAGCACGTAATCAGGTCGGAATGGGAAGCCAGCCGCCAGGACACGTTGCCGTGCAGATCCATCGACGTCGAAATCACCGTTTTTTTGCCGATCACGTCGCGTATCCGGGCAATCAGATCGCCTTCCGGGTCGTCCAGCCCCACCACGCTCATCGCGCCGTGAATGTCGAAGAAGAGCCCATCGTACGGGGCGTTCTGCTTCAACCGCGCCAGCAACTTCCCTACCAGCGATTCGTAGGCTTCGCGGGTGACCACGCCGCCCGGCAGGGCACGGCCCACCAGCGCCGGGAACCATTCGGCCCGCTGCCGATCGAGCGAATCGGGGGCTAAAAAAGGGTAATACTCCAGAATGGACTCTCCTTGACGGGCATGAAACGCCTCTTCTTCCGTCAGTGCCGGCGAAAACGTGCTCGACTCAATGGCAAGGCCCGCAATGGCAACGCGTGGCAACTTCTTTTGAATTGAGGCAGCGGTACGTGACGCGGCGGGCTGGTTAGTGTCGACGACAGCGCCTGTTCCCAACAGGAGACAGCACAAAAGCGACAGCGGGAGGTACAGTTTCATGGCAAAGGGAGCTTAAGGCGATGAAGATACCAGATTACCACGTTTCGGCCCTAGCCTCCGACCCAAATTCTCCCGCGCAAAGCCTTGCCGGTCAGGTAAGCGGTTGGTTGCACGAGCCCCGGAGGGTTCCCACCAAAAAGCCGCTCCCGTGAGGAAGCGGCCGTCAAACAACCTACCAATTCTATCTTATTCCACTTTTTTCAAAGCGTACCAGAATACTTTGGCCGCGCCCAGCTCCATCTTGTTACCGGAGCCGTTCCAATCGATGTCGTACGGACCCGGCGCGAACGGAAGCTGCAGTTGGGTCTTCTCGGCACTCGCCCATTCCAGGGTCATGGACTGTGTATTACTCCCGTCACTCTGCTGGAAGGTAAGGGTGTTGTTGCTGAGGTTCCGGACGAACGTCCCCTGCCCCGCCGGCAGTTTGCGGAATTTGTAAGCGTAGTCGGTGCCGTCGTCGAACAGGAACGTACCGTACACGCCGTCTGCGCCCGGATCGTGGGTGTAGGTGCCGTACAGCATCCCGTCTTCGCGCACGCCTTCCAGCGCAAAACTCAAGCGGTCGTCCGTTTCGGCAGCGGCACCGGGTAGGTTATTGGCCAGGTCCTTCGTGCCGCTCCAGCCCCAGTCTTCGCCTTCACCGATGAAGTAGGTAAACTGAAAGCCGATCACTTGCCATGTCCCTTCCAAATCAAACTGGTACTCTTTCACTTCCACAGTCCAGTCGCGTGTTTCGCCCGATTCGGCAGTGACCCGGTACGTAACGCGGTGGTTATTGGCCGCAAAATTCACCGCCTCGCCCGACGCCGGGGTGACGGTCGACTGGTACGAAGTCATCACAAAGGGCGTGACGTTCGACAGGTCGGTGCCGGGTTTTACGTAGACCGTGACGAGGGCGGAATCGAGCGTACGGGTGATTTCGGCCGCCCCGATCTGCGCTTCGCCCACGACGAATTGCGTGATGGCGCGCTCGCGACTCACAAAGCCGTCGAACGGATCTTGCTGGCAGGCGCTGCACAGCGTCAGGCACACGAGCAAAAGGCCAAAGGTGTATTTATGAAAAGTGGTGGTCATCAGAGTTCAGGATTTAGGTCGGATTCGTTTTGAGGGATGTCGAAGAAGTACGGCGCGTTCTGGATCTGCTTGCCGAACTGGCCTTCCAGCACCGATTCCATCTGGTGCGTGCGGCGCAGGTCGAAGAGGCGATTGCCTTCAAACGCCAGTTCCCAGGCACGTTCCTGCACCACCGCCGCGCGGAACGTCGCCGCGTCCATGCCGGGGGCCAGCGGGTCGAGACCGGCACGGGCCCGCACCTGATTGATGGCGTCGTACCCTTCGGTCGTAGGGCCGCTCGCCTCGGCGTACACGAGTACGAGGTCGGAGTAGCGCAACACCGGCGTGTTGACACTGGTCTGGTCGCCGACCTGATACGGATCGATGAACTTGCGGGTGAAGGGGCGGCTGTAATCGTTAATGCCCAGCGTCCGCTCTTCGCCGTTGACGGTCACCGTCGAGACAATCAGCTCCGTTTTCCGTTTGTCGTGGTCGGCATACGAGTTGTACAGGCCGGGTTCGGTCAGGAAGTGGTTCCAGCCCGATTTGATCTGCACGCCGTCGTCGAGGGTCATCACCGCCCCGTCGATGTAGGGAATGAACATCAGCGGCAGCTTCGAGTAGTTGCCCTCGCTCTGGCCGGTGCGGTCGGTCGCTACGCTGAAAATGTGCTCGGGTCCGCCCTTCTGGTCAATGTCGAAGATGTCGCGCAACTGGTCGTCCAGGCCGTACTGCGACTGGTCGTTCAGCACCTTGCCCGCGTAATTTTTCGCTTCGGCGTAGGCGGCATCGGCGTCCGGAACAAAGTCGTAGCCCGGGGAGCCGGAGCTTTTCGACGAGGCCATGTGCAGGTAGACTTTGGAGAGCAGCGCCCAGGCACCCACCTGATTCGCTCGTCCGTCGCGGCGGACCTGGTCCATCAACTGACTGGCCTGTTGCAGGTCGGCAACGATCAAATCGTAGAGTTCCTGTAACGAGCTTTTCGGGGCGTTCACCTGCTCGATCGAGGTGACGGGTTCGGTGCGCATCGGCGCTTCCCCGAACAGCCGCACGAGGTTGAAGTAGTGCAACGCCCGCAGAAAGTAGGCTTCGCCGACGATCTGGTTGCGGAGCGCTTCGTCCATGTTGTCGATGTCAGGGACGTTGGCAATCACGGCGTTGGCCCGGTTGATGCCGATGTAGGCGTAGCGCCAGGCGGTGGTCACCTCGGGGTTGTCGGCCCGCGTGCGCAGCTCGTCCAGTTCGAAGTTGGACGCCCCGGCGTCGGGTTTGATCGTCAGGTTCTCAGTGGGCAGTTCCGTGACGATGAAAAACACCCGCGAGTAGTACTCGATTTCGGGGAGGATGGAATAGGCGTAAACGATGGCCGCCTGCGCGTCCTGTTCCGATTGGTAGAAATTATCGGTCGAGGCAAAGCCGTAGGGCTCTTCCTGGAGGGAACATCCGCCGAGGGTCGCAACGCTCAGCAGGAGTCCTATGCAAAGGGATTTCGTGTTCATGACAAAAGGGGTGGGGTTAAAGACCGAAGTTGAGACCCAGGCTAAAGACGCGCGGACGGGGATAGCTGCCCCAGTTCTGTCCGTTCTCCTGCACTTCCGGATCGTAGCCGGTGTGGAACTTCGTGAAGGTGTAGAGGTTGCTGGCCGACAGGTAGACGCGTACGTTGCTGAGGGCTTTGACGTTTTCCAGCGGCACGTTGTAGCCCAGCGTCAGGTTCTGGATGCGGAGGAACGACCCGTCGGTCACGAACCAGTCGGAGCCGTAGTAGGCGCGGTTCGAGCTGACACTCGGGAAAGCGTCGGTCGGATTGTCGGGCGTCCAGCGTTGCACCTGGCGGCTCGGCGAAAACTTCTGGAAGTCGAAGATGTCGTTGCCCTGCACGCCGTAGAGTTGCGCCGAGAAATCGAAGTTGCGGTAGCGCAGCGAGGTGTTGATCGTGTAGATAAAATCAGGGTTCGGGTTACCGATCACCGTCCGGTCGTTGTCGTCCACTTTCCCATCTTCATTCAGGTCCACGTACTTGATCTCGCCGGGTTGGGCCATGTCGCCGGACAGGCCCGCCGCTTCGCCTTCTTCCTGCGTCTGGATAATGCCGTCGGTCCGGTAGCCGTAGAAGGCGTTGTAGGGTTGGCCGATGAGGAAGGCGTTGAGCGGGCTGCGCAACATTTCGATGCTGCTGCCGTTCCAGACGAACTCGTTTTCGCCCATGCTGACTACTTTGTTGCGGTTCAGCGTGAAGTTGCCGCCCAGGGTCCACTCCAGCGGTCCGTTCAGGATCTGTCCGTTCAGTCCCAGTTCGATGCCCTGGTTGTCGATTACCCCATCGTTCACCCAGATGCGGTCGTAACCCGACGACGGGGTGATGTTGGAGCGCCGCAGCAGGTCTTCCGTGTGCTTGTAATAATAGTCGGCGGTCAGCGTAACGCGCTGGTTGAACAGACCGACGTTCAGCCCGATGTCAAATTGCTTCGTCGTTTCCCAGCGCAGGCTTTCGTTGGGCACGCCGCTCCACACTTTGTTGTAGCCGTCCCAGTCGAAAATGCCGGGGCCGTAGCCCACCTGAAACGCGCCGTCGAGGTAGTAGCGTCCCGTGCCCAGCCGGTCGAGGGTCTGGTAAGGACTGATGCCCTGGTTGCCGGTGAGGCCGTAGCTGACGCGCAACTTGGCTTCCGACAGCGCCGGGAGGTTTTTCGCGAACGCTTCTTCGTGGATTTTCCAGGCCACCGCGGCGGAAGGGAAAAACGCCCACTTGTTGTTCGCCCCGAACTTAGACGAACCGTCGGCGCGGGCCGTGAAGGTGACGAGGTAGCGGTCGAGGTACGTGTACGACGCCCGGCCGATCCACGATTCCAGCACCGACCGCGACAGCCAGTTGGAGGCGATCTGTTCCTGGGCGGCGTTCATGTTTTCGTTGCGCAGGTTGTCGTTCACAAAGCCGTGCCCTTCGAGCCGCGAGCCGCGCGAACTCGACAGTTGGGTAGTAAACCCGGCCACCAGATTCAGGTAGTGCTGGTCACTCAAGTGTTTGTCGATCGTGAAGTAATTCTCGTTCAGCAGTTCGTTACCCGACCAATTGTCGATCGTCCCGAAGCCTTCGAACTGATAGCCGTTGTAGGTCGCGTCGCGCGGCTCGTACCAGTCGTTGATCGAGTGGCCGTACTTGTTGCTCAGCTGCGTACGGAATTGCAACCACGGCGTGATCTGCCAGTTCAGGTAGGTCGTGCCCAGCACGTCGATGGTCTTGCTTTCGTTCAATACCTCGTTTGCGTAGGCGATGGGGTTGCCGAAATCGAGCGGGCTGATGCGGAAGTAGGCGCCCGTGGTGTCGTATACCGGGAAGATGCTGGAACGCCCGGCCGACAAGCCGCCGCCGTGGCGCATCGTGTGGGTGAGGATCAGGTTGACGCCGACCTTCACATTTTTGTGCACTTCCTGGTCGAGGTTGACCCGGCCTGTCAGCTTTTCGTAGCCGTTCTTGATCGCCAGTCCTTGTTCATTATAATAGTTGCCCGAGATCGAATACTTCGTCTTCTCGTTGCCCCCGTCGGCGGCGAGCGTGTAGTTCTGGGAGATGGGATTGCGGTAGACCAGCTCGGCCCAGTCGGTGCGGTACGGCCACGCCGGGCGATTCGGGTCGAGTCCCCGCAGCTCGGCGATGGTCGGGTAATACGTCCCCAGGTAATTCTGTCCCGTGTAGAGCGGTTCCAGTCCGGAGTTCTGCCGGGCCTCGTTCGAGATGATGGCCTCCTGCACCGGATCGCGCCAGACGTCCAGCTTGCTGGGCAGAGTCGACACGCTGACCAGTGAATTGAACGAGATGCGGGCTTTTCCGGCCTGTCCGCTGCGGGTGGTAATCAGGATCACCCCATTCGCGCCCCGCGAGCCGTAAATGGCGGCGGCCGACGCGTCTTTCAACACTTCGATGGAAGCAATGTCGTCGGGGTTGATCTGTTTGAGGTTCCCGGCGTCGCCCCACGGAAAGCCGTCGACCACGACCAGCGGACTGTTCGAACCGCTCAGCGAACTCACGCCCCGGATGCGGATCGTCGCCCCGGCACCCGGTTCACCCGACGGCGTAATGACCTGCAAGCCAGGAGCTTGCCCCTGCAACAGTTGATCGACCGAGGCGGCCGGTTTCTTGATGAGGTTGTCGGGAGCAATGGTCTCGACCGAGCCGGTCAGATCGCTTTTCTTCGTGGTGCCGTAGCCGACCACCACAATCTCCGACAGGGCGCGGACGTCGGACTCCAGCGACACGTCGATGCGGGTCTGTCCGTTGAGGGGAATTTCGCGGGTGAGGTAGCCGACGAACGAAAACACCAGCGTCGTATTTTCGTCGGCGACGTTCAGGGCGTACTGCCCTTCGATGTCGGTAATGGTACCGGTCGAGGTGCCTTTGACCAGCACACTGACGCCGGGAATGGGCTCGCCGTCTTCGCCGACGACCTGACCGCTGACCGCGACGCGTTGCGCCCAGGCGGCGGGCACCAGCCACAGGACCAGCAGCAGCCCTCGCAGCACGTGATGGGTAATCCGTCTGTACATAATAATAGAGTTGTAGGTTTTTGAAAAGGGCTTTGCGGAGCCTGAACCAAAGGTAGGCGGCGGGTTTCGCGAAGGATTGCACAGAAATCCGGAAGAATGAGACGCACGTCCCACCGAAGCATATGCGTCCTGGACATCATACTTCCGTCCATCCAAATGGTACGGGCGTCCAGCTTGCGGTAGGTAGAGGAATTATGAGAGCATAGTCATCGTCTGTTACTCCACTTTGACGGCGCGGAGCACTTCCGTGGGATGATGGCGGTGTTGCACGATCACGAAGTAGAGGCCCGGATGCATCTGCTGTCCCAGTTGGAGAGAAGCACCCGATGGACGGGGATGCGTTTGCAGGATGGCTCCGCGGGTGTTCAACAGCGTGATGGACTGGACATCCGGCGTCAACATTAGGGTGAACTGCCCGGACGACGGATTAGGATAAAGCTTGGTGTGGAAAGCGGGTGCGTCTTCTAACGCCGTGATGAGGGCCGCCTCGAAATAGTTCAGGTTGAAGTACTGCGACCGAAACTGAAAACGCAAGACCGCCTCACCGGCGGGCAGCGGCACATCCGGCACCGTGAGGGTCTGCCAGTTTTGCCACGCGCCCGTGTTGGGCACCGCAATCGCTTCGGCCACCAGCTGGTCATTTACCAGGAGGTCGAACGCTTGGTTGCTTTCCTGAGTCGCCACGCGAAACGAGAACGCGTAGGTACCCGCAGTAGCGACGTCGACGGTGTACTCTACCCACTCGCCCGCCTGAATGTCGGCCAGATCGAAGCCGCCGCCCTCGTCCGTACATACTTCCAAATCTACATCCGTATCCGTACGGTATTGGCCGAAGCGGTTGCCCGCCGAAAGGTCATAATAGGCCACGGACGCAATGCCTTCGTCGAAGTCTTCCGCCTCGATTTTTCCCGGCAAGGGATGCGGTGTGCCGCCGTAGGGCGTCTGGATTTGCGAAGGAAGCACCGTGACCTGCACTGGCGCTGATGCAACGGTAAACCCCTGGTTATCGGTCGCTTGGGCGGAGAGAGTGAACTGCCCCGCCGTCGGTGTCCACGACCACACAAACGGCGCTTCGGTTACTTCACCCAACAACGTTTCGTTGCGGTAGAAGGCCACAGACGCGATGGAGCCGTCGGCATCCGACGCTTCGGCCCGGAGCATAAGGGGATCGGGTAACTCTACCGTGGCATCGTCTGCCGGAGCAAGCAACGCCACCGTGGGTGCCTGGTTGGTCAACGTAAATTGCATCGCGTCGAGGTGAAAGCCCCCGGCATCGACGTGGAAGCGTAAGGTTTGTACGCCGGTCGTGCGCAGGGGTACTTCGATCGAAAGTTCTTGCCAGGTGTCGGCGCTTCCGGTAGCTGGAACCGATTGGGTCTTTGTGAGGCGGACGCCGTCCTGTTCCAGGTGAAACGTGCCGCCGGTCTGTGCCGACGCGACAGAGAGCATGACGGTGTATTGCCCCGCCATCTGAACGTCCACCGTGTAGTCGAGCCATTCGCCGTAAACCGTATTGGTGAGCGCGTAACCCCCGTTCGAAACGGTGGACAGATCGACACCCTCGTCAGGACGGTACGCCCCGCCAGTGTTGGTCGTTTCCAGGTCGTGGTACGCCACGCCTTCGCCACCCCGGTCGAAATTTTCTGCTTCCAGCGTACCGGGAATTGGGCTGGCGTCGCCAGTGTACGGTGCTTTGGCTTCGCTTTCTTCGGTCGTAAGAAGGTAGATGCGCGACTCATGCCCGGCCAGCGCCACCTTAGCGATTTGAAACAGGCCGTTTGTGACCTGCACCTGCCCGAGCGACGCATACGTCCCCGTTTCAGGATCGAAGCGTTGGAGGAAGTAGGTGCCGTTGGCCACCCCGGTCACGTTCACTGCCCCGGTGTTGCTGGAATCCTCACTTTTGTTCAGGGTGTACACAAAGTAGTTTGCGCCACTGTTCACGGCGTATAAATCCAGATTCTGAAGCGTGGTGAAGGCATTGGTCGAAGTAATGGTGCCGTTACCAGTGGCCAGCATCCGGTCGGAAATCTGCCGCACGCCCTTGAAATACGTGTACGTGCCGCGTTCGTCGAAAAATTCCCACCACCAGGTCATAGGCAGGATGGGCGTCGGGTTGAACAAGCCGTACCAAAGGCCGCGTTTGAGGTCGTAGTCCAACTCCGGCCCGATGGCCTCTCCGATGTTGTTCCAGTCCCAGTCGTACGAAAACTCCCCGATGACGTAGGGCTTGCCCGTGCGGTCGATCCCCTCCCGCAGAGCCGCGGGAATGCTTCCGGTGGCGCGGTAGATGTGTTTCATGTTGAAGTCAAAATCGGGTACGGCGGTGAGTCCCTCGATCTCGCGGTGCGAAATGCTGGTGGAGACGAGGTGTCCGTACGGATCGAGGTCTTTCAGGTAGGCGCTCATCTCCCGGTGCCACTGCGTCACGTCGGCGTGGGGAATGATCACCGTTTCGCCGTCGTACATCGCGTTGTCGACCTCGTTGAAAAATTCCCACACGGCGATGCTCGTGCTGTAGCCCCAACGCGCCACCAGGTAGCGCAGCCGGTTTTTGTACTTCGCTTTGGCTTCGTCTGAGGTAAAGAATTCGGCGGGGGTGTCGACCGGCCCTCCGTTAGTGGTGTTGTAATTGTTCTGCGGCCATTCGCCCGACGAGATAAAGCCGCCGTGTGCGTCGAGGGCCACCATCAGGTAGATGCCGAGCGAGTCGCACAGGTGGATCAGTTCGTCCATCCGCCGAATGGCACCGGGATTGAAGTAGGCATCGGAGTCGGTATAGCGGTCGGTGCTGATGACGTGTTTCCACTCCAGCGGCAGATTCCAGGCGTGCATCCAGAGTCGGATAAAATTCGCGCCGTGGTCCGCCAGTTTCGGCAGAAAGTAATCGTAGGTGTACTTCGGATCTTCCCATGAACGGGCCTCCCAGCCCACGTTTTCGCCGATGCCCCGAAACGGACGACCCGAACTGTACTGAAACGTCCAGGTATCGTGGGGCAGCACGAACCCGTCTTCCGCCGAAGGCGCTACCTCCATCGTGCCTTCCGCCGAAGTAGACGTCAGTGTTTCCTGCTGCCGGACCTCGAGTTGGTAACGGTAGGTGCCTGCCTCCCGGGGCGCAAAACGCGCTTTCCAAAGCGAATTGCCCGACGCCCCCGATTCGTAATAACAGGGCAGCACGACCCGGTTGCCGCTCGGCGCAGTGAAGACGAGGTCGAGCCGGATGTCGTCGGCGAGGTAGGGATTGGTGAAGGGGACCGTCAGCGGAAGGTCGAATTCTACCTTTTCGTACTGCACGGGTGTGTCGGTGCGAAGGGTCTGCGCCAGCAACGCCGGCGGCAGCGCCACTCCCAGGAGCCACAGCAGGGCCAGGCGGGCGAAGGATCGGTTCATGAAACGAAGGAAAGGTTGATGCATGGTCTAAATCAGGAACTTGGTTGAGAAGGGAGAAGCCCTGCGCGTCACCCCGGGATGACGGCGCAGGGCCTACGTGCGTCGGGCACGCCGGTGCGGGGATCGCCTTCGGTCAGTGCCCTTTCAACAGTTTTCCGGTCGTGGTTTCCTGCCCCGCCGTCATCCGGTAGAAGTACACTCCGTCGGGCACCTCCTGCCCCTGGCGGTCGGTACCGTTCCAGGAAACGTGTGTCGCCGCCGAGGGCAGTTCTTTCGTGCCGAACGTGCGCACCTGCCGACCCGATAGATCGTAGATCTCCAGGCGAAATACCCCTTTGGGTACCTGCACCGGAATGGTCACGTCACGAACAAAGGGATTGGGAAACGGCTGATGGGGCGCAAGCGTGCCCTGCGCCGGTGCGGGGGCCACGACACGGTTGTTCGATGGAATGATGGCCCACCAGTTGAAGTTCCAGCCACCGTTCAGCGCCTTGATGCCGAAATTCTGCGTGCCCGCGTTCAGGTTCACCGTTTGGTAGATCGTCGTCCAGGTTTGCCAGCCTCCGGTCGAGGGGATGTTGATTGTGCCATAGACCTGGCCCCCGCCGCCCTGTTCCAGTTGCAGACTGCCGCCACCGTTCTGGCTCGCCACCCGGTACGCGATGGTATAGGTACCGCTGGCCGGCACGTTGATGTTGCTGTAGCTCATCCAGTCACCGGCGTCGATCCAGCCTACATTTTGCCCGCCGCTTTCGTCGGAGGTGGATTCGGTCTGCACCCCGCTCATGTTTGCGTAATTCTCCGCCTGAATGTATTGGGTTCCGCCCGACGGAGGCGTCGTGACGTTATCCCATCCGGGCATCTCGTTGAGCGTCAGGACGCGGCCCGACCAGTAGATGTCCTGGATTTTCTGATTCGAGTTGTGTTGAAACGTCAGTTCCGACCAGCCCATGAAGAACGTCCAGAGCGGTTGGGCATTCAGTACGTTGACGGCGGGCAGGTCCTGGCACTCGCCGATGCCGATGGGTTTGCCCCCCGCTTTGTTGACCAGCGCGTTGTATTTGGCGGTTGTGTAGCCCTGCCCGTCGCTCCAGTACATGTCCATCGTCAGCACATCCCAGTAGCTGCCGCCCGGATCGTAGCTGTTCAGGTCGCTGGACAGGGAGCTGAAGTCCTGCAAGTTCCAGACCCAAATCAGGTTCGACAGCCCCTTTGTGTAGGTGAAATAATCGTGGGTAATCTGGTACAGCTTCGCCGTGCCGTTGGGGCCGGGGCGACCTCCCCACCAGAACATCCCCTGGTTCATCTCGTGCAGCGGCCGAAAAAATACTTCGACGCCCGCGTCTTCCAGTTGTTGCAGGTAGTAGGCCACGTCGTCCATCCGACTTTTCCAGGCGTTATTGATGGCGGTACCGTTGGTAGTCAGCTGGTTCCATTCCCAGTCGGACATCTGACTCAGCACGCCGTTTCCGTCCCAACCGCAGGGTTCGCCCTTGGCGGGATTGCAGGCGTGCCACATCAGGTTGATCATCGCGCCGTTGTTCCACTCCGTGATGACCTGGTTGGTCATGGTCTGGCGGTTGGCGATTTCGTTGGGTTCGAATTGAAAGTCCGCACTGTAAAGGCCCGGCCACTGGCCCACCACGTTGTGCAATTGCTGGCTGTAACTGTTCGGATTTGCGTTGGGTTGCCGGTTGTGCATACCGCCGATGGTTTGTGAGCCGCGGATGCTGTACAGAAAGTTGAGCGACTTGTGTGAGGTCTGCGCCAGGCAGTCGGCAAAGGGCACCAGAATAATTAGAAGAAGGATGCCGAACCGCGTCCTCGGGTGGGTAAGACGGAAAGGGTGTTGCATGGTTGCTTTGGGGTTGGGGTGATAGAACGATAAAAAGTGATGGTGCCGAAAGGTAGGCGGCGCGGCGGGAAGCGCGTTGCACGTGCGTCCGGAAGGATGCCACAGGTGTCCCGGGGCAGGCACGATAGTACAGGCATCCGAAAAGATCGTACGACCGTCCCGCACCTGCCGGAACCCCCCACAAAAGCCGCCCAGCACGGCACGAGGGTTTCGGAGATCTTTGTATCTTCCCTCCCAGCGTACCTGCATTTTTACCAACCACCTGCCTCGTGAAACGCCTGCTTTGCTTCGCCTTGCTTCTCGTGGATGCTCTGGGAACCACCCTGTGTGCCGCCCCTCACCCGGAGGCGACGTCCCCCGCGCCCGCGACCTACAACCTCTACCACCTCGGGACCGACGAAGGGCTGCCCAGCGACAACATTGAATACGTGTTCCAGGACAGCTACGGCTTTTTGTGGGCCTCCAGCTACGACGGGCTGATCCGGTGGGACGGACAAACGTTCGTGACCTACGCGCACGACGAGGCCGACAGCACGAGCCTGTCGCACAACATCATCAACTGCATCTGGGAAGATAGCCAGCGGCGGCTCTGGATCGGCACCAACAACGGCCTGAACCGGTACGACCGCACGCGGGATCAATTTCAAAAATGTGCCCTCGGCCGCCCGGAAGAGAACATTCCGGTCAACGTGATCCGGGAAGACGGGCAGCATCGCCTCTGGGTGGGCACGTCGCTGGGGCTGTGTCAGTACACGCCGGAGACGAACGCGAGTCGCTGGTTTCACTACGAGCCCGACAACCCGAATTCACTAAGCCACGACGTGATTTTCGGGATGGCGATCGATGCGCAGGACCGCCTCTGGCTGGGCACGTTCAACGGCGGCGTGACGCGCTTTGCCCCCCGCACCGGCACATTCGTGCGCCTTACCCACGAGGCAGACGACCCACAGCGTCTCTCCAGCAACAAGATCCGTTCCGTGTACATCGACGGGCCGGGGCGTGTCTGGGTCGGGACGTTCGACCGGGGGATTACGCTGCTGAACCAGGACGGAGACGTGCTGCGCCAGTACCCCCGCTTTTCAGACGAAGCGGGAACGGGACAGGACATGATTTCCAGCCTCTACGAAGACCACACCGGGCAACTCTGGGTGGGCGTCAGCAACGCCAATGCCTACTTCCTGGACGATCAAGGCAACTTCCAGCCGTTTACCAATCCCGCTTACAAAAAACCGGAGGTACAGGCACGGACCGTGACCTCCTTCTGCGAAGACAGTTTCGGGAATCTGTGGTTCGCCACACGCGGGCAGGGCCTGTTTTACACCAATCCGGGCAAGAATGTCTTCCGCTCGTATGCACAGCACAAAGGCCCCGGTGGCCTGAACCATCCCGTGGTGTCCAGCTTCCTGGAAGACGACCGGGGTACGATCTGGGTCGGGACGGACGGGGGCGGCCTGTCGCGCTTCGAGCCGCAAACCCAGCGGTTTTCTCACGTGACGACGCAACAGGGCCTGAGCAGCAACGCCGTGATGGACCTGAAACAGGACCGAAACGGGCAACTCTGGGTAGCGACCTGGAGCGGTGGCCTAGTACAGTTCGATCCCGCTACGCGGCGGGCGCAGGTGTTCATGCACGATCCGGCCGATCCCCATTCGCTGCCCTATAACAACCTGAAGGCCGTACTGCCCGACGATTCGCTGCTGTGGATCGGGACACACGGCGAGGGGCTAGCGGTGCTGGATCTGCGTACGCACGAGATCATCCACCACCGGAATAACGACCGCTTTCCGTTCGATTTGCGTGCCCCGGCCTGGATCAACCACCTCTACAAAGACACGAAGGGACGGCTCTGGATCAGTACCTACAGCGGCCTGTTTGTGATCGAGGGACCACAGATGCGGCACTACGCCCACCGGCAGGACACCACGACGATCAGCAGCAACGGGGTAAACATGGTGGCGGAAGATGGCCTGGGCCAGCTCTGGGTCGTCAGCGAATCGGGCGGGCTGGACCGGTACGACGAGGCGGCCGATCGGTTCGTACGCTACAGCGAACGTTACCACCTGCCGCACACGCTGAAAGCCCTCGCCACCGACCACCAGGGGCAACTCTGGCTCAGTTCGAACGTGGGCCTGATCGCTTTCGATCCGCAGGCCGGAACCAGCGTCCACTACGACGTGTCCGACGGGTTGCAGGGCAATTCGTTCTTCCTGAAATCGGTGCTAAAAAGCCGAACGGGCGAGCTGTACTTCGGCGGCACCAACGGCTTCAACGTGTTCGCGCCGCAGCAGGTGCAGCCGCCCCGCTTCGACGCGCCTTTCTACCTGAGCGACCTGTACCTGTTCGACCAGCGGCAGGCACCGGGTGCGGACGGTTCGCCGCTCGCGCGGGAACTGGCCTTCACCGACACGCTGACCCTGACACACCGGCAGTCGTTTTTCACGCTGGCGTTTGCGGCCATCAACCTCTACGCCCCGCACAAAATGCAGTACCGCTACAAACTGGAAGGGCTGCACGACCAGTGGGTCAACCTGCACCACGAGCACCGCGCCTCGTTCACCAACCTCGATCCGGGCACGTACCGGTTTCGGGTGCGTTACTCGGACGACGGGCAACACTGGCAGGAAGCTTCTTCGCCGCTGCACATCGTGGTGCTGCCGCCCTGGTGGAAAACGTGGTGGTTCCGGGCGCTGGTGGCGTTGGCCCTTCTCAGCCTGATCGGGTTACTTTTCTACCTGCGTGTCCGTTCCATCAAGGCCCACAACCGCGAACTGCGGGAAGAGGTCGCCCGGCAAACCCACGAACTGCTGGACGCCAACGCCGCCCTGCAGGAAAGCAGCGAAGAGGTGCGGCAGCAGAACGAGCGGCTGGAAGAATACAACGTGGAGATAACGCGGAAGACGAACAAGATCCTTCACCAGCAGGAACAGATCGTGGAACAGAACCAGGAACTGGAAAAGACCGTGAACGCCCTGGCCGACCTGAACCGCACGAAAGACCGCTTCTTCTCCATCCTGGCACACGACCTGAAAAACCCGGTGTACGCCTTGCTGGGCAACCTCGCGGTGCTACGCCAACAGGCCCGCCGCGAACAGCCGCACGCACTGCACGCTTCTGTCGAAC
This sequence comes from Catalinimonas alkaloidigena, assembly GCF_900100765.1. NCBI lineage: Bacteria > Pseudomonadati > Bacteroidota > Cytophagia > Cytophagales > Catalimonadaceae > Catalinimonas > Catalinimonas alkaloidigena. The sequence continues at coordinate 462,098 of NZ_FNFO01000001.1, read as the reverse complement.
ACCTGCACCATTCTTCCCGCGCCATTTCCCAACTGCTCGATAACCTTCTGGACTGGTCGCGCACGCAGTCGAAGAATATGGCCTTTGCGCCGGTCGCCTTGTCGGTACGGGAGCTGCTCTGGCGGAACGAAACCTTGGTCGCCCCGCTGTGTGCCCAGAAAGAGCTGACGTTGCAGATCGACGTACCGACCGAGCGTTACGTCTGGGCCGACGCCTACATGCTCGACGCCATTGTGCGGAACCTGCTAAGCAACGCGATCAAATTCACGCCCCGGGGCGGACGGATCGACGTTCAGGCCCGCCTCGAAGGCGAAGAAGTGGTACTCACCGTGCAGGATACGGGCGTAGGGATGACGGAGGCGCAGCGGCGCAACCTGTTCCGGATCGACCACAAAAGCCATACGCCCGGCACCGAAGGGGAAACCGGGACGAGCCTGGGGCTGATCATCACCCGCGAATTTCTTCACCTCAACCGAGGCACCATCGACGTGGAAAGCACGCCCGGGCAGGGCACCACGTTCCGCGTACGGCTGCCGCAGGCGCAGGACGTTTCCCGCCCGCATGTCGCCGCCGACCTGAAACAGTTGCCGTCGCGGGCTCTCGACTGGTCGGTGACGACCGCTAGCGAAAGTGCGCCGCCCCCGGTGTGGGCCGTGCCGGAGAAGCTGCAGTTGCTGAAAGGCCGACGGGTGCTGATCGTGGACGACGATCCGGCGCTGCGGGCGCACCTCCGTGCCCTCTTGTCGGGCATCTTCGAAATTTTCGAGGCGGAAAATGGCCGCCAGGCCATCGAACGAGCCCAAGAGCACCAGCCTGCCGCCATCGTGTCCGACATGCTGATGCCAGTCTTGGACGGGTTGCAGTTCTGTCGGGCGATCAAACAAAATCCAGCGACTTGCCACATTCCGGTCATCCTGCTGACCAGCCAGCGCGAAGAAGAAAGCCAGTTGTCCGGTTACGAGGCGGGCGCCGACGCGTACCTGACCAAGCCGCTGCATCAGGAAATGCTCGTGCAACTGATCTACAACTGCATCCAGACGCAGGAGAAAGTCAGGCAGAAGTTCCTGCTGTCCGACGAGATCCATCCGGACGAATTGCTCGAAAACAAACTCGACGCCGACTTCATGGAGACGATGGTGCGTTACATCGAGGCGCATTTGCAGGAGCCGGAGCTCAACGCCGACGCCCTTTGTGACGTGACGGCCCTCAGCCGGTCGGTGCTCTACGCCAAATGCAAAACCCTGACGGGACAGGGCGTTCACGAATTCATCAAGTCCATCCGCCTGAAAAAGAGCGTCCGGCTGCTGGTGGAAGACCGACTGAGCGTCAGCCAGATCGCCTACGAAGTGGGCTTCAACAGCCCTTCGTACTACATCCGCTGCTTCAACAAACAGTACGGCGTCTCGCCCAAAGAATACCTCAAACGTCTGCGCAGCGAAGTCAGCGGGTCACCCGAAGTTCCGTAGCGTCTTGTGTTTCATTTCTCTACCTTCCACTTGCCGTGCCCGACCAGTTGCAGGGCCGAATAGATTTTATAATAGTAGAGTCCTGGGGCGAAGCGGTCTTCGGGAAGCGAGAAATAGCTGTCGCGCAAAGGCATCTCGTACACGTGCCGCCCGTGCAGGTCGAGAAATGCGATGTAATACGCATCTTCTGCCAGAGAAGCACTGACCGAAAGTTGCTGGCGTCCGTCCCAGGGATTGGGCGCGAGCGTCAGGTTCTTGATCGGCAGAAACGAAGCCACCGGCCCGACGTACGCTACGGTGCCCGCGTCTTCCACCAGCTTGAGTCGGTAGTAAGTATAGCCCGCCCAGGGCGTAGGGTCTGTGGTGTTGTATTTCGTAACGGCGTAGCGGTTGTGTACGCAGGCCAGTGAAGCGACCGACTCAAACTGCAGGCAGTCGCGCGAACGTTCCAGTTCGAACTGCGCAACACGAAAGCCGGGTTGTGTCGCCCACTCCACCGCGATGGTTGCCCCTGAGGCACATATTTTGAATCCGGTAACTCCTGACGTGACGTCCGACATCACGGCGAGCGCCAGTTGGCCTACTATTTCAGGACTGACGAAGGGAACTGTTTTGAGTGAACTTTCCTGTGCGACTGCGGGAGTCGACAGAACCATCTTCGACAATACGCTAAAAGTAGCTGCCCTTAAGAAAGGAAAGCGTTTCATAAGGATAAACGAAAGGTTATTACAAACAAAAAGCAAGCCCAGCTAAAAAATCGGCGCAAATCTAGAAGCGTCCGGGTAAGTGTTTTTGAGCAGATGCGCTTGCTTTATGAGCATGTACTAAAAGTTGGTAGCCGAACGCCATTGAGGTTTTTGAAGCTGATCAGGCAGGCGGATGGCGCACCAGAACGAAGCAAGTAAAGCACTAATTACGAACAGGATAGCGTAAGAAAACGGAGTAAATCTCACGCATCAACATATGAATATTTGTTTTTCTGATCGAACCTGATGTTCTGTTCCTTTTGAGGAACGTCTGCCGGTAGTGTTCCACTTATTTCTCTCCTCCAAGGTGCGGCTGTCGCTCTTGTAGAAAACCATCACCTCCGGCCCGGAAAATCGATTTTACAACAAAACTTACCCTAACTCCTGAGCTTTCTTGCAGGCGCTGCCGACACTACACCTTCTTGAGGAGTGCGGCTCAAAACACTAAGAAGGTGCACTCTCCTCTCCAGGGTCTGCTTTCAGGAGAGGGTGAAGTCACACCTGTTACCGGCAAAAACGCCCTGCACTTACGAGAAAGACGGTACATAGCGTACCCTCTTCCACACTACCCCCGCTTTTGGTTATCACTATTTTTAACTTCCTTTGGCTTTAAGTTATACAACCTCGTACACCTCTATGCTTTTTTTAAGGGCTTTACAGTAGCCCAGTACCGCCGTCTCTGGCGCTTAACCACTCGTATTTTTCAGTATTCATTTAGACTCTATGTTAGCAACTACAACGACGCGCTTCCGTGTTATTGAATTAGAAGAAGCCTCGCCCGAAGTGGCCGAGATTTACCAGGAAACCATGCGCGAAATGGGCATTCCGTTCGTGCTGAACTGGTTCAAATGCCAGGGCACCAACCCTACCCTCCTGCGCGGCAACTGGGAAAAGCTCAAAGCGACCATGTTGCGCGGGCAGGTACCGTTCATTTTGAAACAGCTCATCATCTATAACATTTCGAAAAAGAAAGGCTGCCACTATTGCGCCCATGCGCACGGCGTGATGGCCGATAGCCTCAGCGCGACCCTCACAGGTGACCCGGCTGTCAAGCTGACCGACAATGTTTACCAGGACGCCGTTCCGTCGGCCTACCAAACGGCCATCCGTACCGTAACCAAGTGCGCCCTGTCGTCGGCCAGCACTACCGATGAAGATTTCGAGACGCTGCGCGAAGAAGGATTTGCCGAAGAAGAAGTGCTGGAACTGATGAGTCTGGCCGACCTGACCAACATGCTCAACACCATCGCCGATATTTCGGGCATTCGCATCGATAACGAGCTGATGGAAATTAAATAAGCCCGTTTTGGTCAACAATCAACTGCTTTACGAAGCTACTCAACGGCTGCGCTACGAGACTTTTGCCAAGATGTCGGCCGAAGTCAATGCCGCGGCAGATCTGACGCGTGTGGCGCAGTCGTTGGCTAGCAACCTGAAATACATTGTCGATGCATCGGCCTGCCGCCTGCTGGTAGCCTACGAAAACCAGGTGGTTTCGATCGAAACGGCCCGGGCGCAGTGGCAGGTCCGCGCCGAAGGCGTTGCGTTCACGCCCTTCGAACAGCGGGTGCTCGCGACCGGCGTCCCCATAGTGCAAACGGACGACCAGGGGGGCGTCCTGCCGTTGTACGGCAAACCCCTGGCGCACCTGTGTTTTTTTCCGGTGGTGATGCAGCCGGGCCAGCAGTTGCTGCTGATTGTGGGCTGCAAAGTGCCGGAGGCTTATAACGAAACCGATTTTCGTTTTTTCCGACTCATTGGCCAACTGATGCTGAACCGCATCACCAGCCTGCTGGTCTTACAACACCTGGAACAGATTGTAAGCGTACGGACACAAGAGCTACGGCAGGCCAACCAGGAACTCAACACCCTGTTCTACCGCCTGTCGCATAACTTCCGCCGCCCCCTCACGTCGCTCATGGGGTTGTTCGGGCTGATCCGTACGATAACGCCGGAGCCGCAGGTGCACGACATGCTGGGGAAATGCAACGAAGTGTTGTCGGGGATGGATGCGATGCTGCGCAAGCTCAGTACGCTCAGTGAAGTAGAGGCGGTAGAGCAACTGCGTATGCCGCTCAACTTCTACAGCATCGTCGAGATGCTACGGTTGCACTACCAGCCGGCGCTGCAGGACAAACAGATTGCCCTGGACGTGGTGATCGAAGTCACGCAGGAAGTCCACTTTTATGCCTTCGTGGTGCACGCGCTGCTGCAAAATCTCCTGGAAAACGCGATCTTCTTTTTAGGGCAGCACCCTTCACCGGTCCGGCGCATCGGGGTACAAATCCGCGCCCACCAGGGCGAGCTGGAATTGAGCGTCCATGACAACGGACCGGGCATCAGCCCTGCCATTCAGGAGAAGGTCTTTGAGCTTTACTACAAAGGCGACGTTACGTCCAAGGGCGAAGGGCTGGGGCTGTACGTCGTGAAGAAAATCGCAGAACGCTATGCAGGAACAGTCGCCCTGCACAGCCCGGCGACCGGGGGAACGCAGGTCGTCATCCGCTTTGCGTTGCCAGAAGCGTAACGCGGATTGCCCCTCCCCTGGCGCATGTTACCCCGCGGAATTTAACGCGCCTCTCCTTTTGCTTATTTCCCTTCAATGGCCGGCTCTACGATCAACGCCGGCTGGCCGTTGAACTGGCGCTCCCGGAAGCGGAAGGAAACCGTCAGTTCGTGTACCGACGTAGCCAGATGCTGGTATTTGCCAATAGGGTATCCGAATGCGTACCCCACGTGCACTTCCCGGAACGAAGCACCGGCCCCCATCATCAGGTTTCCGGTGGTTCGGTAGCCGAGCTGTGCCCACCACTGCTCCTGCCAGATAACTTTCGCATTCAGGTCGGCCCAGGCGCTGCGGTCTCCCTGCCGACACAAAAGCACCGAAGGTTGTACCATCAGCCGTTCGCTGTTGTCGCCAAAGAGATACGTCACTTGACCCAAATATTGACCCGCGCCCCGGCTTTCGTCCGTTAGCATGTCCTGCACCGTTGCCGCCACCGAAAGACGGCTCCAGGTGTAGACCATCCCCACACCGGCCAGCGGCTGTACGTGTCCGTTGTTCGTGTTGTTCAGTACGGGGTCGTTGGGGTCTACGTACGCATTCTGCCCGCTGTAATCCTGCGTCACTCTGTCCCAGTTGAAGCCAAATGAAAGCCCGAAACTCAGGCGCTGGCTCCAGCTTAACGGGACATGGCACGCGGCCACTGCCTCCGCACTCGTATGGGCAAACACGGACTGCGTGCTGGTTTGCACGCGCATGCCCAACCCCAAACGGTCCGTCAGCCCGCCTTGCAGGTAAAACGCGCCGCCGGTGTACTCCTGTGCTTGCGCCAGACGAAAGCGGGTCGCCTGCAAATCGGCCCGGACCTGATAGCTCACCCCGGCGTAGGCAGGGTTGAGACTGAACTCGTTTTCGGTGTATAGGTTATTCCCGATGTTGATTTGTGCCCACAGGCTATGACTCAACAGGCATGCCACCCAAAAGCCTAATTTTTTCATATTTCCTGGAAGAATTAACGAACTAGATGAATGGTCCCCTGGTAAGAAATGCCCGTACCGGCAGGTGCCAGAAAGCGGTACAGGTACACGCCCGGCGCCAGGGCTTTGCCGTGTTGGTTCTGCCCGACCCACTGGTTCTGGTATTGACTGGTTTCGTAAACCAGGGTTCCGTATCGGTCGAAAATGCGCAGTGTGTATCCTTCGTAGAGGTCCAGATTCTGGATTTCCCACACGTCGTTGTAATGGTCTTGGTTGGGCGTCACGTAGTTGTTGACCGGCAAGTCGGCTTCCTGCTGGTCCTGCACGGTCACTTCGACCCAAGCGGTATCGGCCAGCGGCAGCGCCCCGTTGTCGCGCACTTCCACTTCGAACCGGTAGAAGGATTTTACCTCATAGTTGAGGGCATCCCCTTCGCCAACCTGCACTTGCCCCGACGCATCCACCACAAAGGGCATCTCCTCCGTCAGAATGCTGAAACTGAACTGCGTTCCGGCATCGGCATCGGTCGCGATCAGTTGTCCGACCACCACGCCTTGTGCCGCGTTCTCGTCGACCGTGAAGGCGGCTTCCTCCAACACAGGGGCCTCGTTCAGATCCTGAAGCTGCACGTCGACCCAAGCCGTATCGGCCAGCTGCGGAATGCGGTTGTCGCGCACTTCCACCTGCATCCGGTACGACGCCCGCGTCTCGAAATCCAGGGCGTACGACTGCGCCACGACCACAAGGCCCGACGTATCGACACGGAAGGGCAATTGTGAGGTCAGTAACGTAAACCGGAACACCGACCCACTGTCGGGGTCCGTCGCCACCAGTTGCCCGACACGGGTGCCCTGCAGCGCATTTTCGGCAACGACCAGCGTGGTATCGGCCAGGTGCGGGACGTCGTTCTGATCGACAACCTGCACGTCGACCCAGGCCGTATCGGCCAGCATCGGGGTGCCGTCGTCCTGCACTTCGACCAGGAAGCGGTACGACGACCGGGTTTCGTAATCAAGGCTCTCCGCAACCCGCAGTTGCCCGGTTTCTTCTACCAAAAAGGGCAGCGTTGGGTCCAGCAAGGCGAAGCGCAGTTGCGTAGGCCGGTCGGGGTCGGTGGCCAGCAGTTGGCCCACCAACGTACCCGGTGCGGTCGCTTCGTTCACCAACAGCAGCGTATCGGCCAAAAAGGGTGCCTCGTTCTGGTCCTGAAGCTGAATATCTACCCAGGCGGTGTCGGCGCGTTGCGGCGCTCCGTTGTCGCGTACTTCTACCTCAAAACGATACGACGACTGGGTTTCGTAGTCGAGCTTCGCCGCGACGACCAGACGTCCGGTGCTGTCGACCTGGAACGGCACCTCCTGGCGGATCAGGCGAAACCGCAGTACGGTGCCACTGTCCTGATCGGTGGCGATCAAGGTCGCGATTTCTGCCGCGGGGGCGAGGTTCTCGCTGATCACCAAAGTCGTATCGGCCATCACAGGCTTGTCGTTCAGGTTCTGTACGCGTACTTCGACCCAGGCCGTGTCGGACAACGGCGGGAGGTTGTCGTCTTTCACTTCGACCCGAAACCGGTACGTCGCCTGTTGTTCGAAATCCAGAGGTCCGGCGACCCAGAGTTGTCCCGTCGTATCGACCTGGAACGGCACAGCTTCGTCCAGCAACGCAAACCTGAACTGCGTTCCGGCATCAGGATCAGTGGCGATCAACTGTCCTACCAGGGTTCCGTCCGGGACATTTTCGTTGGTGACCAGCGTCGTGTCCGCCAGATGCGGCTTCTCGTTCAGCTCGTATACCTGCACGTTGACCCAGGCGGTGTCGGCCAGCGACGGCGTACCGTTGTCGCGCACCTCCAGCGCAAAGCGATACTGCGGCTGCGTCTCGAAATCGACGGGTTGTGCCACCCGCAAGTGCCCGGCCGTGTCCACGCTGAACGCGGTGTTCGCACCCAGAATTCGGAACGTGAAGGTGGTATTGGCATCGGGGTCGGTCGGTACCAGTTGTCCGACGATTGTGCCCGGAGCGGCGTTTTCGTATACGCCCAACGTCGTGTCGGCCAGGTACGGTGTTTCGTTACGATCCTGCACCTGAATCACAAACGCCTGCGTTACGGTATCGCCTTCCGGGTCCTGCGCCTGCAACCGGATGGCGTAAGCCGCCTGCTGCTCGAAATCAAACACGTCGGCGGTCAGCAACTGATTTTCGTGGATCGTGAAGGCGGCATTGTCCTGGTCGCCCAGCCCCGCGACGAGCGAAAACTGGTGCGTCGTGTGGTTCAGGTCGGCGGCCGTCAGGTCCGCGACCCACGTGCCGCCGGGTCGATTTTCCTCCACCGCCTGGTGGGAAAGCTGAATGGCCGTCGGGAACGCATTGCCCTGATTTATCACCACTTCGTACTCGGCAAAATGCTGTTCGTCTTCCGAGCGAATGGTGTAACGCACCGGCTGCGTGTAATCGTTTTGCGTAACGCCACTTACCTGCCGCACGCCCCCGACCCAGGCCGTGGCACCAGAGGCCAGCGTGAACTGCGGAGCGAGTTGGCTGCGGTCGGTACTGTAGTCTACTTTCAGCGTCACTGTCCCTTCATGGAATTGCGTGCTTCCCTGCTGGGTCGGAGCCGTCAACGATTCCAGGATTGCCTTGTCGTTCAAGGCGACGTTGGACCAAACGTACGGGCGCGTTGCATGGCCCACCAAGCCGTTCACTTCAAAGCGTTGCGTTTGCACGACCGAAAGCGTATCGCCGTTGCTGACGATCCGGTACGAAATTTCTCCGCCCGACTCGTTGCTGTACACAATCAGGTACGCCAGGTAGCGGTCCACTTTCTGTTGGTATTGCGGGGTCGCCACGCCGCGGCATTCGCCGTTCACGAAGGCATACACGGTATCCGTCGTGGCACGCGACTCCACGCGGTCCAGGTTGAGTACCCCTACCACGACCATCGAATGATTGTATCGGGCGGGATCGACCGACCACCCCTGGGCATGTGCTGCCGCTACCCGCAACAGCGCCGTCAACAGGGTCGCGAAAGTCAGGATCTTGTTTAACATAGATTCGTAAGCAAAGGGAAGAACAGGCCGCTTCCGGCGTTGGTCACGACCGAAACCTCGCCCGTTCTTCCCAAGAGTTTTATCATTGTTTTGTGACTTTGTACACCTGCTGCTGCCCCTCGTGCTCTACCACGATCAGGTACATCCCGGCGGGTTGAGGCTGGGCTTCCCAAACGGCTTCCCAACCGCTGGTGCCTTCCTGAACGTTCAGGGTGGTGAGCACCCGACCCAACAGGTCGGTGACGTGAATCTGCGGCGGATAAAGCCCAGTTTTGGGAACCTCGATCTGCACATTCTGCCGGAACGGATTCGGGTACAGACGAGCGTCCAGGCGCTGCTCGGGCAAGTGCGTAACGAGATCCTGCACGGTCAGAGCGAAGGGTTCTTCGAGCGTGCCGCGCAGTTCGTCCGAAGCAAACGGAAGGGTTTCCTGTACGGCAAATGCGAGGTCATCGGTCTCGTCGATCAGGCGGAAACGAATGGTTTCTCCGTTCTGTTCGCCGTGCACCGTCAGGAAGTAAAGCGGGCTTCCGGCTACCTGCTGGCGGGTGGTAACGCCGCGCAGCGTCGCTCCGGCCCAGGCCTCCAGGCGGTACGTGTGCCCTTCTACCGCTTCGGCCGTCCAGGCAATGACCGACTGGGTGTACGGATACTGCCAGAAGGTAGGCACGTCGGTCTGCTCCAGCGCGACCAACCGATCGCCCGTCTGCGTCAGGGCCGACTGGGCCGGGTAGACCAACGCACCCGGCTGGGCCGAGCGGAACATGTAGCCTAAGCCCGGTTTCAGGTAGCGCAGGCTGCCGGTCCAGCCCAGGTTGTCGTCATAAACCGCGAAGGCAAACTGGCTTTTCACCATGTCGCCCGACTGCGGGTTGAAATTCGCGAAGGCTTCGTTGACAGTCAGGTTGAACCGGGGGTTGACGCCGATCCAGTTCCAGCCCGTCCGAATCGGAATCGACAGGTCGGGATTGATGCCGCGCCCTACCAGTTGGATGTCGCCACCCTGCTGGAGCTTGACCATGTACATCTGTCCGTTGCGGAAACCGCCCTGTCCACTCAGCGTACCCGACCAGCCGATGCCCGGCGTAAAGATGTCGACCGTTGTCTGGCCTTTGGCCTGGTCGCCCACCTGCGCTGCAACTGTAGTCAAGGTCTGTTGAACGCTGCTCAGCAGCGGGGCGTCGAGGTTGAATGAAACCCAGTTCCAGCCCGGATTGAAGTGCATGCTCTGCACGTACGTAGCCCCGGCCCGGATTTTCTCCGGCTGGCGCGGCGTGCCCAGCACCTGATTGGAGGTAAACGTCAGGATTGGTTGTACGTCGCGATGCTCGGTGGCTTCGTCGGCGTTCCACACCCGGAACTCGACCGTCTCTCCGCTTTCCTGGTTGCTGTAGATGTCGAGGAACACTTCGTAGAGGTCGTAGGCCTCGATGTACTGCAGGTCCGCCACGCCACGGCATTCGTCCCCCACAAATACGCCGACCCGGTCGTACACATCCGACGAAAGGATGCCATCAATTTCCAGCTGCGCGACCATGTTCATCGAGTACTGGTAGTCGGCCGGATCGACCGCCCAGGCGGGTTCTTCCGCAAAGACGCGCAGGTCGATGTGCAATTTCTCGTCGGCCCCGAAATCGGACCGCAGGTAGATGTCTTCCCCGAAATAGCCCGTGTTGAGTCCTTCGTTGACCGTGAACCGAACCGCCTGCGAGGAGAGCGGCGCAATTTCTCCGGCAGACGGCTGGGCCGTTAGCCAGGGCGGCAGGTTTTCCAGGCTGAAGCGCTGCTGGGTGCCCCCATGGTTGGTGATTTCTACGGTGAACTGCATCGGTGCGTAAAGCGGCTTTTCGAACGTCAGTTGATCGTCGCTCCACTTCAACAGGTTGCGGTCCACGTAAGCCGTCCAGGCCACCGGCGAAGCCAGTCGGTTTTCGAATTTATCTTCGACCCCTTCGACAATGATTTCCAGAATGGTCTTGTCGATGGCTTTGGCCATGCGGGCCGCCGGGGTGATGATGATCTTGTCTTCGTTGACGGCCCAGTCGAAGTCCACGGCCTGCAGCGGACGCACGTCACGCAGGTTGGCCGCTTCGGTACCAACACTGGCCCCACCGCTGACCACGGCTTGGCCGCCGTTTGGCCCGTACGGGTTCTGCCACTGGTCTGCCAGCGTCCCCTCGAGGATGCGAATGCCCGCCTCGGTTTTGTAGTATTCGAACGGATAGTAGGCCACCAGCCCTTTCTCGGTACCGGACAGTTTCGACGTCCAGTCCAGCGCCACTTGTGCCTGCCGGCGGGCCAGTTTCCAGAGGCGTACTTCGTCGATCACGCCTTCGAAATACTGGTCTTGAACCTTGGTACCCTGATCGTTGCGGTACCCCCGGGCTCCGACCCACATGGTGGTGCCGGTCAGTCCACCGAAGTTGACGCTAGCGGTGGTGGCTACCTGTTGCGCGTCGACCAGCATGGTGGCGTTGGCACTGCGGCTGAGCGACAAGGTGAAATGGTGCCAGTTGTCGTCGCGGTAGTCGACGCCGTTTTGCTGCGCAAAGGCAAATCCGTTGTTGAGGACGCGGAGCTTTCCGGCCTCGTTAAAGCCCACGCTGACGCTGTAGGCCGGATCGTGCAGCTGGTCGGTGCCGTCGCCTTTTCCGCTGGAGAAGAGCGTTGTCGCGGTTTGTCCCGGACGCGCCTTGAACCAGAACTCCAGGCTGTAGTCCATCTCGTTCGAGAGGATGACCGTGCTGCCTGTGTTGATTTCCAGCGCACCGGTGCCATCCAGGGCCAGTGCACGGCCGCGCGGCAGCACTTCCCAACCCGCAAACAAATGCGCGTGGCGATAGCGGGCCTTGTCGTTGCCCAGCGTGCCGAAGGCTTCGTCGAGCGGCCAGTACCCAGCCAGCCCTACCTCCGAGCCGTTCAGCAGCGAGAACATGCGGGCGTAGACATCGCCCAGCGGCAGCGCTTTGGTCCAGATCCGCAGGTCGTGCACGTTGCCGCGGAGAGCGGTTGGCGCCTGCCAGACCGATTTTCCGACCGTGATGCCCCCGGCACCGCGGTAGTCGGCAGCTACCGGCACATTCTCCAGTACGGCCCTGTCGTCGCAATAAGCCTGCGTGGTTTTCTTCAGAACATCGTACGTTACGGCATAGTGGTGCCACTCCTGGTCGTTGAACAAGGCCGTCGTGCGTTTCTCTTCCCCGTTGAAGCGCATAAACAACCGGTTGTCGGCCGTAAACCCTACTTCGAAGGCATCGGACTCGGCACTGCCTTTCGAGAAGACCACGCTTTCGCGGTTCAGCTCGTCACGCTTCAGCCAGAATTCCACCGTGAACGAGCGGTTGTGCAGATCCACGCCGTTGGCAATGCGCACGTAGTCGTTGGCGCCATCCAGCTTCACACTCACCAGGTGGTCGAGCGGCGTGCCGTTCAGTACGCCCTTCAGCGAGAAGTTGAACGGCGTGAGCAGACCGGCTTCGATGGGCTCGTCAAACTGAATGGAAATTTCGTCGCCTACCAGCAGAATGCCGTCGGCAGGCTGCGGCGTACCGAACAGTTTCGGGCGCTTCACGTCTTTGATGCCGTGCAACACGTCGGTAGCGGTCTCGGCCGTGGCCCCCGATCCCAGATCGCAGACCGAAACGGCCCGGATGTCGTAGGCGCGGTCCGGCAGACTGCTCATGTCCCAGGCGTGGACGATCTTGACGTCGTTGATCCACTGCTTGGCGCTGGTGATGCCCGCGTACTCGGCCGGGGTTACCACGTTCGGGTTGTAGAAGGTCATCTGCGTGATCCACTGCGAGCTGGACGCCGGCTTGTACTGGAACAGCACGTGGTGGAACGCGGAATAATTGCGGTCGTAGTTGTCCAGCGTAACCGTGAGCGTCTGCGCGGGCAACGTGTTGGTGTTGACCACCCACTGGTCGCGCGGCTGGCTGATGGCGATGTCGGAACAGCCGGGCAGGAAGTAGGCCGATACGGTGATTTCGCTGCTGATGTCGTCGTCGCAACGGGAAGCAAACCGCAGTTTGATGTCCTCGTAGTCCATCACGTCGTCGCGTCCCTTCCACAGTTTCAGCGTTTTGACCAACGTTACTCCCGCGGGCACCAGAATGCCCCGCCCGGCCGCCAGGTTGGCCCCGTCTACTTCCAGAATCGCCCCGTAAGGATTCGATTCTTCGTCGACCGACAGGATGTAAATCACGTCGTCGCGGCTTTCCGAGTTGTTTTTCAACAGCAGGTTGAACACCGCCGGACGGTTTTCCGGCACATCGGCCACCAGCGCCTGTTCGACCTGCAGCTCCGGCATTTCGATCTGCAACGTAGCTTCGTCGAGGGCGAACTTGCCCGGACGGTAGTACTTGGTCAGGTAGTTGCCCTGGAAAGGACAGGAACTGGCACCGCCCCGTACTTTGAACACCGGCCCGAAGCCATCTTTCGGTTTCATCACATCCACTGAGTAATAGTCGGTAGCAACGCTTTCGCCGTCGGCCAGCGTGTAGTTGTATTCGGTCGTCTCGACTTCTGTTTCGGTTTCGCTGTCCGAACCGCCACGGCTGTAGGTGAGCGTGAGCGACTCGGCCATTCCGAATCCGTTGAAATCCTGCCCGAAGTTGACGCCCACCGAAGGGCTGACGAACCACTCGAACGTGCGGGACGAGGTCTCCGAGCGCTCGGTCGCCAGCGTTTTCGAGTAAGAAGCCCCCCCGTCGAACGACAGGTTCTCTTCCAGGGTCGCTTTCACTTTTTCCTCTTCGTTCTTCGCCAGCCAGTAGGTCCACTCGTCGAGGGCGCGGTTGTAGTAATGCACCGTGTCGTTCACGCTACGGCCTTCGCTTACCCAGGCCGCCGGCAGCTTGATCTGGTAGCTGGGCCCGTTGCCCCACTGTTTCTGGCTGCTGATGGCCTGTTCTTTCCACACGGATTCGTCGTGGTTGTCGCTGCCGAACCGGGGGTCGTCGAGCGGCACCTTCGAGATGTAGAGAGGCTTATCCTGCGCCTGGAGGGTATCGGGTTTTGACGAGTAGATCAGGAAGCTGTTCCGCACCTCTTTCAGGTTGGGCAGCAGCTGCTCCTCGATAAAGCCCTGGGTGTAGAGGAACGACGTTCCAAACTCCGGACTCACCCGCAGGGCATTTTTCAGGCCCAATTTGTAGTTGTTGTATTCCGGCCCGTCGCAGGTCTGGCATTGCGACGTCGGGATGGGTTGCAAGTTGCGCGACAGCCCGTAGATGATGTTGGTGGCATAGCCCACGAACACATCGCCCGCGTGGCCTACGTAGTCGGCGTCGTCGCTGGTGCTCCAGGTCTGTGTCGTGGTGATGGTCGTAACGCTTTCGCGATCGCTGGTCCAGGCTTCTTCCGCACTCAGCCCGATGGTGACGTCGTTGCTGTAGTCGAACTCCGTGATGACCCCGGCACCTATCCCGGCGAAGGTCTTTACCTCCTGCCCCAGGTTAAACGTCAGCGCACCGTCTTGGGCAAACGCGTTGTTCACGCTCCAACTCTTGGCCGTGCTGATCGACGTGCCTTTTGCCAGCGAGGCGTTGCTGCCCGAGCCGGGCGGGTCGCGCAGAATCGTGACGATTTCGGTCGGGCCGGTCGTGACGAAGTTGTTGCCGGTCGGCATCCCCCCGAAAACGTAGGCCCGGAACGGATCGCCTTCCCGCCAGATGGTTTTCAGAGCGCCGTTCTGTCCGGATACGGCCGTGATGTTCAGCGTCTTGGTGTAGTTCAGCGCCGGATTCAGGGCATTGGTGCTGATGTCGGGCAGCCCTCCTTTGAACGTATACTTCGCGCGGCCGCGGCCATCCAGCGTAACGACTTCTTTCTCGGTAGTGATCGCCAGGTTGTTGACGATTTCCAGTTTGCCGTCAGTAACCGGAACACGATCGACCGCACCGGTGCCGCTGTGCACGTACTCTTCGTACAGTTCGGCCAGCAGGGTGTACGGCGTTCGCTGGGTGAAGACCGGATAGCCAAACGTATACGCCCCGCCCTGAATGAGCGGAATGGTCGCCTCGCTGCCCAGGTTTACGTCTTTATAGGCGTATTCTTTATCGCCGAACAGCGACGTACCATCCTGGTTGGTCACAGTGATGGAAGGCCGCACGCGGTGAATAAAATCCTGTCGCTTGTCGAAGTAAAAACTATCGACGCCCACGGTCCAGGTGCTATCGCCCCGCACGTACTCGTACAGCGCCAGATAGTGGGTGGAATCGAACGGCGGATAGTCGGGTGAGACCACGCCTTTGACTTTCAGTTGCACGGTATCTTCCACCGTTTCGTCCTGCGGCAGGAAGGACGTAATGTCCAGACTGAGTGCATTGTCGTTGCCGATCAGGGTGTAGTTGCCGCCGGTAACGCTGGTCACGGTGTATTTTTCCGGAGGCAGGTACGCCACAAATTCGCCGGTAGCAGCATCGGGCATCACCTTCACGTAGCGGGTCTTGAACTCGGCCGTGTTGCTCAGGTGGCGATCGGTGTACGTGACGGCACTGTCGGCCAGGGTCAGGTCAAACCCTTTCTGCGACGTCAGGTGAATTTCCGTAGAGCCGAGGTTGTTGGTCGACTGCCCGAAACCCAGCGGCTTGGCCGCCTGTACCGGCCCGCCCGTAACCCGACCGGCCACTTTTACCAGCGTATGGTCGATAAACTCCAGCCCGGCCAGCGGCTCCTGGAAGTTGAACGTAGGCACGTCCTGCTGCGCAGTAGGATGCGGGAAACGCCCCGCGTGGGCAAATTCGTGCAGGTTTTTGTTGACCCGCAGGCTGTGCGGACCGATGGGCACGTCGACACTGAAGCGCCCCTGGTTATCCGACAAAATCAGTTGACCGTCCTGGTTAACCGCCGCCTTGCCGTCGATCAGGATCGAGACGCCTTCCACCGGAAACTTCGAATTGCGGTACCGGATGGTGCCACTGACGGTAAAGGAAGAGATGTCTTTGAAATCCAGCCCGTTGATGATGGCCGCGTCGTCGCTCACAAACCGCAATTGCTGATTGGGATCGAACTTGTGCTGGTCCAGCATCGGCGTGAATTTGTAGAGCGACCCGCCGGTTTCGTATGGAAAGCCGGCAATGGTGTAGTTCCCTTCGGCATCGGTCACGCCCCGGAAGGCCAGTTGGCCCGTCAGCGGCACGGTATCGCGCCAAAGCGCTTTGTGGATGAACCCGTGGTATTCGTGGTAGTTTACGCCTGTGCGGGCCAGGTCGTAGAATTCCACGCCGATGCCCTCGTTGAAACGCCAGTAAGCCAGCAGGTTTTTTTCCTTGCCGGTGATGTAGCGGCTGTAGTCGCGGGTGATTTCAGCGTCGGTCAGGGCCCGGTTCCACAGGCGCACTTCGTCCAGGTACCCTTCAAAATGGTTTTGTCCCTGCACGGCGCCACGGCCCATCAGGTAATCGTCTTCGGAAGCGGCGGGCTGTGTTCCGGCCGGTGTTGCCGTGCGCCAGACCACCTCGTCGCTTACGCGCACCGACAGGTACAGCGAGTCGACCGAGTAGCTGGCCGAAACGTGGAAAAAGGTGTCGGTCGGCGCAGTGATGGGCAGTTGCAGCGTTTTGTCCCCTACCCGAAACTTCACCAGATCGGGCGCATAGGTCAGCTCATAGCCGCTGCCCCGACTGAACAGCGTACCCAGGCCCGTGCCGGTGGGGCGCACCCACGCCTGCCAGGTAAATCCCTGGTTCAGTTCCTGTTTCGTGCTCTGGTACAGCGCGCGCAGGTACGCATCCTCCCCGTTCAGGTAAAGACTTTTCCCCGCCAGATCGCCTTCGGCTTCGGCCCGCACGGTGACGCCCTCTACGGCCGTGCCCCCCTCGAACGTGACGCGTCCCGAGGCGGTGGCGACCGGCATGGCCATACCGTTGCCTTCCAGTACGTTGATAAAGGGCACCCGCAGGTCGTCGGCGATGCCCTTGGCAAACACGGTGTATTTGTACAAAACACCTTTTTCGGCCAGTTTATCTTCCCATTCGGAAGCGTCGCCGGCCAGCGAGGCCACCAGCGTCGAGTCTTCGGTGCTGCCCAGGGCCTTGCGGTAAATCAGAATCTTTTTGATCCGATCTTCCATGCTTACGATGAACCACCGCAGCAGCACGTGTTCGGCATAATAGCCTTTGGAACTAAACAGGCTGCGGTCGAATACTTTCGGGAAGAAAGCGATGCTGTAGGGCATGCCGGCCATTACCCGATTGGTATCGCCGTCGCTCACCACCACGGGGTAGTGCTGCGGAGAACTGATCAGCGGGCTGCCGATGTAAATCCGGGCCGGTGGCTGGCCGTTGTCCAGTGACGCCTCCCGGTTGCTGGTCCCCACGGGGCCAATCTGGTAGGGTCCATCCTGGGCAAAAACCTGCCATCCCCCCAGCAGCGCCAGGATTAGATAGATGTATTTTTTCATGAAGAACATGCGTTGAAGGGAAGGCCTTTTTCCGTACATCCGCACTGCACGTGCCGGATGTTATCACCCCCACTGACCGGACGTTCCTACCCGTAGGGGCAGGCGACGCCGCGCGGCACTTCGGGCCTTTCCGGTGAGGTTAGTACTTGATGATGAACAAGACGTAGGCGTTCTTCGGACGCGTCTCGTTGCCGCCGGTCGCATTGGTCGTAAGGCTGAAGTTGTGAGCGTGTTCGCTACCGTTCGCCTTAATGTCGATGGTATTGTAGTAATAGTTCGCCCCATCGTACGTCAGGAAGTTGTGCGGCGTATCGTTATCGTCGTTATCGGCTCGTGCGGTTACGTGTCCCTTGTGTTGGTGCGAACCATCGGTGTTGGTCGTACCCGAAGCGGTATGCGTATGCGATTTGGTCTGTTCGTCCTGGTAGCTCCCTACGTTGTCTTTGTCGTTGCCGCCGGTATTTTTGGCGTACCGCGTGGCCCGGTCGGGGTCGGTGCCTTGTCCGTCGGACACGCCCCGCAAAAAGTAACCGCGCAGGTCGGGCACGTTAAAGTTGCTGCCGCTGCCTCCCCAGGCATTGCCCAGCACCTCGTAGAGGTAAGGGTATTGTGTTTGCGAAACCGCCGCACCATCGCACGCCAGGTAGCCCGCCGGGATGGCCGACTTAGGTCCGCCGAACGGCAGAATGGTACCCACCGGCACACCGTTGTCGGCCGATTTGGCGTAAGGCACCGAAAGCAACTCCATGTTGTTGATCGTTACCCAGTCGCTGGCGCCACTTTTCACTTCCACCTTCAGGTAGTAGTTCTTCCAGCCAAAGTTGAGCTTTCCGAACGCGGTGGGCGACTTGCTGCCGACTACGACCGAAAATACCCCGTAAGGATCGGTGGTGAGGGTGTGGGTTTCCTGGTAATCCTTCGAACTTTCGTCGCCGTCGGGATACACCGTAAACTGGACCTGCACGCTGCGGCTCCCCAGTGCGGCGCCGTCGGCATCGCGTGCGTATCCCTGGAAATTAAACCCTTTGCTGGCGTTCACCACGGGGGTATTGGTGTTTTGCGCAATGGCACTACTGGCGATCAACACGACTGTGAGCAGACAGAGGAGTAATCTATTCTTCATGGACGGTACTTTTTTTTCTGAAAAATAGAGCACTGTAGCAAGGAAAAGTACAACAACATAGACTCGACATGACAGGTTTATCAAACAGGCCGTCAGTTTTGATCGGATGCTTGCGCCACACGTGCCGCCCTTACGCGACAGATACGGCGACAGTACTTCCGAACTCGCAAGCGCCCGGGGAAACCTTACAACCCTTTAACATTTTGGACCCGAAACGAAGGCGTTATCCGCCCGCCAGCACCCGCTTCCCGATCAGCACCCCCTCAAAAAAGCACAACTCCTCTTCAGAAAGTACAGGGATCGTTCCTCACCAAACCTTACTTGGGCGGAAAGCACAGTACGTTTGTCAAAACAAAGGCGTCTGCCTACTCCTTCGCTTCGGATGCAGCCTGCCCTACACCTCGTACCCTGCGCTGTACAATATTCCCCCGACGGCGGCGCTTCCGGCGCTCGCGTGGCGTTTCAAAAGCGCCTGACCGGGTTCCGTATTTTTTCTTACAATGAGCCACACGTCCCGCCGCCTGCGGTCCTACTTCGCCCTACGCGAAACGGCATTTGCGTACGAAGTCCCTGGTTTCGTACAACTGTAGTCCCCGCCCCTCTTCTCCCGGGATTTGGGTGATACAACCAAGTTCCTAACATTATCGCCCCTATTCCGTACAGACCTGCACGCGGCTCCCTTCTCTGTGGGGAGGCGCCGCATTTTTATTAACCTGTATGTGTTACTTTTCAACCTCTGCGTTTGCATGAAGGCATGGGTAAGAACGGCGGGCGCTTTTCCACTGAACGACTCACAGCGCAGTTCTATCGATCATACTTAGCAAATCATCGGTTTGAATAGAAAAGCAGAGAGATATTTCGCGAGAAACGTGTTCTCTTTCAATAGGCTACGTAGCTGATTTCGCAACACCATCAACCTGTTACCCATTCGCAGTACTACATGAAACCAACCTTATCCATATCCTTATCCTCTGAACCCGGCATGCCGCACCAGGATGTCTCCTTTCAGGTCACGTTTCAACAGAAAATCCGGCACCTGAAAGAACAGATCCGAACCATCCGCCGTCGGGCTGTGCCGATCTTTGTGCACCGCCGTCGGGACGTGCTGTTGCAGGAACTTCACACGCTGCAGCGCTATCCGCTGCCCGCGTCGCATCCGGCCCTGCACCGTTTGTATTGGGATGTAGCGGGCACGCCGCAACCCACCGGCCGGGACTGGCAGCGCTGGCAGACCGAATTTGTTCCGTTGCTGGAACACCTGTTTGCCGTAACGTCCGAGCAACTTCAGGAGCTGGAGCGGGAAACGCCCCCTGCACCAACGCTCGAACCCGTTCTGGTCTAAACGCCCCCCTTTTTTCCCCCGAGGAGATTTTCGTTACGGAAGTCTCCTTTTTTGTTTGGGGCCGGGGCGCTCGCCCATTGCCCTCGCCCGGCACTTTTCGCATTCGCCGATCAGGAAGCGCTGTCGCCCGGCTGAGGGCCGCACTTGAGCCAAAACAGCAACGCCCGGGCAACCGCCCTCGTTATAGTCAGGGGAATTTGCATCCCCGAACAACCGCTAACTTTTTTATTACGTATGCCGCAACCCCCTTCTCCGTTGTCCGCGCTCTGGAGCGCTACGACTTCGCTTCAATCGTATCCGACGCTGACGCACGACCTGCACGTAGACGTGGCCATTGTCGGCGGAGGCATTACCGGACTCACAACCGCCTACCATCTGGTGCACGCCGGCCTGCGGGTCGCAGTGCTGGAAGCCTTCCGGATCGGCATGGGCACCACCGGCTCCTCGACCGGGAACCTGTATGTGCCCGTCGACGAGCACCTCTCTACCGTGGCGTCGAAGCACGACGAGGCTACCCTGCGTGCGGTGGCGACCTGCCGCAAGGCCGCCCTCGACTTTATCGCCCACCGGATGGAAGAGTTTCACATCGCTTGCGCCTTCGAGCGCGTGCCCTGGTTTTTATTTGCCGATCCGCACAGCCAGCAGACGTCTCAGGCCGTAGACGAGCGCCAGGCGGCAAACCGGGCCGGGCTGTCGGCCAGCGGGTCGGTTCCGGACCAGTTCCCATACGAAGTGGGTGCGATGGCGCAACTGGCCGATCAGGCGCAGTTCAACCCGCTTCAGTACGTACAAGGACTGGCCGCCGCCCTTGCCGACCACGAAAACTGCCTGATTTTCGAAAATACGCAGGTCACCCAGGTAGAAGACAAAGGGCCGTGCGTAGTACAAACGGCCGGAGGGCAGGTCAAGGCACAAAGTGTGGTGATGGCCACGCATACGCCCAAGGGCATTTACGGGGTGCACACCGCCATGGAATGCTACCGGGAGGCGGCGATGGCCGTGCGCCTGAAAGGAGACCTTCCGGCAGGCGGCATCTACTGGCACTTGCAGCAACAAAAGCACTATTCCGTGCGCCCGTACCGCGACGCTACCGGCGATTACCTGATTGCCATCGGCGAACCACACTTACCCGGCCACGACGATGACGAGAGCTTTCAAACGCTGGAAACGTATCTGCGCGCCCACTTTGCCGTCGATCAGGTGGCCTACCGCTGGGCGGCGCAGAAGTACCAACCGGCCGACACGCTGCCTTACATCGGCGTCAGTCCGCTGCAAAAGCACGTGTACATCGCCACTGGCTTCTCGGCCGACGGGCTGATCTGGGGTACTGCCGCCGGACACCTGCTCTGCGATGCCATTCTGCAACGGGAAAATCCCTACGCGCGCTACTTCGACCCAAAACGCTTTACGCCGGTGGCGTCGGCCCCCCGACTCCTGAAGGAAGGCATGGTTGTCGCCCAGCATCTGGTCAGCGACTACCTGTTTTACGGCGATGCCAAAGCGTTGGAAGAAGTCCGTCCGGGCGAAGGCAAAACGCTGAAGCTCGACGGCGAAAAAGTAGCCGCCTACCGGGACGAAGCCGGACGGCTCTACGTGGTTTCGTCGGTTTGCCCCCATATGGGCTGCATTGTTCACTGGAACGCCGTCGAAAAAAGCTGGGACTGTCCTTGCCACGGCAGCCGCTTTGCGGTAGACGGTCAGGTCCTGGAAGGTCCGGCCTACCACCCGCTCGCGCCGAAATCGCCCCACGTACCCTCTTCTCAGGCTTAATCCGCATGCTCTTATGAAGTCATCCCTTGTCAAACTGGTACGCAGCAGCCTGATCGGCACCAGTGCCATGACCCTGTTCAGCTACGCCGCCGCAGCCCTCACGCAGGAACAGTTCGAAGAGCCCGTGGTCCTGGGCAGGCTCCTGCAGGGTCGGGGCCAATCGCCGACCGTAGGCCAGCGCATTGCCGGCTGGGGCCTTCATTACGCCGCAGGGCTGGGCTTCACGGTGGGTTACCATCTGCTCTGGCGGCAGACCCGCCTGCGTCCGCGCCCCTCTACCAGTGCGCTGATGGGGCTGGCCAACGGCGTGGTCGGCATCGGGGTCTGGCATCTGACCTTCCGGCTGCACCCGAACCCGCCCGCCCTCGAATGGCATAAGTACTATGCACAACTGCTGGCCGCCCATGTGGTGTTCGGCACGTTCGTGGGAATGGGTTACCGGCACAACGCCGCGGTAGCCTCTTCGGAGTCATCGCCCGTTCGTCCGGCGTCCCCGCTCCCTGTGCCGCACCGGGCACAGACTGACCCCACCACCTCCGGTGGGATTTCCCGGTGAATTAGCACGATCTTTCCGTGCTGCTTTCAACTCCGCGCTTGGCTCCGCGTATACGTCACTAACTTCTTCGTTATCAAGAATTTCACTTTTTCTAACCTCTCCTTTTTTACTTCTTATTTTTTTACCTAAACACAATCACACCATGAAACTCGAAAGTTTGAGAGACCTCTTTGTGGACCAGCTCCGCGATCTCTACAGTGCCGAAAATCAATTGCTGAAAGCGTTGCCCAAAATGCGTGATAAAGCCACCGACCCGAACCTGAAGAAGTCGTTCGACAAGCATTACCAGGAAACGCAGGGACAGGTCGAAAAGCTGGAAAAAGCGTTCGATTTACTGGGCGAAAAAGCTTCGGGCCACAAGTGCAAAGCGATGGCAGGCATCATTGCCGAAGCCGAAGAGTTGATGGACGCCAAAGCGCCGGACGAAGTGATGGACGCCGGCCTGATTGCCGAAGCCCAGCGCGTTGAGCACTACGAAATTGCCGGATACGGCACGGTGCGCTCATTTGCCGAACAACTCGGCGAAAAGCAGGTGCTGCAACTGATCAACGAAATTCTCCGCCAAGAAAAAAATACCGATCAGAAACTGACCCAGGCGGCTACGCAAATCAACCCACAGGCCGAAGCCGCGACTCACTAAGCTTGATTTGTATCATAACCTGAACGCAAAAACGGGAGGCCCTTTTGACAGGCGCCTCCCGTTTGCGTTTCTCTGCGTTACGCCATCGTGATCCAGCACGAAGCGTACACGTACGATCCTTACCTTTTGCGCTTGGGCGCTAACAGTACCAACACAGCCGCGGCCACTCCGGCACGGATCAGCAGGCCTTTCATCACGCCACTCCGGTCGTATTTCCACGAAGCCCGCAGGCCCCGCTCGGCAAAGAAGTTCGGTACATGGCCTGCTTTCAGGTCTTCGATCACCCCTTCGACCACGTCGACTCGGTCGGCCAGGACCAGCGGCAACCAGTGCGCAAAACTGCCTTCACCGTATTGAAAAGCCCAGCGGCGGATTTGCCCGCTCAGCCCGCGTGGG
Organism: Catalinimonas alkaloidigena; assembly: GCF_900100765.1. Taxonomy (NCBI): domain Bacteria; kingdom Pseudomonadati; phylum Bacteroidota; class Cytophagia; order Cytophagales; family Catalimonadaceae; genus Catalinimonas; species Catalinimonas alkaloidigena. The sequence goes on along the minus strand of NZ_FNFO01000001.1, from coordinate 439,128 downwards.
GGGCGCGAATTGCCAAACACAGACGTCACATTCGGGCGCTCGATCGAGTGCAACACTTCCGAGTCGATCGGCTGTTGCGGCGGGCGCTCCCAACTGTACCCCTGGTGGTCGTCGCGACTCCGTTTCCGCATGGGATACGTAGGATCGTTTTGCGGATCGGCATCAATGCCCCAGCCCTTGATGTCGGTGCGGGGTTGCGTTTCGGTTTTCGGGGTGGGTTGTTCTTTCGTTTCCATGATTTGTTTCGTTAAGCGTGGGCAGTAGGAGGAATCAGCACCGGCTTGATGCAGTTGTCGAGCTTGTCGGAGAAAATGCGGTAAGCATCGGCGATGTCTTCCAGCGGAATGTGGTGCGTAATGAGTTCTTTCGGATTCAGCACGCCGTTCTGAATGTGCTCGACCAGGCGTGGCAGCAGCCGTTTGACCGAGGCCTGATTGCCGCGAATGGTCACGCCTTTGTTGATGGCGTTGCCGATCGGCACCATGTTGGTCGTAGGACCGTATACGCCTACGACCGAGACGACGCCGCCTTTTTTGACGGAGTTGATGGCCCACTGCAACGCGGTGGCCGATCCGGCCTGCATCAGCGTTTTGCGTCCGGTGAAGGTCTGCAGGGCACTGCCTGCCGCTTCGGCTCCCACCGCGTCGATGCACACGTCCGCGCCCAGCGAATCGGTCGTTTTTTTCATGAAGACGACCGGATCGCCCACGGATTTAAAATTGTACGCTTCGCAGGGGGCATACTTCCGGACAAAATCGAGTCGGTACTCTTCCTGATCGAACACGATGACGCGTCCGGCCCCAAACAACCACGCACACCGGGCGGCCATGATGCCTACCGGACCGGCTCCGAACACGGCCACGGTGTCGCCCTTCTGGATGCCACCCATTTCGGCGGCCTGGTAACCCGTCGGCACTACATCGGTCAGCAGCACCGCATCGTCCGGGTGCATGCCCTTCGGGACCACCATCGGGCCTACGTTGGCATACGGCACGCGTACGTACTCGGCCTGTCCGCCGTTATACCCTCCGGCGAGGTGTGAGTAACCGAAAATCCCGCCGACGGCGGTGGCCTGCGGATTGGCCTCGTGGCAGTTGCCGTACATTTCCTGTTGGCAGAACGTGCATTTGCCGCACGCAATGTTGAAGGGCACAATGACCTGATCGCCCACTTTCAGGGCGTGTACACCTGCGCCCACTTCTTCAACAATTCCAATGAACTCGTGCCCGAAGGTCTCGCCTACCCGGGTGTCAGGGACGTTTCCGTTGTAGAGGTGCAGGTCCGATCCGCAGATGCAGGAGCGGGTCACGCGCACGATCGCATCTTCGGGATGCAGGATCTCGGGCATGGGTTTGTGGTCGATGCGGACCCGCTGAGGGCCGCGGTAATTCATGGCTAGCATTTGTATGTGATGACGTGGTTGTGTGAAAAAAGTAAACTCAAAAAAGGATTCAAGGCTCCGGGAGCCTGTTTAAAAGTCAATCCGCAGCTTCGCACGGAAGCAAAAAAGTAGGACTGTGCTGGTGTGTACGCACCCCGCTACGAAAAGTTCAGCCCCTGATGCACGGGGCCTTGCGGAATCACTCACGCATTTTTTCGCGCGCCTCCATGCTCCAGACCAACTGGGCGACCAGAGCTTGCGTGCGCTGATCGGCCGTGGCCGCATCGGCCGGTGTCCCGTCGGGTCCGAACGCCTCGTGCACCTTCGAGACGTGGTAGCGGGACGTTACCACCCACACGCCCTTTTTCCAGAGCGAAAACAGCAGCGAAGGCAACAGCAACGCCCCGCCGTAAGGCCCGGTCGACACGGTGACCAGGCCCGTCGGCTTGCCCTTCCACTCGTCCGACAACAGGTCGATGACGTTTTTCAGGCTGGCGGGGTAGCCCCCGTTGTATTCGGGCGTGATGACGAGTATGCCCGCAGCCCGGCGCACGCGTTCGGCAAAGTGCAGGACCGGCTCCGGCGGATGTTCCATGTGGCGGAGCCGCTCTTCGAAAATGGGAAAATTGTACGCTTGCAGGTCGATCAGGTCACAACTGAGGTGCGTCTGTTCTTCCAGGTAGTGTTTAAAGTACAGCCCCACCCGGTGGCTGTTGCGGCCCGGGCGAATGCTGGTGGACAAAATGGCAACGTGCAGGGACATACTTCGTTGTACTGCCCTCCTTCAGCTTTGGTTGCGTCGGGGTATAGGCAATTCCCCCTGTCGGGTCACCGCCTTTTACGTTCCAGAGCGCCAGGTCGCTCAGCGGTTGATCAGAAAGTGGACGATGCGGCAGGCGCTTCCGGCCGAAGTCGTGGGGGATGCAGGCAAGGTTTTGAGCATCAGACGATGAGGCCCCGGCGACAACTCGTCGGCCAGCAGGAGGAACCAGGGCACGTGTAACGCATCGCTCCAGCGCGTGTGCAGTTCCACAGGCGGATACGGTTTGCCATCGATGCTGTACTGGAGGCGGCCGGCGTCCGGGCCGGAAACGACCGCAATGCCCAGCGCCCGCCCGGTAAAGGGCAGTACGAGCGACGCATCCGGTTGTGTCGCTACCAGCATCGGCACCGAAACGAAACCCGGGCGGGTGGGCAGGCTATCGTGCGGCACCCACGACTCCTGAAGCCGAAAATCACGCAACTGCGTTGCCTGCGTTACCGCTCCGTACGTGGCCTCGGTGTAAGCGTAGGGATCGACCTGAGGGGGTAACGCCGCCGCCCGCAACTGGGACAGAAGGGGCTGGTGGAACGCTCCGGTCAGCAGTTGCCGAAGGGTACGAAAATAGAGTTCCTGCCCGAAGGGGGAAGGATGCAGGTCTTTGAAATCGTGCTCCCACGAAAATTCTCCGGCCGCAATCCGATCGGCTACTTCCTGGGCCAGGTTGACAAAGGGAAGCCGGTAGTGTTGCGCCAATTGCTGATGCACCTGCACCTCCACAGGTACGTTTCCGTGCCGGTAGTCTGCCAGCTTTGCCTCGTCAGCAAACGCCATCAATACCAGATCGGTGCTCGGGTGCTGGGTCAGGACGCGCCGGATGATGCCCTCCAGGGCCCGTTGCTGGACCACCGCCGGGGTACCGTTGACCTGATCGTTCACGGCGGCCTCTATCAGCAGAAGGTCCGTTCTTCCCGCCTGCAACACCTCCTGTTCTAACCGAAACGCGTGAGGCAGACTTCCCAGGGAAGGCACGCCCGCGTTTCGGAAATGAAACGTCGTTTCCGGATAAGTGGCCTTCAGGTACTCTTCTACGTGCGTGCGCCACCCGTCCATGTGGGTAATGGACCCACCTAGAAACGTTACGAACACCGCTTGCCCCGTGGCCAGGCGGTAGTGCGTATTTTCCAGATTGCTGTACCGCCGTATATACGCTTCGCTCGACAAACCGGTGGGCGCCTGCGCCGCTACGCCGGTGCAACGCCAAAGCCCCAGGCAGACCAGGACGGCGAAGGCGTAACGCAACCCAGCAAGCAGTCGACCGCGGAGGGCAACACCTGGACCGAAACGTGGTTTCATCGGGAAGATGTTTGTGTAATGATCTCCCTGAGCTGGCCGTTGATCTTCATCGTTACGCTGCGGGCCGTAGGTGCATACACAGTGCAGGTCGTTACCACGCCATCTTTCCAGCTAAAATCGACGGTAAGGTTCCCTCGCGCCCGTACGCCCGTCAGCGTTCCCCCTTCCTTCCAGACGGCCGGCAGGGCGGGAAGCAATTCGACGTACGCCTCGTGGCTCTGAATAAACATTTCTGCCATGCCGGCAACGCCCCCGAAGTTCCCATCGATCTGAAAGGGCGGGCCGGCCGTCAGGAGGTTGGGGTAAACTCCGCCCCCGGCGCCGTAATTGATGTCGGTCTTCAAGGTGGGGCGCAACAAGTCGCACAGCAGCTTGTAGGCGTGATCGCCATCCAGCAACCGCGTCCAAAAGATCATTTTATAAGCAATGGCCCAACTGGGGCCGTCGTCCCCGCGCACCGTCAGCACGTTGCCCGCCGCCTCGGCCAGCGCCGGTGTGGTCGCCGGCGAGATCAGACTGGCAGGATAAAGCCCGTACAGGTGCGAGATGTGCCGGTGCTGCGGGTCGGTTTCCGGATAATCCTTCAGCCACTCCATCAGGGTGCCGTCGCGCCCGATCCGTCCCGGCGGCGGAATCTGTTGCAGCTTGGCACGTAACGTTTCCCGGAAGTCGGCATCGACGCGCAAGTGCTCCGATGCGGTGATCACATGGGTAAACAGCTCCCGGACAATCTGATTGTCGATGGTCGGCCCCATGCAGATGCTGGCGTGTTGTCCGTTGGGCAACTCAAACCAGTTTTCGGGACTTACCGACGGTGCCGTCACCAGCCAGTTCGTTTCAGGATCGCGCATCAGCACGCTGTTGTAAAATTCGGCCGATCCTTTCAAGATGGGGTAAATGCGCCGGAGGTACGCTTCGTCGTTCGTAAAGGCATAGTGTTGCCACAAGTTGTTGCACAACCACCCGGAGCCGGCGTTCGCCAGCCCCCACGAAGCGCTCTCGCCGGGTTCGGTAAACCCCCACACGTTGGTGATGACATGCGCCACCCACCCGTCAGCGTCGTAATAAGCCCGGGCGGTCCGTTGGCCAGGCGCTACCAAACTGCCGACCAGTTCGGTCAAAGGCAGATTGAACTCTGACAGGTTGGTCACTTCCACGGGCCAGTGATTCATCTGCACATTCACGTCCAGGTGGTAATCGCCATTCCAGGGGGTTTGGATCTGATTGGCCCAGAGGCCCTGCAAGTTGGGCGGCAACAGCCCCACACGGGTGCTGCTGATGGTCAGGTAGCGCCCGTACTGAAAAAAAAGCACGGCAAGGGCATTGTCGGCGGTCGGATCGTGCAACAGCCGGTTCAGCCGTTCGTCGGTGGTGAGCCGACTTCCGTCGGTCCCGGCTAGGCGGAGGTGGAGTCGGTCGAAATACCGGCGGTAGTGGGCCACGTGGCGTTCTTTCTGCCGACGATACGGCTTGCGCAGGGCCAGGGCCAACCGCCGCCGCGTTAGTGATTCGAAATCAGCATCGCGAAAGTCCGTCCCGGCCGAAAAATAGATCGTGGCTTCGTCGGCCCCTTCGATGCGCAGCGTGGAGTCTCCCGCCACCTGCGTTCCGCCCTGGCGCTTTACTTGCACCAAGGCCAGGTAGCGCATGCCGTTGCCATTGGTGCCGTTGTCGAGCTGTCCAGCCATCTGCAGGATGCCCCCGTTGACTTGGGTGCGCGACCGCTCCGGCCGCTCCAACGCCACCTCGAAGCTGAGCTTCCCCGGCTGGTCGGCACGCAAATGCATCACCCCCACGTCGCCGTCAAAACTGGTAAAGTATTCGCGTGTGTAGGTCACCTCCCCCACCTGAAACGAAGTGGTCGCCACGGCATTCTCCAGGTCCAACTGCCGACGAAAGTTGGTGAACGTCACCTCGGTACCGGCCCCAGGATACGTGTAGCGAAGGGTCATCGTCCCCAGCATCTGAAAACAGCCGAAGGGCTCGTCCTGACTGCCCGGTCCTGTGCACACAAACGCCTCATTGACCAGTTGTTGTGCTTTTTCGTTTTGCCCCGCCATGAGCAGTCGCCTGATCTCCGGCAATTGCTGGTGGGCCTGGTCGTTATTGGCATCCTGCGGGGCGCCGGACCAGAGCGTAATGTCGTTCAGAACGATTTTCTCCTGTTGGACTCCCCCATCGGGCATCATGCCCAAACGACCGTTCCCGAGGGGCAGGGTTTCTTCCCACTGTTGGGCTGGCTCGTCGAACCACAGGCCTAATGCAGGCTGGGCCTGAACCCCAAAAGTGCCCCACATGGCTACGAAGGCCAGCCGCCGCAACAGGAGTGCAGTAGAAAATCTAGAAAACATCGCAAGGTGCAGTAGAGGGGAGCGACGCTGCGCGCCGCCACCCGGTGGAACATCAATTCGCGTGGTATAACCGCAGAAGCCTGTCTTACTGTTTGACCAGCTTATAATGGCTGATGACGCCCGTGGCGTCCGTGCACGCAACGAAGTACACGCCGCGTGCAAACGACGACAGGTCCAGTTCGAACCGATCCCGGTGGAGTTGATCGGCTTCAAACAGAAGTTTTCCTTTAAGAGAGTAGACTTTACAGGCCGAAATGCCTTTTTCGTTCTTGAGCGTTACGCGATGCGTGGCGGGATTTGGGTACAGCATTGCCGTGTCGGGTGGCAAATCGTCTGCCGTGCTGTTGACGAACTGCGGCGTCAACCGAAAGAGGTACGCATCCTGCGCGCCTGCCTCCACCTGCAGTGCCTCGCCTTCCAGAGTGCTGATTTCGCCAGTAAACAATTCGTTTACTTCATATTTCCCGGGCGGAATGCCGAGTCGTGCCAGCGCAAGTGTGTACGAGCGGGCCTCCTGGTAATTCACAAGGGCGACGTACGTGTCGGTTCCGCTCGTGCGGACAAAGAGATGGGCCGCCTGCGCGCCGCTGTTGCCCTCTACGGGACGAAACGCCTTGCCTTCCTGCGCCAGGGCCAGAAGCTCCGGCTTTTGCAACAATTGCTGGGCTCGTTCCACCCAAGGTCCCCGTGTGCTGTAATCGTCTCCTACGGTGAGGGTACCCGTAATGAGTCCCGACGTGAGGCGGGCGCGATTTTCGCCGAGGGGTTCGTTGCCAAACACCAGGTGATCGGCGTCGATGTAGTCATACAGGTAGGTTTGCCACCACCCGTACGTGGTGCTGTTCAGGGTGTATTCGGTTTCGTTGATGTCGGCGTACGCATCGCAGGCAATGCGTCGCACGTGGGCGTAGCGTCCGGTCGCCAGGTTGGGCGAAATGGCCACGTAGACCAACATTTTTCCGTCAATCTGGTCGATCAAGTACTCCATGCCTTGCCGAAAGGCCTGCATGCCCGTCTGCACGTTCGGATCGTAATAGTCGTCTGCCTCCAGAGAGGCATGCGTTATAAAATCGACTTTGAGCATTTCGAAACCGCACCGTTTGAACTTGTCGATCAGGAGGGCCATCCGGCGCTGCGTTGCCGGATGGGTCGGGTCCATGGCACGGGCGCCGTCCAGCGTGTGGTAGGTGCCGTTGATTTTAGTCCAGGCCTCCGCGTAGGTATAGGTGCTACCCTCGACGCGGCGGTCGCTGTTGCCCCAGTCCACAAAAGGCGCCCAGTAGATGCCGGGCTTCAGGCCCAAGGCCTTGCAGTGCTTGACAAAAGCGATCAGTTGGGTAAAATCGCCTTCCAGGCCCCCGCTGACCATGTTGTCCCAGTAAGAGTCCAGATCGATGTAGACGGTGCTATCGCTGCGAAAGGCGGGTAGGCTGGACGCAAAGAAGCTCGCAACGGCTTTGGCACTCTCCAGATTCAGACGCGTTTGCAACGAGCCCCAGCTGTTCCAGCTAAAGGGCGTGGGCCGCTTCCAGTCCGTAAGATACCGGGGCTCGGCCGCGGCATTCGCACGTGCGTACGCTTCCATGCCCGCGCGCCAATCGTCGAAGAAGCCTACCATGATTTTGGGCGATTTGACCTGCGTACCGCTCAGGGTGTTGTGTGGCAGCACATCTCGGGTAACACGCGGGTCGGTGTATCCCCCCCATACGGTGAGTTCCGACAACAGACGAGCGGACCCTTTGGTACGAATGCCGGTTTTCCACACTTCGTGCTCGACCGAGCCCACCACTAAGCCGTGGCGGCTGTTGTTTTCGTAAAACGCGCTTACTTCGGCGCTGACGTTCGTCGCATTGCCCACGGCCGGTTTGGCGTCGTAGCGCACCCAGGCGTCGTTGTCGAAGGGCACAAACAGCATGCGAGTATCGCCTTCAACGCCAAGGTCGACCTGGTGGGTCACCAACGGTGCCATGTAGTTGCTGCTGACCTGCGGGCCCGCGAGCACCAGCTCTGTGAAAAACGCCGGGTTATTCTGATAGACGTAGAAGAGCTGTTGCAGCGCCGGCAGGCCCTCCGACGTCATGCTGACGGTGATCTTCTGCCCGTTTCCCACGGCATCGCTGATGCTTTCGGTGGTCAGCTGGCGCTCCGTATAGTCCAGGCTGCTGTGCGCTGCGTCGCCCTGGTGCACTATGGCCTGTGCATCTTTGAGAACGGCCCGCTCCTCCACAAACAGCGAGTACGTCCCGGTTTGGGTATCGTACACCAGGCGCTGGCCTTGCCCGAAGGCAAACGTGTGCTGGCAGTCTTCGCAACGCGCCTCTGCCGTGAAGTTCTGTTCGGCCTGATCGCCGTCCAGTGCGTTATAGGTCCGGTACAGCGGTTGGAAAACCTTACCGGGTGCCGAGGGCGCCAGGGTGAAGCTTCTTTCGGCCGGAAGTTCGTCAAACGCATAGAATCCGTTTTCATCGGTCACGGTCGTGGCTTCCACCCCGCCCTGCAACGTCAGGGTAGCGCCTGCCACAGGAGCGCCCCCCTGATTCAAGTACCCGGATAAGGTATAACGCGGCACGGCCTGCACCACGAAGGCATCCAGGTTGGGCCCCCACCCCGTGGCGTTGTCGAACACCAGGGTGTTGGTGCCGGCCTGCAAAGCAACCGTCAGGCGAGTGGCCCCGACCATCGACCATCCCCCCGATGCCGCACAAGGCACTTCCACGGGCGCTTGTTCGTTTACGGTTATCCAAATGGAGCGGGGATCGCCGCTGGTGTAATACAATACAAGGTAATAGTCGCCGGCTTCTGCCACCTGCACCTGATGGGTTACGCTACCTTTCGACGCCCCGCCGAGGTTGCCGACCTGACTTCCCCCCGAGCAAGCGCTACACGCCTGTACGGCCGCCCCACCGGCGCGCACTCCAGCTTCGGCCTCGTACACCGGTGCCGGGTAGACCGGACTCAGAGAAAATCCATCCAGGTTGGGCGCCCAGCCGGCAGGGTTGTCGAACGTCAGGACATTGGTCCCTTCCTGCAACTGGATCGGCACGCGAAGCGCCCCCAACGTCCCCCACCCGCCGGTCGAGGGGCAGGCCAGTTCGGCTGGTTCTTCGTCGTTTATGGTCAGTGCAATGGCACGAGGGTCGCCGCTGGCATAGTACAAGATGAGGGTATACTCACCGGCTTTTTCGGCTTCTAGCTCGTGTCGGACGCCCCCGTTTTCGCTTCCGCCCAGGTAGCCGACCAGCTTCCCGCCCGAACAGGCACCACAGTCCTGCACCGTAGCGCCGTTCAGCAGTGTGCCCGCTTCCATCTCGTACGCCTGCAACTGGGCGAAAAGCGTTACGGGCAGCAAAAGGCAACTCAAAAACAATCCCCAAAGCCTGAGATGCCCGCAAGGGATTGGGCGAAGCGAGCTTCTGACGTCTCTTTGAGGCGGGCCATCAACAGACCCGTTGGCAATGGTCCAACAATTCGAATGCATGTGCATGAGGGTTTGGTTTATGGAATAGACTACTGTGCGACGGGCGTGATCGTCATCACGAAGCCACCGACGGGAAGGGTGGCGACTTCTTCGACCGACTGCCGGGTAACGCGTCGTTTGGTCACCGTAAACTGTTGGTGGGTTGCGCCATCGGCGATAAGTTGCAACGCATACTCCCCTGCGTCCAGGAAACCCAGGTCGACCGAAAGCGTTTTGGCGGTAGACTCCCCATTGATCCCCCCGACGTACCAGACGTCGTTTTTCCGGCGGGCCATGATGGCCTCTGCGCCCGGATAGCCCGCCACCAAGCGGGTGTCGTCCCAGGCGGCGGGGACGCGTTTCAGAAACGCCACCACGGCGTCGGGCTGCGCGAGGTACACGTCCGGCCGGTCGGCAAAGTGGGTGATGCCTGATTCGAACACGACGGACAGTGCCAGCTCAAATCCGTACGAGGTGCGGTGCGGCACCTGCTGTGTAGAAAGGGCTACCGGGGTGTAGTCCATAGGACCGACGACGTTGCGGGTAAAGGGCAGAATGGTGTTGTGCTCCGGCGACTTCTGCTCAAAATCGGCGTGGTAAATGTAGCCTTCCGAGCCTTTCACACTTTCCATAGAGATCAGGTGCGGATACGTCCGCGACCACCCTCGGGGCAGGGTGCTGCCATGAAAATTGACCAGGAGGTGATGCCGGGCAGCATCGCGTAGAATATCCAGATAGAGCTGCACGAACGCCTGCTTGTCGCTGCCAAAGAAATCGATCTTAACGCCTTTTACGCCCAGGGCGGCAATTCGCTGAAACTCTTTTTCCCGCATTTCAGGATAGTACATCAGATCACGAGGTCCTGCCTGCACCCGGTTGGTCGGTCCCCCGGAATTGTACCACAGCAACAGATTTACGTGGTGCGCGGCCGCATAGGCAGCCATGTCGGCCAGGTCAAACCCCGGGCGGTGGTCCCAGCCCGCATCGATGAGGGAGTACTCCCACCCCATGGTCTGGGCAAAATCGATGAAGCGTTTCAGCTTTTCCGGTGTGTCGTTGGTATGGTCCAGATACCCCGACCACCACGCCCAGGAAGCCCGGCCCGGCTCTACCCACGACGGGTCGGCCACAACCGAAGGATCGCTGACGTGGCTGATCAGGTTCGACTCGACCACGTCGCCTAACCTTTCGCCCACCATCACCACCCGCCAGGGCATTTCCCAGGGCAGTTGCCATTGCGCCTGGGCGTTGGCATACCCAAAGGCTTCGTCGGATTCCGGCGGGACGACGGTATAAAGGCCGCTGTCGGCTTGCTGCGCCAGATGCGAAGCGAAAAAGTTCTGTTTCAGGTTAGCCTCACTCAACAGCACCCAATGCTGGTTCACTTCAAACAGCGCGGGGAAGCACCACCCATCGTCAAGCGGCGCGGGGGTTCCCACCGCAAACGGACCTTCGTAGTTACGCTCGTAAGCCGGCGCGTAGGCCGTTGACGAGTCGTACGGTTGCATCCAGGCATTTCCATCCGGTAGCTTGAAGCCGGTCAGCTCCCGTTGCACGGTGTAGAGGGCCGTGTCTTCTTCCGGAAAGCGGTACCGGAAAGCAATGCCGTCGTCGTAGGCCCGAAACACCACCTCGAGCTGCGCGCCCTGCGTATTTTCAAACCGCAGCGTATGTTCCTGGTAATGGTTGCGGTTCTGGAGTCGTTTGCCGTGCCGGAGTTGATACGACGCGTCGTGGGCCGTTACGTCGCCTCCTGAGACAAAGTGTAACGAATCGAAGGCCTGATCGGCCCGCAGAATGCCCAACGGCGAACGACCCAGAATTTCGACTTCGCTGTCCTGTCTCTGTTTCCAGAGCCGGTACGACAACTGTCCCACAGGACTCAGGTCGACCTGTACCCGCAAGCGGCCGTCGGGCGAGGTCAGCTGCCACAGGCTGGGTGCGGTGGTGCGTGGCGCACACGACCACAGCATCAGAAAAACCAGAAGAAAAATGCCCCCGGCGTGCGGGGATTTAAGGCGTTGCATCATGACGTGTTGTTTAGAGAGCTACGTTGGTCAGGGGGGCGCGTGGCCGCATCAGGGCGCTGCTTCGATGCGCACCACCACACTTTGCCGGGTGGCGTTTACCTGCGGATTGAAGCCGACTTTCATCAGAAAATCGCCAGAGTAGCGTTGCTCGCTTCCCAGCGCCGAGGCCGTGCCCGGATAGAGGTTGATTTCGCGCAGCAGGTACTCGCGCTCGGGGTCCAGCCCTTCGAGTCGAACCGGCGTGTTGCGGCCCGCATCGTACCGGTTGCTCACCAGATAGCTGAACCACACCGCCGAGGTTTGTTCCTCGTTTACGTACATCAGCGACGCTATCGGGTGGGTTTGCGGATCGACCAACCGGTAGAGGTCCCCTTGCCAGATCACCGGCTTGAACGCCTCAAACTCACGGAGCGCAGTCTGGCAGAACGCCAGGTCGGCAGGCGGAAGCTCGCTCACCACAATGTCGAACCCCGGTTTGCCCATCATGGCGACATCCACCTTGTATTTGAGCGGCTGTTTTCCCCAGTTGGTCACGTGGTTGGCGACGCTAAGCGCCGGGTAGAAGTACGAGTACTCCCATTGCATAAAAATGCGCTCCAGCGGATCGGTATTGTCGCTCGGCCAGAACTCGGTAAAGTAGCGCAGGGCCGCGTAGTCGACCCGCCCCCCGCCGCCGGAACAGAGCATCATGGGGACGCTCGGGTATTTGGCCCGAATGCGGGACAGGACGTTGTAGAGCCCCCGCACGTAGTCGATGTACAGATGCGACTGATGCTTCAGGTGCGCCGAATACGCGTTGTACATGACGGCGTTGCAGTCCCACTTCAGGTAGGCCAGTTCGGGATTTTGCTGAAACAGATCGTCTACCACCTGAAACACAAAGTCTTGCACGGCGGGGTTGCTCAGGTCCAGCACCAGTTGGTTCCGAAAGTACTTTTCCGGTCGCTTGGGCTGCCGGATGACCCACTCGGGATGGCGCTGGTACAGTTCACTTTGCGGATTGACCATTTCAGGCTCGATCCAGATGCCGAACTTTACGCGATTGGCCGCCGCCTCGCTGACCAGGGTGGCGATGCCGTTGGGCAATTTCTGGCGATTCACCTGCCAGTCGCCCAGCCCGGCATGGTCGCCGTTGCGAGGGTATTTATTGCCGAACCAGCCGTCGTCTAGCAGAAACAAGTCCACGCCCAGCTTTTTGGTATCCTGCAGGAGGGCCTTCAGCTTCGCTTCGTTAAAATCGAAATACGTCGCCTCCCAGTTGTTCAGCAATGTGAGTCGCTCTTCGTTGCCGGCCAGGAGCTTATGCTTCCGGGCCCAGGTGTGGAGCTTGCGGCTGGCGACGCCCTTGCCCTCGTGCGAAAGCAGGTAGACGAATGCCGGCGTCTGAAACGTTTCGCGCGGGCGCAATGCGTACGCCGAGGCGAAGTTGTTCATGCCCGCAATGATGCGCAGATGATCCTGCGGATCCAGCTCCAGGTCGATCCGAAAATTCCCGCTCCATTCCAAGGCTCCGTAGAGCACGGTGCCCTCGTTCTCCTGGGCGGGTTGCTGGAGGGAGACCATGAATACCGACGGCTGAAACAGGTTGGCCCGAGTGCCCAGTTTCGAGTCCAGGGTTTTGATGCCGTGCGTCAGTCGGGAAACTTCCGGCTGCATCTCTTTGGCCCAGTCGCCGTGGTATTGCGTAAGCCAGTACGAATCCGCCCGCAGGTAGAGGTTGGCCGACGCAAATTTGTGAAGGGTCACGTCCCGCTTCTCGCGGTGGCTCAGCACGCTCCATTGTTCGATGACGTCTTCCTGCCAGTACGCTTTGTAGAACAACTCTACTTGAAAAGGGTAGACGGCATCTTCCAGCGTGATGCTGAGCAGGCGGACTCCTTCGGCGATTTCCTGTTCCTGATGCCGCACATAACGCAAGCTCAAGGACGTGTTGCCGTCCGCGTGGGTGACGCTGATGGCGGGTTCGGCCAGGTTTCGTGAGCCCGACGGCGTGTAGGCAGCGTTCAGCACTTCGGTGTAGTCGCCGGCCGGAGCGCCCTTCGCTATGTGCGCGTATTCGTCGGCGTGGTGCAGCCGCTTGCCCACGTACCCGATTCCCAGATTTCGCTGCGCGTCGACTTGAAGCACGAGCGCGTTGCCGGACGTTTCGACGGGGATGACCAACGGCTGGGCAGACACGGCACACATGCGGCCGAACATCCCCAGTACGACTAGGCTACAGCACAGGCGCAGGCCTGGCCGAAAAAGAAAATGCATAATGTAATTCTTGATTGTACGAGCGTTGAAAAAAGCACTAACGATGAGCCAGTGGCCGGGACACGCACACCCGTGCCCGCTACGGTCCGTTTCCAAAGCAGCGTGCCCGCCGGAACCGCAGAAGCTTCAGGAGGAGCGGAAGGCACATACGCCTTCCGCTCTCCAGTACACCACCTGTCAACTCAATTCTTAATAACCCGGATTTTGATCCTCTTCGTTGATTTGGTCGTTCTGTTTGATTTCTGATTCCGGAATGGGATAGCGCATATGATACGCCGCCAGTGCTCCTTCGGCCTGCGCCCACGGATTGCGTTCGCCCACCAGTTGTACCAACTTGCCTGTACGGATCAGGTCCATGCGCCGCCAGCCTTCGAAGCACAGCTCGCGCATGCGCTCGTCCAGTACCTGTGCTCTGAACTCCTCGGTCGACATAGACGCCGGCCAGGTGTACTCGGCAGGCAACATGCCGCCGAATGCGCGCGTCCGGACCGTGCTGTTGACCAGATCGACCGCGGCGGCAGTTTGCCCCAACTCGTTCAGGCATTCGGCCTTGCAAAGCAGAATGTCCGACAGACGGAGGTAGTAGATGTTGCCGCCGGAGTACCAGAAATTCTGGACGCCCTGCGTCCGTTCGTCCTCGTACTTCTTGATGTGGGGTTCCAGTTCATCCTGCATGCCCGTCCAGGTGATGGTCGGTTCGCGGCCATCGGGTAACGTAAAGTCGTAGCGGATGCTTACGTCACGGCGGGTGTCGCCGGGCTCCCAGATGCCGCCGTCTTCGCGGTTCTGATAGCAGTAGGCCGTCGGCAGAATCAGGTCATATCCCCCGAAGTACGTGTTGTTGTCCAGGTCGGCGACTGCCCGCGAGCCGGCATGGTGCTGTGCCATGTTGTTGTCCGGCCAGATGTTTTCGAACTGGAACGCGTAGATCGACTCACTGGAGTTCTGATCCAGCGTGGTATTGAACAAGTCCGCGTAGACGGGCAGCAGCGCATGCTTCGGAATCACCCGATCGAAATACGACAGGGCTTTGCTGTAATCGCGCAGGCCGGACTCTTCTGGTGCATAGAGGTACACCTTCCCCAACAGCGCTTCGGCGGCACTTTTGGTTGGGATCTTCTTATCGGTTTGGGTGTCGGGCAGGTGCTCGACAGCAAACTCCAGATCGCGGACGATGGATGCAAAGACGGCGGGCAGCGGCTGCCGGGCCTCGTGCATGTCTTCCAGGTCAATGATGGGAATAGGCCCCCAGAGCATGGCCAGCTCGAAATTGAGGGTGGCCCGGATGAAAGAGGCCTGCGCCTTGATGTCGTCAGTGTTGGCGTAGTAGACGGCTTTGGCCGCCGCCGCCACCACGGGCCACCGCTTGTTCCACTGCTCGGCCAGCGAGGTATTGGAGGCGTTCAGCGCACCGTTGTACTTGTCCAGCGCCGCCTGCACGTTGTTTTCGCGTACCTGCTGTCCGCCCTGCTTGGCTTCGTCGGTACCCAAGGTGAACATAAATCCGCCCCGGTCTTGCTTGGTGTTGCGCCACTGCGTGTAGAGCCCCGACACCAGCAGGCGGATGTTTTCTTCGCTGCCGTAGACCTGCGCTTCGGTCAGTTGGGTTTTGGGTTCTTCTACCAGAAAATCTTCGCAGGCCGTCAGGGCCAACAGCCCCAGCGCCAAGATTACTTTATTGGGAAATAGTGATTTCATGTAGTAGGGTGTTAAGGAATGAGTGCTAGAGGCTGAAATTGAGTCCCAGAACGAGTTGTTTGGCCGTCGGATACCAATCGCCGTTGGCCGGATCGTAGCCTTTGTAGGAAGTCCACAGCAGCGTGTTGGTGCCGGTGACGTAGAAACGCACGTTGCTGAAGCTCGCCCGTCCCGCCAGGGCGTTAGGCAGGGTATACGACAGCGTTAGCGTGGACAACCGCAGATACGACGCGTCCTGAATTCCCCACGACGTTTCGCCGGACGAGAAACGCGAGGCGTTGTCGTACGTGGCACGCGGAATCCGGGTGTCGGTGTGGGTAGGCGTCCAACGGTCCAGCATGTCGCGATGCGCCGCGCCGTATCCCGTGCCGCTCATCAGGCCTTCGTAATACCCGCTGACGGCTTTGGCGCCATACGAGTAAGTGAAGATGGCATTCAGTGCCAGGCCCTTCCAGGAAAACTCCGTAGAAAAGCCGCCGTAAAACTTAGGGTCCTTCTTTCCGATGATCACCCGGTCGTCCTGGTCGATAATGCCGTGCCCCTCTTCGCCTTCGGCCTGCTGGTCTTTGGGCAGAATGTCCCCCGGGTGCAACGTCTTGCCCGGCAGCACCAGGCTGTTGACGTAATCCATGTCCGACGCCTGTATGATGCGATCAAACTCCCACATGTAGATGGTATTGAGCGATTGCCCCAGGAAGAAGTTGCCCTCGCGCTGGATGTCGGTGCCGGTAAAACCACCGAAGCTGTACACCGCGTCCACGTCGCCATAGAGCTTGGTAATTTTGTTCTTGTCGGCCGACAGGTTGGCCGATACGCTCCACTTGACGTCCGTCTGGTTCAGGATCAGCCCCGTGAGCGAGACTTCGACGCCGCGGTTCGTCATTTCCCCGATGTTGACGATGGCCTCGCGGTAGCCGGTCAGGGTCGACAGCGAGCGCCGCATCAACAGATTGGAGTTCACGATGTTGAAGTAGTCGGCCGTCAGTTGCACGCGGTTGTTGAGGAACCCCAGGTCGATGCCCACGTTGGCCTGCACTTGTTTTTCCCAGGTGAGGTTCGGCGTTCCTCGCATCCCCGTCGAGTTGTAAGAAACGTTTCCGTCCGAGTAAGAGGGGTTGTAGAGGCTGTAGAACGTATAGTCGGGAATGTTCTGGTTCCCCACGCTCCCGTAACCGAAACGCAGCTTGAGCAGGTCGAGTCGTTGCTGCCCTTGCAAAAAGGCTTCGTTGGTCAGGTTCCAGGCCAGCGACAGCGACGGGAAAAGCCCCCATTTGTATCCGGGCGCAAACTTGGAGGAGCCGTCGTAACGCGCCGTCATGGTCAGGTAATACCGGCTGTCGTAATCGTAGTTGGCCCGCACCAGGTAAGACATCAACGTAGAGGCGCTGTAGCCGGAACCGAGCGCGAAGTTCTCCTTGTCGAAGGCGGCCCCCAGGTTGTAGTAGCCGAAGTCGTCGGTCGGAAAGTCACGCGCCGTCACGTTCGTGTAGGTAAACTTGTTGCGGCTCATGCTGGTGGCCACCAGGGCCGAAAGGGTGTGCCGCTCGAAGTACTTCTCGTACGTAAGCGAGTTGTCCCACTGGAAGTTGAAGACGTGGTCCAGGTTGTGGATTCCCCGCCCCCGGTACGAATCGCGGAGCGCCTGCTGGAGGTCGCTGGGTACGTACTCGTAATACTCCTGCTCTATGTAGTCGGTCGAGAGCGACGTCCGGAAATTCAGCCCGTCAATCGGGTTGATGTTCAGGTAGTTGTTGGAGAAGATGCGGTTCTTGGTCCGATCCCGGGCGATCCGCAACGAACGGAGCGGGTTTTCCATGTTGATGTCCCAGTTGTTGCCCCACGCCAGGTAAAGCGAGTCCGACTGAATGGGCAGAAGCGGATTGGCACCACTGGCGACGCGAAAGACCGATCCGTCCACCAGGTCCTCTTCCGAACGGGCGAACGAGGTATTGGTCCCGATCTTCAGCCACGGCTTGATGCTCTGGTCGGCGTTGATGCGCCCCGTATAGCGCTTGTAGCCCGAGTTTTTGACGAGCCCCTGCTGGTCAGTGTAGCCCAGGCTCAGGTAGTAAGCACTGTTTTCGCTTCCGCCCGAAAAGCCCAGCGTGTGGTTCTGCTGGTAGGCGGTACGCGTCACGGCATCCAGCCAGTTGTAGCTTTGTCCGTTGCGGTACGAATCCAGCTCGTAGTCGGCAAACCACCGCTTGCCCTCGCCCAACAACTCATCGTTGATGAAGTCCTGCCGCGTAGCGCCGGGATGTGCTGCGTAATAGGCGCCGCCGATGCTGGTAGCGTTTTCGAGCGCATCGACGCGCAACTCGTACATATCGCTCGCCCCGAGCGTCAGCGAAGCGTTCGCAAACGACTGGCCGCCAAACCATCCGTCGTAGGTGATTTTGCCCTCGCCTTTTCGGCCTTTTTTGGTGGTGATCACCACCACGCCGTTGGCACCGCGCGAGCCGTACAGGGCCGTCGAAGATGCATCTTTCAGGACGTTGACCGAAGCAATGTCGTTCAGGTTGATCATGTTAAAGTCCCGCTCCATGATGACCCCGTCGACCACGTAAATCGGGCTGCCCCCAAACTGCATGGAGTTGGTACCGCGGATTTTGATGCCGGCGTTGCCGCCGGGTTCCGGGTTGGTCTGGATGTTGACGCCTGCCACACGTCCCTGCAAGGCATCGTTCAGGCTGGTGACGGGCCGCTCTTCGAGGGTCTTTTCCGTAACGCGGGCCACCGCGCCGGTCAGGTCTTCCTCTTTCAGCGAAGCGCCTACTATAATCACTTCGTCCAGCGCCTGCACGTCGGTACGCAGCGAAAGGTTGAGTACCGCCCGCCCGTTGATGGCAACTTCCTGGGCAACGTAGCCCAACGACGAAAAGACCAGTACCGTCACCGAGTCGGGCAAGGTGAGGCTGTAATGCCCCTCCATATCGGTAATGGTGCCCTGCGTGGTACCCTTGGCCACTACGTTCACGCCGGGAATCGCCTCTTGCGTTTCGGCGTCGGTTACCTGTCCTGAAATGGTCTGCTGGTAGGCCTGAAGCCGCTGTACAAGCTGCGACCGTGCGCCCGCCAATCGGGGCGCGGAAAGTGGTGCCGCCAGCCTTCCCGGCGAAGCCCGGTTGATTTTCTCAACGGGTTGTTCGGACGAGCGCGCCCCGAAAATAACGATGTGATGCGCGTTGACTTCCTGAAAAGCTAACTGCAGGGGGGTAAGAATTTCCTTGAGAATTTCGGCCAGCTGCGCCTTGTCGCCGCCCGGCTTGAGCCACTCCGGCGAAATCTTCACCTGCTTGTCGTCAACCAGTTGGCTGCCGTAAGCAAACTTAATGTTATAGACCTCGCCCAGTCGTTCTAAAAAGGGTCCCAGCCGTTGTTCTACCTGAGGCTGGGCGCGCCGGACAGGGGCGGTTTCGTAGGCGGTGGCCAGCGAAAGGGGTTGTGCCTGCAGGGCAGAAATGCCGCTTAAGTATAAAATGTGCAGGCTCACGAAGAGCAGCGCGGGCTTTCGCCGAACGCATCGGCCCACAAGACGGCGGGTAGTCAGTAGGATTGTTTTCATACAGCATGAAGCATAAGGGTCCCGGGCGAGAAAATGCTTTTTCTCGCGAGGAATACTGTGGAGAGAATAAATTGAGTTGTGTAAAAAGAGGGAAGAACGAACCTAAGGGCGTATATTTTTGCGCATAAACAGGGTGTTTTGAGTACGGGTAATCGAAATATCAAACGACTTTTCCAGCAGCTCCAGCAGCAGATCGGTATTGTCTGCCGGCACCTGGGCGGTAAACTCCAGGGCGTACAGGCTGGGGTCGTTGGTTTCTAACGTCAGGTCATAGGTATCCTGCAGCAATTGAGCAATCTCGCGCAGGGGGGTGTGGTCGAAAACCAGCATGCGGTCGCGCCAGGCCGTGTACAGATCCGGCGTAATCACCTGCCGGACCACGCGGTCTTCGGCATCGTGGTAGGCGACCCGGTCATTCGGCTCCATCAGAATTTCCTGAGGTTGCTGCGCATCAATGTCCAGCTTCACTTTTCCGGACAAGAGCACCACCTCGGTTTCCTGATGGCGGTTGTTCACGTTAAATTCGGTTCCTAATACGTGTACATCGATCTGCCCGGCATGTACCGTAAAGGGGGCGTCGTCGGCAGTATGGTGCACGTCAAAGAAGGCTTCTCCTTCCAGGTAAACGCTTCGCGGCGCATCTTTCCGGTGCCGCAGCGTCGAATTGGCGTTTAACGTTACGACAGAGCTATCGGCCAGGGTAAAGGTCCGCACTTCGCCAAAGGCCGTTGTGTACTCGATCTGCCGGTTCTGAACCCAGTACCATGCCAGGGCTCCCACGCCGAGCAACAGCAGCCAACTGGCGGCCATGCCCAACCAGAAAACCGGTTTCCGAGGGCGCTTCGCCAGCGGCACCAGGGCCGGGGCAGGCGCGGCAGCCTCGTAAATAGCTTGCAGCGCTTTTTTCTCGGATTCTGTTGCCATTCGCCGACGGCTCAGGTCTACTTCCTCGTCAAAATGCGAGAAATGCTGGTCCATCAACCGGCTATGGTAGGCCTGTCCTTCGTCAGTAGACAGCCAGGCTACCACATAGGCTGTTTCTGCGGACGAACACGTTCCGGCAAAGTATCGGTCGAGCAACGATTGAGCAGGCTTTTCCATGCGTAGGTTAGTCAACGTACGGCTGTTCGGCGTACAACGGAGTGGTTCAACATCTCCCCTCTTTCTTACCTATACAACCTGCCGCCGCCATCGTATATACCGCTGGTCAATTTTTTTTTCAGCCATCGGCCCGACCGGCTGACACACGCCGCCGGAAATGAAAGAAATTGCAGGAACCTTGTTTGCACTTCGCTACTTTCCCTAACTTAGGGAGTTATTCCACCACCCAATACGCCTTATGAAGGTGAGCGGAACCCACCAAATCGAGTCGTTGTTGATCAGCAGGTTGCAAGCGGGTGATAAAGCTGCGTTTGAAACCATTTACCTGCATTACTACCCGCAGTTTGAAGCCTTCGCCCGTTTTGAGTTAAAAAACGAGGAGTTAGCCCGCGATGCGGTGCACGATGTTTTTCTGACCCTTTGGAGCAAACGCGCTTCGCTCGATCCGTCCCTCTCGCTCAAAAGCTTTTTATATACCTGCCTGAAAAACCGGATTCTCAACCTGATCAAGGCACAGCACAATGCACTGCTGCGCAATGGGCAGGTGGTCGAGCAACAGTTGCTGGCGTCTCACGACACCGAGCTTTCGTTCGGAACCCACGAGGGCATGCAACGCCTGTCGGCGCATTTGGCCGCGTTGCCAGAAAAACGAAGAAAGATTGTAGAGATGCATTTTTTTCAGGGCCTCTCTTACCCGGAAATCGCGCAACGTGTCGATCTATCCGTCAACACCGTCAAGATGTACGTCAGCCAGTCGGCCCGCGACCTGAAGGCCATCATCGAAAACGAGATCTAGCCACCCGGCCGTCGTTTCCTGGTTTTCCCATTTCTTTCCCGATTTGTCCGGTACGTTTGCGCATGAAGCTCCTGGTGATCGAAGACGAAACCGACCTGCAAGACGTGATGGTCGCGTCGTTGGAAAAAGAAGGCTTTCGGGTCGAGACGGCCGGCGATTACGCCGCAGCCCTGCGAAAAATCGGCGCGTACGACTACGACTGCATTCTGCTCGACATCATGCTGCCGGGCGGCAACGGCCTGGACCTGTTGCAACGCCTGAAAGACCTGGGTAAATCGGAGAGTGTGATCATCATCTCGGCGAAAGATTCCCTCGACGACAAAGTGCGCGGGCTGGACCTGGGGGCCGACGATTACCTGGCCAAGCCGTTCCACATGGCCGAACTGAACGCCCGCGTCAAGTCCGTGTTGCGGCGCAAATCCTTTGGAGGCCAACCGTTTACGTCCGTCGGGAACCTGAGACTTCAGGCCGACGAGCGGTCCGTCTGGGTACTGGACCAACCGCTGCCCCTCAACCGCAAAGAGTTCGACGTACTGGCTTATTTCCTGCTCAACCCCAACCGACTGATCCGCAAAACTTCGCTGGCCGAGCACGTCTGGGGTGACCACGCCGACGCGGCCGACGACTTCGAGTTTGTCTATTCGCAGATCAAAAACCTGCGCAAAAAGCTGAAAGCGTGCGGCGCTTCGGTCCAGATTCAGGCGGTCTATGGCATGGGCTACAAACTGGTGGTCGCGTGAAACTGCTCAACCATACGCTCCGGTACCTGTCGGTGAGTCTGCTGGGCATCCTCGGGGTGTGGGCCACGATTCTCTACTTCCAATTGCTGGACGAAGTATACGACAGCCTCGACGACGGGCTCGACAACCACAAGGAGCTGCTGATTCAGCGGGCCCTGACCGACTCCGCGTTTTTACATCCGCAACCGGCCGACCTGCTGGAAACCAACTACGCCCTGCGGGAAATTTCGCCGCCGCAGGCCCTGAGCCGGCAAGATCGCTACGCCGATACCCTGATGTACATGCAGAACGAAGATGACCTGGAGCCGGTGCGGATGCTCACGACCGTTTTTGCAACGCCCGACCACCGGTATTACGAATTGAAAGTTGTTTCGTCGATGGTGGAAGAGGACGACCTGATCGAAGACCTGCTCTACTCGCTGCTGTGGCTGTACCTGGCGCTGCTGGTCAGCATCGTGCTGGTGAACAACCTGCTGCTGCGCCGCATCTGGCACCCGTTTTACCACCTGCTGGCGCAACTGAAGACGTTCCGACTGGGCCAGGGGACCGTACAGCCCGCCCCCACACGGGTGGAAGAATTTCAGACCCTCAACGAGACGGTGGTGCGGCTGCTGCAACGCAACCAAGCAACCTACCAGAGTCAGAAGCAATTCTTAGAAAACATAGCGCACGAACTGCAAACGCCGCTGGCGATCAGCCTCAACAAACTGGAACTGCTGGCCGAAGCGCCCGACCTGACCGCCGCACACCTCGAAACCGTGGGGAAGGTGATGCAAACGCTCGAACGCCTGACGCGCCTCAACAAATCGCTGTTGCTGCTGTCGCGCATCGAAAACCGGCAGTTTCTGGCCGAATCGCCCATCGCGTTCCACACGCTGGTGCCTTCGCTGCTCGACGAGTTGCACGACCTGGCGGCCTTCCGGAAGGTCGCATTGCACTACACCCACGAGGCTACACTCACACGAACCCTGAACCGCGAACTGGCCGAAACGCTGGTGGTCAATCTGCTGAAGAACGCCATCACCCACAACCATCCGGGCGGGCGGGTCGACGTGCAACTGACGGCGGCGGCGCTGCGTGTTACCAATACGGGGACTCCCACCCCGCTCGACAAGGCCAAGATTTTTGAGCGCTTTTACCACAACGAGCGCCAGGCCCACACCACCGGTCTAGGGTTAGCCATTGTGAAAGCCATCGCCGACGTGTACGGTTACCACCTCTCCTACCGCTTTTCCGACGCCACCGGCCATACCTTCGAAGTGGGCTTTTAGCGGCGGCAAACCCGCTGGCCTTTTTTTGCAAAACGGCATTCGGACCTGCCGATTCCCAAGTCTTTCCGGATTCGGGGTTGAGCTTTGCTTCATCACAAACCCAAAGAAGCCATGCAAAAGCCCCTTTTTTCGCTCCTTTTGAGCACACTCCCCCTCTTCTCGTTCCCGCTCAGTTCGTGCGTGCAGGACGTACCGCCCGGCGAAATTCCGTCGGTCGTGCGCAATGCGTTTCAAGCGCAATTTCCGCAGGCCACCGACGTCAGCTGGGAGCGGCACGATCGCCTCTATGAAGTAGAATTTGACCTGACTGCCGCCGAGCACGAACTCTGGCTCGACGCACACGGCCAACTGGTAAAGCACACAGAAGAACTGACGTACGAACAACTGCCGGAAGCAATCCAACAGACGGTGCGCCGGGATTTTGGGACGTACCGCGTAGAAGACGCAGAGCGGATCACCGTGCCGCAGGCCGTTACTTACCTTCTTGAACTGGAGGGGACAGAGAGCGAGCGACACGTGGTGCTGAACGAAGCCGGGAAGCTACTGAAAGACCAACCCGAAACCGAGTGAGCGCTTCGCTCGGCCCTACCCAGGTCCTCCTCGCCGAGAGGACTCTTAACTTTTGAGTAACCTTGGGTTAACTTTTAGATAACCGTTCACCTCTTGTGCGAGCGCCTTTTTTAAACTTTTCGATGCTTATGAATTTTCTGTGGAAGTATTGCTGGATCATCCTCCTGGGCCTAAGCTCCCTCCCCGCAAAAGCTCAGATTACCGCGCAGGGACAAGGTGGGCACCTGGTGCTCTGGACGGCCCTGGGTGCCGAACAGCAGCTAGGCCGCCGCTGGGTGAACAAAAATGCGATTGCGTTTAGCCGCCACAGCACGCTTAATGACTGGAATCCGGTACGGCAACGTGGCGTGTTCACCGTGCGGGAAGAACTGGCCTACCGTCTTTCGCCGCACGTCACGCTCGCGCAGGGTCTTTTTTATGCGCAACGCGCCTACGACGATGCAACGCACCCGCGCTACCTCAACGAAGTGCGTCTGTATCCGCGCGTTATCCACGCATTCCGGCTGGGCCGGATCCACATGGCCCAGTACCTCCGGTGCGACGTTCGTTTCTTTTCTGCACCGGGCTTTACGGCCTGGCAGAAACCCTTTTCGTTTCGGAACCGCTACCAGCTGAAGGGAACGCTGCCGCTCGACGGTGCGCAACAGAATTTCCTGATCGGCATCACTGAGTTTTTCTTCGCAACAGACGAGACCATTCGGCCCGAAGGGGGGGCGCACTTTTCGCCCTACGCGTTTACCGAAAACCGTTCGTCGCTCTTCTTCCGCCACCATTTGACCCATCCGGATGCGTTTCTGGACGTGGGACTGATGGACCAGACCTGGAAAGACAGCCAGACGGGGCACTTCCGCGAGTCGTGGCTGTTGCAATTCGACCTGATTTTCCGCAATCCGTTTTCCCCTTCAGCCTCATGAGACACGTTGCTTTGAGAGGGCGCACGGTCGCCGTGCTGTGGTTTGGCCTTGCCGGTTTGCTGGCAACCGCGTGTCATTCGACGCCCCCGCCCCCACCGACCGGCGATTATACGGAAGATGGTTACCGGGTCAATTACCTGAAAACGGTACGCCACGAAGGGTGCGAATACGTGCTGTGGTACAACGGCGAAGGCTCGGACATGCTCCACAAGGCCAATTGCGACAACCCGGTGCACCGGCAGTAACGGGCGGTTCTCAACTTATCAAAAGTCAAATGCCTGCCGGGGCTACGTCAGTTGCTGGCGGAAGAAGTCTACGGTGCGCTGCCAGGCCAGTTCGGCCGCTGCTTTGTCGTAGCGCGGGGTGGTATCGTTATGAAAGCCGTGGTTGGTGTCCGGATAGACGTAGGCCGTGTAGGCCTTGCCTTCCTCCTTCAAGGCGGCCTCGTAAGCGGGCCAGCCTTCGTTTACCCGGGTGTCGAGGGCGGCGTAGTGCAAAAGCAGAGGCGCCTGGATGCGCGCGACCTCTTCGCGCGACGGTTGTGTACCGTAAAACGGAACCGCGGCCGCCAGTTCGGGCAGGCGCACGGCCATCATGTTGGCGATCCATCCACCGAAGCAGAACCCCACAACGCCCACCTTGCCGTTGCAGTCCGGATGGTTTTTCAGGGTTGTGTAGGCGGCTATAAAATCTTCCAGCATCTCGTCACGATCGCGTTTGCTTTGCAGGGCGCGCCCTTCGTCGTCGCTGCCCGGGTAGCCTCCCAGGGGCGTGAGCGCATCCGGTGCCAGCGAAAGGAACCCTGCCAGCGCCGCCCGTCGGGCCACGTCTTCAATGTGTGGATTCAGGCCCCGGTTTTCGTGCACCACCACCACACCGCCGAGTTTGCCGGTGGCCGCCGCCGGTTTGGACAGCAACGCTTTGATGGAACCGCCCCCCTTGGGCGAGGGGTAGGTGATGAACGACGACTGCAGCCGGGTGTCGTCGGACCGGACCTGGATCGCGCCTTTGTAGTCGGGCATCAGGAAACTCATGAGCGACGTCACGGTAAGCCCGCCTACGGCATAAACAGACAGCTTTTCCATGAAGCTACGCCGGTCGATCCGGTTGTGGGCGTAATCGTCGTACAGATCAAATACTTCCTGCTTGAGGTCTTCTTTTCTGAGGTGGGTCATGCGGGTACGGGTATGGGTGAGGTAGGCCCTTAAATTAGCAAATTCTCATTAGCCGCAAGGCGATCGGCCGGTCCGCATTCGGTCGTGTGGTCAGCGCTTTCTCTGGCGTTTCGCGCGGAGACAAGTGTTTTTTCAGAACGTGCTCAGGCACGATAGCGAGCGGGCGCCCGACTTTTTTTTACCACTTTTTTCGCGCCGCGTGAGCCACTTGCCTGCCCTTTTCCGACTCTACTGACAACGGATCGCCGGTCGGCCGTTACCACGCGCTTTCCGCAGGCGCCGACCGAGCCTTCCCGACTTTGTATTGTCAGTTTTCTACCAAATGAACGCAATCGTGAATTACTCAATCTGGTGTTATGGAATGGTGCTGCTGTCGTTGCTGGCGGCGTGTAAAAAAGAAAACGTGGAGCCGGTGGCCGAGCCCCTTACGCTCGAGTGTGACCTGGTGGCCAAAGGCGAATCCCTCACGCTCGAAGACCGGGGCGCGGGCGTAGACTACATTGCCTCCTGCGTCGTCAACGTGCGCGGCGACCTGACGCTGGCGCCGGGCGTGGTCATCCAGTTTGCCTCCGATGCCGGTCTGCGCATCTACGAAGACGGCTCCATCCAGGCGGCCGGCACCGAAGAAAAACCCATCGTCCTCACTGGCGAAGACCAACTGCCCGGCGCGTGGAAGGGCGTGATCTCCTACAGCGCCGACGTCAAAAACGAACTGCGCCACTGCACCATCGAATACGCCGGTGGCGGGGCCTTCAACAGCAACGGCAACGAAGCCGCCCTCATTCTCTGGTCAGGCACGAAACTCCGCATGAGCGACTGCACCATTACCGGGAGTGCGGCCTACGGCATCGACGCCACGTACTCGAATTATGACGTGACCATCGACAACACAACCATCACCCAGTGCGAGATGCCGATGTACATCAGCGCCCCCATCGCCGGGCATATTTCGGGCGGGAATTTTACGGGCAACGCAACGGATGCCATCCGGGTGTTGGGCAGCAAAGGCGGACATCGGCTGGTGGAAGACCAGACCTGGAAGGCGCTCAGCGCACCGTACCGGGTCAGTGCCGAGGGCGACGACCTGCAGCTGGGGGCCGCTACGCTGACGCTGGAACCCGGCGTGACCATTGAGTTCGAAAACGGAACAGGCATACAGATCGGCGAAAGCGACGCCAGCAGCCTGGTAGCTGTGGGTTCCGTCATCGCCCCTATCACCTTCACCGGGGTGAACAAGGTAGCGGGCTCGTGGGGCGGCCTTGAATTTCGGTTCACGAAATCGCCACAAAACCGGATTCAGAACGCCGTGATCGAGTACGCCGGCTCCGCCAAGTGGCCGGGTGCAATTTACATGTGGTCGAACCCGGCCCTGTCGGTCACCAACACCACGTTCCGGCACATCGGCACGTGTGTGTTCTACGATGCGCCCAAGCCCAATTACAACCCCGGTTCCCAAACCCAAAATCCAAACCTGGGTTACGATTCCATCACGACAGAATCGGTCGGCGGCACCTACTGCTACGGCGGATAGAAGCAACACCAGCGAGAGGCCTGCCCCACCAGGGATTTCCCGGGGCAGGTATTTTTCGCCCTTCGTCCCGCACCAACTCCCTGTTTTTTTAAGTCGCGTTAACTTATTATTCGATGAGAGTACTATATTGTCCGCCTTAAGGGTACGCTGCGTGGTGTGCAACTGGTGGCGAGCCCTTTCCACTCCAAGCATTGGTTTAACGTATGGCTCCCGCTCAGATTACGCAGCTGCTCCAGCGGGGCAGCGACGGCGACACCTCCGCGTACAATCAACTCTACACGTTCGTCTACCAGGAACTGCGGCAGGTAGCGCGCCGCATCCGGCGGCAGGTCGGCGTCGGGACGGATCAGACCCTGCAAACCACGGCGCTGGTCCACGAAGTGTACCTTCGGCTGATCGATCAGGAATCTGTTTCGTGGGAATGCCGCAACCAGTTTTTCGGCATGGCCGCCCGCGCCATGCGTTTCGTGCTGATCGACTACCTGCGGCACAAACAAGCTGCGAAGCGAGGCGGTAAGCAAGGCCCCATCTCCCTGCACGAATGGGAACTCGACATCCCCGACCAAACGGCCACGTACCTGACCGATTTGCACGACGCACTCGAAAAACTGGAACAGATCGACGCCCGCAGCGCCCGCATTGTGGAGTGCCGCTTCTTCGGGGGCATGACCATCGAAGAAACCGCTTCGGGCATGGGCCTCTCGCCGGCCACGGTCAAACGCAACTGGAACCTGACCCGCGCCTGGCTTTACCAGCAAATGAAATCCTCATGATGAACGCCGAACAGTGGCAAGCCCTGCAAGCGCTCTACGATACGGTTCTGGCGATGTCGGGACAGGAGCGCACCCGTTTTCTGCACGACCTGCAGGCGACCCGTCCCGCCGAGGCGGCCGCCCTCAGCCAACTGCTGGCCGAAAGCGACGAGGCGTTCGACTTCTTCGATCAGCTGCACCTGTCGCTGGCCGACGTGCTGTCGGACAAGGGCACGCTGAACGAAGCCGATCAGGTAGGCGCGTACCGCATTGTGCAACCCCTGGGCGAAGGCGGCATGGCAATGGTCTACCTCGCCGAGCGGGCCGACGGGCAATTTGCCCAGCGCGTCGCGTTGAAGATCCTGAAGCGCGGCATCGACACCAACAACGTGTTGCGGCGCTTTCATTACGAGCGGCAGATTCTGGCTTCGTTGCAGCATCCGCACATCGCCCGCCTGTACGACGGCGGCGTAACCGACGACGGTCGGCCGTATTTTGTGATGGAGTACGTAGAAGGGCAACCGCTGGAAGCCTACTGCCGCGAACGCAACCTGCCGCTGCGTGCACGGCTCGAACTGCTGATCACCGTCTGCCGGGCGCTGCATTACGCGCACCAGAACTTGGTGGTGCACCGCGACCTGAAGCCGATGAACCTCCTGGTCACCCACGAAGGCGAAGTCAAACTGCTCGACTTTGGCATTGCCAAGTTGTTGCGCGAAGACCGGGATCAAAGTCTGGCGCTGACGCAAGAAGGCCACTTTCTGATGACGCCCGACCATGCTGCGCCCGAACAGATCACGGGTGCGCCCATCACCACCGCCACGGACCTGTACCAACTGGGCCTGATTCTCTACCGGCTGCTGACGGGCCACCCGGCCTACGAACTGAAGCAGTTGAGCTTGTCGGAACTGGAGCA
The DNA here is from genome assembly GCF_900100765.1 of Catalinimonas alkaloidigena. NCBI lineage: Bacteria > Pseudomonadati > Bacteroidota > Cytophagia > Cytophagales > Catalimonadaceae > Catalinimonas > Catalinimonas alkaloidigena. Next base: position 410,508 of record NZ_FNFO01000001.1, on the reverse strand, counting down.
AGCCGTTGTGAACCGCGAACCGCTCGCGCCCAGCCGCATGGTGGAACGCCACCCGGTGGAACGCCACCCGGTGGAACGCCACCCGGTGGAGCGCCACCCGGTCGACGCACCGCACGGCATCACGGCCCGGCAGTTGCGCGGCGACCTGGATACCATCGTGCTGAAGGCACTGGAAAAAGAGCCGAACCGCCGGTACGCTTCCGCGGCCGACCTGGCCGACGACCTGGAGCGCTACCTAAACCAGCAACCCATCCTGGCTCGCCCACAATCGCTGGCGTACCGCACGCGGAAATTGGTGCAACGCCATACCGGGGCCGTAGTGGCAGGCGCAGCGGCCGTTGTCGCGCTGATCGGCTTCACCGTTTTTTACACGTACAACATCACCAAAGCCCGCACCCGCGCCGAACAGGAAGCGGCACGGGCTCGTCTGGAAGCCGCCAAAGCGGAACAGACCACCGACTTTCTGACGAGTTTGTTTATTGCGGGGTCGCCGGAAGAAGCGCAGGGCGATACGCTCACGGCCTACGATCTGCTGGCGCGCGGGGCACAACGCGCCCGCCATTTTCGAACGCAACCGGAACTGCAGGTGCAACTGCTGACTACCATCAGCGCGGTGTACACCAACCTGAGTCAACTCGACAGTGCTCAGGCCCTCCTGGAAGAAGCGATGGTGGTGCTGGACAGCCTCCCCGAGGCCAATCCGGTGCTGCGGGCCTTCCACGCGCATGAACTCGGGCAACTGTATACCTACGCCGGGCAGTATCCCAAAGCCGAGACGTACATGCGTCAGGCGAAAGCGTTGTACGAAGCACGTATCCCGAACCTGACAAATCAACAAGATACATTGTACCTCAGCGCGTTACGCAATCTGGCGGCGGTTCTGAGTGCGCAGGGAAACTACGAAGAGGCCGAAACGACCATCCGGCAGGTGATTGGCATTGAAGAAGAGCGCCGGGCCGACTCCACGACCGAACACGTTGAGAGTTTGCAGACGCTGGCGTCCATCCTCCAAAAGCAAGGCCAATTGCAAGAAGCCGAGGCGCTATTCCGGCGCCTGGTGGCGCTGAGTCGGGCGCTGGTACGAGGTCCTCACCCGGCCGTCGCCAGTAACCTGAACAGCCTGGGTGGCAATTTGGTGGAACAGGGGAAATACCGGGAAGCCAATGAAGTCTATCAGCAGGCCTTGCCCATGGTGCTGGAACTGTTCGGCGATACCCACATGGCCGTGGCCATTGTGACGGGCATGTACGGCAAAACGTTTTACTACCTCCACCAACTCGATTCGGCCGAAACACGGTACCAGCAGTCGCTGGCCGTGGCCAAATCGCTTTTTGGAGAGGTGCATCCGCTGGTGGCCATGCGCTACAACGACCTGGGAACGCTGCACGCGCAACGTGGGGAATACGCGCAGGCACAAGCGTACCTGCAACAGGCGCTGGACGTCAATGCCGCCGTCTATCCAGAAAACCACCCGGCGGTAGCCGTTACCTACGCCAGTCTGGGCGAAACCGCACTCCGCGCCGGAGACCTCCCGCAAGCCGAAAAGCACACGCAAACAGCCCTGCGCATCCGGGAAGCATCCCTGCCGCCCGACTATCCGCTGCAGGCCGCTACCCGTCAGCAACTTGCGGCGGTGTACCGGGCCCAAGGCCGAACCGTACAGGCCGATTCGCTCCGCACTACGCTCCCCGACTCGTTACAGACCAGCGCCGATGCCCTCTGAATATTTCTCAACTATTTTCACGAAACCGTGAGCCAATTCGTTCCGGCTTTCCGATTCTACTCATGAAACCTTCCTACCTCATGAGCCATCTACATCCCTTTCTCCTGCTTCCGCCCCGCCGGTAGCGCTTCTCCTGACTCTGGCGCGCGCTTTCTGACGGCTGCATACGGTAGATCACCGTACGCAGTGCCCTCGTTCCAACCGCTTCTGACCCTCTTGCTTCACGCTTACCCGGATGGACTTCACGTTCCGTCCCGAGATTCCTCTGTTTTCACTTTACTCATTCACAACACACTCATTCTTTTCACACATGAAAACCATTTCTTTTTACCTCCTCCTCCTTTTCGCAGGGAGTGTCCTTTTAGGCAATCATACCGTACACGCTCAATCAGGTAATTACTTTGCCGGTCTCTATGCTGGTTATAATAATACGACGGGTAGCCAGAATACACACGTAGGCGAAGGCGCGGGGAGCGATAACCAAACCGGCTCCTACAATGCCTCTTTTGGGTTCCAGGCTGGAGTGACCAACGAAACAGGTACAGATAATACCTATATCGGGGCAAAAAGTGGTACAAATACATATTCGGGAAGCTATAAGTGGTACAAATACATATTCGGGAAGCTATAATACGTTTGTCGGCGCGAAAGCAGGCCTTTTCCTGCAAGGCAGTAATAATGTTATTCTTGGCGCCGGTGCGGCACGAGGCAACCAGGATGCTTCAGGTATTTATGGGGATTTCAACATTCTAATTGGGAACAACGCAGGTGCGGAAGCTTCTACAGATTATAACATTACCATAGGCGTCGAGGCTGGTTATCACAGCAGTGGACAATACAACATCCTTATGGGAAATGGAGCCGGTGTCGGAAGCAGCGGCAGCAACAATATTTTTCTTGGTAATTACTCGGGGCGCGTCACGATCGGTAGTTTGAACACCTTTCTGGGCAACTCTACCGGTTGGTCCACCACAACCGGAGACCGCAACACCTTTATCGGGAACGTAGCCGGCTACAACAACACAACAGCCAGCAGCAATACGTTCTTGGGTGATGGGGCGGGTTACCGAACTACTACCGGTGGGTACAATACATTCATTGGGCAAGGGGCCAGCGGGAACAATACCGGAGGCATATACGGTACCTCGGTCGGCTACAGAGCTGGAGAAAGCAACACGACCGGAATCGCCAACTCGTTCTTCGGCACCGTGGCTGGGCCAGATAACACAACGGGAAGATACAATGCCTATTTCGGCTATTTTTCTGGGCAAGGCAGTACCACGGGTTCAGGTAATACTTTTATAGGTTCGTATAGCCGTACCAATCCCAACTTGAGCAACGCCTCGGCCATCGGCTACCGTGCTTACGTCACCGCCAGCAACGCGCTGGTGCTCGGTTCCGTCTCCGGCACTAACGGGGCCACGGCTAACACCAACGTGGGCATCGGCACCACCGCTCCGTCGTACCGCCTGCACGTCAACGCCAACTCGGCGGCCAAACCAGGTTCCAGTGCCTGGACGGTGGCGTCCGACAAGCGCCTGAAAAAAGACATTCGTCCGTTCGAAGAAGGTCTGGCAGTGATCGACCAGATCCGTCCCGTCCGCTACCGGTACAACGGGAAGGCGGGGCTTTCTACCGACGAAGAGTTTGTCGGGATCATCGCCCAGGAGGTGCAGGAGGTGGCTCCGTACATGGTCGGCGAGTGGACTTACCAAGACACCACCGGCGCGGAAGAAACGTATCTCGACTACGACGCCAACGCCATGACCTACCTGCTGATCAATGCGGTAAAAGAGCTGAAATCACAGAACGAAGCGCTGCAAGACGAACTGACCGCCCTGCGCCAGACGTTAGGTCTTTCGCCCACAACGTCTGCTGCGGTGAAAGCCCGCCTATGGCAAAATCAACCTAATCCCGCCAACGGTACTACGCTCATCCGTTACCAGGTGCCGGCCAGCGCGCAGTCGGCGCAACTGCGGGTTGTGTCCATACTAGGCCAGGAAGTCTTTCAACAGGTAACGCTCGACCGAGGCGAAGGCGAAATCAGTGTTGAAGTCGGCCAGCTGCCGTCGGGCACCTACCTTTATCAGCTCATTGTCGACGGTCGAACGGTCGATACGAAAAAAATGATTCTGGCCCATTAAGTAACCCAGGCCATCGCCCCACGAAGTTCTCCGGTGCAGGTTGGTTGGGTCCACCTCGAAGGCATGCTCCCTTCCCGGAACCATAGCGCCGAAAAGCAAGCGCCCGCCCTGGAAGTTTCCAGGACGGGCGCTTTTATGATAGGCGGCTCATGGCCGGTTGATTTTTCGGACTATCCGCTTTTGGCCATGTGCAACTGCCGCTTCGAGATTTTTTTCTTTTTTTTCTGCTGCTTGGCAAACTGCTCAATACGATTCGGTGCTTTGCTGGCTTTCTTCACCTCCGTTTTCTTCTTCGCTTCTTCTTTCTTACCAGGCCCCATTTCGGTATGGGTTGTTCCTGCCGCTGTAGCGAATGCTTCTGCAGGCAGAGCACTTAAACAGGCCGTGAGAAGAAACGTAAAAGCCAGGGTAGAGATCGTCTTTTTCATAATAACAAATCTCACCCTTTCAGGCGTTATAAAAAAACCAGAGCGGTCGTAAAGCTTAGGAAGTAATATTTACGGTCAATGCCGTATAAATTAAATCCTATTTCGATCGTGATTTTATCGCTGATTTATTGAACATATCTAAGACCAATGTCAGTACAACCACCAGAAGGCAGCCAATCACATTGTACCATAGGAAGCCGATCTCGGTGAATTTATAACAAAGCAGCACTACGCCTTCGGCCAGCAAGGCCGCGTAGAAAACCTGCCCGCCCTGCACAGAACGCAGAAAAAAGGCCACGGCGAAAATGCCTAGTACAGCCCCGTAGAACAGCGACCCGAGCTCGTTGACCGCTTCCAGGAGGTTCCCCAACTGGCTGGCGTACATCGCGACCAGAATGGCATACCCCCCCCACAGCACCGTAATGACTTTCGAGGCTTGCAGGTAATGGTCATCGCTGCGCCCGGGTCGCCAGATGCGGCGGTAGAGGTCGACAATGGTGGTGGACGCCAGCGCGTTTAGTTCCGAGGAAGTAGACGACATGGAGGCGGAAAAAATCACGGCAATCAGCAGCCCTACCAGACCCGCGGGCAGGTAGCGCGTCACGAACGCGAGGAAAATGTAATTGGTGTCGTTAGTATCCGCCTGGCTATCGTTTTGGGTCATCAGTTCGATTACCCGGTCGCGCACCGCATCCATGTCAGCCACGCTGGCTTGCGCGGCTTCGGTGGCGGCGTCAATGCGCGCTTCGTCCTCGCTGCGGAGTGCCTGCACCAGCGCGTCCACGTGCTGCTGTCGCTCGGTAAAGAGGCGGTTGTGTTCCTGCTCCAGCACCTGGTACTGGTCGGCCAGTGGGCTTTCGGCCAGCCGTTGCGTCTCCACTTCGTTGAAAAACACCGGTGGGCGTTCGTACAGGTAAAACACAAACAGGATGGAGCCGATGAACAGAATGCAGAACTGCATAGGAATTTTCAGAATTCCGTTGAACAACAGCCCCAGTCGGCTCTGCCCCACCGAACGACCCGACAAGTAGCGCCCGACCTGCGACTGATCCGTACCGAAATAGGACATGAACAGGAAGAAACCACCGATCAGCCCGGACCAGAGGGTGTAGCGGTCGTTCAGGTCAAAACTGGGATCGAACGCCTGCAAGCGCCCCATTTTTCCCGCCACGTGCATGGCTTCACCGAACGAAAGTTCTTCGGGCAGCATGGACACCATCACGCCAAAGGCGACCACCAACCCCACCAGAATGACGGCCATCTGTTGCTTTTGCGTCTGGCTGACAGCCGCCGTCCCTCCCGAAACGGTGTAGACAATCACCAGGCCGCCGATCACCAGGTTCGTCCACGTGACGTTCCAGTCGAGGATGGTCGACAGAATCAGCGAAGGCGCATAAATCGTCAGCCCAGCTGCCAAGCCGCGTGACAAGAGGAAAAGCGCCGCCGCCAATCCGCGGGTCTTTAGATCGAAACGGCTTTCCAGGTATTCGTAGGCGGTGTAGACGTTGAGGCGGTGGTAGAGCGGCACGAAGAAAATACACAGCACCACCATGGCCAACGGCAGTCCCAAGTAGAACTGCACAAACCGCATATTTCCTGAATACCCCAACCCCGGAGCCGACAGAAACGTGATGGCGCTGGCCTGTGTCGCCATGATCGACAGCCCGACGACGTACCACGGCATGGATTTGTTAGCGAGCAAATAGCCCTGCATGTCGCGGTTGCCGCGCGTTTTCCAGATGCCGTAGACTACAATAAAAACCAGGGTACTGACCAGCACAATCCAATCGAGCGTGCGCATGCGGTGGTTGTCTAGTTATAATGGTGGGTGAACCAGTAAAAGAAAAGCACCAGCGCGACCAGGTGGATCAGCACGGCGGTATACAAGTGCGGCCAAGTTCGGAAGAAGGGCGGTTTTTCGTCGGGTGGAAGTTCGTGACTCAAAATCAAAGTGGGTTGTATACAGAATGTTGAAGAGGTCGGAGCAAAAATCGTTCTCGAAAAGGGATTATTTCCCGGTTTCTGCGGTTCCCTCGTCGGCTTTTCGTGGTTCGGTCAGCCCCCCGGCCAGCAGGTTGGAGAACAGACGAAACGCCCCGGGCACTCCGGCCGGCAACTGCCGAAAGAAGGAATAGCCGGTGTACACGAACGCCCCTTTGCCATACTTGGTATACAGCAATCCCCCCGCCATCGGCTCCTCGCCCGGATCGTTCGCCACCAGAAGTGTGTCGTACCGCGTGTCCCATTTGTTAGCAAAATAAAGGCCTCGCTCCTGCACCCAGCCGTCGAAATCGGCTTTGGTCAGTTCGTTGGGATAGTGCAACAGCGGATGCTTGGCGTTCAGGTACGTAATGGGCGCTTCTTCTTTCGTGACGCGCTCGCGCCGCCCGATGGTGAACTCGTACGGGCCGATTTGCGGCAGCTTCAGACCATAGCTCGTGTTGTATTGTTCTACCAGCACGCCGCCCTTTTCTACGTATGACAACAACCGGGGCTGGTAATAGGCCATCCGGTCGTTCACGTTGTAGGCCCGGATGCCGACCACAATCGCATCGAAACGCGACAGATCGCCTTCGGCCAGGTACGCATCACTCAGTTCCGTTACCTGATAGCCCACCTGCCGTAATCCGTCCGGAATTTTATCGCCCGCACCGGGAATGTAGCCGATGTTGCGCCCGGCAACCTGCATGTCCAGCTTCACCAGCCGGGCTTCTGCGGGCGGAAAGAGCGTCTGTACCGGAATGTGTGGATAATCTACCGTCAGAAGGCCCCGGTCGTAAGTGCGACCATCGCCGGTCGTGGCCACAGCGCGGAGCGTTTCGGTGCTGTTTCCGGCGCTACGGCCCGGCGAAACCTGAAAGGTGAGGCGAACCTCGCCTTCTTTTTGGGCAATGGCGTATGCCTGCTGTGCCGGGCTCACTGTCCATCCGGCCGGGACCTGCAATCGGGCTTCGCCGGACAGGCTATCGCGTCCGGCCTTCAGTCGGATCGTGACCGGTTTGGTTTCGCCGTTTACGAACGTAATCACGTCTTCGGCCAAGTTGACCATTACCGGGGGGCGCACGGCCAGGTTGCGTTGCAACTCGCCCTGCACCGGGTCGACCCACACGTAGCGCAACGGCACGTCGTAGTGCAGCGGTACGCCTACGATTTCCAGGTCCATGCCTACGGAAAAAGGAGCCGAACTTTCGGGTTGCCCGATCTTCTGCGGGTCGTCTACCTGATAGAGGCCCAGGGTCGGCGTTTTTTCCAGCCAGTACGGCTGCGAGACCGGCGTTTCCGACGGCACCACCAACGCCCGCGTAAACGACGTTACCTCGTTGGTCGGCAAGGCCAGCGCCATGGACGTATCCACGTTGCTCGGAAAGGCAATTTTCTGCCACGTAACGGGGGCTCCCAGGCGGTTGATGGCCGTAGCTGTCACCACCAGGCTGTCGCCGGGTGAGACGTAAATGCTGGGCGTACGCGCCTCTAGCCACAAACCGGCACAGTCGGTCATCAGCTTTTGCAGTTGCGCTGACTTTAGGCTTTTCCAGTAAGGATCTTGCAGCTTCTGCACCTCCCGATAGGCGGCGGCCAGCGTTGGCAACAGTTTCTCAGGATGCGCCGGCTCGTACGCGCGGAGCGCCTGCGCCACCAGTTCCCCGGCCGCTTTGCCCCCTTTGATGCGTCCCCAGGTCAGGTCCACGCCCTGAAACGGATCGGCTTTGGTCACGTCGCCTTTGAGCGGCGGCCCGGCCATCACGTTCAGAAAATCGATGCGTTTGCCGCGCAGCTTTGCCGCGCCGAAGCCCTGGCTTTTGTGCATGCTCCGGCTTTCGGCGGCAATTTCGCCGTACGATTTGCCCAGCACAGGATTGTAGGTTCCCAGATCGACGTGGATGACGGAACTGGAGTCTTTCGGTTGCCAGGCATTCTGGTACACGTGTTTGACCTGCCAGGGCTTGACGTATTTCAGTTGTTCCGGGAATTGCTTGGGATCGGCCGCGGCTTTGTAGGCCTCTTCCGCCAGAATGGCCGAGGCCGTGTGGTGGCCGTGTCCGCCGTCGCCGTTGGTCGGGAAGCGGGCGATGATGATGTCGGGTCGAAAGTTGCGAATAACCCACACGGCATCGGAAAACACCTGATCTTTTCCCCAGATTTCGAACGCCTCTTCCGGCGACTTCGAGAAGCCGAAATCGTTCGCCCGGGTGAAGAACTGCTCGCCACCGTCGAGTCGCCGAGCCGCCAGCAGTTCCTGCGTGCGGATCAGGCCCAACTGCTCGCGCAATTCCAGGCCGATCAGGTTCTGCCCGCCGTCGCCCCGCGTCAGCGCCAGGTAGCCGGTGCGGGCGTGGCGTTCGCCCACCAGCCAGGCAATCATCGCCGTATTTTCATCGTCGGGGTGCGCCGCCATGTACAGCACCGTGGCACAGGTATTGAGCCGTTCCAGCTGTTGCCGGATCGATGCCGCATCGGGAGCTTGAGCGCTTGTCTGGAAAATCGGACCGCACAGACACAGGACCATGTACAGGCGAACAAAATTTTTCATAGCGTTCCGTAGGAAATCAAAAGGAGGTCGGACAGTAAAACAATTGCAGAAAGGCAAGATACACAAAACTAGCAGGAACCCGCACTGCACCAACCCGATCGGCCTGGTCTGCGCGGTTTAATCGATCGATGCGGGAATTTTTCCGGCACTTCGCCTGCGGCGCACTTTGCAGGCCGACCGGCACGCCCCGATGCCCACACGCTTCCCCTCCTCCGGGGGACCACGCCATTCTTTCCGCTCACACGATTCTGCTACCATTGGTACTACTGGCTCTTTGGGTTTGTAGAACGATGGGTAATATTGCTAGCGAGAGAAACGGACTTTGTAGGGTACACAACGTTTCGTTTCCGCGCTGTTCTATCGTTTCATCTGACGCCTGACCTTATCCTCCGATCACCATGAACATCCGTACGCTTTGCCTAATGCTTCTGCTGGGCAGTCCTTTTTTTGCCACGCAAGCACAGGAGACCTCCTCCAAAGGGGTCTGGACGCTGGAAGAAGCCGTCAACTATGCCGTCGAGAACAACCTGACCATCCAACGTGCCGCGCTCAACGCCGAGCAGTCGGATGCGGCGCTGTTGCAGTCGCAAATCAACCTGGCCCCGACCCTCAACGCACAGGCCAGCCACAACTACCAGTTCGGACGAAACGCCGACCCCACCACCAACACGTTCATCAACCAGCAGATCCGCACCAACAACTTCGGCGTGCAGGCCAGCGTGCCGCTCTTCAACGGGTTTGCCAACCGGACGTCGATCAAGGCTCAGAAAAGCGAACTCGACGCCTCGAAGGCCGACATCGAAACGGCCCGCAACGACACCCGCCTGAGTGTGGCGGCCAATTACTTGAACATTCTGCTGGCCAAGGAGCTGTTGCAGCGGGCGCAGTATCAGGTGGCCAACTCGCAGGAGCAGACGGAACGCACCCGCCGCCTGGTGGACGCCGGAGCCGCGCCGGAAGCCAACCTGTTGGAGCTGGAATCGCAACTTGCTACCGATGAACTGTCGGTGATCAACGCGCAGAACCAACTCGATTTGGCCGAATTGCAATTGCAGCAACTGTTGCAACTCCCGGTCAGCGATAATTTCAACGTCGTGACGCCGGAGCTGGACGACCTGCTGGCTACCGATCAGATCGAACTCAGCCTGCCCACCGCCGTGTACCTGGAAGCGGTCAACACCCAACCTCAGATCAAAGCGGCCGACCTACGGGTCGAAGGGGCGCTCTGGAACCTGAAGGTTGCCAAAGGCCAGTACTATCCGCGTCTATCGCTCAACGGCAGCCTGTTTTCGGGCTTTTCCAGTGCACGTGTACGCACGCTGACCAGTTCGTCGGAACCCTCGAGCCCCAACCTGATTTACATCCAGACCCGCGACGAAGGCTACTTGCCGGTACCGGCCTCGCTGTTCGAATCCGGGTCGAGCGGTTCGGGGGGGGTAGAACAGGTGCCGTTCTGGGAGCAGATCAACAGCAACTTCAACCAATCGGTGGGCCTGAGCCTGACCATCCCGATTCTGAACAACTGGCAGGCGCGCACCAACGTGGCCAACGCCAACATCAACGCCCGCCGCGCCCAAATCACCGCCCAGGAAACCCGCAACCAGTTGCGCCAGACCATCGAACAGGCGTACAACGACGCCCGGGCCGCCGCCAAGCGGTACGCCGCCTCGCAGCGCCAGATCACCGCCCTGCGCGAAAACGCCCGGGTGGCCGAGCAACGGTTCAACGTCGGTGCGCTCAACGCCCTCGACTATTCGCTGTCGCGCAACAACCTGAACAACGCAGAGTCGAACCTGCTGGAGGCGAAATACGATTACATCTTTAAAAAGAAAGTGCTTGATTTCTACGAAGGAAAGCCCATTAAACTTTAATCGGGTGCCGATCAACCCGCGTCCCCGATCCTTCACCTCTCTACTCACTTGCAACTCATGGCTAAAAAATCTAGCAACCGGATATTTATCATTTTAGGCGTCGTGCTGGTCGTCCTGGTCCTCTTCGTAGTGGTGGCCAAGCGCCAGGGCTGGGTGGGCGAACCCAATGGCGAACAGGTCTCTACCGCGCCCGTCAAGCGGGTCAACATCACCGAAATGGTGAGCGCTTCCGGCAAAGTACAACCCGAGGTAGAAGTCAAAATCTCGCCGGACGTTTCGGGCGAAATCGTGGAACTACTCATCAAAGAAGGCGACTCGGTAAAAGAAGGACAGCTGCTGCTGAAGATCCGCCCCGACAACTACGTGTCACTGGTCGACCGGGCCGTGGCCAACCTGAATACCAACCGCGCCAACCTTTCGCAGGCTACTGCCGCCGTGGCGCAGTCCGAAGCACGCTTTGCCCAGGCAAAGGCCAACTACGAGCGGAACAAGTCGCTCTTCGAACAGAAAGTGATTTCGGCAGCCGACTGGGAACAGATCAAGACCGACTACGAAGTGGCGCAGAAAGAGGTAGAATCGGCCCGGCAAAATGCGCAGGCCGCCCGCTACAACGTATCGAGCGCACAGGCCGGCGTCGACGAAGCCCAGGAGAACCTGCGCCGCACGTCCATTCTGGCGCCCATGAGCGGCACGGTCTCCAAGCTCGACGTCGAACTGGGCGAACGCGTGGTCGGTACGTCGCAAATGGCCGGGACGGAAATGCTGCGCATTGCCAACCTCAATAATATGGAAGTGGCGGTCGACGTGAACGAAAACGACATCATCCGGGTGCAGGTGGGCGACACGGCCCGCATCGACGTCGACTCGTACTCGTACCTGGACAAGGAATTCAAAGGCATTGTGACGTCCATCGCCAACACCGCGAACGAGGCCCTGACTACCGACGCCGTTACCGAATTTGAAGTGAAGGTGCGCATCCTGAACGAATCGTACGAAGACCTGGCCGAAGGCATCAAAACCGTGTCGCCGTTCCGTCCCGGCATGACCGCCTCCGTCGAAATCATCACCGATCGCCGGCAGGATGTGCTGTCGGTTCCGCTGGCGGCCGTTACGACCCGCAGCCCGAACGACGACAAAAAACCGGGTGAGAACAACGAGGGACCGAACGCCTCGTCTAACACCCAGGAGACTCGCCCCGGAGCCGAGCCCATCGAAGTAGTGTTCGTGGTGAAAGACGGCAAAGCCGAGCGCCGCCCCGTGAAAACTGGCATCAGCGACTTCGACAACATCGAGATTCTGTCGGGTTTGCAGGAAGGCGAAGTGGTGGTGTCGGGTCCGTTCCGCACCGTTTCTCAGAAGCTGAAAGACGGCGATGACGTGCGCATCGAAGAGAAAAAAGAAGGATCGGACGCTTCGCCAGACCAGGTGGCCGCACGCCAGTAACCTAATTTTTCTCCATTTTTGAGGCCGGGCATCGCAACATGCCCGGCTTTTCTTTTCTGCTCCAAACCCCTTTCTGATGAAAGTAACCGGCTTCACCTACGTCCGCAACGGATTGACTTACGGCTACCCTTTTTTGGCTTCGATCAAGTCGATCCTGCCTGTGGTCGACGAGCACATTGTGGTGGTGGGCGATTCGCAGGACGGTACGCGCGAGGCCATCGTAGCCCTGGATTCGCCCAAGGTTCGCATCATCGACACGCAGTGGGACATGCAACTGCGGGAAGGGGGCAAAATTTTCGCCCAGCAGTCGAACCTGGGCCTGGATCAGATCACCGAAGGCTGGGCCTTCCACCTACAGGCCGATGAGGTGTTGCACGAAAACGACCTTCCCGCCCTTCGCGACCACCTGACCTACTTTGCCGACCGCCCGGACGTAGAGGGACTACTGTTTCCGTTTTACCATTTCTGGGGCGATTACCACTACATCCGCCGCACCCGCCGCACCCATCCTTTCGAAATCCGGGCCTTCAAAACCGGGCTGGGCATCCGCTCGTACCGGGACTCGCAGGGGTTTCGGAAGTACCCGTCGGTAGCCGCCTACGATGCCGGAGAGAAAGGCACCAAGCTTAAAGTCGTCGAGATCGACGTGCCGATTTACCACTACTCGTATGTGCGCGACCCGCAATTGATGCGCAAAAAAGGGAATTTCTTCCACCGCTTCTGGCACGCGGACCAGTGGCTCAAACAACACGCCGCGTCTGAACAGGATTTCGATTACAACGACGTCGACCTACTGGAGCGTTTTGAAGGATCGCATCCGGCGGTGATGGCAGACACCATCCGTCAGAAAAACTGGGATTTCACGTACGACCCCAGTCGCTCTACCATGTCGCTGAAAGACCGGCTGTTGCACCAGATAGAACAGGCTACGGGCAAACGCCTGTTTGCGTACCGCAACTACGAGCGCATCGCGCGCCGCCATCGGTAACGCGCCCGCAAGCATCTCTGATCGCACGCAGGGTATATCCCCCGCCGTTCGGCCTCTTTCCTGGCGACAACAGCTTCAACCCCGGTAGCGCCATTCGCCCGCTGTCGGCGCTGATCATTCGCTTTTATGGAAAGAATTACCGCCCGTTATTTTATTGAAACGCCGTACGCCGTCGAGAAGGCCGCCCAGGTACTGGCCGGCGAGCAATCGTCCGGTACGTTCGTGGCCGTGCCCGGCGAAACCGAGGAACTGAAAGAACGCTTTGCCGCCCGCGTCGAAGCGATTACGCCCGTCGCGACCGTGACCACCCCGGCCATTCCCGGCGCGACCTCCGAAACCGGTACCTACCATCAGGCCTACGTCGAGGTTTCCTGGTCGATCGAGAACTTCGGCTACAACCTGCCGACGATGGTGTCCACGTTACAGGGCAATTTGTACGAAATCACGCAATTTACCGGCCTGAAGCTGATGGACCTGGAGGTGCCACGCTCGTTCGCCGATCATTTTCGGGGACCGCAGTTCGGCATCGAGGGGTGTCGTCGGCTGACCGACGTGCAGAACCGGCCGCTGATCGGGACGATCATCAAACCCAGCATCGGCATGACGCCTGCTCAAACCGCCGACCTCGTGAAAACGCTGGCCGAAGCGGGCATCGACTTTATTAAAGACGACGAACTGCTGTCGGCGTCGGCCAACTCGCCGTTCGAAGCGCGGGTCGACACCATCATGCGTGTGATTAACGACCACGCCGACCGCACGGGAAAGAAGGTGATGTACGCTTTCAACCTCAGCGACGAAATCGATTCGATGTTGCGGCGCTACGAAAAGATTGTGGCATCGGGCGGCACCTGCGCCATGATCAGCCTGAACAGCGTGGGGCTTGCGGGCGTCAAGAAAATCTGCGACCAGGGACAACTGGCCATCCACGGCCACCGGAACGGCTGGGGCATGCTGAACCGGCATCCGCTGCTGGGCATCGAGTTTCCGGCCTACCAGAAGCTCTGGCGACTGGCCGGGGTCGATCAAATTCACGTGAACGGCATCCAGAATAAATTCTGGGAATCGGACGACTCGGTCGTGCGCTCCATCCAGGCGGGTCTGCAACCATTCCTCGGCGGCTACTCCATTCTGCCCGTGGTTTCGTCGGGTCAATGGGGCGGGCAGGCTCCGGAAACCTACCGCCGTACGCAAACTACTGATCTCTTATACATGGCGGGTGGCGGCATCATGGCCCATCCCGATGGACCCGCCGGAGGCGTAGCGGCGCTGCGCGATGCGTGGGAAGCCGCCGTAGAGGGGCTTTCGGTTGAAGAAGCGGCGAAACGCTCGCCCGTTTTCGCCAAATCTGTCGCCAAATTCGGAAAGAAGAAATGAGCGAACGGCCCCACAATTTACTGCTGGCCTTTTACGGCGACGACTTCACCGGTTCGACCGACGCATTGGAGTTTCTGAGCCGGGCCGGAGCGAAAACCGCGCTCTTCATTGAGCCGCCCACGCCCGAGCAACTGGCGCGCTACGACGGCCTGCGGGCCATCGGGGTGGCGGGCATGACTCGCTCACTGGCCCCTGCCCAAATGGAAGCGACGTTGCGTCCGGCGTTCAGGCAGTTGCGGCAGTTGGGGGCTCCGCACGTGCATTATAAAGTATGCTCCACGTTTGACTCCTCGCCGACCATCGGCAGTATCGGGCGAGCCATCGACGTGGGCGCGGACGTCTTTCAGGCTCCGTTTGTTCCGCTGCTGGTAGCCGCACCGCCGCTGGGTCGGTATTGTGCGTTTGGCAACCTGTTTGCCCGCATGGGCATCGGCAGTACGGGTACCATTCACCGGCTCGACCGCCATCCGTCGATGCGTAAGCATCCGGTTACACCCGCCGACGAAAGTGACCTGCGGCTGCACCTGGGCCGACAGACCGACAAATGCATTGGCCTTTTTGACCTGTTACACATCGCGCTACCCGAACCAGAAGCCCGATCAGCACTCGACCAGCTGATGCAACAAGGGGCTGAGGTGGTCTTGTTCGATGCCATGTACGCGTCTCAACTGGCGGGCATCGGTCGTCTGATTGACCGCTACGCTTCACCGCAAGCACCGCTGTTTTCGGTTGGCTCTTCCGGCATCGAAATGGCGTTGGGTGCCCACTGGCAACAGGCCGAACAACTTCAACCGCAGACCGCATGGGCCGATCCCGGCCGGGCAGAGCCGTTGCTGGTCGCGTCGGGAAGCTGCTCGCCGGTCACGTCCGGGCAGATCGCCTGGGCCTTGTCGCAGGGGTTTCGGGAAGTGGTGCTGGACACTGCTGCGCTGGCCGCCCGTCCCGACGATGCAGCCCTTCTGGACGGTTATGCATCGACTATCACTGAACAGGTCAACGACGGACGCCATGTGATTCTGCATACGAACGGCGGCGAAAACGCCTCCGCGACCAACGAAATCTTTGCCCAACAGGGCCTCGACGCCAGTGCCCTTCGCGAACGCACCGCCCAGTTATACGGGACCGCGCTCGGCACCATCCTGCGGAACGTGGTTGCCCGAACCGGAGTGCAACGCCTGGTGGTGGCCGGGGGCGATACGTCCAGCTTTGCGGCCCGCGCGCTAGGCATCGAAGCCGTCGAAATGATCGCGCCGCTTTCGCCCGGCGCTCCGCTGTGTCGTGCGTACGCGCCCAACTCGCCGGTCGACGGACGGGAAGTCAACTTCAAAGGCGGTCAGGTCGGCCGGGAAGACTACTTCGGAACGGTGCTGGAGGGCAAACAACCGGCGCTGCACCCTACACATTCATAAGTCATTATTCTGATAGATCGTATTCCAGAAGTGCCATGAACGAAGTCGAAGTACTTGCCAAGCAAACGGAAGAGGCTTATGCCTGGACCAACACGCTGCTCCACAGCATTCCGTACGAAACCTGGGACCAGATTCCGTCCGTGGTGGACACCAGCGTGACCTGGCAGGCGGGGCATCTGATCATGAGCATTTTCTTCCATTCGATCATCACCATCACGGGACACCCTGCGGGCGTGCACCAGCAGGTTCCGTTGCGCGACTACGCTGCTCTTTTTACCAGCGCCCCGCCGCAACAGTCCCTAGGCAAAACCAAGCCGGAAACGTTGCAGACGCAGCTTCAACTCGTCGAGCAAACGTCGCTTCGCGTCATCAACGGGCTAACGCCCGACGACCTGCAACGCCCCCTGGAACCTACGCAGGTGCCCCATCCCATTGCAAAAACCAAGTTCGAAGCCCTCAACTGGAATATCAGCCACACCATGTGGCACTGCGGACAGCTTGGGCTGCTGAAACGCATCGTCCACGAGCGCTTCGACTTTGGACTCAAGCTACCTGATTGAGACCCACCCATTCATCTTTAACCTTCTTACTAACTCGTTATTCCATCATGTCCAAAACCCTAGGTTTGATTCATACATCCGCGACGCTGGTTCCGGTATTTCAACAGCTCTGCCAGGAATGGTTGCCCGACGTCAAGGTCTTCAACATCGTAGACGACAGCCTGATCAAAGATGTAATCGCGAAGGGCACGCTTACGGCGGCGACCGCCCGGCGCGTGGTCGACTACGTCGGTTCGGCCGAAGCGGCCGGAGCCGATCAGATTCTGGTCACCTGCTCGTCCATCGGGGCGGCAGTCGAAACGGCGGCGGGTCTTTCCGGCGTTCCGGTGCTGCGCGTCGACCAGCCCATGGTCGATCTGGCGGTACAGACCGGTAGCAAAATCGGCGTCATCGCAACCCTGCCGACCACCCTGGAGCCGACCAGCGATCTGGTGCGGCGGCGGGCTGCCGTGGCCGGTAAAGCGATTGAACTCACTTCCCGCCTTTGTGAAGGGGCCTTCGAGGCGCTGATGAGCGGCGACGCGGCGAAACACGACCAAATGGTAGGCGATGCCCTGCGGGAACTGGCGCAGGAAGTGGACGTCATTCTGCTGGCGCAGGCGTCCATGGCACGGGTCGTCGACACGCTTGCCGAAGCCGACAAGCGCGTACCGATTCTGGCCAGTCCGCCGCAGGCGATCAAACACCTGGCGACGGTGCTCTCATGATCCTGTTCCGGAAAATCTGCCTGGGTCTTGCCGCTGCGGCATTGCTGCTGTTGGTAGTGGGGTTGTTCATGGCTCAGCCTGCGCTGTGGCAACCGGCGGCGGTGGCGTTGTCTGTCGGCCTGTCGGTCGGGCTCGGAGCGATTCCGGCGTTGCAGGGCTATCAGTACACCGCCTGGATCATCACGGCCGTGGTGGCGGGCATGCTCTACCCGGCGGCTTTTTTGCACTGGGGCGACTTCGACCTGCGCAACCCGTGGCTGATTTTGCTGGTCGTCCAACTGGTCATGTTCGGAATGGGCATCCAGATGAGCCTCCGCGATTTTGCCGGGCTGGCGACGACCGGGCGCGGCGTGCTGGTAGGACTGCTCTGTCAGTTTTCGATCATGCCGGTGGTCGGTTTCCTGCTGACGAAGGTGTTTCAGTTCGAGCCGGAAATTGCCGCCGGGGTGGTGCTGATCGGGGCGTGCTCCAGCGGACTGGCGTCCAACGTGATGGTTTACCTGGCACGAGCCAATCTGGTGTTGTCGGTGACCGTCACGGCAATGGCAACGCTGGCGGCTCCGCTGATGACGCCGCTGATGATGAAACTGCTGGCGGGCACGCTCGTCGAGGTGCGTTTGCTGGACATGATGATGCAGATCGTCAAAATCGTGCTCGTTCCCATCGGGGCGGCCCTGTTGCACGATTACCTCAAAACCGCTTCCCGACAAGGAGAACGCCGGGTGCTGATTATCACGGCGGCCTGTCTGGTCTGGCTCATCCTGCTTCCCATGGGCACTTGGGCATGGCTGCAGGCGCATCTGCCCGCGGCGGTTTTGCAATCAGTCGAAATTCTGGGCTTCTTTGCCGGTGCAGTGGCGGTGGGGGGCGGTTACCATTACCTGACCCAACGTCTGCCGCAGCTCGATCGGTGGATGCCTTATCTCTCGATGTTCGGCATTGTCTATTTCACGACGGTTACTACGGCCGCCGGTCGCGAAAACCTCTTGCAGGTGGGCTTCATCCTCTTTCTGGCGGCGGTCTTGCACAACGCCGCCGGGTACGTGCTGGGGTACTGGCTGAGCCGCGCCCTGGGGCTGGACCGAAACTCAGCCCGCTCAATGGCGCTGGAAGTGGGATTGCAAAACGGTGGCATGGCCTCCGGCTTGGCCGGGGCGATGGGCAAACTCGGCACCGTCGGCCTGGCCGCGGCGGTGTTCAGTCCCTGGATGAACATCTCCGGTTCCATCCTGGCGAACTACTGGCGACGCCATCCCGTGAAAGGGGCACCGCTTCCGGACGAAAAAAAGCCGCAACCCGCCAAAGCAGTGAGTTAGAGAACCGCTCGCTAGTCTTTTAAGACGGTGGAAATCACTGCGCCACCGGCCGTGGGCTTTGCCCTCCTGCTGGTTTTTGGGTACTATGCGGCCTCATCAATGTAACCTGAGTTTTGCCTGATTCACCCGTTTCAATGGCCATGATCGGTGGTGGAAGCTGGGCCACTGCCATCCTGAAAATTCTTTCGGAACAGTCGGTGCGCATCCGGTGGTGGTTGCGCGATCCGAAAACCGTAGCCCACGTCCAGCAGTATGCGCACAATCCGCGCTACCTGAGCGACGTTAGCCTGGATCGCACGAAGATTACCCCGACGACCGATCTGAAGGAGGCGCTGTCGGATGCCGACATCGTGGTACTGGCCGTCCCGGCAGCTTTTGTGGAAGATGCCCTGGCGGGGCTTGGTCCGGCCGATTTCCGAGGGAAACTGGTGGTATCGGCCATCAAGGGGATGATTCCCGAAAGCCACTGCCTCGTGACCGATTTGCTGGAAGACCGCTATGGTGTGGCGGAACGCGACCTGTGCATCATTGCGGGGCCGTGCCACGCGGAAGAGGTAGCGCTGGAGCGGCAATCGTACCTGACCCTGGCGGGACCTGACGAAGCGCAGGCGCACCGGATGGCCGACCTGATGCGGTGCCGCTACGTTTCGACGGCCACCTCGCCCGACCTGCGGGGCATCGAATACGCCGCGGTGCTGAAAAATGTGTACGCCATTGCCTGCGGGATTTGCCACGGCCTGGGCTACGGCGATAATTTTCAGGCCATTCTGGTCGCCAACGCGTTGCGCGAAATCGGGACGTTTCTGGACGCCGTCTGCCCGACGCATCGCAATCTGAACGAATCGGCCTACGTCGGCGACCTACTGGTGACGGCCTATTCGCAATTCAGCCGGAACCGCACGTTCGGGAACATGATCGGTCGCGGCTACAGCGTGAAATCGGCGCAGTTCGAAATGGACATGGTGGCGGAAGGCTACTACGCCGTCAAAAGCATCCACGAGTTGATCAAACGCCACCGGCTGGTGATGCCCATCACGCAGGCGGTCTACCGCATTCTGTACGACCGGGTGTCGCCAAACCTGGAAGTCACGCTGCTCAAGAACTACCTGCGATGAACGCGGTGGGTTACAATTTCGACGTACTGACCCCGGATCAACTCCGGTTAGGCCCCGACAACCGTGCGTTTGCCTACGGCGACTCGTTGTTCGAAACCATGATTTTTCGGAAGGGCGAGGTCCGCTTCTGGGACGATCACTGGGAACGGCTGACACAGGGCATAGAGGCGCTTTACATGGAAGCCCCGGCGGGCTTTACCGCCACGCGTGTCCATACGTTCATTCAGACCTTACTACAGCACAACCAACTCGCGTCCAAACGGGCGCGCATCCGTCTGCGCGTCGTGCGCAAGCCCGGCGGTTTGTATACGCCCACCCACCGGGATATCGATTTTTGGGTCGAAACGGCCGCCGCCCCTACGACACCGCCGCTTCCGAAACAGCACGTAGCCCTCAGCGAAACGGTGCAGTTGATGGCTTCGCCGTGGTCGCGTTTTAAAACCGGCAACGCCCTGCCCTACGTCATGGTGGGTCTGGAACGCGCACGCCGGGGGCTGGACGAGTTGCTGCTGCTTGACCACGGCGGGTACCTGTCCGAATGCACGATGGCCAACCTGTTCTGGATCATCGAAGAGCAACTCTACACTCCCTCGCTCGACACTGGCTGCATTGCGGGCGTGATGCGCCGTCAGGTACTGCAACGGGCGCGTGCTCAGGGGTGGACCATTCGCGAAGGGCGGTTCCGTCCCGATGAGTTGCAGAAAGCAACGCACGTGTTCAGCACCAATGCCTCGGGTGTCGTACCACTGCTGGCGTTTGCGGGCGCCTCGTATTCTGCCGCACTGCCGGCTTCCCTCCTGCCCGATTGAACGTTTTTCGCGTCGAAGTCATTCTAACCTTCTGAGCATGAGGTTCTCTGTTCTTTCGGAGAGGATTCGGTCCGTGTAAGTTTTCGGGCGATGTTGTTCCTAGGGGTTGGGCATATTCCTACATCAGAGCACCATTTCCGGCAAGATTGGGTTACTTTTGCGGCAAAATTTTAACGGCGATACACCTACGTTTTCCACCCACCCGGGTGATCGCTTTTTATCCTAAACCAATCCCGCTGCTTGGGGCTGTTCTGCAGTCAGGGCCGTCCTTTGTCTGTTTTACGTTATGAAGCAATACCTTCGCTTGTTTGACCTCCGTCAGCCTGTCAACTACAAGACCGAAATTCTCTCGGGACTTACCGTCGCCCTGGCCCTGGTGCCCGAAGCGGTGGCATTCGCCTTGATTGCGGGCGTATCGCCGCTGGTGGGACTGTATGCGGCCTTTGTCATGGGACTGGTCACGTCTGTGCTGGGCGGACGCCCCGGCATGATTTCCGGAGCCACCGGGGCCGTTGCCGTCGTGCTGATCAGTCTGGTGAAAGACCACGGTGTGGAGTACGTCTTCGCCACGGTGATTCTGGCGGGTCTGCTGCAGATCGCAGCGGGTTTGCTGCGGCTGGGCAAGTTCATCCGGCTGGTACCGCACTCGGTCATGTTCGGGTTCGTCAACGGACTCGCCATCGTGATTTTCCTGGCGCAGCTGGTTCAGTTCAAGACCGTAGATGCTAGCGGCGAACTCCGTTGGATGAGCGGTCCGGACCTCTGGATCATGCTCGGGCTGGTCGGCCTGACCATGCTGATTATCTGGGGGTTACCCCGCCTGACCAAAGCCTTTCCGGCGTCGCTGGCGGCCATTCTGGTCGTATCGGCAATTGCCATTGGGTTGGGCATCAACACCCGCACGGTGGGCGACATAGCCTCCATTCAGGGTGGATTTCCGCCGTTTCACCTGCCGGCCATTCCGTTCACCCTGGAGTCGCTCTGGATCGTGCTGCCGTACGCGGCCATTGTGGCGGGCGTGGGCTTGATCGAAAGTCTGCTGACGCTCAACCTGATCGACGAGATTACCGAGACGCGGGGGCGCGGCAACAAAGAGTGCGTGGCGCAAGGCCTCGCCAACCTCACCTCAGGTCTCTTCTCGGGTATGGGGGGGTGTGCCATGATCGGCCAGAGTCTGATCAACATCTCGTCGGGCGCGCGGGCGCGGCTATCGGGTGTCTTTGCGGCGGTTATGCTGCTGCTGTTTATCATGTTTGGGGCACCCCTGATCGAGCAATTGCCCATGGCGGCCCTGACCGGCGTCATGATCATGGTCGCCATCGGCACCTTCGAATGGGCCAGCCTCAAAACCTTCGGGCGGATGCCGCTGCACGACGTGCTGGTGATGGTGGTGGTCGCAGCCGTGACCGTCTTCCTGCACAACCTGGCGCTGGCGGTGCTGATCGGCGTGATCATCTCGGCCCTGGTATTTGCCTGGGAAAACGCCAAGCGCATCCGGGCGCGCAAGTACGTCGATGCGCAGGGCGTGAAACATTATGAAATGTACGGACCGCTGTTTTTTGGTTCCGTAGCGGCTTTTACGGAGAAGTTCGACGTGCCGGGCGATCCGTCCGAAGTCGTCATCGATTTCAGTGAAAGCCGGGTGGTGGACATGTCGGGCCTGGAGGCGTTGAACCGCATCACCGAACGATACCAGAAGGCCGGAAAAACGCTTCACCTGAAGCACTTGAGCCCCGATTGCCGGAAGCTGCTGAAAGATGCCGAGAAACTGGTGGAAGTGAACATCATTGAAGATCCGACCTACCACGTGGCGGTCGATCACGTATAGTCCGGCGCGAGTCCTTACGAAAATCCCTCTCGGTGTTGAAGCTTCCGAGAGGGATTTTTTGGTTTCAGGCCTAATGGCGTAGCGGTTATTCCGCGACCGGAGCGGCAGTGGGTTTCTTGACTTGTTCTACTTTGTAGACGTAGTATTTGCTGTCGCCTTGCCAGAAGAAGCGAAAGAATTTTTCGTGGTAATAGAGCTTGACGCGGTAGCCTTCCAGCAGTGCGTCCTCCAGCTGCGCGATGACTTCGTCCTGCCCCCGGTGTACGGAGAAATTCCAGATTTCGGGTGCGTAGGTGCCCTCCTGATTCGAAAACGCGCCGACATTCAACTGGCCTTCCAGGGTTTTGAATACGACGCCCCGGCTACTGAATTTGGCCACCGTGCCCGCCCGGCTTCCGGAACTGTAATTCCCGAACAGCGCGTAGGCGCCCACCAGCAAACCGATCGCCAACAGGCTGAACAGAACGATTCTGACGATTCTCATAAGTAGAAATAAGTTAGACGGCTACCGGCGCTTTGATGGTCGGATGCGGATCGTAATTCTCCAGCCGGAAATCTTCGTAGCGGAACCCAAACAGGTCTTTGACCTCCGGGTTCAGGTGCATGTGGGGCAGCGGACGCGGCTCCCGACTCAGTTGCAGCTGAGCTTGCTCCAGGTGGTTGCGGTACAAATGCGTGTCGCCCCCCGTCCAGATAAATTCGCCCAGGCCCAGGTCAGTCACCTGCGCAATCATCATCGTCAGCAGCGCATACGACGCGATGTTGAACGGCACCCCGAGAAACACGTCGGCCGAGCGCTGGTACAACTGACACGACAGTTTGCCGTTGGCGACGTAGAACTGGAAAAGCGCGTGGCACGGCGGCAACTTCATCTGCTCGATGTCGGCAGGATTCCACGCAGAAACGATGAGGCGACGCGAGTCAGGATTCCGGCGAATGCTCTCCACCACCTGACCGATCTGATCGATCACACGCCCGTCGGGGGCTTCCCAACTCCGCCACTGTTTGCCGTACACCGGTCCCAGGTTGCCGTGTTCGTCGGCCCATTCGTCCCAGATCCGAACGCCATGCTCTTTCAGGTAGGCGATGTTGGTATCGCCTTTCAGGAACCACAACAATTCGTGAATCACCGACTTGAGGTGAATTTTTTTGGTGGTCACCAACGGAAAGCCTTCTGACAAATCGAAGCGCATCTGGTAGCCGAACAGGCTCAGCGTGCCGGTACCGGTCCGGTCTTCTTTCACCGTTCCTTCGTCGATCAGGCGTTGAAGTAGTTGTAAGTAGGGCTGCATAGCAAGGAGATGGGAATAACGATCATCAAAAGTAAGGCAAACCGTCGGCAATATTCAACCTTCCTGCCGAATTTAGCCCCCGACCTATGACCGGAAACTTCGATCGGATTGCGCCCTGGTACGATGGCCTCGCCGCGCTTGTGTTTGGCAATCGCCTTCGCCGTGCGCAGGCCCAGTTTCTTCACTACATTCCTCCGCACAGTCGCGTGCTGGTGCTGGGGGGCGGTTCGGGCTGGTTGCTGGAGCAAGTCCTGCGCCTGCATCCCGCGGTTTCGGTGGTGTACCTGGAAGCCTCGCACGCCATGCTGGAAGCCGCGCGTCAGCGCACCCAACCGCTGGCGCACCAACGCGTGGAGTTCCGGCAGGGTACCGAAACGGACCTGCATCCACAAGAGACGTTCGACGTTGTACTGACTTTTTTTGTGCTGGATTTGTTCACTAACCAGGCCCTTCCAACAGCCATGTTGCGCCTCTACCAGGCGCTCCGACCCGGCGGACACTGGCTCTTCACGGACTTCGATTGGCCGGAACGTCGCCCGGCGTTCTGGTGGGAACAGGGATTGATCTGGGGGATGTATCGCTTTTTCGGCGTGGTGAGTGAGGTCTGTGCCCGACAACTGCCGCCCTATCGCGCAGCCTTCGAAGCGCTGCCGCTGCAATGCCGGGCTTCGGTGCAACGCGGTCTGCTGCACAGCGCCGTCTGGCAGAAGGTTCCTGCGGCTATCCCCTCCTGACCAGTACCGGTTCGGGGCGCATCAGGCCGGCGAAATAAATCAGGTTACTCACCAGGTAGTCAATTTCCGGATACCGATCCGGATGCGGACGCGGCGAAAGCGCTTCGGCCGGAAATCCGTCGGCCAGCAGCAGATCGTTGACTGAAGTCGCGGTACAGCCCAGCAACGTCAGGCGCGCCATCACCTCCTGAATAATTTCAGGCCCCAGCGGGGTGGCGTTCATCAACATGCCGCCCGCCACTTTACCCGCAAAAGGATTGCGCTGCTGCCGCTGGCTATGTTGTTGCAGGCGGTCCAACGCGCGCTGCAGATCATGCAGGTAGGAATCGTGCTGCGGCGAAACGCCCAACAGCAAAATCTCGCTCTGCCGCAAGTATTGCAAAAACGCCTGACTCTTGCCAGGAAGCGCCGTGTAGTCGGCCAGTCGTACGGACCGCATCGCCAACCCCCGATGCCGGAACGCTTCTTTGGCATGTGCCATTAAGTGTTCCGTTTCGGACGAGGCTGGCTGAGCCAGGGTGCAGTCGATCAACAAAGCGCGCATAGCGTACCAGAAAGTTACCGGACGAAAGTAGAAAAGATCCCCGTGCGATAAAGTTTATTTGATGTTTTAAAACTACCTTCGTCATCATCTGCTTCGTTGTTACGGATTTGCGAAGTGAAGAAGCACTTGCTTATTGATAGGAAACAGGCACCGAAAACGGCCTGGACGGGGCTTCCCGCCCCGAACGGGAGGGGTTCCAAGACAAAGGTTTGTATGACGCATAGGTGGCGGTGCCAGGAACTACGACCGCTCATTCCCTTCGTAAGAAATGTGCACCACATGCTGCTTCGTTCGTTCCGCGATGGCGACAGAACCGGTTTTTACGAAGTTCATGCACTCAAGTGCATTTCGTGTTAACGCCTGGAAACGACTGGGTTTTGTGGCTGATCTTACGTTACTGGCCTGGTGGTCCTGACACGAATCGTCACAGAATTACTAACTTGCCCCAAAATGTTTATCGGATGAAACGTATTCTGTTAACCGGTTCCGCCGGATTTATTGGATCTCACCTCGCCGAACGCCTTCTCCGCGACGGCTATGCCGTCACGGGCGTCGATAATTTTGATCCTTTTTACCCACGTGCGGTCAAAGAAGACAACCTTAGCGCTTTACGCGATCATCCCCACTTCACGTTCCGGGAACTGGACCTGACGCAACCCAATGGGCTGGCGCAGGTAACCGAACCGATCGACGTCGTGATGCACTTGGCGGCCAAAGCCGGCGTACGTCCCTCCATCGAAAATCCGCTTTCGTACCTCGACTACAACGTGTCGGCCACGAACTATCTGCTGGAGTGGATGAAAGAAAAGCAGGTGCGCAACTTTGTTTTCGCATCGTCGTCGTCCGTCTACGGCAACCGGAAAGAAATTCCGTTTCGGGAGACCGATAACGTGGATTACCCCATTTCGCCCTACGCGTTTTCGAAGAAAGCCTGCGAGCTGCTGAACCATACGTACCATCACCTCTACGGCATCAATACCGTAAACCTGCGGTTCTTCACCGTATTTGGGCCACGGCAACGCCCCGATCTCGCCATCAATAAATTTGTTCGGCAGATTCTGAACGGCCAGCCCCTGACCATGTTCGGCGACGGCAGCACCGCCCGCGACTACACGTTTGTGGAAGATACGGTGGATGGCATTTGCCGCGCCATCGAGTACGTGCAAGCTCAGCCCAAGGTGTTCGAGACGTTCAACCTGGGGAACCACAAGCCGACCCAACTGTCTGAACTGATTCATACGCTGTACGAACTGCTGGGCCGCGAGCCGAACATCCAACAGTTGCCCATGCAGCCCGGCGACGTTTCGATTACCTGCGCGTCGACCGAAAAAGCGAAGGAGCTACTGGGCTACGAACCCAGCACGTCGCTACGCGAAGGCTTACAGAAATTTATCGACTGGTATCACCAGAAAAATCACCTGTATCAGTCAAAGGCCGTTTAATCACCGATGAAGATCATCCATTTCGTCCTGGGAAACGCCGATCCCAACACGATGAACGGCGTCAACAAATCTGTCTTTAACCTGGCCACGTACCAGTACGCGCGCGGTCTGGACGTGGAAGTGTGGGGCGCTGTGCCCCTGGCCGAAAAGCAGAACACGAGCAACCCGACGTTCCCGCTGCGGTTGTTCGACACGACGAAATTGCGGTTCAAACTTTCGAAAGAACTGATCAACGCCCTCTACGCGTTGCCGGAAAACGCGTTTTTTCACTTTCATTCGGTTTTTATCCCGGAGTACTACGCGATCAGCCTGATTCTGAAAGAAAAGCACATTCCTTATGCGCTGACACCCCGGAGCGGCTACAATCCGGTCAGCCTGAAAAAGAACCCACGCTTCAAAAAAGTATACATCCGCTTTTTCGAATCGCGTCTGGTCGAAGACGCCGAGTTGTTGCACGCGGTGGGTCCACTGGAGGAAGAAGACCTGGCGGCGCTGTTCCCGAAACAGCGGGTGCTCTTTATTCCCAACGGGCAGGATTTCAATTTCACGTTGCAAGACAAGGTGACCTTCCCGATGAAGAGCAAGCCCATTTTCGGGTTCTGTGGCCGTGTGTCGATCTACCAGAAGGGGCTGGACCTGATGATGGAAGGCGTGGCGCAATATTGCAAACAGGGCGGGAAAGGCGACCTGTACTTTATTGGGGATGGGGGCGACCGCCCGGAGGTAGAAAAAGAAGCCCAGCGGCTGGGCATCGGCGACCGCGTCCATTTTTTGGGGGCCATGTACGGCGACGCCAAGATGACGCAGATCCAGGCCATGGATGTGTTTATGCACACCTCCCGCTGGGAAGGTCTGTCGCGCGCCATTCTGGAAGCCGCCAGCGTGGAAGTCCCGTTGCTGGTGAGCCGCGAAACGGGCATGGAGCCCTACATCGACCAGTACGCATGCGGCCTGATGCTGCCGGAAAACACACCGGAGGCCATCGCCAAAGGCATGCTGGAGTTTGATGCCCTCCTGGAAACGCCGCGTTACAAACAAATGCAAACGGCCGCCAAACAAATGGTCGAACAAGAGTTTGCCTGGGATGCCATCATCCGGCGCGTTAACCAGGAGATCTACGGCATTCAGGCGTAACCGCTAATCCTTACGGGTAGATCACCGTACGTAAAAAGGTAGAAGTATCTTTTTTACGCATGGCTGATCTCCAGGAAAAAACCAAAACATCCCGTTCACAACCCGCTACGGCTCCGCAAGTCGAAGCCTCCTCCCAAAGCAAATTGCCGCTGCTCATCTCGGGGCTGCTAGTGGTGGGGCTCGTGGGCTGTTACTTTTTGGTCCCGTCCGTGCGGGAATTTTTGCAGGAAGCGTGGGACGTGCTGACCAGCGATGACCGACAACGCATTTCGAGCTGGGTAAGCCAGCTGGGTTTCTGGGGCCCGTTTGCGATCGTGGCCGCGATGGTCGCGCAGATGTTTCTCCTCGTAATCCCATCGCCCCTGCTCATGATCGTCTCCGTACTGGCGTACGGTCCGTGGTGGGGCGGGCTGCTGTGCATCGCCGCGGTGGCGACGGCGGCAACGTTCGGCTACTGGCTCGGGCGGGCGCTGGGTGCCCACACAGTCGAGCGGCTGATTGGAGGCAAAACCGAAAAGAAAGTAGAGAAGTACGTGGGCGAGTATGGTTTCTGGGCCGTCATTGTTGCGCGCATCTCGCCGTTTCTTTCCAACGACGCCATTAGCTTCGTGGCTGGTCTGATGGGCATGGGCTTCTGGAAGTTTACCGGTGCTACATTGGCGGGCATCACGCCCCTGACGGTTCTGATTGCTTGGCTGGGTGCCGACTTCAACCGGCTGACCACCGGGCTGTTGTGGGTTTCGGTGGCCAGTCTGGTCGTGCTGGCGGGTTATATCATCTACGACCGCACCCACAAATCCTCGTGAATACACGGCCTCTGTTAGCGGATTCCCGTGCTCGTGCTTAGCTTAGTGCCTTGTTCTTCCATCCACCGGGTTCGTTTCCCGCTGCTCGTTCTGTTGTGCATTCCATCGCCATTGACCATGAACTTCGCCTTGATCCGCTACGGCCGGGACACGCCTCGGTGCTGTTTCATCTGATCGATCAGAATCGCGCGCATCTGCACCCGTGGTTGCCGTTCGTCGAGCACATGCAACGGGCAGAAGACGCGGCACGGTTCATCCAGGCCGTTCTGCTGACGCCACCCCAGCAACGCGAATGTGTCATGCTGATTTTCTACCAGCGCACATACGTTGGCTTGATCGGCACCCGCGACACCGACCGCACAAATCAGAAAACCGAAATCGGATACTGGATCGCCCAGTCGCACGAAGGCCAGGGCCTGATTCGGCGCGCCTGCACCGCCCTCATCCACCACCTGTTTACCCAAACCGAGCTCAACAGCATCCGCATTCGCTGCGGCGTGGGCAACCACCGCAGTGCCGCCCTTCCCCGTCGGCTGGGCTTTCGGCTGGAGGGCGTCGAGCGTGCTGGCGAGTGGCTGCACGACCACTTCCACGACCTGGAAGTCTACAGCCTCCTGAAACAGGAGTGGACCGGAGGTCGCGTCTGAACACGCTTTTGTGGCCGGATGCCTGCCAACCCACCGGGCCTTCTTGACCTCCGGGCGAATTCCGCTACTTTTGCAGCCTTTCTATCCAATTTTCCTCCCGACTCATGGAATACGATTTTCGAGCGATCGAACAAAAATGGCAGCAACACTGGCGAAACGAGCACACGTACCGGACAGAGATCGACCCTACGCGACCGAAGTTTTACGTGCTCGACATGTTCCCCTACCCTTCTGGCGCGGGGCTACACGTCGGCCACCCGCTGGGTTACATTGCCTCCGATGTGGTGGCGCGCTACAAACGCCACAAAGGATTTAACGTACTCCATCCGATGGGTTTCGATGCGTTTGGGCTGCCGGCTGAGCAATACGCCATCGAAACGGGGCAACATCCGGCCATAACGACCGAAAACAACATCCGTCGCTACAAAGAACAGCTACAAAACATCGGGTTTTCGTACGACTGGGATCGCGAGGTGCAGACGTCTGATCCTTCGTTTTACCGCTGGACGCAATGGATCTTCAGCCAGTTGTTCGATTCCTGGTACAACCAGACTACCGACCGGGCCGAGCCCATCGCTACGCTGATCGATGCTTTCGCGCACAACGGCAACTTGGACGTGCAGGCCGTGAGCGATGAGGATACGCCTCGCTTCTCGGCCGAGACGTGGCAGAAAATGTCGGAGCAGGAACAGCAAACGCTGCTGCTCAAGTACCGGCTGGCCTACCTGACAGAAGCCACCGTGAACTGGTGCCCGGCGCTGGGAACTGTGTTGGCCAACGACGAAGTGAAAGACGGCGTGTCGGAACGGGGGGGCTATCCAGTCGAACGTCGGAAAATGCAACAGTGGATGCTCCGCATCACCGCCTATGCAGACCGCCTGCTGCGCAACCTGGATACGCTGGCGTGGTCGGACGCCATGGTCGACATGCAACGCAACTGGATCGGCAAATCGAACGGCGCGGAACTGAACTTCCCCGTGGTGGGCAAAGACATCACGCTGACCGCGTTTACCACACGCGCCGACACCATTTTCGGCGTCACGTACGTGGTGGTCGCGCCCGAACACGAACTGGTCCCCGACCTGACTACTCCCGAACAGAAAGCGGCCGTCGAAGCCTATCTGGACGAAACCAAGAGCCGTTCGGAACTGGACCGCATGAGCGACGTCAAAACCGTTTCGGGCGTATTCACAGGCAGTTATGTCAAGAATCCGCTGAGCGACGAAGAGATTCCGCTGTGGATTGCCGACTACGTGCTGGCCGGCTACGGCACGGGCGTGGTGATGGCCGTACCGGCTTCCGACGAACGCGACTATCGCTTCGCAAAGCATTTCGGTCTGGAGATCCGTCCGGTCATCGAAGGTACCGATCCGGAGGCGGGGGCCAATCCCACCAAAGAGGGCGTCATGATCAATTCCGGTTTTCTGAACGGCATGACCTGCCGCGAAGCCATCGACGCGGCCATTGCTAAAGCCGAGGAATTGGGTCTGGGCAAAGCTAAGGTGAACTTCCGGATGCGCGACGCTATTTTCAGCCGGCAGCGTTACTGGGGCGAGCCGGTGCCGATCTATTTCAAAGACGGTCTGCCGCAACTGGTGGACGACGCCGAACTGCCGCTGGTTCTGCCGGAAATCGACCAGTATAAGCCGACTGAGACCGGCGAACCGCCGTTGGCGCGGGCCGAAGGCTGGCAATACCATGGAAAATACGACTATGAACTGACCACCATGCCCGGCTGGGCCGGTTCGAGCTGGTACTTCCTGCGCTACATGGACCCGCAAAACGACCAGCAGTTCGTCAGTGAAGAGGCTGTGAAGTACTGGAATCAGGTGGACCTGTACATCGGGGGCACCGAGCACGCCACCGGTCACCTACTCTATTCCCGTTTCTGGAACTTGTTTCTGTACGACCGTGGCTACATTTTCCACGAGGAACCGTTCCAGAAGTTGATCAACCAGGGTATGATTCAGGGGCGCTCCAATTTGGTATACCTGGTCAAATCGCCAGAGGGCAAGTCGGGTAAGCCGGTTTTTGTTTCGATGGGACTCAAAGATCAGTACGACGTCATCGAGCAGCACGTGGACGTGAATCTGGTCGAAAACGACGTATTGAACGTAGAAGCCTTCCGCCAGTGGCGACCCGAAAACGCCGAGGCCGAATTCATCCTGGAAGCGGGTCAGTACCGGTGCGGCTATGCCGTAGAGAAAATGTCGAAGCGGTGGTTCAACGTAGTGAATCCGGACGATATTGTCGCGCGCTACGGTGCCGATACCCTACGGCTGTACGAGATGTTTCTGGGCCCGCTGGAACAGTCGAAACCCTGGAACACAAACGGCATCGACGGAGCCTTCAAATTTCTGCGGAAAGTATGGCGTCTCTTTTATGACGAAGAGGGCAAGCTGCTGGTCACCGACGAGGCACCCACCCCGGCCGAACTTAAGGTGCTGCACCAAACGCTGAAAAAGGTGGAACAGGACATCGAACGCGACTCGTTCAATACGCCCGTTAGTACGATGATGATCTGCGTGAACGAACTGACTTCGCTGAACTGCCACAAGCGGGCCATCTTGCAGGAGTTGCTGGTGATGCTCTCCCCGTATGCGCCTCACCTGGCCGAGGAACTGTGGGCGCAACTCAGCGAGAACTGGCCGCAGGCCCTGCCCGCCGAGCATCGCAACAGCGTCACGCGTGCGCCCTGGCCGCAGTGGGAAGAGAAGTACCTGCGCGAAGATAGCTTTGAATATCCCGTTTCGATCAACGGCAAGATGCGCACCCGCATGGCCTTTGCCCTCGACATGCCGAAAGCTGAGATGGAACGGGAAGTGCTGGCTTCGGAAACCGTCCAGAAATGGACAGAAGGCAAACCACCGAAAAAGGTCATCATCGTGCCTCAGCGGATCATCAACATTGTTGTTTAATCCGCTTGTGCCCCTACAAAAAAAGCCCTGCATCGGAATGATGCAGGGCTTTTTTACGGAAAAGGAGGGCAAAAAGTCCGCTCGTGTTACTTGAGCGGTACGGACAGCACTTTAGAGCCTTCTTTCAATACCTTGGTTTTACCATTTCCTTTGCGTGCCACGTACACGTATTTCACTTCCAGCTCCAGCTTGTCGTGTGCCGCGGCCTGACGCATAATTGGAATCAGGTCCAGATCGTTGTCCAGAAACTCGTGATCCTGCGTCATGCTGACCACCGTGCCATCCTGCGGGCTGATCAAGCGTGCTTCGGAAGAAATGAAGCTGATGTAGGCGTCGTCGGGCAGCGAAGCGTATAATTCTTGCTGATTGGCCAGATCGATCTGGAAGAACCCCTCTTTCGGGATGTAGAGCCCCTCCCGGGTGTCAATTTCATAGCCTTCGTAAGTTACCTTGAACTCAGGCTCGGTAGTCTTGCGCGAAAGTTGTGCCTGAGCAGGCATAACCATCATCAGGTTTACAACAAAGAGGAGGATTATGTTTACGATCTTCATGGCCTTCGGTATCAGGTAAGTTTCCGTATTAGATTCAATGCAAATATAACATTATACACCCAACACTATCTCTTTTAAATTACGTTATTTTACGGAATACCCCAATTTCTCGGCGAATTTTCAATTTGACTCGGCCATTAAACAATTCTCACGCTGTGTAGGATTTGTTATGTATTTGTTGAAAAGTACCATCCCTCCCCTCCCCCTCGTCTGCGTAAATGGTACGCATAAAGCGCTAGCCCAGAATTGCCCCATAAGGATGTTGTAGTTCAGGCAGTTATTTTTGAACGCTTCTGCAATTATTAGTCCATTAAGGAAAATATTTCATGACGACGAAGTATGTACGCCGGTTGATCCGGTGGAGTCAATGGGGATGGCTTCTTTTACTTCCCAACCTACTATGGCCGGGCCTTGCCTGGTCACAACAAGCCGACCACCGCGCGCTTGAGAAAGCGATGCGCGTTTTCAATCTTCAGAACTACGAGGAGGCGCTTCCGCTTTTCGAAAAACTGAAAAGTTCGGCCCCAAACGACCCGGCTGTCAACTACGGATTGGGTGTGTCTTATCTGGCTTCTCCAGACCCTACGGTACAGGCCAAAGCGCTTGAGCCTCTTGAGGTTGCCGCTAACAACAAAGGTGAAGCCGTTCCCAATTATGTCCATTACCACCTGGCATTGGCCTACCACCAGGCGCAGCGCTTCACTGACGCTATGGCGCAGGTCGACAAATTCGAGCAAACCGCTCCTAAAAACGACCCGCTTATTGCCAAAGCACGCATGGTGAAAGCGCAGGCACGCAACGGCCAATGGCTCATGGCAAACGAACTGCCTGTGGTCCTGATGAACGTGGGGCCTACTATCAACAGTAGCTTCTCGGAATTTTCGCCGCTGGTCAATGCCGACGAAACGATGCTGGTGTATACCGCCGTACGTGCCGACGACAAAGTAAAAGGAGGCCGCCCGATGGAATCCATCTACCAGGCCAAAGGGCAGAACGGCCAATGGAACACTCCGGCACGCGTCGAACTCAGCACCCAAGCCCAAAACACCGGCGCCGTCGCACTTTCGCCCGACGGCCAGCAGATGCTCCTCTATACGGGTACAGCCGACGGTAACGGCAATCTGTACCAAGCCAAACTTCATGGCAAAAACTGGCAGGGGCCTTCCCCAGTCGATGCGCCCGTCAACAGCAACCACCTGGAAAACGGTGCGAGCATGTCAGCAGACGGTACTGCCATCTATTTTGCCAGCAACCGCCCCGGCGGCTTTGGCGGCATGGACATCTGGATGATGGAAAAAGACGAACGAGGCCAATGGGGACGTGCCGTCAACCTGGGGCCTTCCATCAACACCGATGCCAACGAAGAAGCCCCTTTTATTCATCCGGATGGCAAAACGCTGTTTTTCCATACCGACGGACCACGTAGCATTGGCGGCCTCGACGTGATGAAAGCCATGCGCATTCGCGGCGAATGGCACGATGCCCGCAACGCCGGGTACCCGATCAATACGGTACACAACGACGGCTACTTTGTGATGAGCCCCGACGGCACAAAAGGCTACTTTGCATCCAACCGCCCGGGCGGTTTCGGGAGCATGGACATCTATTTCCTCGGCATTCCGGCGGAACTGAACATGATTCCCCTGACCATGTTGAAAGGCCGCGTTGTTTCGGGCGAAGAGCGCACGCCGATCCCTACGACCATCAAAGTGATCAACCGGGAGACCAGCGAACCCATTCAGAATGTGTATTCGTCCAACGCGGTAACGGGCAATTACCTGATCATTTTCCCTCCCGGCAAAGAGTATGACCTCGTGGTGGAAGCCGAAGGATACCAACCGCAGTTGGTCACCATCAAAATTCCCCACCAGGACTATTTCTATGAACTCTATCAGGAAATCCACCTGAAGCCCATCCGGCAGTTCGACGAAATTGTGGGCCAGGAGGTCTCCGTGAAAAACGCCTTTTACGATACCGAACGTCCTCAGCAGAAGGTAGCGGTCGATTCGCGCTTCGCCAAAGAAGTCAGCCTGGTTAAAGACAGCCTCGATTTGTATGAACTGATGGACAACATCATTGCGTCGGAAGATGCCGAGGCGTACAATTACCTGATGGAGTTGATGTTGGCGACCAACCCGACCGGCGAGGTACCGATGGAAAACGCGCCGGAGATTCAGGTGGCTTCAGGCGAATTCTATTACGAAGATGCTAAAAGCGGCAAGCCGCTAGCCCTCGACGCGACCAAGTCTTCGCCGAAGCCGGTAACCGCTTCTTCCGACCCGAAACCGGTGCAGGTAGACGTCACGAAGGTTTACTTTGCCGTTAACAAATCTGACCTGCAAGCCGAATTTGCCAAGCAGCTCGATCCACTGGTGGCACAACTCAAGAAAAACCCGAGCCTGAAGATCGAAATTTCGGGATATGCCGATGCGACCGGAGACCGTGAGCACAACCTGCGCCTTTCTAACGAGCGGGCCCGTGCGGTACTGAAATACTTCAACGACCGGGGTATTCCGCGGCGACGCATCGTGGCCAAAGGCTACGGACAGACTTCGCAGGAAGCACTTTATAAGAACGATCAGGACAAACAGAAGGATCGAAAAGTAGAGATCCGCCTGTTGAGCGTCCTCTAAACAACCCCGTAGTCTGCAACAATTTCTACCCCGCGGTGCCCGAGCATCGCGGGGTTTTGTTTTATAGTGCATGGCACCTGGCCAATCCTGCTCCCCGGCCGCTCGTCAAAAAAATCATCCGCTCTCAATCTTTTTTGTCCTAATTTGGGTTGTTAGGCTATTGTTGTTTTTATCTGATTTATTTCACCATCTCCTACTCCTATGCTTAAACGAACCCTCGCAGTGTTTGCCCTCGCCCTCTTGGCCAGTGCATCCTCTTTCGGCCAGGCGAAGTTGGTTGAAAAGGTAACCAGGCAGGGCGATGAATTGGTTATTCCGTTTGAAAAGTACAAACTATCCAACGGACTGACGCTCATCGTTCACGAAGATCATTCCGACCCTGTTGTTCATGTGGACGTCACGTATCACGTAGGTTCGGCGCGCGAAGAGATCGGCAAATCCGGCTTTGCCCACTTTTTTGAGCACATGATGTTTCAGGGCTCCGACCACGTGGCCGACGAAGAACATTTCAAAATCGTGACTGAATCGGGAGGCACCCTGAACGGGTCCACCAACCGCGACCGCACCAACTATTTCGAGACGGTCCCGACTAACCAACTGGAAACCGCGCTTTGGCTCGAAGCCGACCGCATGGGTTTTCTGCTGGACGCTGTCACGCAGAAAAAGTTTGAGATTCAGCGCGCTACGGTGAAAAACGAACGCGGCCAAAATTACGACAACCGCCCCTACGGGCTAGTACGCGAATACGTTGCACGCGCCCTGTATCCTTACGGACACCCTTATTCCTGGCTGACCATCGGTTACCTGGAAGACCTGGACCGCAGCGACGTAAACGACCTGAAAAACTTCTTCCTGCGTTGGTACGGCCCTAACAACGCCACGTTAACCGTCGGCGGCGATGTAGAGCCAAAACAAGTCGTGACGCTGGCCGAGAAATATTTCGGTTCGATTCCCGCTGGGCCTGAGGTAGAAGCGGTTACCCTGCCCGCACCTGTTCTGGAAAAAGACCGGTACGTGTCGTACGAAGACAACGTGCGTTTTCCGCTGTTGCAAATAGTCTTCCCCACGGTACCGCGTCATCACCCCGACGAACCAGCCCTCGACTGCCTCGCCGATATTCTGGGCGGTGGCAAGAATTCGCTTTTCTATAAGAACCTGGAAAAGCCTCAGAAAGCGCTGCAGGCCAACGCCAGCCATCCCACTTCGGAACTCGGCGGCGAACTGGACCTGACGGTCATCAGTTTCCCCGGCGTACCGCTTTCCAGCGCGGAAGCCATCGTGCGCGAATCGCTGAAGGAGTTTGAGCAACGCGGTCCTACGGAAGAAGACGTCCAGCGTTTTGTAGCCCAGGCGGAAGCACGCCTGATCAACGGGCTGGCCAGTGTCCGAGGCAAAGTCTCACAACTGGCGGCGTATCAAACTTTTCAGGATGATCCGAACTACATCGCCGACGAGTTGAAAGCCTACACGGCTGTTACCACGGCCGACGTCATGCGCGTCTACAACCAGTACGTAAAGGGCAAACATGCCGTGATTCTGAGTGTGGTGCCCAAAGGCGATACGGCGTCTATTGCGCAGGCTGACAATTATACGGTATCG
Organism: Catalinimonas alkaloidigena; assembly: GCF_900100765.1. Taxonomy (NCBI): domain Bacteria; kingdom Pseudomonadati; phylum Bacteroidota; class Cytophagia; order Cytophagales; family Catalimonadaceae; genus Catalinimonas; species Catalinimonas alkaloidigena. The sequence goes on along the minus strand of NZ_FNFO01000001.1, from coordinate 373,962 downwards.
GAAAAGGGTTACCAGGCTCCCGATTACGGATACGATGGGCTGACGTACAACAAGGCCAAAGATTCGTTCGATCGGGCCATGCGCCCTAAGCCCGGCCCGAATCCGCTGGTCAAAGTGCCGGACATCTGGAATGCCAAGCTCCGGAATGATATCAAGGTGATCGGTACGGAAAACAACGAGATTCCGACCGTAACCATCGCCATCACCATTCCGGGTGGGCACTACCTGTCGGCGTCCGATCCCGGCAAAGCCGGTATTGCCGCCCTGACGGCTGACATGATGAACGAAGGGTCGGAAAAATACACCGCCGAAGCGTTTGCCTCCGAACTGGAAAAACTGGGCAGCAGCGTCAGCGTCAATGCCGGCGACGAAGCCATGACCGTCTACATCCAATCGCTCAAGAAAAACCTGCAGCCCACGTTAGCGCTGGCAGCCGAGCGCATGTTCCATCCTCGCTTCGATGCCGACGATTTTGCCCGCCTGAAAAAGCAGCAGATCGAGGCCATTGCGTTTCAGAACAATCAACCCGAAGTGATTGCCAGCAAGGTGTACGACCGATTGCTGTTCGGCGAGCGTAGCATTCGGTCCATTCCGGCCATCGGCACTACCGAAACGGTAGAAAACATCACACTCGACGACGTCAAAGCGTTTTACAACCAGTACTTCTCAGCCGCCAACAGCTATGCCGTGGTGGTGGGTGATCTGACCGAAAGCGAAGCCAAACCGGCCATGGCGTTTCTGGAATCCTGGGCCGCCAAGCCGGTGCCTGCCGTCACGTTCAGCGAGACGCCGGCCATCGACAAAACACGCATCTATCTGGTAGACAAAGAACAGGCACCGCAGTCGCAAATCCGGATGGGCTACCTGGCCCTTCCCTACGACGCTACCGGCGAGTATTACAAAGCTACGTTGATGAACTACCCACTCGGAGGAGCTTTTAACAGCCGTATCAACTTGAACCTGCGCGAAGACAAAGGCTGGACCTACGGAGCGCGTTCGTACTTCAGCGGGTCGGAATTGCAGGGGCCTTTCACCGCTTCGGCCGGAGTGCGCGCCGATGCGACGGATAGCTCGGTGGTAGAATTTATGAAGGAGATCAAGGATTACCACACCAACGGCATTACGCCCGAGGAACTGGCCTTCATGAAAAGTTCCATCGGACAGCGTGACGCACTGGATTACGAAACGCCTTACCAAAAGGCTGGTTTTCTGGGGCGGATCATCAAGTACAACCTCGATAAGGATTACGTGAAAGAACAGGCGAAAATCCTGCAAAGCATCACCAAAGCCGAAATCGATGCCCTGGCGAAAAAACACCTACAACCTGAGAAGATGAACATCCTGGTGGTAGGCGACAAACAGAACGTCAAAGCCGGCCTGGAAAAACTCGGCTACGAGGTGGTAGAACTCGACATGGAGGGAAATCGCATCGAGTCGTCGATGACAAACGAGCCCATCCAGATCGAAAAGAGCGCGACCCCTACCAAACAAAAGAAGAGCCGGAAGCGTGCTGCGGAGAAGAGCGGCAAGTAAAGAGCTCCGATTAAGACATAAAAAAGGCGCCGCTGTAGAGCGGCGCCTTTTTTATGCTTTTGCTTTGCTTACTTATCAGTTCGTGGCAGCCAGCAACAGATCTGCCTGGGTGATGATGTGAATCCGGTTGACTTCGTCGCGCACCAACAGGGCTTTGTTTTCCTTGTCGATCAACGACGAAAGCACATCGACCGTGCTGTCCAGGGCAACAAACTTGAACGGCGGGTCCATAATTTCGCGCACTTCCCGGTCTTTGATTTCCGGATTTTCGATAAGGTGATGCAGCACCTTGCTATCGGTTAGGCTGCCCACAATGTGCTGCTGCTCGTCCATGACCGGAATCTGCGAAATGCCCTCTTTGTTTAACAACCGAATGGCCTCCAGCACCTTCCCGGAAGCCGGTACCGTCATCAGGCGGCTGTCGCCATTGCGGTGACGGATGATGTCCTTGGCCGTGGAAAACTCACGCGCTTCCAGAAAACCGTGGTCCTTCATCCAGTTGTCGTTGTAGATCTTGTTGAGGTAACGCGTACCGTGGTCAGGCAGAATAATGACCATGGTGTCGCCCTCTTTCAGATGATCCTGCGCCCACTCCAGCGCACCGTGCACCGCCGAACCACACGACCACCCCACAAACAGCCCCTCTTCGCGCGCCAGCCGACGGGTCATTACCGCGCCGTCTTTGTCGGTCACCTTCACAAACTCGTCGATCAGGCTGAAATCCACGTTTTTCGGCAGAATGTCTTCCCCGATGCCCTCCGTCATGTAGGGGTACACTTCGTTCTCGTCGAACACATTCGTCTCCTTGTATTTCTTGAACACCGAGCCGTAGGTATCGATGCCCAGGGTAAATACCTCAGGATTTTGCTCTTTCAGGTATTTGGCCACGCCACACATGGTGCCGCCAGTGCCCACTCCCGCCGCGAAGTGCGTGATGCGCCCTTCGGTCTGCGACCAGATTTCCGGGCCAGTGGTTTCGTAGTGCGCCGCCGAGTTCGACATGTTGTCGTACTGATTGGGGTAGAACGAATTGGGAATGTCCTGATTCAGTTTCCGCGCCACGGAATAATAGGACCGCGGATCGTCGGGGGCCACATTCGTTGGACATACCACGACTTCTGCCCCTACGGCCCGCAGAATGTTGATTTTCTCCTGCGATTGTTTGTCGGACATCGTGAAGATGCAGCGATACCCTTTGGCAATGGCCGTCAGGGCGAGGCCCATGCCCGTATTACCAGACGTGCCTTCGATGATGGTGCCCCCCGGTTTCAGGATGCCCGCTTTTTCGGCATCTTCAATCATTTTCAGCGCCATCCGGTCTTTCACCGAATTGCCGGGGTTGAAGTATTCTACTTTTACGAGGATGGTTCCGGCAATGCCCCGGTTTAACTTGTTGAGTTTCACCAGCGGTGTGTTGCCGATGGTCTCAACGATGGAATTATAATACATGGCTGGAAAGCAATGGTTGGTTAAAACAAAAGTACAGAAAAAGGCCGCAAGGGAGACGAGCGCGTTTCAAGATCAGAACACGCGCCAGCAGTTTTCGGTGCGCCCCAGTCGCCTGATGAGGAATGCCTTACTTGTACAACCGGCGGGTGCCGTCCGGCAAAATGTGGTAGCCGCTGTACTCCAGCGGCAGCAGGTATTTTCCCTGCCGGTTGATGGCCCCCCACTTGCCATTGCGTTTGACGTACGCCGAGGTGCCGTTGAAATCTGTCACTTCCTCGTAGACGAATTCGGTGGCCGGATTACCCCGCTGGTTGATAAAGCCCCACCCTTCGGGACGTTTGGCGGCGGCCCAATTGTGTTCAAAATGGCGAATTTCCAGGTAAGTCGGCGGCAGTGCTTCTTCGCCTTTGGCCGACAGAAGGCCTAACTTGCCTTTCTCTTCCCAGGCGTACCACCCTTCCCCGAGCGCCTGAATGGGTCCGTATTTAGGCTTGACTACTTCCGTACCCTGTTCGCTCAACAATCCCCACTTCTCTTTGCGTGCGACCACGGCCGGCCAGGCGGGCCACGTCGGCTGATCTTCTCCGTTGCTCATAAATGCGTACGCCGGAGGAAGTACCGGCTCGCCATGCGCCCGAAGCACCCCCCACGCGCCCGCTTGTTTCACTTTCAACAGCAAGTCTTCTTCTACGGGCACGATGCGCTCGTACGCCACGGGCACTACGGCATTTCCCCCGGCCTCTACCACGCCCCACTCCTTGCCCTTCTGGACCTGGAACAGTGTACGTGCCGGAAACACCACGTACCGAAGGCTGTCGTACTGCGGCGGCACCGCCCACCGGCCCAGCGTATCGACCGCGCCCCACTTGCCCCGCTGGCGCGCGAAGGCAGCACCGTGTTGCAGCGCACGAACCTGTTCGTAGCGTTCGGACCCGATGTAACGATGCGTTTCTTTGTTGAAGAACGCCCACTGTTGCCCTTGCCGCACACGCAGAAAATTGGCCGGATCGGAAAGCTCGATCGCCACGAACTTCTCGTCACTGAGAAGTCGGCCTTGTAGATCAAGTAGTTGCCAGGTACCGCTCCGCCGGGCCGCGTAAAAGTTATGCTGCGGATAATTTCGGGCGATGGTATCGTAAACAGGCTCGACCTGCCACTTGCCGTTTGGACGGAGGATGCCCCATTTGCCTTTTTCCTTTACTACCATGTTGCCGTTCCAGAAGGGCTGGACGGCCTCGTACTGCAACGGTACGACCAACTTGCCCGCCGTGGTCAGGTATCCCCACTTCCCTCCTTTTTGGACGGGGGCGAGGCCATTGTGGTAGTCGCCGATGGCCTGGTATTCTGCCGGAACAATTTTCTGTCCGCGGTAGGTCGTCATGCCGTACAGCCCCTTTTGCTTGAAAAGAATGTTGACGTCGCGCATCGCGATGGTATCGTAGTCGGGTAACAGAATAACGTTCCCCAGCACATCGAAAGCACCATAGTGGTCGCCCTCCCGAAACGAAAACACGTTTTGCTCGATCCGGCTCACTTCCCGAATGCCGAAAGGCAGAATGAAACTGCCGTTGTGGTGCAGCAGTCCAAAGTCGTTTTCGAGTCGCACCAACGACGATTCGTCCGAGAGCACCTGCACGGCGGCGTACTTGGGTTGTACGATAAATTTCCGCTGTACCTTGTCGAACAGCCCCCATTTGTCGTCACGCTTGACCCAGTGCAACGGATGCAGCGGCGCCACCGGTTTGACCTCGCTGAAGGCCAACGGCACCAGCATGCGCCCCCGGTCGTCGACCAGGCCCCACAGCTTATCGCGCCGGACCCACCCCGCTCCTTCCGAAAAATTCAAGATTTCGTCAAAGTCGGCCGGCACTACCAAAATGCCGTCGCAATTCAATACGCCGTAGCGCTTGCCCTGCATCACCACCGCATAGCGTCCCTGAAAAGCGCCCGCCTTCACAAAAACGGGATCGACCCGCCACTCGCCCAGCAGGTTGATGTAGCCGTAGAGACGGTTGCCGGCCTGCCGCGGAAAAAGTAGTTCTTCGCACTCGTACACCTGCGCGTGCGCCACCTGGGCCAATCCCAACGCACACAGCAGCGCCGTTTTTATCAAAAATCTTATCACCGATCTTTCTCTAGTTTCTATCGTGCCAACGAACAGAATGCAGAATTTATGCTATCGGTTCCCCGCGGCGCGTTCCGGCTTTCTTCCCTTGCAGGCACGACCGGTCGCACGCGAGCGCTTACGCATTGCCTGCCAACAAATAGAGGACGGCCATCCGGATGGCCACGCCGTTTTCGACCTGCCCCAGAATGATGGCATGCTCCGAGTCGGCCACGTCGCTACTCAGTTCTACCCCCCGGTTAATCGGTCCCGGGTGCATGATCGTAATTTCCTTGTCCAGTTGCCGCAGCACGTGGCGGTTGACGCCGTAGTACATGGCGTATTCGCGCAGTGAGGGGAAATAGTGCATCTGCTGCCGTTCCAGCTGGATTCGCAAAATGTTGGCGACATCGCACCAGCGCAGGGCCGTCAGCAGATCGGACTCCACCCGCACGCCTAGTTCGCCGATGAAGCGGGGCATCAGGGTAGGCGGGCCGCAGACCATCACGTCCGCTCCCAGCTTTTTCAACGCAAAGATGTTGGACAGCGCCACGCGCGAATGCAGAATGTCGCCGACAATCACAACTTTCTTCCCGGCCACGTCTCCCAGCCGCTCGCGAATCGAGTAGGCATCGAGCAAGGCCTGTGTGGGGTGCTCGTGCGTGCCGTCGCCGGCGTTGATGATGTTGGCTTTGATGTGACGCGCCAAAAAATGAGGCGCTCCCGGGCTGCTGTGCCGCATCACAATCATGTCGACCTTCATGGCCAGAATGTTGTTGACCGTATCGAGCAGCGTTTCGCCTTTTTTGACCGAACTGGATGAAGAGGCGAAGTTGATGGTATCGGCCGAAAGGCGCTTCTCGGCCAGTTCGAACGAAAGACGCGTGCGGGTCGAATTTTCGAAGAAGACGTTGGCGATGGTGATATCGCGAAGCGAAGGCACTTTTCGGATCGGCCGGTTCAGCACTTCCTTGAAATTATCGGCCGTCTCAAAAATCAGGTGAATATCCTCCGGGGTGATGTTTTTGATGCCAAGCAGGTGCGGGACACTGAGTTGCGACATAAGTTACGTTGCGCGATAGGTTTATTGATCGACTAACCAGACGTGGTCTTCTTCCGCTCCGGGCGTTCCCCACTCCACCTGCACACGCTGGCTTTGCAGAGAGTTGACCGAGAGGCCCACATAATTTGCTTCGATGGGCAGGTCACGACCGTATTTCCGGTCAATCAGCACCAGCAGCTCTACTTTCTGCGGACGGCCAAAGGCCATCATCGCGTCGAGGGCAGCGCGTACGGTCCGGCCGGTAAACAGCACGTCGTCGACCAGAACGACCTTCTTGCTTTCGATGACAAAGGGAACACGCGTGGCGTTGGGACGCAACGGCGAATCGCGCCGCCGGAAGTCGTCGCGATGAAAAGTGGCATCCAGGTGGCCCAGCAGCACCTCGCGTTGCAGCATTTCGCGCAACCGACGCGCCAGCCGCTCCGCCAGGAAAATGCCCCGGGGTTGCATGCCCAGCAGCACCGAATTGGAAAAATCACCGTGTTCTTCTACCAGCTGCTGACACAGACGGCTGATGGTGATTTGCAGCCGGTGCTGATCGAGAATCAATCGTTTTTGCATTGCAGTGGGCAAATATAGGCAGAAAAGGCGCGGTGCCTAGCCCTTGAGGCAGCTGCACCGAAGCGGCACAAACGTACAAAGCCTTTCTCCGAGTGTAAACACATGACCCGGGGAAAGGCTCAAAAAGGTCTGTAAACCGAGGGAGTAATTTATTTCTCGCTAGGAACGCGCTTGATTTTGTTCAGACTGCGGGTTTTCCCAAACAGCTCCTCCGACTTTTTATTGTAGGCTTCGGCGGCTTCTTCGGCCGAGTCGAAATACCCCAGATCGTAACGAGTGCCGTGATCGTACAAGACGGCCCGGTAGCGGTTGTGCTCTTTGTGCACGCCCCGGTAGCCCGTTTTGCTGCGGGTTTTGCTGGTGCCGCGGATTACGCGCGAGAAAGGCACCCACTCCAGATTTGACAGCCGACAATCGAGTGGATTACCGTTCTTGATCTTCACAAATAGGCGGGAGTCAGATTCGGGCTTTTCGACAAACTTCTCGGCGATGAAGCGGTGCAGGTAGATGGTCTCGTTGCGATAGCCACCGTCTTTGGTAGGATGGTTCTTCTGGAAAAAAGCGTAGCCGTTGGAATGGAGGCGAAGGTTTTGAAGGAAGTTAAGCTCACGCAGATACAAATGATTGGCAATGTAATCGTAAGCCTCCGCCGACAGCAACACGCTTTTATCGGAGTTTTTCAATTTCAATTTGTAGATCATCGGCTGTGATGATTGATGGGTTAGACATGAAGGACACAGAAGTTTATGGAACGCATGAGACAGTCCTTGACAGAAGGCTGATCAGTGCCCGAAATCGACCGAAACTAAATATCAGAATGCGCCAGAAGGCCCTAAACGGAATCACAACGTATGGTAACGTGACTCTATGCAAAAAGGGTGGCTAATCTTATATAAATTGTTATTAATATACAATGTTATAAAATATTACTAAATCGTGCGAAAAAATATAACTTTTTTGGCACGATTTCAAGAAGCAGGGTTGGGAAAGTTTCTTGTAGTTGCATCTCAACATCAAATATACTACAAGAGCGAGGCAATTATCAAATTTTTCTAAAAATATTACATAAATAATTTTTCTGCCTCCTTTACACGACGCCATAAAAAAAGGCCCGCAAGGGGCCTTTCTGTTCTAGCAACACTAAAAACTCGATCTTACCGGCGCATGGCATTGGGCACGGGCATTCCGCCTTTGCCGCCCATGTTGTTCATGGCCTTCATCATCTTACGCATCTCTTCAAACTGCTTCAGAAGGTTGTTTACCTCCTGAATCGACGTGCCGCTCCCGTCGGCGATCCGTCGACGCCGGCTGCCGTTCAGTACGACTGGATTGGCCCGTTCGTAGGGAGTCATGGACCGGATGATCGCTTCGATGGGCTTGAAGGCATCGTCGCTGATGTCCATGTCTTTCACCATTTTTCCTACACCGGGAATCATGCCGACCAGGTCTTTTAGCGAACCCATTTTTTTGATCTGCTCCAGTTGCGACAAGAAATCGTTGAAGTCAAACTGGTTCTTCCGGATCTTCTTTTGCAGGCGACGGGCCTCTTCTTCGTCGAAGTTTTGTTGCGCGCGTTCTACCAGCGAGATAACGTCGCCCATGCCCAGAATCCGCTGCGCCATCCGGTCGGGGTGGAACACGTCGATGGCGTCGAGCTTTTCGCCCGTCCCGATGTACTTGATCGGTTTCTCCACCACCGTCCGAATCGAAAGGGCCGCCCCACCACGCGAGTCACCGTCGAGTTTGGTGAGCACAACGCCGTCGAAGTTCAGGCGCTCGTTAAAGGCTTTCGCCGTATTGACGGCGTCCTGCCCGGTCATGGAGTCGACAACAAACAGCGTCTCGGTCGGCTGGATGGCTTTTTTCACCTCGGCAATTTCGCGCATCATCTGCTCATCGATGGCCAGACGCCCGGCCGTATCGACAATAACTACCTTCTTGCGCTGTTCTTTGGCGTACGCGATGGCATTGCGCGCAATCTCAACGGCGTTCCGGTTCTCCGGTTCGGCATACACTTCAACGCCCGCCTGTTCGCCCAGAACTTTGAGCTGATCGATGGCTGCCGGACGGTAAATGTCGCACGCCACCAACAGCACGTTGCGGTTTTGTTTTTTCAGCAGGTAGCCCAGCTTGCCGGAGAAAGTGGTCTTCCCCGATCCCTGCAACCCTGCCACCAACACCACGGCGGGCTCGCCTGTCAGGTTGATGTCGACTTTGGTGCCGCCCATCAGGTTGGTGAGTTCGTCGGCTACGATCTTGACCATCAGCTGTCCCGGCTTGACCGCGATCAGCACATCCTGCCCCAGGGCTTCGTCTTTGATTTTGTCGGTGACCGATTTGGCCACCTTATAGTTTACGTCCGCATCCACCAGCGCGCGGCGGATTTCCTTTACGGTCGTGGCAACGTTAATCTCGGTGATTTTGCCTTCGCCCTTCAGCGATTTAATGGCATAATCCAGTTTCGTACTAAGGCTATCAAACATACGCTTTCAATTTCCGGAAATAGGATCTGATTCGGGTCTCTGTAGACAAGGTCTACGTACAAAATTACGCAAATGTGGGAAAGGCACCGCAGCCGAAATCTGCCGGGCGGCGCCAGTAATGCGCTCCTTCTCAGCGCCGTTCTTTTCGAAATCCTATAAAGAATTTCATTTCGTAAAGATTTTTTAGTTGATTAAAGACAAAATTGTAACATAGCTTCTAACATTGATGTTCACCGGACTTGAACTCAAGCGCCCGAAAAAAGGGTAATGTATGCCGATTGTTTCTCTCTCCGACTATCGTTCACCAGCTTTTCTTTTTAACGGTCACCTTCAGACGATTCTGCCGGCCCTGTTTCGGCGGGTAGCGGACGTGCAGTACGAGCGCGAACGCATCACCACGCCCGACCAGGATTTTCTGGACCTGGACTGGTCGCTGGCGACGCCCGGCAAACGCGCCCGATCGCTGGCCATTTTGTGCCACGGCCTGGAAGGCAACTCGACCCGGCCCTACATGCTGGGCATGGTGCGGGCTTTTAACCAACAGGGTTGGGACGCACTGGCGTGGAATTTCCGCAGTTGCAGTGAGGAGATGAACCACCTCCCCTGTTTTTACCACAGCGGGGCCACGCACGACCTGGACCACGTGGTGCAACATGCTCTAACGGAGAATGCTTACGAACGTGTCGTGCTGGTGGGGTTCAGTCTGGGGGGAAATCTGGTGTTGAAGTACGTCGGCGAACGCGGCGACCATCTGCCGACCGCCGTAGAACGCGCGATGGTCTTTTCCGTACCCTGTGATCTGGGGGCCAGCGCCCGGCAAATTGCGCGCCGCGACAATTACGTGTACATGTCGCGCTTTTTGTCCAGCCTGCGCCAGAAGATCGACAACAAATCGCAGCAGCAGCCCGGCAAGCTCAGTCCGACGCACCTGCGCGACATCCGTACGCTGGAGGAGTTCGACGACAAATACACGGCACCGCTTCACGGCTTCCGGAGTGCCCGCGACTATTACCAAAAGTGCAGCTCGCGGCATTATCTGGGTGGCATTCGCATCCCGACCCTCATCGTCAACGCCAAAAACGACCCGTTCCTTTCGTTGGAGTGCTACCCCACCGAAGAAGCCAAAAATCACCCGTACGTCTTTTTAGAAATTCCCAATACCGGGGGGCACTGCGGCTTTTGCCTGGATCACCTCCAGGGCAACTACTGGTCCGAGCAACGCGCACTTCAGTTTCTGGAAACGCACGTCGCGCAGCCCGCCCAGGCGGCCTGGGTCTAGCATCAGTCAGAAAAGAGAACGTAACTCAGCCGAATCAGAAACGCGACGTACCCATCGTTGCCCGAAGTGGTGCCACGCGCATTGCCGCGCTGAAAAAAAGTGGGCACGTAGTCGTACGTTTCTCCGTCGAGAGTCATCTGTTGGATCTGCTGGTCGTTGCCCAACAGCGTCGCCAGTCCCCGGCTTGCACCGCTCGCCGAACGCGCCGCCGACCGATTGACCAGCCGCCGCGCTTCCGGCGACAAATCCCGCGGATCGGCAAACGTGCCGCTTACGTCGTCCAGATAATCCGTCGTGGTAAAACGATAGGTAGCCTCGCCACTCAGTTCCAATTGCGGAGTCAGTCGATAGCGCACGCCGAGGCCTAACGGCACGGACACCTGCACCCGCTTGTAGGGCGTGGGGTATCCCTTCTCCGCAGCATTGTCGGCGTGTTGCCCTTCGGTTCCGAGCGGTGCAGCGTTTACCCACTCGCCGTCCAGCCAAACCCGCGGGTTGTGGTGAAACACGCCTACCCCGATCAGTGCATAAGGCATCAGCAGCGGGCGCATCAGCCAATCGTCGACCGGGAGTACGTCGATCGCGGCGGTTACCGCAAGTTCTTTCAGGGAATTTCTGAAATTGGCGTTGCGCAGGTACCGTCGCCGCTCCTCCGCATCGAACGGATTGGCTTTGAAATAATCGTCACCACGCAGACGTGCCCAACTCAGATCGGCCCGAAGAGTGACATAGGGATGGACCCGTTTGGTCACCTGCAGGCCTGACGTGCTGCCCCACAAGGGCTTTTTTGCGGACGCAAACAAGCGGGGAGCCAGATCGCCACGGTACTGCACCGCACCCAACTGCAACCCTACGGTCAGGTAACGCCCTTTCAGATAGTCCTGCCCCACAGGCATAGCGGCTTCGGCGGCTTGTTTGGCCTCCCGGGGCGTTTTCGAACGGCTTCTGGTGCGGTAGTCCTGGGCGTGTAGCCAGCCGCTCGTGCAAAACACGGCCGTCGTGGCGAACGCAAGGCAGCGGAGAAAAGAGGAAAAACGAAGCATAGGCGATGAGGGAGCAATTCACAAGAAAGCTCCCCGTCCCTTCGTGGGGCAGGGAGCTTCTAAAAATGGACCAGCGACATAGCGGGTCGCACTCAGTGCATATCTTTCGACCGGTATTTCAACCCCGCAGGCTTTTTATCCGGCTCCGTTTCGTCTTTGCGCGCGGCTTTGCTGGAGTCGTCGGTTTCGTAGGGCTCAAGATCCTTGTTGGTCTCGTAAGGCTCATCGGCATCGCTCGATTCGGCTCGGTCCGACTTCCGGTACACGTCGTTTTTGGGCTTATTGCCCGTTTTCCGGTTAATTTCCTCGGCCGTATCGTCCGGCTTTACCGTTTCGCCTTTTTCGTCGCGGTTGTCTTCGTACCACTCGTTTTTCGCTTCATTTTCCTTCTCTCCCAGGTACCAGATCGGTTTGCGGATCATGAAAGGCGGCAGGGTCGGTTTATATACAGGGTTTCGCTGAATTCTCATCGGTTCAGGGTCTAGCGTGAGTAAAATGAGGGAGAAGCCACGACATCGCGTCCACCGCTCCCCTCTTTTGGACATACGTGTCCTCGCGTTCGGAAGTTTGCTACTCCGCGAGCGGTTGCGCCTCACGTTCCTTTAAGTGGCGGAGTTTGGCGTCGGGTTGCGTGAGTTGCTCAGAAAGTTGCCAGAGCTGATCGGCGTAGTAGTCGCTTAGCGCGGCCTCCGAAGGTTTTCGCACTTTCTTCTCCACAAAGTACTTGCCGGTAATGCCTTTGACGTTGGGCGACGTCGCCAGGTACAGACTGGTTTGTGCGCCGGCTTCCGAAGAGATGGAGAAGGGAGCCGACAGCGTCATGATCACTTTGTAGATTCCCGAAAACCCCGCTCCGAAATTTGAGTTGACAAACCCGGGATGCACGCTGTTGACGGTGATGCCTTCCGGTTGCAGGCGTTGGGCCAACTGGCGCGTAAACAGGATGTTACACAACTTGGAGTTGCCGTAAGCCCGCATAACGTTGTACTTCTTCGGATTGGCCAGTTGGCTGACCTGAAAGCGAGCCATGCGGTGCGCTTCGGACGAGAGGTTGATGATGCGCGGCTCGTCACTTTGGCGCAGCAAATCCAGCAACAAAGACGTCAACAGAAACGGTGCCAGGTGATTTACGGCAAATGTGTACTCGATGCCGTCTTCGGTCATTTGCTTTTCCTGTACCACCAGCCCGGCGTTGTTGATCAGCACATCCAGGTGACGGTAACGCTGCCGCACGTCACGGGCAATTTTCACCACCTCGTCCTGCCGCGACAAATCACCCAACACGATGTCGAGCTTGCCGCCGGTTTTGGGGTACTGTGCCTCCAGGTCCATCTTGACTTGCAGGGCTTTTTCCTGGTTTCGGCACACCATAATCACCTGAGCACCTTGCCGGTACAATTCACGCGTGGTGACTTTCCCGATGCCCGAGTTCGCGCCTGTTACCAGGCATATCTTATTCTTCATGAGAGTTTGCATTGTGGGTAGGAACGGTTACTTGCGACGGACGGTCCGTCTTGGACAGTTTACGCAAGCTTACCGTTACCCGTTGCAACCCCTCGATCATCTGGGGACGCGGCATTCCGAACGAAATGCGCAGGTGGTTGGTGTTGCCGAACATTTCGCCGGGCAGCACGCGCACCCGGGCGTCGGTAAAGAGGTACCGCGCCATGTCGACGGAATTGGTGATGGGATTTCCCTGATGATCCAGACTGCCGTAGAACGCCGACACATCCGGAAAGAAATAGTACGTCCCCTGCGGGCGAACACATTTTATGCCTTCGATGGCTTTGAAAATGGCCAAGCCCTGTCGTCGTTTTTCATCGAGTTGCGACAGCACGTCGGGCAGGTAGCGGTACCGTTCCTGCCAGGCTACCTCGGCCGCTTTCTGGGTATAGATCGGCACCCCGGCGTGGGTCAGGTCCTGGTACTCGCGGTAGCGCTGAATCAAGCTTTCCGACGCCACTATGTAGCCCACACGCCAGCCCGCCATCGAAAAGCTTTTAGAGAACCCGCTGACGGTCGTGACCCGATCGGCCACCGACTGCCAACTGCCGATGTGGGCCACGCACGAGGCCGTTTCCCCCGTCTGATGCGCATGAAACTCGTGCCCTTCGAAACAGATAAATTCGTAAATCTCGTCGGCCAGAATGTGCACGTGCGGATGCTTTTCGAGCACGCCCACAATCGCTTCAATCTCGTCGACCGAATAAATTTTCCCGGACGGGTTGCAGGGATTTACCAGCACAAACAGCCGTGTCTGCGGCGTAATCAACGCCTCCAGCCGCTTGGGATCGATGCGGTAATCGTCTTCCGGATCGGTGGGCAACGGCACCAGCTTTCCCCCGGCCTGGCGGATCAGATCGGGCAGCGAAAACCAGTACGGTGCCGGAACGATTACCTCGTTTTTGCCGGTGGTCTGGCACAGCAGTTTCATCAGCACGCTGTACATGGCATGGCGTGCACCGGCCGTAATCAGTACGTTTTCGGGCATGATGTCGGCCTGCGTCGCCTGGTAGTGTCGTGCGATTTGCTCTCGGAGTGAATAAATTCCTTCCCCGATCGGGTAGTAGGCCAGATTTTGGTTGATGGCCTCGAGGCCTGCCTGCAACACCGCTTCGGGAACCGGGTGGCTGATTTCACCCGATGTCATGGAAATAATATTCATGAAAGCATAATTTCGTAGGGGATACGCCCCAGGTACTGACAATAAGGCCCGCGCTCGCAAAAAGTAGGTCTGACGCCCGGTTGGCACTGTAAATCCAAAGGTAGCATTTTTCCATTCCTACGCTATTTAAAACGGCTTTTTGTCATACAACCCAGCGGGATTTTCTACCCATCGGTGTAAGACTTTCGCGCTTTCCTGGCTGCGATTGCTCCATTTTTCCTAGCTTTCCTGCGGCCGCACTGCACTGCGCGCTTCCGTAACCTTTAGCTGTTCGTTATGCCCTCGTTTACCTACAAAGCCCTGCGCGTTCACGAAATCTCCGAAAATCAGGTGGAGCGCTCCATCACCTCATGTACGCTCGACGACCTGCCCCCGGGCGAAGTGCTGGTGCGTGTGCACTATTCGTCGCTCAACTACAAGGACGCGCTTTCGGCAACCGGAAACCGGGGGGTGACGCGTCATTATCCGCACACACCGGGCATCGACGCGGCCGGTGTGGTGGAAGAGAGCAGCGACGCACGCTACCAACGTGGCGATGAGGTGATTGTGACTTCGTACGACCTGGGCATGAACACACCGGGCGGTTTCGGGCAATACATCCGCGTGCCGGCCGACTGGGTGGTGCCGCGCCCGCAAGGCCTGAGTCTCTACGAGAGTATGATTCTGGGGACGGCAGGTTTCACCGCGGCACTGGCCCTGCACAAGATGGAACAGAATGGCCAGCATCCGGACCAGGGGCCCGTGCTGGTTACGGGAGCGACCGGAGGCGTGGGCAGTTCGGCGGTGGCGCTGCTGGCCAAAGCGGGGTATCAGCCGATTGCTTCGACCGGGAAACAGGACCTTCACGCCTACCTGGAGGCTTTAGGAGCCACCGAAATTATTTCGCGGGAAGCGGTCGACGAGCCGCTCCGCAAGCCGATGCTGAGCAGCCGGTGGGCCGGAGCCATCGACAGTGTGGGAGGGTCGACGCTGGGTACGGCCATTCGGGCGTGTGCCCCCAACGGAAACGTAGCGACCTGCGGCCTGGTGGGGTCTCCGAATCTGTCCGTAACGGTCTTTCCGTTCATCATCCGGGGTGTCAACCTGCTGGGCGTCGAGTCGGCCGAGTGCCCCATGCCGCTCCGGCTGCAAATCTGGCAGAAACTGGCGACCACCTGGCGCATCGACCATCTTTCGCAGATTGCACACCTGTGCTCGCTCGATCACCTGAACGGGTACATCGACCTGATGTTACAGGGCAAAACGCGCGGCCGCATTGTGGTGGACCTGCGCTAGAAAGGCTACTCGTGGAGCCAGCCGAGCGTACGTTTCACGGCTTTTTGCCACCCGGCGTACAAACTGGCCCGCGCCGTGTCGTCCATGTGCGGAGCAAACCGCTTTTCCACCCGACGTACTTCGGCGATGGTCTCAAGCGACCAGATGCCCACGTGCATTCCTGCCAGACAGGCGGCGCCCCACGCCGTCGACTCAATCACCTCGGGGCGTTCGACTTCCACCCCCAGAATATCGGCCTGAAACTGCATCAGGTAATTGTTGGCCACGGCTCCTCCATCCACTTTCAGGGTCTGAAGCGTCAGACCTGAATCTTCCTGCATGGCTTCCAGCACGTCGCGCGTCTGGTACGCCAGCGACTGCAATGTGGCGCGCACCAACTCAGGGGCTCCTGTATCGCGGGTCAGGCCAAAAATGGCCCCGCGAGCGTACATGTCCCAATAGGGTGCGCCCAACCCTACGAACGCCGGCACGACATACACCTCTTGCGCCTCGCCCGCCTGCCGGGCCAGCGCCTCGGTTTCGCTCGCCGACTGGATCAGTTTCAGCCCGTCGCGCAGCCATTGCACCGCCGCCCCGGCAATGAAAATACTGCCTTCCAGGGCGTAGTTCACTTTTCCGTCCGGTCCCCAAGCCAACGTAGAAATCAGACCGTTTTTCGAGTAACACAGTTCTTCGCCGGTGTTCATCAGCATGAAACAGCCCGTTCCGTAGGTATTTTTGGCCGTGCCCGGCTCGAAACACGCCTGCCCGAACAGCGCCGCGTGCTGATCGCCCGCGACCCCCGCAATGGGAATGTCTACGCCGTCGATGGTCCAAGTCCCGAAATCGGCGCTACACGGCAGCACGTCGGGCAACATGGCGGCCGGAATGTCTAGTTCGCGCAGCAGTTCTTCGTCCCACGCCAGTTCACGGATATCGAACAACATGGTGCGTCCCGCGTTGGTGTAGTCCGTAACGTGTCGCTGGCCGCCCGTCGCCTTCCACATCAGCCACGTATCCATGGTGCCGAACAGCAGCTCGCCCCGCTCGGCACGTTCGCGCGCCCGGTCGATATGGTCGAGCATCCACCTGATTTTGGTGGCCGAGAAGTATGAATCGATCACGAGGCCGGTTTTTTCCCGCACCTGATCTTCGAGTCCCCGTTCGCGCAATTCTTCACAGAGAGGGGCCGTCCGTTTATCCTGCCAGACCAGGGCATTGGCGATGGGCTCGCCCGTTGTACGGTCCCAGATGACGGTTGTTTCGCGCTGGTTCGTAATGCCGATGGCGACGACCTGGCGGGCCGATACCCCGTGGTCGCGCAACACCTGTTCGGTCACCTGCTTCTGGGTTGTCCAGATTTCGTTGGCGTCGTGTTCGACCCAACCGGGTTTTGGGTAATGTTGGGTGAATTCCTGCTGCGCAATGCGGCAGAGACGGCCCTGATGATCGAACAGCACGGCGCGGGAACTGGTGGTGCCCTGATCGAGGGCCAACACGTACGATGGGGTCATGCGGAGGTGTGGTAAGTTGTTTGCTCCAAACTACGGACGATTTCACGCCTTGTCAACTTACCACACAAAATGCCCTCCCCCCTACGCCTCCGCGGGAGGAGCCGCAGCCATACGCACACGCAGGCTGGTGCCTTCGTCGGAAATGACCACAATGGGTTGATCGCGGTCGATGTACTCGCCGCGCGTGTAAGCGTCGTACAGGTTGCCGTCGATCCGGATTTTGCCGCTGGGCCGCAGGACGGTATGCGCCTCGCCGACTTTTCCGACCAGCGAACGGTCATAGAAACTAGACGTATAGCCTTCGGCCCGCTTGAACGTATCCTGCAACGCGATGCGCTGGATTGCACGACTGTGCGCCAGCCGAAAGCCCCCCAGCACCAGAAGCCCAAGCGAACCGAACAGGCCGATGACGACCGCCAGCCCCGCCCGCTGTAGCGCCGCGACCGGCACCAGACCGAAATCGAAGTAGTCGTTGCCGATCATCATGAGCAGCAGACTCCCGAACGTCAGCACGATGCCTGCGATGCCCGCCACCCCGAATCCGGGAATGACGAAGACTTCCACGGCGATCAGCCCCAGGCCGATCACAAACGCCAGCAGTTCCCAGTTGGCGGCCAGTCCGTTCAGGTAATACGGCACGAAGTAGAGTACGGCGGCGACAATGGCGGCCAGCAGCGGAAACCCAATGCCCGGCGATTGCAACTCGAAGTAAATGCCGCCGATGATGACCAGAATCAGGATGCCGCTGATGAACGGATTCAGGAAGATGGCAATGATGCGCTCCACCACGCTGAGTTCGTACCGATCCACGTGGGCGTCGGCCAGTCCGTTGCGGGCCAGAATTTCGTCGATGCTGCTGACCTTGGCTTCACAGTACCCCAGTTTGAGCGCTTCGTCGGCCGTCAGGGTCAGCACCTGTCCCGTGTCGATCACGCCTTCGACGTGCATCCGCTCGTCGACCATCGCTTCGGCCACGCGCGGATCGCGCCCGTTCGACTCGGCGGTGGTGCGCATCATCGACCGCATGTACGACTGGTACTTGTCGGGAGCGGCCGCGCCATCGCCCGTTACCACCGTCGCGGCACCGATGCTGGCGCCGGGTGCCATGTAAATGCTGTCGCAGGCGATGGAAATCAGCGCCCCTGCCGAGGCCGCATCTTTGTTGATGAACACCCAGACGGGTTTCGGATATTCCAGAATGCGCGTACGGATGTCGTCGGCGTCGTTCAGCGCGCCGCCGTAGGTATCCATGTCGATGATGACGTAGTCCGCATTTTGCTCGGTTGCCTGCGCCAGGGCCAGCTCTACGTAGCGGCTCATGCGCGGGTCAATGTCGCTTCGGATCTCCAGCACAAACACGTTGACGGCCCCCGCGCCGTGAACAACCAAGGCGCAGAGAAGCAAGCAAAAACTCAGTATCTTTTTCATAGCGTTTGCAAACAAAGGTGGTGGTGCAGAAGAGACAAATCGGCCCTTCGCGTAAGGAAGTTACTGGTTTTAGGCCATCCGATACGCAAAGCGGACGAAATAAAAATCCCCTTCTTCCGTTGCATTATACAACGCAAACCACTCACTTTGTAACCTTATTAGACCGAGCCCAACTCTGCCGGGTTGATCGGTCGCATAAGTTGATTACACGTCAAACTTCTTTTATCCGAACACGCGAGCTCGTGAATATGCGCTTTTTCCGTTATCGTCACTCCCTTTTTGTATTGTTGATTGCCCTCTGCGCCTACCTGCCTCCCGCACAGGCTTCGGTGGCGCCGAAGGACTCCATCGGTACGGAGCGCAAGGGCGGGAAGCTGCTGGTGCTGCACCGGGTCGAACCTAAAGAAACGCTCTACGCCATTGCCCGGCGGTACAACGCCAACGTTGCCGACATCCGTGATGCCAACCCCGGCCAGACCGAGGTGCTTAGCCCGGGACAGGTGCTGCGGGTGCCCATTCCGGAGCCGGTCAACCGCCAGGCCCTGCCCGCCAACATCAAAACGCATACGGTCGAAGCCTCGCAAACGTTGTTTGCCATTTCGCGGATGTACAACGTGACGGTAGAAGAGATCAAGAAATGGAATAACCTGACGTCCAACGAGTTGTCGGTCGGTCAGCAACTGATCGTCGAGCCCCCGGAAACGGCCGCCCTTACACCGCCGCCCTCTTCCATGCCGCAGCCGGAAGAACTGCCGGACGAGCCTTTACCCGCCGGACAGCACGAAGTAAAACCCTCGGAGACGCTGTATTCCATCGCGCGTGCGTACGGCATATCGGTACAGGACCTGAAGGCCTGGAACCAGTTGACGGGCAACGAACTATCGGTCGGCCAACGCCTCATCGTCTCGAACGGGACCGAAGCTACTGCGGAAACGCCGGAAATCGTGACACCGGACGAAGCGCCCGCGACGCCCGTCACCACCGAAGAGGGGACTGCGACAGTCTCCGGTCCTCTGCCGAAAACAACGCCGGACCCTACCTATACGGGCGAACCGACGTCGCGCACTGTGAACATTACCGGGTATGACAAAGTGGTTGAAACCGGCCTGGCCGAAGTGATCGACAACGTACCGGAAACCTCCAAGTACTTGGCCCTGCACCGGACGGCGCCGAACGGCACCATCCTGCAGATTAAAAACGAGATGAACGGCAACAGCGTGTTTGTGCGCGTCATCGGTCGTCTGCCCGATACCGGCAACAATGATAAGGTGATCGTACGCATCTCGAAAAAAGCGTTTGAGCGACTGCAGGCGGGCAACCGGCGGTTTCTCGTCGAAGTGTCGTACATCCCCTGATTTCTTTTGGGACGCGCTCAGTAGGTCTTGATATCTTTTGAAGAAGGGACCGAAGCGGTTTCATCGTCCGTGGCAGATTCTACGTCCAGGTGCTGCGGAAACTGGACTTCGAACATTGTCCAGTTTTCGATGGGAAGAAACTCCACCGTTCCTCCAATCTTTTCGACGGCCATCCGTGCCAAAAACAGGCCCAGCCCCGTTCCCTGGCTGGCCGTTGAGCCCCGATAGAACATCGTGAACAAGCGGGGGCGCTGTTCTTCGCTGATGCCCATGCCGTTGTCGGCCACCCGGACCCGGACCTGTCCTTCCTGCAGCGTAATCGTTATTTTGACCTGACACACCGGGGCTTCGGGGCGGCGGTAGCGCAAGGCATTTTCGAATAAGTTGGCAAACAACGTTTCCAGCATTTTCTCGTCGGTGTACACCGGAATGGTGGACAGTCCCGACCACTCAAATTCCACCTCCGTGTAGCCCGGCACCGACGCCAGCGAGTAGCGGATGCTTTCCAGCGTCTGGCGCAGTTCGATGGTCTCCGGCACCACCTGCAGGTTGCGCATCTGGTAGATGAACAGTACCCGATTCAGGGTTACGTTCGCCAGCTCGCAGGCGTCGTCCAGCATCCGAATGTAGTCGAGGGCTTTGGCATCTTCCACGTCCAGGGCGGCTACTTTGCAGAGCCCCAGAATGCGCGCCACCGGTCCGCGGATGTCGTGCGAGGCACGGTACACAAACGTGTCGAACTGCTGGCCGCTGCGCCGCAGTTCTTCGTTCACGCGCTGGAGGTCGCGGGTACGTTCGGCCACGCGGCTTTCCAGTTCGTCGTTGACCGACAACAGGCGCATGTTTTGATCTTCGATGATCGATTTGGCCTGCAGCAGGTGAATGTTTTTTTCTTCGATTTTGTGTTTCTGCCGCTCGATCTCTTCGGTGCGCTGCCGCAGTTGTGCCGTTCGTTCTTCGACCAGCGCTTCGAGGGCCAGCTTCTGCCGCTGCATGCCCCGGATGCGCTGCCGGTAGTAGAGCAGCACACTCCCCACCAGCACGAGGCCCAGCGCAATGCGGAACCAGAGTCGCTCCCACCACGCCGGATGAATCAGAATCCGAATGGAAGTTTTCTGTTCGTTCCAGACGCCGTTCCGGTCGGTGGCCCGCACGTGAAAGACGTACTGCCCCGCATCCAGGTTGGTATACGGTGCCTGCCGACGATTTTCAGAGTCGACCCATTTTTTGTCGAATCCTTCCATCCAGTACTGATACCGGTTGTTTTCCGGATCGAGGTAGTTGAGAAACGCAAATTCGAGCGTGAAGAAGTTGTCGTCGTGCCGCAGTTCAATCTGTGCGGTTTCGTCCAGCGGTTGGGCCAGTTGCTGCTTTTCGCCCAGCAGCGAAAAACTGCGCAGGTAGAGCGGGGGCACCCACTCTTTCGGAAACAGCTTTTGTGGCTCGGCCATCAGCAGGTGGTCGTTCCCGCCGAAATAAAGACGCCCATTTTGCCCGGCAGACGCGGCCCACTGCACAAACTCGTGGTTGTAGAGTCCGTCGATGGTGGTAAAATGCCGGAACTGCGACGTCGCGGGATCGAAGCGCGAGAGGCCCGCTGCCGTAGTCAGCCATAGATTCCCGGCCTGATCGGCCACCATGCTGCGAATTTCGTCCGGCAACTGCGCATCGTTCACCCGCCGGAAGCGGTTGCGGTTGGCTTCAAACATGCACAGCCCACCGTCGAGCGTGCCGACCCAGATGCGCCCGCGTACGTCTTCGGCGACGGCGGTCACGGTATTGCCCGGCAGGCTGTGGACATCGCCGGGTTGATGTTTGTAGGTCACAAACGCATCGCGACCTGCATCATAGCGAGCCAGTCCGGCTTCGCGGGTACCCACCCAGAGCCTACCCATGCGATCTTCGTAGAGCACCTTGACCGTATTTCCGGGCAGGCTCCCGGCGTCGTCGGGATGGTGTTGGTAGTTCTGAAAACGATAGCGTCCCCGCTCCTGCCCCCGCAGGCGGCTCAGCCCCCCACCGTAGGTTCCCACCCACAATTGTCCTCTCCGGTCCCGGTACAACGTTTCGATGGCGTTGCTCGCCAGACTGGTAGAATCGTCCGGTTGGTGGTAAACGCGCTGAAACGTGCCGTCGGCCTGAAGCTGCGCCAGTCCTTCGTCGGCGGTTCCGACCCAGAGGTTGCCGTTGCGGTCTTCGGCCAGGGCCGTCACGTAATCTTCGTTCAGGCTGCGTGTCTGATTCGGGTCGTAGCGAAACGACTGAAACTGTTGTGTTTTGCGCTGGTAGCGGTAGAGGCCATCGCCAAACGTGCCAATCCACAGCTGGTCGCGCTCGTCTTCGTAACAGGATACCACCGAGCCTGCCTGAAAGCCCTGTTGCTGCGTGGGGAATACCGTAAAGATGGTGCTCTGCGTTTCAAAACGGCTGACGCCCCCGCTTTCTGTAGCCACCCACAGCAGTCCGGACGGATCGAGGTACAATTGGTTAAGCTTGTTGTCACGCAGACTGGTCGGGTCAGTCGGGTCGTGCTGGTAGGCATGGAACAAACCGGTTTCCCGGTTCAGGTGGTTGAGCCCCCCGCCCCGCGTCGCCAGCCATAGATTTCCGTACAGATCTTCCGTTACCGACAACACATAATCGTTCGACAAGCTGCCGGGCTGTTGGGACTGATGCTGAAAACGGGTAACGGTGTTGCGGCGGGCGCTGATGCGAAACAAACCTTGTCCGTAGGTGCCGGCCCACAGGTTGCCCGCCTGGTCTTCGTGCACCACAAAGACATCGCTGGTCGCCAGCATGGAATCTCGCCGGAACGGTCGGAAAGTAGCCGGCGATACGTGCGGGTTAAAGTGGTAGAGCCCGCTGCCGAACGTCCCGAGCCAGAGACTGCCCTCCCGGTCCTGGCAGATAGAAAAGACCGTGTTGGTTTCCAGCCCGCCCTGTCCGTTGGCATAGCTAACGAAGCGCTGCTGTTCCGGAACAAACTGGCTCAGGCCGCCCCCGTAGGTACCGATCCAGAGGGTTCCCTCCCGGTCTTCGAAAAGCGAGACGACGTTGTTGCCGCCCAGGCTGCCCGGCTGCGCCGGATCGTGCCGGTAGTGGCGGGCTGTGCCGGTGCGGGGATCGAACCGATTCAGCCCGCTATCGTAGGTGCCGATCCACAGATTTCCGTCGCGGTCTTCCAACAGTGACTGGATGTAGTTGCTGCTGAGGCTGGTCGAATCGTCCGGGTCATGCCGGAACACTTCGACCGTGGAGCCGTCGTACCGGCAGAGACCGTCTTTCGTACCGATCCAGATGTAGCCTTTCCGGTCCTGCAACACACTGGTAACGTAGTCGTGCGGAATGCCCTGAGTAGTGGTCAGGTGCCGGAAACTGAGACGGTGCTCCTGACCAGCCACCGCCAGCGGAAGCCACATCAAAAGCCAGAACCAGTTTCGTACCTTGTGTTTCACGTGTCAGTCAGTTCCTGCTTCGCACGATCGCGTGGTGCCTAACGCGGCAGCACGTATTCGTTCGAAAGCGTCTCGTTGAGTTTGCGCAAGCGGACCGGCTGGCCCCGCTCCAGGTTTTCGCCGGTGATGCCGTTGAGCCGCCGGAACTCCTCCGGGTCCATGCCATAATGCTGCGCCAGCGTTTCCACCGAAGTTTCTTTTAGAAGGATTCCGGTAAAGGTCTGGGACTCAAACATCACCGGACTGTTGCGCACTTCGAATTCCACCCGCCGGTTCGATTGCCGGCTGATTTCGTTCGTTTCGCCCGCGAGCGATTGCGGCCGACCGTGCGCCCAGATGACCAGCGCTTCGGGAGCTACACCTTCCGTAATGAGGTAATCGCGTACGGTTTCCCCCCGTTGCCAGCTCAACCGCCGGTTAAATTCTTTTGAGCCCACGTCGTCGGTATGCGCGTGCAAATCGATCCGGGCTTCCGGGTAACGACGGCAGAAAGCGGCCAGCTCGTCCAGCACGCCAAGGGCTTCCTGACGCAGGTCAGCGCTGTTGTAATCGAAGAAGATGGTCTCAAACGTAGCCACCCGTTCTGAAGCCTCTCCAGCCAATAAGGTACCGGTCACCTCGTGGACGGTCAGGTGATCGAGGTAGTAGGGTTTGCCTTCGGCCGGTCGCCGTTCCGGCACGTTCACCAGAAGTTTTTGGGGTTGGTTTTCTTCAGGACTCTCGTATTGAAACTCGCCCTGCGGTCCCGTCAGGGTCATGCCCACCACTTCGCCGCGCTCGTCGGCCAGCGCGATGGTCACGCCCGCGGCCGCTTCGCCCGTTCCGGCGTCCATCAAGCGTCCCGTTACGTGGATGCGGCGGGCGGTCCGGTCCGCGCGGTGGCGCGTCAAACGGAGCTGGTGCAACTCGGGCAAAAATTCGTAGGAGAAGGTTTCCGAGCGCATTTCCGTCTCGGCCAAATGCCGCGTCTGGCCGGTGGCCATGTCGACTAGGTACTCAGCTGACCGCAGCGGCAACTGTGCATAAGTAAAGCCACCGGACGAATCGGGCTCCAGCGGAATTTTCCGACTTACGATCCGACGCGCGCCCGGAAGTACATCGGCCAGCGCCCGCTCTTCCATCGGCAGTTTGGCGTAGTCCAACTCTCCGTCTTCGGGCATTTCGTGAACCGCCAGTTCGGCGGTACGCTGCACGATGATGCGCTCCAGCCGCAGCCAGTCCTCTTCAGGAAGCTGACGGTAGTACTGCTCGTCTTCCTGGCTCAGGGCCAGGGGCGCTCCTTCGTCCAAGGCCCGCCGGTACGCGTGCGCGATGCGCTCAATACGCTCCTGTTCTTCCAATGGCAAGGCTTCCAGCCGCAGGGATTCGTCGGCCTGGGTTGCCAGTGCCTGGGGTTCCAAACCTTCGCTCAGGTATTTGCGAAGCGAGCTTTTTTCGACAGTAGCCAGCTTTTGCAGCACGTTCCATTCGTCGCTCCGCAGGGGCACATCGTTGTGCAACGCTCGCCCTACCTGCAGGCGCGTTTGCAAGCGAGACAGATGCCGCTTCTCTTCCACCGAAAGCTTTTCGAAGTGAAACCCCGACGTGAGGGTAGCCAACGTCGACATGACGGCCGTATCGCTGTGCGAATAGAAAGTGTAGACGTCGAAGGTACCCGCCCGGTTTGACGACAGCCAGCCTCGGTCGGCCTGTACGGTGTAAAACACGTCGTCGGCCGACGAGTTGAAAGGCGCGCCCAGGTTGATGACCCGGGGTTGTTTTCGGAACCACTTGTGCGCCGAAAACAGGTCGAACCCACCCATACCGGCGTGCCCCTCCGAAGCGAAAATCAGGCGACCATCGCTCGGGTCGATGAAAGGAGCCAGTTCGTCGAGGGGCGTGTTAATGAAGTCGCCCATATTCTGGGGAGCGGCCCATCCGTGTGCGCCTTTATGAAGGCTGAACCACAGGTCGTCGCCTCCCCGACCGCCCGGCCGGTCAGAAGCAAAGAACAACGTATCGCCCCCGGGCGAAAAGGCCGGATGGCGCGTGCGATAGCCCGTCCGGTTGATTACCCCCGGCAACGGTCGCGGCCGGCTCCACCGTCCCTTTTTCCAGGTCGTGACGTAGATCCGGCAGGCAGGGGCGTTGGCCTCACACCGGGTAAAGTAGTATTCGGGACGTGTAGGATGAAAAACGCCGCCGCCCTCACGCCAATTTCCGTGGGAGGCAGGTACGTGCTGGCGTTTGATTCCCAGAAACGCAGCGGGCGTCAGGAGCGTAAAGCGCGAAAGGCCCCGCCGTGAAGTATCGGCCAGGGTGCTGTGCGCCAGGTCTACCCAGGGTGCCACAAGCGTATCGGCTTTCACTGCCGGGGCATACTGATGCCGGGGACCGCTCAACGGGGCAGGCAACCGCCGGAAGTCAAAATGCGGCTGAGGCACCAAATCCTGCCACATAACCAGCCGGCAACCCGCCATTTCGCGTTCCAGCCGCCAGGCCAGGGTCTGAGGCAAGTCCTGCCGGTGCCAGACCTCGTTAAACGTCTGCCAGGCCAGCTCCAGCCGTCCGTTGATTTTGTACATCAACCCGAGGTAGAAATGCGCTTCGGGCAGACTGTCGAGCGTCAGCACTTCCTGATACGCCCGTTCGGCTTCGGCATACAGCCCCTGACGACGCTTGCACTCGGCCACCCGGAAGCGCAACGCCACATCGTCGGGGTGCATGCCCTTCAGAAGCGTGTACTGCACATCAGCGTCGGCGTACCGTTCCAGTTGCCAGCTTTTTTCGGCTTCGCGCATACGCTTCCGCTCCGACAGATGTTGCGCCTGCAACCACCCGCCGCATCCTAGCAATAGCCATACGCTTAGCCCGAACGTCGCTTTTCGCATCGCGCTTGTGTAGTCAATGTTCCATGCACCTGCCAGCAGCGCTTGCGTTTGGGGGCATGGGCGATTTTCTCATGATTTACCTTGAAATAAATCAATTAAAGGGAGTTCGCGTAACGCAGTGATTTTTAAGAAAGTAAGGTTTCCGGGGCGGGGAAATCAAAGTGAGGGGAGTACACCCTTCCTGCACAGAAGTCACCGAGCGAAGGCACCGCTGGCTTCCAAATACATTTCTTCATAGGACGCCTTCTTCCTATAAACAAATCGCCATTTTATCGAAATAAGCCGGATGGTACGGATTAGCGTGAGGCCCAGGTGGATAAAATCGTGTCTGCAAATGCCTGATCGCCGGGCATTCTTACGCATCTGTGATTTTTGGGCGAATTTCGATTCAGGGCCGGGACTATTTCCGCCAGTGCCAGTACGTCTGGCTGCGTACACCCGGCGACAGTAAGGTATGCACCGGGGCCAGCAACGTGAGTCGCTGTTGCTGAGTCAGCTCGTGGAGAAGTGCCTCATCGGCCTGAAAAGGAGCGTGTTGCGGAGCGGAAGTGGCCAATCCTACATGTGTGAACAAACGGGTGTAGGCGATCCCCTCCGGCCTCAACACGCGGTGGAGTTCGCCCACCATACGACAAAAATGAGCTTCGTCCTCAGCAAAATGGAGCACATCACAACACAGCACCGCGTCGAAAAACCGATCGGGAAAGGGCAGTGCGGCAACAGACGCGACACTAAAATGGTCCGTCGGCGTACCCAAAGCACCTGCCTGCCGCTGGACAAAGGCAATGTCTTCGGCCGACGTATCGATGCCGTACATGAGCACGCCGATGCGCAGCGGGTACCACAGGTTGCGCCCCATGCCACACCCGGCGTCCAGCACACGCAAGCCCGGACGGACCTGTTCCTGCAAAAGCACTTGAAGCCAGAACGGTTCGATGTCGCCGAGCACAGCACGAAGTTGCGCGGGTTGCATCAGGCAGGGTCCGTCAGGCCGTGCGTCATGCACGTCACGGGCGGATCAAACGATTCTCCGAAAAATTCGAAGTGGTTGGTGTCGCCTACCTTTTCGACTACCTGCGACTCGGCGATGGTTTTCTGATACGTCTTGTAACAGTTGAGGGCTTCGCGCATCGCGTTTCTGGCTTCGTCGGAAAGCGGCATCGAACAGTCGATGTGACCCGGAGGCGATTGCTTGATGCGGAAATTATTGCCCATGAAAGGACTTTCGCCGTTGTCGGGCAGGGCCAGGAACGCCAACCGCTTGAGGTACGGCACCTGCCGGTCGCGCAGTTCCAGGTACACGCGCTTGATAACCGCATGGGCCACCAGATGGTCGTGAAATCCGCTGATGCCGTACACCGGATAGGTCACCACCACCTGCGGCTGCAAGGCCTCGATGTGCGCCTGAATGGCTTGTTCCAGCACCCGCGGGTCCATGTAGGCCAGCTGACCATCGGGAAAATCGTCGACCCGCATGCCCGTCAGGCCCAGCACGTTCTCCACTGCCACCATTTCCTGATAACGCACCTCCCCCATCGCTTCGATGCTCAGTCCCAATTCGTGACGCACTTTGGTCGCGCCGCCTTTCGTCAGAGTGTAGAGAAAAACTTCGTGTCCGGCTTTTAGTTGTAGATACATGGAAGCCGCCGGGCCAAACGACTCGTCGTCGGGATGAGGAAAAATGTAGAGAATGCGCATGGTGATGAGAATTCCGCCAAGGTTATTCCGGAAGGAGGCATTTCCTCTGCCGGAACGGCAAAAAAATCAGAGGATGAACGATTAGTACAAGGTGAATGTAGCTGCAATATAACGCAGCCAAGCACACGCTGTGTATATACCTATGCTGACGCAAGAAGTTACGCAGATGCGGCGTAAGGTTTAAAAAATACAACCCTGTGCCAGAACACTTTTAGAATAGGGAAAGAAAATTGTCGCTTATAAAGTAAAAGTAGGACAAAGGCCTTTGCGTGCTAAAATATCAATTAACATCATATACCTTTACGCGCTCTATAAAAAATGCTACTTAGGCTATGAAAGCAGTCACTCGCTATCACGCTTCTCACAGCCCGTCTTTTCTCCACCACATTCCGGGTTTAGTACTATTTACCACGTCGTTCTTATGGATTGCGGGGGGAAGTTTTTTCTGCACAGCACAGGCCCAAACGGCCGGCGATGCCCCTCAGGTCACCAGCGTTACGCCAACCGACAGTGCGACCAACGTTCCTACAGCCGAGCTGATCGTAACGACCAGTTTTACCATTCCTGACGGCTACGAACTGACCAAGACGTCGCTCAGCGATCACGTCAAGCTCTACAGGCTGAAAGGCGGAACCGAAGAGGAAATCGAAGCCAACGTCAACGATACCGGGGGAGGCGACGCCATCATTCTGACGCCTTCGGAGACGTTAGCGCCTTACACGACGTATCGCTTTGAGATTACCAGCGCCGTGGAAGCGAATCGGATCGGCAACCTGTCGGACCGCCTCTCGTTTCGACCGTTTTCGTCGGTGTTCACCACCGGCTCGGGCCGCACCGATGGCTTGGCCGAACTCCCGGGCGTTTCGTTTTCGAAAGTAAGCGGCAGTTCCCTGGGCGAAGGCACCCAAAAGCAGTTTACCAGCCTGGTCATCGGGCCGGACGGCAAACTCTACGCCGCCACCACCGAAGGAACCATCCAGCGCTGGTCAATCAATCCGGACGGTACCCTCGACGATCTGGAAATTCTACAACCCGCCCTGGCCGGTTCGCCGCACCCGGTCAGTGGAACAGTTACCAAAGCCCCCCGCCTGATCATCGGGCTGACGTTTGCGCCCAGTGCCACGGCCGATAGCCTGGTGGCCTACATCAGCCACAGCGCCGCGGTACTGACCAACGGCCCTGAATGGGACGGCAAGCTGACACGCCTCAGCGGCCCGAGGCTGGAACAGGTCCAGGATGTGCTTGTTCACCTGTCCCGGTCGCAGAAAGACCACCTGACCAACAGCGTGGTGTTCGGCCCCGATGGCGCGCTCTACATCGCGCAGGGCAGTAACACGGCCGGCGGCGCTCCTGATCCGTCGTGGGGTAACCGGCCCGAGCGGCTGCTGTCCGGCGCGATCCTGCGGCTGTCGCTCCCCAAAATGCCGCCCGAAAGCGAGTGGCCGCTGGACGTTTACACCACGGACAAAATCGAGGTCATCAACGCGGCACCTTCCAACGCGATGACCATGTCGGATGGGACGTACAACCCTTACGCCACCACGTCGCCGCTGACCATTTACGCCTCGGGCGTGCGCAACGTATACGATTTGCTCTGGCACAGCAACGGGCAACTGTACGCGCCTGCCAACGGCACGGCCAGCGGCAGCCGTACACCGGCCTCCGATGCGTACGTGAACGCCGCAGGCAATAACGCGGGCGTCCGGCGCATCGACGGTACGCGGTACCGCTATCCCACCTACCCTGCCGTGCCTGCCACCACCGACAACGTTTCGCAGAAAGATTTTCTGTTTCAGGTCGATGCGGGGAGCTACCACGGCCACCCGAATCCGCTGCGAGGGGAGTTTGTGCTGAACCACGGCGCGCAGCGCTACCAGGGACTTGCCAACCAGGAAGCGCCGAGCGTGGATGTTCCGTCCTATCCGGAAACAGTCCAGCCTGATCCGAATTACCGGGAGCCCGCGTTTGATTTTGGAATGCACAAGTCGCCTAACGGCGTTATCGAATACCGCAGCAATGCCTTCGAAGGCGCGTTGCAGGGTATGATTCTGGTCGTGCGTTTTAGTGGCGGCGACGACATCGTGGCCTTGCAACCCGACGCCACCGGGAACTACATCACCCGCAGTTTCCTGGGCATTTCGGGCCTGACCAACTTCGACGATCCCCTCGATCTGGTAGAGGACCCCACTTCCGGTAACCTCTACGTGGCTCAGTACGACCGTGATCAGAACGTTCATCAACAGCTGATTCTCCTGCGGCCCGACAAGCCCGGCACCCCGGCTCCCCGCCTGGCGATCGACCGCACTACGCTGGTGTTTGAAGGGAGTCTCGACACGGCTACGGTTCAGACGCTTACCCTGACGAACCAAGGTTCGGCTCCATTGCAACTCCAGTCGAGCACGATCGAAGAAACCGGCGATCCGCTGGCGCCTCCCCACTACTTTCTGGCCCCTAATCTTTCCCGCACCCTGGCCCCCGGAGAACAGGTGCAGTTCGACGTGACGTTTCAGCCTACGCTGGACGGGCATACGCTCTCGGGCAACCTGCTTTTTGTCTCCAACGACCCCGCACAACCACGGGCCACCGTCGCACTGCAGGGATTGGCCCTGCGGAAAGAGCCGCTGCGTGAACCGGCCCTTCAGCCGATTGTCACGACCCTGCGGTACGCCGTCGATGTGGGATGGGACAGTTTATATGTGCCCGAGCGAGATTTGTGCGGTACCGAAGTTAAGGCCCCGCAATTCCGGCGGGCCGGCACCGGTCCTGTCACGTTGCGCACGCTTGCCCGCTATTCGGCGGAGGGTTCGTTAACGGCCGGCTGGTTCTCGACCGCCCCGTTGACGCCACGCCCCCTTACCGCATTGGGCAGCCGGAACTATTGCCTGCTCGGCCCTGATGCCGGTGCGACGCGCTCGTTCTTCCCGACGCAGGAAGTGTTCGGGCTGTATGTACAACTCGATAGTCAGGCCGTTTATAGCCTGGATACCCTCAATGCCGCCTTGCCGCGCGCACACCGCATGCGGGTGTATCCGGCACGTGACCGGCAGGGAGCCTGGCTGACGAATCATTACCTTCTGGCGGTGGATTGCGACGGCGATGGCGATTACCAGGATTATGTCGCCCTGGTAGGCAACGTGCAACCGGCAGGTTCTCAGGCACAAGCGCTATCGTTCAGTCCGGCACAAGTTTACTTTGAAAACACGTCGGACGGTGCACAACTAAGCACGCTGTCGGTCAGCACTGGCGCCCCGTTGCCTTCAGGTACGCAACTGACGACTTCAGCTTCCTGGCTGCTGCTGCCCGATGATCTGACGACCGATCGGCCGCTCGCCTTTACGGTCGATGCCAGTCAATTGCGCCTGGGGTATTACCACGCCACCGTTACGGCAACCGCCCCCGGATACGCCCCCGCTCAACTGGAAGTTCGGTTGCAGGTACGCACCAAGATTACGTGGGCTTACCAGATTAACTTTCAGCCCGACACGGCCGCCCCCGCGGGCTACTTCCGCGACATCGGTGAACCGTTCGGCCTGAAACTTGCCGACGACCAGGGCGGTGGCGCGCTCACGTACGGTTGGGTGGAAGTCAACTCTATTCAACCGGCCGATAATCAGGCGGCGGTACGCAACCGTCGGGTGACGGGCGTGAGTTTTCTTCTCAACACCCTGGCCCACATGCGCACGGCCTCGTTGCCTTACCGCGACTGGATGATGGCGCTGCCCAACGGTCGTTATCTAGTCAACGTAAGCGTGGGCGACCCTTCGTCGGCGAACGACAGCGAGCACGAGGTCGAAGTCAACGGAACCACAGTCGTCAATTTTTCCGAAGCGGGCGATGCCCCGGTCAGGCAAACCGCTACCGGCACGGAAGTGGTGGAAGTGACCGACGGCCTGCTGCACCTGACGCAGGGAAGCGGCGCACGCAATACCAAACTTAACTTTGTCCGCATTGCCCCCGTCACAACAATCGATACGGCTCAATACTGGGCCGAAGCCGAATGTGGCGTGATCGGGCAAGACTGGCAGTTCATCAGCGGCGATACCACCGCCTCGGCAAACGGATTTATAGAGAACACAGTCGATACCGTCCAGGTCAGTCCACCGGCCGACGAAGCTTCTAACCGCCTGTTGCTCAACACGTACGTGGGACAAACCGGTGCCTACCGGCTTCACCTCCGGATGAGCGCCACCACCCCGACCGTTGCGTTGTGGACACGCCTCGACGATGGCAACTGGGTCCGCTGGGAAGCGACGGCAAGCGACGACTTTCGCTGGTACGAACTATACGCCAATCCGCGGGTACTGCAAACGGGCAACCACCGACTCGACATCTCCTACGCAGCGGGCAAAGCCCGAATCGACAAAATCGCCCTGAGCCTGGGTGGAGCCGTTCCGCTGGCTACGGGTGGCACCGCTACCAACTGCATCCCCTCCGACTCTGCCCTTGATGCCCTTGGCAAACGCCCTTACAAAGTATATCCCAACCCCAGCACACAACGCTTTCAGGTTGAGTTTACGCGCACGACCCTCCCCGCGCAGGTCAGCGTTACGGCCCTGACCCTGACTGGACAAACCCTATGGAGCCATCAGGTGTCGGACCAAGCCATTTCGCACGTCGAAGTCAGTTTACCGACCCAACCGCCGGGCGTTTATTTGCTACGCATCGTCGTCAACGGGCGTACTTACCACGAACGCATCGTGAAGTTGTAGCTACGGCATTCCGGTTTTCCTTTTCCGCGACCCTACTGCCTCAGAGGCGGTAGGGTCGCGGTTTTTCGATTCTATTGAAATAGGATTTTATTTATTTTCACGCCGCCCCGCTTTTGCAACGATCACTCCGACAATTTGTCATTATTCTGACGTTTTGTAGCACAATTCGACCCAATTATTAAGATCGGATTAAATCACCCCGCGCATGACTTTTTTGGCACGGAAGTTGAAAAATCATCACCGCGCGCAAATCCCCGTAGGTACGGGACCAAAAAATGTCTACAAAGTAAAACTCTGGCTCAGCTTATCTACGTTATTTTTATATATGTGATGAGCGGTCAAATTTTCCGGTATCCCGGTCGTAATTAAGTAAGTTTCACAACAGCAGCTATCAAACAGATATGAGTAAAACAGTAAAAACCGCGGTGCTCACAGGAGCCTTGTGCAGCGCCCTGACGCTGGGTACTTATAAAATACTCGGCTTCGACGAACAAAAAGTTATTATCCAGAAAGCGGACCAGCCGGTGGCTCTGACCTCGGCGCGGTATGCGCCTTCTACCACCGCTCCCACCGTAGCACCGTTCGATTTTTCGTACGCCGCCGAAACCAGTACTCCGGCAGTAGTTCACATTCGTTCGACCATCACCAGCGCCTCAGCCGCGCAGGGACAGCAGCAGATTCCTGATGTGTTCCGCCGCTTCTTCGGCGACGATTTCGACGTGCAGCCGCAGCAGCGCGGTCCGCAACAGGCGTCGGGTTCGGGCGTGATTATCAATGCCGAAAAAGGCTACATCGTTACGAACAACCACGTGGTAGAAGGAGCCGACCAACTGGACGTGACCTTGAACGACCAGCGTACCTTCCCGGCAAAACTGATTGGCACCGACCCGGAAACCGATTTGGCGGTGATTCAGGTGGAGGCCCAAAGCCTGAAGGCGCTGAAGTTTGCCAGCTCCGACGACGTGAAGATCGGCGAGTGGGTGCTGGCCGTAGGGAACCCGTTCAACCTGGAGTCGACCGTGACGGCGGGGATCGTGAGCGCGAAAGGGCGCGGCATTGGGATCCTGAGCCGGAACAATGCGCAGAATGGCGTCAGCAGTGCCGTCGAATCGTTCATTCAGACAGATGCGGCCGTGAACCCGGGGAACTCGGGTGGGGCGCTGGTCAACCTGAACGGTGACCTGATCGGCATCAACACGGCGATTGCTTCGCCCACCGGATCGTATGCCGGTTATTCTTTTGCGGTGCCGTCGGCGCTGGTCCAGAAAATCTCGACCGACCTGATCGAGTTCGGAAGTGTGCAGCGCGGCATGTTGGGCGTCAACATCACGACCGTTACCGGTGTGGTAGCGCAGGAACAGGGCCTGAAGGTAAACCAGGGTGTCCTGGTCAGCGACTTCTCTGCCAACAGCGCGGCCAAAGAAGCCGGGCTTGAAGCGAAAGACGTGATCGTGGCGGTCGACGGTATCGGTGTAAACAACAGTGCTGAACTGCAAGAGTTGATCAGCCGCCGCCGTCCGGGCGACAACGTGGAGATTACGGTCGACCGCGACGGTCGTCAGCGTAAGTTCAACGTGAAGCTGAACGCCCGCAGCGAGGCCGCTCCCGTCGTGGCAAGCAATCGCAATAACGCCAACATCATGGAGGCACTGGGCGCTGACTTCCGGAACCTGACGAAAGAAGAGAAAGCCGAGCTGGGTGTGCAAGGCGGCGTGAAAGTACAGACCATGCGCGAAGGCAAACTTCGGATGGAAACATCAATCCGCCCCGGATTCGTCATCACCAAAGTCGATCGTCAGCCCGTTACGTCTGTAGAAGACCTCAACAAGGCCTTGCAAGGCAAAAGCGACGGCGTGTTGCTTGAGGGTATCTACCCGGGCAGCAGCCGTACCTACTATTACGGGTTGGGCATGTAAGCACCACAAATTGTTGGCCCACCCGAGTCAATTGTATAGGATTTTGCAGCAAAGCCGCTACTTTCGGGTGCGGCTTTGTTGTTTTCTAAACCTGAATGAGCCATGCAATACAAAGATTATTATCAGATACTGGGGGTGGATAAAAGTGCGACGCAGGACGACATCAAGAAAGCGTACCGCAAACTGGCCGTGAAGTATCACCCCGATAAAAACCCTGACAACAAGCAGGCAGAAGATCGCTTTAAAGAGATCACGGAGGCCAATGAAGTGCTCAGCGACCCCGACAAACGGGCCAAATACGATCGCCTGGGTGCTAACTGGAAACAGTACGAAAACATGGACCCCTCGCAATACGCCCACGCGGGCAACAACGGCGGCGGCTACCATTACCAGTTTGAAGGCGACTTGGGCGACATCTTCGGCAATACGGGTGGCTTCTCCGACTTCTTCAACCAATTTTTCGGCGGCGATTTCGGCGGCAGTTCACGCTTCCGCACGTCGGGCGATTTTGGCGGCGGCTACCGAAGCGGACGGGCACGCGCCCCGAAAGGACAAGACTACGAATCGCAACTGGAAGTTAGCCTGGAAGAAGCCCAGCAAGGGACAGAACGCACCTTTTCGCTGGAGGGCGAGCAGCTCCGCATTAAAATCAAACCAGGCATTGAAGACGGGCAACGCATTCGGCTGAAAGGCAAAGGTGCACCCGGACCGGGCGGCACCGCGCGGGGCGATCTCTATCTTACCCTCCACGTGCTGCCTAACCCCCACTACGAGCGGCGCGGCGACGACCTCTACACCACCGTAGGGCTGCCGCTCTACGACGCGTTGCTGGGCGGGAAAGTCAACATTCCGACCCTGACGGGCAGCGTCAACGTCACGTTGAAAGAGGGAACGCAAAACGGCAAGACCTTACGCTTGAAAGGCCTGGGCATTCCGAACTATAAGAACCCGGAGCAGAAAGGCGATCTGTACGTGACGCTTCAGGTACAACTGCCTACACAACTGACCGAAGAAGAGCGTACCGCGTTCCGAAAGCTTCGGAGCACACGCTCCCACTAAAACGCGCACGGGCCTTCAGCAGCACGCCCTTCGTTGATGAAGGGCTTTTTTATGTCCTCGGGTGTTGGAACCGGACGGTGCCGGTACCGGAGTTTTCCACGCAAATGCGTTCCGGGATGTGACGCATCGCGCCACGGTGGATTATGGGAAGAAGCAACTCGTTTCTGTCCTATGAAAAAACTATGGATCGTCTGGTGCCTGTGCGCCATGGCGTGCAGCCAACCGGAAACCACCGACGCCCTTGCCTCGCTGTCCGCCGAAGAAGCGCCCTCTTTCTTGAGCCATGACGCAGTGCCTAGGGACGTCGCAGAAGTAGCACAAGCGGCTCCCGCGCGCCCCGACCGTAAAATCATCCGCACGGCTACCCTGCACCTGGACGTAGACCATGCCGCACAACGAAGCCGGCAAATCGACTCGCTCGCCCAAACACACGGCGGTTACGTAGGGCACTCTGAGCAGCAGCAGACGTCGGTCTACACCCGCCAATCCCCTCATACGCGCGACTCCGTACGGGTTGTGACCGGCACACGTTCCAGTATCCGCGTAGTGGTGCGCGTACCGGCCGATCATTACGCCGCCGTTTTGCAAGCTCTGGAACAACTGGCGACGCGCGTGACGTACCGAGCGACCGACACCCAGGACGTGTCCGAGGAGTTTGTCGACCTGGAAGCCCGCCTGCGCACCAAGCGGGAAGTGGAAGAACGTTACATCGATATCCTGCGCAAACAGGCTACCCAGGTGGAGGACATTCTGGCGGCGGAAGACAAGCTGCGGAAGATCCGCGAAGAGATTGAAGTGGCGGAAGGGCGCCTGCGTTACCTGCAACACCAGGTCGGGTTCAGCACGATTCAACTCGAATTGCAGGAGCCCGTGCGGGAAACCATCCACTACGCGTTCGTAGTGCCAACGACAGAACCCGCACCGGAATTTTTCTTCACGGCCCACCTCGCCGACGGACTTCGGGCCGGTTGGCAGGGCATTCTCTACGCACTAGTGGGCCTCTCTTACGCGTGGCCGCTCCTGGTATTGGCGTTCGGTGTAGCGGCCCTCCGCTGGCAACGCACCCAAAAAGCAAAGGCCCCTTAAGCAAAAAGGGCAGCCCGGAGGCCGCCCTTTCTATCTCTACTCAAGGTAGCAAGTGCTTACTGCTTCACTACCATCTTCTGTTCCGGACGCTCGCCCTGCGTGTCGATGCTGAGCATGTAAACCCCTTTGGGCAGGTGCGTAGTGTTCATTTCCCATTCGAGCTGGCCTTCGGGCAGTTCGTGCGTTTCCAGCAGCGTACCGGTCGTCGTGTAGACACGGAGGGTAGTAGCCGCTTTCTCTTTGCCAAACTGCAGCGTCAGCTTGTCGGTGAAGGGGTTCGGATACGCCTTGGTTTCGATCGCGTCCGACATCACTTCGTCGCCTTCGGTGATCGTCTTGGTGCCGGCCGTTACCGCTTCGTGGATGGCAATACCAGAGACGATAGCTGCCAGTTCTCGGCCGATGAATTCGAACTTGATGTGCCCGTCTTTCACCGTGATCGGAATCGTCACAGAGTACGCGGTGTTGTAACCTACCTTCTTGAAGATATCTAAGTTGTCGATCACCAGGTTCTCTTCAATTTTCACGTCGAAGATGCGCTCGCCTACTTTCTTCACGTGCGTTTCGGCGAAGTGCAGGGTCACTAGGTAGTCGCCGTTCTTGGCATTTACACCGTAGGTGAAACGGGTGCCGAAGTGCTCGTACTGGAAGATGCGCTGATCGTCAGTTTTGCTGATGGTGCTGTAGGTAGCGCGGCGGCGTGAACCTTGCTGCCACCAGCCGTCGGCGTCGCGAGCATACCAGTCGCCGTCGCTGGCCCGGTGCCCGAAGTCGGCCCCTGAGTTGATGGCGGCTACCAGTTTGCCGGCTACTTTCGGCGCTTCGGCTGGCGCTGCACCTTCTACAGAACTTACAACCAGAGCCGAGAGGCGGCAGTCGCGGTAGTCGATGTCGAAGACTACGTCCAGCTTGCCGTCTTTCACTTCCACGACTTTCTCCAGATCCAGGGCCTTGGCGTAGCCGCCCAGCTTGAACAGGTCTACGTCGGTGAAGATCTCTTTGCCCTCAGCGTGGATGTCGAACTTGCGCTGACCGTTGGACTTGTACTTCAGTTCTGCCGTTTTGATGGTCAGCTTGTAGGTGCCGTTCTTGACGGGAATCTCGTAGCTGAACCAGCCCAGGCGCTGCGTCTGATACAGCTTCTGATCTTTGGTACCCCCGATGGTCAGGTCGTTGTAGTTCACCGCTGAGCCGCGGGTGAAGTACTTGTCGGCCTGGTAGACCGTGCCGTCCTCGGCCGTGAACTTGTCGCCACCCGCGTTGATCGCGATCAGCGTGCTCACTTCGTCGGTTTTCTTCTCGGTAGCGTTGGTTTCTTCCAGCGTGCTCACCACCAGTCCGGAGAGGCGGCAGTCGCGGTAGTCGATGTCGAAGACTACGTCCAGCTTGCCGTCTTTCACTTCCACGACTTTCTCCAGATCCAGGGCCTTGGCGTAGCCGCCCAGCTTGAACAGGTCTACGTCGGTGAAGATCTCTTTGCCCTCAGCGTGGATGTCGAACTTGCGCTGACCGTTGGACTTGTACTTCAGTTCTGCCGTTTTGATGGTCAGCTTGTAGGTGCCGTTCTTGACGGGAATCTCGTAGCTGAACCAGCCCAGGCGCTGCGTCTGATACAGCTTCTGATCTTTGGTACCCCCGATGGTCAGGTCGCTGTAGTTCACCGCTGAGCCGCGAGTGAAGTACTTGTCGGCCTGGTAGACCGTGCCGTCCTCGGCCGTGAACTTGTCGCCACCTGCGTTGATCGCGATCACCACGTTCGATTTGTTGGTCGGCGTTTCTTCCGCGTCGTCCGTGTTCTCCTTCTCGTCGTTCGAAGGCGCTTCAGGCTCCGGAGCAGGGGCAGGAGCAGGCGTCGGCTCTTCGCCACCTTGCCAGCCACGACCGCGCGCTGGGCTGCTGTCTACCAGCCGGAAGTCTCCGTTGCTGGCGTTTTTGAACTTAGGGTTCCCGATTTTGGCGTTCTGTCCGTAACCGGCTTTTTGCAGATCGGATACCGTGCGGTGCGTAATGGCGTAGCCTTTGTCGTTTTCCAGGCCTACTTTGATGCTCGAATTGCTCGTCTCGTAAAAGTTGTTCGTGATCTTGTTGTTGCCCGCTCTGGTGCCTTTGTACAGAATCAGGTGACCGTTCTTGGAGCTTCCCAGAATGTTGTTGCGGATGATGTTGTTCTTCGACTCATTCACACCGCGCGGCATGCCGTGCACGATTACGTCGTAGGGCTGATTGTAAAGCGTGTTGTATTCGATAACAGCATCGCTCGATCCGGAAATGTACACCCCTTTCAGGTCGTTGTCGTAGATCCGGTTGTTTACGACTTTGATGCTATACGAGTCGCCACCCATGGCGTGTCCAATCTCGTAGCTGATGCCATGGCGGTTGCCCGCAATGATGTTGTCGCTTACTTCGTTCGCACCGAAGCCATCGTCAAACCACACCCCGATTCCCCCGTTGTTGAGGACCTTGTTGTTCCGAAAGGTCAGGCCACGTACGCCGGGTACGGCCTTCATGCCACCGGCGTGGAACAGCTTCGAGAAGCCGCGGTAGTTGTTTTTGGTGATCGTGCAGTTTTCGATCACGCTGTTCATCTTGGGACGGATTTCCTTGTCTTTCCAGCGAGGATACCACGTAGCACCGTTTACGCACAGGCCGTTGCTGCCGCCGTTGCTGAACGTACACCGACGGATGGTGTGGTTATCGCCCTGCACCAGCAACCCGCAGAAGTCGCCGTAATCGAATTCGCAGTCTTCGATGGTCCACCCACGACGCCCGGTCATCAGCATGCCGATTGCCAGCCGCTCCTGCGTGGAATTGCTGTGGCGCATCGTCAGATTTTTTACGGTTACATCGGTGGTAGTGCCCCCATCGAGGATGAACTTACTCACGCTCACTTCCATCTGGTGGTTGTTCGGGTTCGAGCGGTCTTTCAGTATACAATAGAGCACGTCGCCGGCCGGATCGTAATAGAAAGAGCCCGGGAACAAGCTGCTCACGCTGTTGGAGCCGACAATCGGCAACACCCAGTTGTTGCCCAGGGCCGCGTGGCGAATGTTCCAGCCACACCGGTCGCCCACCTGCTGGATCGGCTGCCCGTCGACAAACACCTGCTGGCTGTTGGTTTTCCAGCCTTTTTTCTTCCAGACGTCGCCGGAGTGTTTTTCCCAGCCGGTCACGCGTTCCGAACCGGTAATGATGGTTTTGCCGCTGCCGGCACCTTTGATGGTGATCGATGAATTTTTGAGCTTGAGATCACCTTCACGGTAGGTACCCGCTGCCAGCGTGACACTGCCGCCGTTGCTAACTTTGTCTAACGCTTTGGCTATGGTCCGGAAAGGTTTGGATTGTGTACCGGCCGCATTGTCGCTGCCCGACGGGCTGACGTAATACTGGGCGTGTACGGTGGTCCCGCAATACACGAGAGCCACAAAGAGTAACATTGCAAATCGCCTCATAAGATCTAGCGCACTTAATGGTTTAAAATCGTTTTGAGCAAACTTGGCTACCTGAGGGAGCCGATTTCCGACCGAGGAGCATGTGTCAGAGT
Source organism: Catalinimonas alkaloidigena (assembly GCF_900100765.1). Taxonomy (NCBI): domain Bacteria; kingdom Pseudomonadati; phylum Bacteroidota; class Cytophagia; order Cytophagales; family Catalimonadaceae; genus Catalinimonas; species Catalinimonas alkaloidigena. The sequence goes on along the minus strand of NZ_FNFO01000001.1, from coordinate 333,897 downwards.
TCGGATTAGGTAGTGAAGCATCCCCTTACTTCACTTCTCTCAAATAGCACTTATCAACACAATCTTTCGAAAGACTCGAAACAAAGATGTTGCATTAATTCTAGAGACTCAAAACTGACCAAAAAGCGCCGTGTAAGAATCGCCGGTGCGACTCACCAGAACTGCGGTTACGTCCGGGCACGAGCTAAGGTTGGCGTAATAAAACACATCCTCAAAACCCTCAATACCGCACAATCTGCATGAAAAATGCTCTTTACGGGCAAAGTAGGCGCTGGATTAACACTTGTCAGGTTTTGGGGAGCTGTGAAATGTTTTAGCAATCAAATAAAAATAGTACCACAAAAAATAACTAAAATAAAATATAGAAAAGCATTCATATTAGCTATAAAAGAGGCGCTAGGGACTAAGATATTAAAAATAAATTGTACTATTTTAATTATACACAACACAATATATTGTTAATAAAATATAATTATTTTTATTGATCATAGCATAAAATACCCTAACAGATGCATTTTCCATCCGATTCTAAAATAAAACCGCGTATTTATATAATGATTTCAATACCCTGCCTGCAACGCTTTCTCCGCTCTTCTAGCCTCCCTGACACACCCCTTCCAGCTTCCGGAAATCTAGAGTTTGTAATGTTATTAACACATGAACGTATGTCCAAAAGTGGCCGACAAGCAGAGTATTTCTTACAAAAGAGGGGGTGCTCAGGGCGTTTCCGACAGGGCTGTCGATTCTTCAGGAAGGTTGATCGGCTGCATTTTCAACACCTCTTCGGCAAACTGGTAGGTGGCCTGGCGCACGTCTTCCACATCGGCCGACGTGTAACGTGAGCCAATTACGTGGTGCCCCGCTTCCGGAAAAGCCGCCTTGCGCTTCAGGTTGGCGGGCGTACCCAGTTGATCGAACATCTTCAGCATGGCCGGTACCGACACCACGTCGTCCTGATGTTCGTCATCTTTATAATAGTATCCCAGAAAAAAGGGCGCTTTTACGCGCTGAAACGTCTCGGGCGTCATGGTATGCTCCAACAGATTTTTGAGGCTGACCAGCGCTTCGGAACGGTACCGGGTGGTCCAGTAATACTGCACCGAATCGCTGCCGTAAAACTGATAGTAATTGCTCCCCAGCACCAGACGCGACAGTGGCAGACCCCAGGGGCGCGTCAATAGCCACGACGCCTCGTCGTGGAGGTCGATGTTCGGCGAATAGGCGATGATGCCATTCACATCTTTGGGATGGTCGGCGGCCAGAATCAGGGCCAGGGTACCTCCGGTAGAGGTCGACATGATCAGTACCTTCTCCCCCAACCGCTTGCCGATGGCCAGGGCTTCGGCCGCGGAGGCCACCAGATTTTCCGGCGTAACGTCGACCAACGGTTCCTTTTCGTTCAGGCCATGGCCGAACAGCCGTGCCAGGTAGAGGTTGCAACCGTAGCGGCGCGCAAATTCGCGGTGAATCGGCGCTCCTTCGGCCTGCGACGCCGAGAAGCCGTGCAGGTACACCACACTCCAGGGAGTTTTGCGGGTCGAGTCGTACCAAACGATGCGCGCCTGGTTGTCGGGTTTCAGGTTGGGTTGACGGCTTTCTTTCCGTTGCACGTACTGCCGCAGGCTATCGGGCAGGGTCGGCAGCGAGGTCTTCAGGTTGGGTTCCGGGGGTTTGGGACCAATCCACCACAAAAAAAGAATGGCTCCTAACACCATCCCGATCCACTTCAGTACTTTCATTTGGTCTGCGTCGTAGGGAGTTACCCGCCAATATACTAGCTCTCAGGCAGGTTGCCAATTTAAGGCGGCTCACTCGCCGGCTGCAGACGCGCCAAACCAATAGGTCAGCTCCAGGGCGAACGTGTTTTCTACTTCTCTGAAATAGCTGCGCCGGTCGCTGATCCGCGACACAAGGCCTTTGCTGAAGCGCCCCTGTACCTGCAGGCGCTCCGTCAGTTCCACCGAGGCGACGAGCGGCACCGCCAGGGTAGTCGCGCGGAAAAAGTAGTTCCGGGTTACGATCTGATCGTTGTGCAGAAGCACAGCCCCTTGCTGAGAACGGAGCACGCCGGGTTTGCTCTTCAGCCGGGCGAATAAGGTCCCGTAGGCACTCAGTCCCGCGCCAACGCGCCACCGTTTCCCATACATTAGCAGAAGGCTTCCCTGAACCGCGTGCCGTACGGAACGCAGGTTGATGCTGAAATTGGCTTGGCCAGTCCCATCATACAATTGCACGGCCGGGTCGTAGTGGTTTCGAAGGCGTTCGTACATCAGGGTCGGTTGCAGGTGCCATTTCTCTGCCCATGTCGTTTTGGCCCGCAGGCCTATTCCGTAGCCGGGCAGCGGACGAGCGTACTGATCGTGGACGAACGAAGACATGGCCTTGACCGTCACCCACGTATAATTGCCGGTAACTACCGGCCCCCATTGCCAGCTTTGCCCTACGGCACCGCCCGTCAGCACCAGCCAGAGCAGCACGATCCCTCCTGTTCTCATTGGGTGCATAGCAATGCCATTCGGGTGACCTGATTGCCGGATTTCACTTCGCACCAGTAGGTACCCGACGGAAAGTCTGTAAAATCGAACCGCACCTCCTCTTGCCCGCCCTGCAACTCGACGCGCTGCGAAAAAGCCCCCTGCGCGTCGGAGACCTGGAGTTGCCCCGGACCAGCGGTATTTGTGTTGATGGTGATCGAGTAGCGGAACGGATTCGGATAGGCCACGACGTTAAAATCCGCCGCGGTCGTTTGCGTCGGACCGGCGGTCTGCACATGGGAATAGGGCAGTGCTTTTCCCAGGAGCGGCGTGGCAGGCACTTCGGGGGCACACCCCTGCAGCCCCAGGAAGCCCCACCCGGAAAGTACAAAAACGGCGATGCGGATGCGTTGCATAATCAGCGTTTGATGTAACAGCGAAGTTATCCTTCCCGCGCCACTCAAGCTATACGCATTCGATTGTAAATCATGCGTGTAGCCTTCCGTACTGGCTTCTGCCGAGCCAGTGCGCAGGCGTCGCGTTTCTGTTCGGCTTCGAACAGCTTCTGTTCATCTTCGGACGATTCGGATGGCCCAGGTGCCCTCTGATCGCATTTTCTCCCCTTTTTAGGGGATGGCAAATTTGTTGTTGCGCTGTTTCCATCCGCATCACTCCTGACCTTTCGGCTTATGCTTCAGAACTACCTGCGAAGCGCCTGGCGCAACTTCCATAAAAATACCTTGCACGCCACCATCAACATTTTTGGATTGGCCGTGGGCATGGCCGCGTGCATTCTGATTTTCCTGATGGTGCGCCACGAGTTCAGCTACGATCGGCACCACCCCGACCGGGAGCGCATTTACCACGTCAGCTCACGGATCGAAATTGGCGGTGGAGAGTGGATCTCGAACCGAGGCGTTTCCGGACCGGTACCTGCCGCCATGCGGGAGGAATTTACCGGACTGGAAACCGTAGCGGCATTCTACACAGAGCACCTTGCAGTAAAAGATGCACAGGGGCAGGACTTGGGCGAAGAAGAGGTGCTGGTGGCCGGACCCGACTATTTTCAGGTATTTGGCGGCTACCAGTGGCAGGCGGGCAATCCGCGCCAGAGCCTGTCGGCGCCCTACCAGGTGGTGCTGACCGAAAGCCAGGCCCGTTTGTACTTCGGCGATCAGGAACCGCTGGGCCAGATCTTACTCTACAAAGATTCGATTCCGTTCACCGTTTCGGGCATTCTGGCCGACGTCACCGTCCCGACCAGTTTTAAGTTCACGCAGTTTCTCTCCTCGGCCACGCTCATCACCAACGAAGCTTTCGGTCAAAATTTCGGACTGACGAGCTGGGACGGCACCACCAGCAGTTCGCTGGCCTTCCTTACCCTGGCCCCGGGCGTGCAACCTGCACAGATCGAGGCACAGTTCCCGGACTTTATTCGCAAACACATTTCACCGGAAGACGGCACCGACCCGACAGAACTTCGCGCGTTCGAACTGCATCCGCTGGCCGACGTCCATTTCAATGCGGAGCTGGGCATAGGACGCACCGCACACAAACCTACCCTGTACGGCCTTATTGCCATTGCACTGTTCATGCTGATGCTGGCGGTCATCAACTTTGTGAACCTGGAAACGGCACGGGCCGTGTTGCGGGCACGCGAGGTAGGCGTTCGGAAAACCCTGGGCAGCAGCCGCGCGCAACTGATCAGTCAGTTTTTAGGCGAAACGTTTCTTCTCACGCTGGTCGCGGGTCTCCTGGCGGTCGGCCTGGTGCAATACAGCCTCGACTACTTTGCCGACAGTTTGCCGCCGGACCTCTCGCTGAGCATGCTGTTCGCGTCAGGGACGTGGCTGGTGCTTCTGCTGTTCCTGGGGTTGGTCAGCCTCCTGGCCGGCTTCTATCCCGCGTTGGTGCTTTCGGGCTACGCGCCCGCCTTCGCGCTGAAAAACCAGGCGTTTGCGCAGGGAACTACCTCACGGAAAACGTACCTGCGCAAATCGTTGATCGTCTTCCAGTTTGCGGTCTCGCAGGTATTCATCATTGGTACGCTCATCGTCGGCAGTCAAATGCGGTTTATGTTGCAGCAGGACATGGGGTTCCGTGCCGACGCCCTGATTCATTTCAGTGCGCCCCATTGGTGGGAAGACACCACCGACCGGCGTTTCACCCTCGCCGAGGAACTGCGCCGCCTGCCGGAAGTCAGCTCCCTGACGCTGGGTACGTTGCCGTCGTTCTACGGCTGGAGCTCGAACACCGCCACGTTTCAATCCGATTCTGCGGAGGTCGAGATCAGCCTCTACCGCAAAATGAGCGACACCGCTTACCTCCGTACGTACGAAATTCCGCTGCTGGCCGGGCGCAACCTGCACGCCAGCGACACGGTCGCTGAGGTGGTGCTGAACGAAACGGCCGCGCGAGCCTTCGGCTTTGCCCAACCCGGCGATATAGTAGGACAGACGATCCAGATCAACCAACGGCCCGTTCCCGTGGTGGGCGTGGTCCGCGATTTTCACGACAGCCCCCTGCGCGACAAAATCAAGCCCATCATGCTGGGTATGGAGAAATCGTCCCTCAACACCTTCGGCCTTCGTTTCCATTCGCGCGGGAAAAGTGGCGACGAGGTACAACGCCTTCTGCAGCAAGTAGAAACGCGCTTCAAAGCGTTTTATCCGGATGCCCCGTTCGAATACGCTTTTTACGACGACACCATCACCAACTTTTACAAAACGGAGCGACGCACCGCCCGCACCGTCAACGCGGCTACCTTACTGGCCGTGTTCATCAGTTGCCTGGGCCTGTTCGGCCTGATTTCGTTCACCACGCACCAGCGCACCAAAGAGATCGGCATTCGCAAAGTGCTGGGCGCTTCCGTGACCAACATCATGCTCCTTTTCTCTCGCGAGTTTGTCGGGCTGGTATTGGCTGCGTTTGTCGTGGCGGCACCGCTGGCGTGGTACTTCGGGCGCGACTGGCTCGACCAGTTTGCTTACCGCATTTCCATCGGGCCGGGCATTTTCGTCGTGACGGCGCTGGCCGCGCTGGCCATTGCACTCTTTACGGTGAGCCTTCAGACCTGGCGCGCCGCCCTGGCCAATCCGGTCGACAGCCTCCGAAGCGAATGAATACGCAAAAGAATTCACCAAGAGAGAGGCAACGTCTGGCAGCCTCGTGTTGATCACCGTTTCCGAAACCGACCGCGACCTTGTAAGCGGTTTCTTTCTCATACATCTGACCTAAACGCCTCGACGGATCACCGCTAACCCCAACCCCGACATGCTGAAGAACTACCTGTCCACCGCCCTACGTACCCTCTGGAACCACCGCACCTACACGTTACTCAACCTCGGGGGCCTGACCGTCGGCCTGACGGTAGCGGTGCTGCTGCTGCTCTGGGTGCAGGACGAGCGCAGTTTCGACCGGATGCACGAGCGGCTCGACCACATTTACCACGTCAATTCGCTGGTCGATGCCCAGCGCTCCCTCATCTGGACCAGCACGCAGGGACCGGTGGCGGTCTACGCCAAGCGGGAAGTGCCGGGGGTGCTGGAGGCGGTACGAACGGCCCGCCATTGGGATCTGGCACGCGTCATCGTCAACGACCAGCCGTTTTTCAACTCGAAGGGGCTGTACGTAGACCCGTCTTTTTTTACCTTGTTCAGCTTTCCGCTGGTGGCGGGCAACGCGGCCGAGCCGTTCCCGAACCACCAGTCGGTGATCGTCACCGAAGCGGCCGCCGAAAAATACTTCGGTACGACGGACGTGCTGGGCCAGAGCCTGCATACCGACGACAGCACGTCGTTTCTGGTGAGCGGCATCTTGCAAAACATCCCGAGCAATTCGTCGATTCAGGGAGAGCTTTTCTTTCCGTTCGACCTCCTCGCGAAGCAATACACCGGCACCGGTTACTGGAAAAGCCTGGAAAGCGACTGGGGCAACTTCAACTACGATACCTATCTGCTGCTCCACGCCGATGCCCGCCCGGACCGGGTGGCGCAACTGCTTTCCGGCATCCAGCAGAAAAACCACCCGCACGCCACGGCCGATCAGGAATACAAGCTGCAACCGCTGGCCGATTGGCACCTTTACGCCCCCGATGGTTCGGCCGCCGGCGCTACCGAAGTACGCATCTTCTTTTTGGTGGCGCTGGTCATTCTGCTCATCGCCTGCATCAACTACGTCAACCTTACCACCGCCCGCGCCACGCACCGGTCCAAAGAAGTCAGCATGCGCAAAATTATCGGGGCCGACCGGGGGCAGTTGTTCGCGCAATTTCTGGGCGAGTCCCTCCTGGTGTTTGTCGTGGCGCTGGGCCTGTCGCTGCTGCTCATTCCGGTGCTGATGCCGGTCTACAACGACCTGTCGGGCAAAACGCTGGTTTTTGATCCGTTTCAGCCGACCGTCATGCTGCTGTTGGGCGGTGCCTTTCTGTTTACGTTGCTGCTGGCGGGCGTCTACCCGGCCATGCTGCTGTCGTCGTTCCAGCCCTTGCAAGCCTTAAAAGGACGCTTCGGCAGGCAGAACAACGCCGGTTTCCGGCAGGTACTGGTCATTACTCAGTTTGCCTTTTCGGTCGTGCTGATCGTCAGTACGCTGGTCATTACCAAGCAGATGCAGTACGTACGGGAAAAGAAGCTGGGCTACGACCGCGAGAACGTGCTTGCCTTCTGGATGCGCGACATCCACGACCATTTTGCGCAGGCCAAAGACGAGCTAGAGAAACGACCGGGCATCCGGGGCGTGGCCTCGGCCAACCAGAACCTGATTCAGGTAGGCAGTTCGACCGGCGATACCGACTGGGACGGCAAGCCCGAAGACCTTTCGTTTATCGTGCATCCGGTCGGTATCGAAGAAAACTTTCTTGGCGTGATGGGCATCGAACTGGCCGATGGCACGGGCTTCTCCGGCTCCAAGGCCGACTCGGCCCACTTCATTCTGAACGAAACGGCCGTTCGCGAGGCAGGCATCACCGATCCGGTCGGCAAGCGGTTCACGCTCTGGGATACCGAAGGCACCATCATCGGCGTGGCGAAAGATTTCCACGTTGCTTCGGTTCACGAGAAGATCAAGCCGGTCGTTTTCTACCACCAGCCGGAGCCGTGGCGCTTCTACATCAAGACGACAGGCGCCGACGCCCCGCAGGCCATTGCCGCCGCCGAAAAAATCTGGCACCGCTACAACCCGGAGTATCCCTTCGAATACGAGTTTATGGATCAGGCCTACGACAGCCTCTACAAGTCGGACCAGCGCACGGCGCGCCTGTTTTACTACTTCGCCGGAGTAGCCATTTTCGTCTCCTGCCTGGGTCTGCTGGGGCTGGCAATTTACACCGCCGAACTGCGCACCAAAGAGATCGGCATTCGTAAGGTGCTGGGGGCCAGCGTGAGCGGCATTGTGCTGTTGCTGTCCCGCGACTTCCTGAAACTGGTCCTTCTTTCCGTGCTGATGGCAACGCCGCTGGCCTGGTGGTTCACCCACCGCTGGCTCGAAAACTTCGCCTACAGTACCTCACCGGGGGTGCTGGTCTTCTTCGTGGGCGGTGCCACCGCGCTGCTGATCGCCCTCCTCACCGTGAGCGTCCAGAGCATCCGAACGGCTCTGGCCAATCCAGTGAAGGCCCTGCGGGCGGAGTGACAGCGCTGTGCACTTCCCCCCGCCCCCACGCCGCTGGGGTGGGTCTTTCGTACGTAAACCGCTTTGTCTGAACTACGCATGCTTCGTCACTACCTCGTCGCGGCTTTCCGCAACATCCGCAAGCAAAAGCTCTACGCCGGGCTCAACATCCTCGGTCTGTCGGTCGGCATGGCCTGTGCATTGCTTTTAGGCTCGTATGTACAGCGGGAGTTATCGTTCGATCAGTTCCACTCGCGCGCCGACCGGATTTTCCTGAGTTACCTCCAGAACCAAACCGACTCCAAAGTGTGGCGGGGCACCTACACCGAAGGCAAGCTGCTCCTGCCGCTGGCGCACGAAATCGCTTCGGTGGAGCGCGTGACGCAGGTATTTCCGCTGGGACGCGACGAACTCGCGGCGGGTGACCGAAGTGTGAATACGCCGCAGAACATCCTGGCGGTGGATACCAACTTCTTCCACGTGTTTGATTTTTCGCTCACCACGGCGCTTCCCCAGCCGCTGCAAGCCCCCAACCAGATTCTGCTCACCGACTCGATGGCACGCGCCCTGTTCGGAGACGGCGACGCCCTAGGCCAGACGGTGGTGCTGCGCAACCACGACTACCAGGTGGCGGGGCTGGTCCGCGAAGCGCCCGAAAATTCGCACCTCCATTTTGCGGCCCTGATTTCGCACGCTTCGCTGGAGAGCGTCGGCAACGCGTTTTCGTATTACGGCTACGGTTGCCACTACCTCTTGGCCCGCGCGGGCACCGACCCCGACCGGTTTGCACAGGAGATTTCCGAAAAAATCACGACAACGATGAATGCCGGACACGCCGAAAGTCAGTATTCGGTGGCACTGCTGCCGCTGCGCTCCCTACACTTTTACCAGGACTTCGACTGGAATCCGCTTGTCCGGACCGAAAACCGGCAGAAGGTGTACATTTTCCTGGCGGTAGGGCTGTTGGTGTTGCTGCTGGGGTGCCTCAACTTTGTGATCATCTTCACGGCGCGCTCGTCGTTGCGCAACCTGGAAGTGGGCGTGCGGAAAGTGATGGGCGCAAGCCGCGCGCAAATCGTGAGTCTTTATTTTGTAGAAGTGCTGCTCATGGCGCTGGCCGCGCTGCTGCTCTCCGTGCTTCTGACCGACGGTGGCGTCCGCTTGTTTCGCGACCTGGCCGACACGCCCCTGACCATCCGTTACTTCTCGTGGAACTACGCCCGCCTGGCCCTGGGCGTGCTGGCCTGCATCGGGCTGCTGGCCGGTCTGTACCCGGCCCTCCAGTTCTCCCGCTTTCAGCCGATTCAACTCCTGGAAAAGCGCTTCAGCCGGGGGAAAACCGGGGTCCGCGATCTGCTGATCATCGGTCAGTTTGTCATCTCGCTCGTGATGATGGCCGCCACCGTGCTCATGTACCAGCAACTCGACTTTCTGAAGCGTGCCAACCTCGGCTTTGCCAACGCGCAGTTGGTGGTGGTGACGCCGCAGCGTTCCAACCGGCACAGCACGCCGGTCAACGAACGCGAAAAACTGATGACCCTGAAAGATCGGTGGACACGCCATCCGCACGTGGTGGCGCTGAGCCGCTGCGCGACCTATCCCGGGGCCATCGCCAAAAACCGTTATGACGATTACCAGACGGTGCCGGCAAGCGACCGCCCCAGCTACGCCATCCGGCCCATCTACGCCGACCTGGATTACCTGCGGGTATTGCAGCCGGAGTGGGTACAATACGATTCGTTGCGGGCCGGCACCAGCCACATCGTCCTGAACCAGAAAGCCGTCGAAGCCCTGTCGCTGGACGACCCGCTGACGGCCAGCATCCTGAATCTGTCCGACTCGACCACTACGCCCGTAGCGGCCATAATCAACGATTTTCACTATACCAGTTTGAAGCAAGAGGTAGAACCGCTGGCGCTTACGCTTCTGGCCGACGCCGATACCAGTTGGAAAAGCACCTGGCTGCAACGCCTGATTGTCCGCCTCGATACCCGCGAACTGCAAACCACCCTAGCCAGTCTTCAGGACGATTTTGCGCTGCTGTTCCCCGGCTATACCATGGATGTCAAGTTCGTCGACGAACAATTTGCTACCCTGTATGCCGCCGAAGACCGCCTGTTGCACTTTTTTCTGATCTTCTCGGGGCTGGCCATTTTTGTCTCGTGCCTGGGGCTGTTCGGCCTTACCACCTTTTTGGCGGCACAACGCTTCCGGGAAATCAACCTGCGCAAAGTCCTCGGGGCTTCCGGTCGCGACATTGCTTGGTTATTGGTCCACGACCTTTCGCGCCTGTTTCTGCTGGCCAACGTGGTTGCCATTCCGCTGGCGTGGTTCCTGATGCAACGCTGGCTGGAAGATTTTGCGCTGCGGATCGGCATCGGTCCCGACGCCTTTGCCTTGGCGGCTGGCATGGCCCTGGTGCTGTCGCTTGGCACCGTCAGTTACCAGTTGTGGCGCGCCACGCAGGCCAATCCGGCCGACGCCCTGCGGGCCGAATAACGGCCGTTGCGCGACCACGCCCCGGTAGTGCCACGTCGTCCTGCATCGGTAATTTCAATAATTTTAGGCCGGTCAGGACGTACCCGCTGCCGCAGGGAAGCGTCCGGCTGTCGCACCGCCTTGCCGCTTCTCCCTATGGACCCCTTTCCGATTCTTACCCAGATCGAGGCTTTTCGTGATGTACCCGCCGCCCAACTGGAATGGCTCATCGCCAGGAGTCGCCAGCACGACTTGCGGGCGGGCGATTACCTGTTTCGTGAGGGCGAGCCCGTGGTCAATACCCAGATCATCCTCAGCGGACTGATTCGGTTCATTTTTCCTCTGAGGGGACTGAGCCAGGAATTTACGCTGCTGGAGCCCGGCGAAATCACGGGCTACCTCCCCTATTCGCGCATCAAAAACGCGCAGGCATCGGGCCTGGTGTTACAGGACGCCTCCGTCCTCTCGTTTTCCCGCGACCATTTGCAGGAACTGGTCACCCACCATTTTGAGCTGACACAGGCCCTGGTGGCCGTGATGACCACCCGGGTGCGGGACTGGACTTCGCAACAGAAACAGGACGAGAAGATGATGGCCCTCGGGAAACTCTCGGCCGGGCTGGCTCACGAACTAAACAACCCCATCTCGTCCATTGTGCGCAATGCCGAGAACCTGCAACGGCACCTGCATCTGCAGCCCGAAGGCTTCAAAGCGGTGATTTCCATCAAAATGCCGTCGGACGAAGTAGACATCGTCAATGCACTGCTGTTCGACAAACTGGCCCAACGCCCCGCCGCCCTGACCCTGATGCAACGCGCGGCGCTGGAAGACCAGCTCGCCGACTGGTTCGACGACCACGGGGTGGAGCATGCCTCGGAAATTGCCGAAAACCTGGTGGCCTATGGGTTTACCACAGACGATCTGCGGGTGTTCAAAGCGAAAATTCCATCCGCGCACCTCAACCCCATTTTCAACTGGATCAACCAGAACCTGGTGACCGAGCGCATCGTCGGCGAAATCCGCGAAGCCTCCAGCCGGGTATCGACGCTGATTCAGTCGGTGAAAGTGTATACGCACATGGACCGCACCCAGGACCTGATGCCCGCCGACCTGCACGAGGGCATCCGCAACACGCTGACCATGCTGGGGTACCGCCTCAGGCGGGTGCGGGTGGAAGAAGACTACGACCCCGCGATGCCGCCCGTCACGATGCAGGTCGGGGCCATGAATCAGGTCTGGACCAACCTGATCGACAATGCCCTCGACGCGCTGGAACACGTGCCCGATCCGGTCCTGCGCATTCACACGGAGCGCGACGGCGAGTTCGTCAAAGTGCAGGTGATCGACAACGGCCCGGGTATTCCGGCCGACCTCAAAGACCGCATCTTCGAACCGTTTTTTACGACCAAAGAGTTGGGCAAGGGAACCGGGCTGGGGCTGGACACGGTGCTGGGCGTCGTGCAACAACACCGCGGCCGTCTGAAGGTAGCGTCCCAGCCCGGACGTACGGAATTTGAAGTCTGTTTCCCGATACAACCTTAAAGAATGCTTCTACAGCGGGACGTACCGATCACGACGCAAGTCCCGCCTGTCAGCCCCCTACGTTCGAAAGGCCAGACCAACGGCTGCCAGCGCATGGCGCAATTTCGGCAGGCTACCCGGCCCCATGCCGTGCAGCGCCAGCACATCCGCCTCCCGCCATTCGGCAAGTTGCGCCAGCGTCGTGATGCCCGCACCTTCCAGCGCCCGCCGGGCCGGGGCCGCGAGTCGGGTCATAAACCCGGCTTCGGATGCGCGTTTCTGTTCGCAGATCGGACAGACCGGGCAGTCACTTCGTTTGTAGTACCGATGTCCGTGGGGACACGTCCGCAGGCTTTGCGCAGTCATGAGGCAATCAAGGTATTCGACGGGACCCGAGACGGTTGCGCCAGCGCCTCGGCCGACCGCACCGCCGCCAGGCGCTTGTGATAGAAGTAGTACGAAGCCGCCGCCAACGAGAGCGGCAACGCCATAAATGCCCAGGAAGCGACGGGCTGCCCCGACGCGATGATCGAGTAGGTTGCGCCCAACAGATCGAAGACCAGTCCGGCGTAGGCCCACTCTTTGATGCGGGGAAAGCCGGGCACCAGGATGGCAATCACGCCGAGCATTTTGGCAATGCCGAGGAACGGCAGCAGGTACGTGGGCATGTTCATGCTCTTGAAACCTTCCTGCGCCATTTCCACCGAAAGGGCATCGGGTACCGCCGAGCCGAACATCATAAAGGCGAAGAGGCCGGTAAACGCCCAGTAGAGAATTGTGATCTTTTTCATAAGGCGATGGATTTGGGTTGGTAGTGCAAAACGATGATGCCGCAGTCGAACGTCCGGGCATTGGCCAGGTGGTAGGCTTGTTGAGTGGCGACCTCCTGAAAGATGGGCAGGCCCCGGCCGAGCACCACGGGATTGACAAACAGATGGAGGTCGTCGATCAGCCGGGCTTTGATCAGCGCCGAGGCAAACCGGCTCCCTCCGTAGGTGATGAGGTCGCCGCCGGGCGGTTGCTTCAGTCGGTTCACCTCTTCGGTCAGGTCGCCCTGCGCCAGAGCGGTACGCTCCCACGGCGACGCCTTCAGCGTTCGTGTAAACACCACTTTGGGCGTCTCCGTAAACTTTTTGCCCGCCGCATGCTCGGGGTTCTGCGGATCGGCGGCCACCCCCGCCCAGTGCGGAATGAACCCTTCGGCAAGGGTACGCCCCAGCAAGATCGTCTCGATCGGGTCGGTGAGGCGCGTCACGTAGTCCTTCAGGTCGTCCGACCAGTCGAACACCATCCAGTCCATTTCGCCCTGTGGCCCGGCGATAAATCCGTCGATGGTCGTTTGTACTTGCAGTTTCAGCTTGCGCATGGGTATAGAGTGTTGAAGTGAGAAAAGGCACTAAAAGCGGATAGATCGACTCAGTCTTTGGCGTAGCTCAGCATCCAGGTCATCCCGAATTTGTCGGTCAGTTCGCCATAAGTCGCGCCCCAGAACGACTGATGCAGAGGCGTGATGACCTGACCGCCGTCGGAAAGGCGGGAGAAGAAGGTACGGATCTCCTGATCGCCGCTGCAGTTCAGGCACAGGGTAACCTGATTGCCCCGCACTACCCCCGCGCCCATCATGTCGGAGCCCATCAGTTCGAGGGCGCCGTGCCGCAGGTGGCTGTGCAGAATGTGGTTCCCGGCTTCGGCCGATAGTTGCGCCCCCATCGGCGACTCGGCGATCTTTTGCAAGGTCAGTTCCCCGCCCAGGCACGCCTGGTAAAACGTCATGGCCTCGCGGCATTTGCCGTTGAAATTCAGGTAGGGACTCAGGTGTGTCTTCATGGCAGAACCGGGTTTTCGGTGTGGGAACAAGACAAAGGTAGGGCGGAATCGGACTGGCGCGCGTGCGTGAATCCGTCAATCTGATGGGGTGTTTGCGACACCTTTTTTTCCTACTTTTGGTAACTACCGTGCCCCCTCCTTCCCCATGAAAAACATCGCCATTCTTGTCCCCGAAACCGGTGTTCTGGCCGCCATTGTCGACCCACGCTACATGTTCACGGCCGTAAACGATTTTCTGAAAAGCGCCGGAAAGCCGCCCCTCTTCCACGTCCAACTGGTCGGCCTGACGAAGGAAGTGAAGCTGAACGACGGCCTGTTTTCGGTCCACACCGATGCTCAACTGACCAACGCCAACCCGCCGGACCTGATTCTGGTCCCGGCCATCAGTGGTCACCTGCAAAGTGCCATCCAACGCAACCAGGCCTTTTTTCCCTGGATCGTGCAACAGTACCAGGCCGGAGCCGAAGTCGCCAGCCTCTGTTTGGGTGCCTTTCTCCTCGCTTCGACGGGCTTGCTCGACGGAAAATCGTGCTCGACTCACTGGCTATACGCCAACGAATTTCGGACGATGTTTCCGGAGGTTACGCTGGTCGACGACCGCATCGTCACCGAACAAAACGGCGTCTATTCGAGTGGTGGGGCTTCTTCGTACTGGAATCTGCTGCTGCACCTGGTCGAGAAATACACCGACCGCGCGACGGCCATTCTGGCGTCCAAGTTCTTCGTGCTGGACCTGAACCGCGACACGCAATCGCCGTTCAGCGTGTTCAAGGGGCAGCGCAATCACAACGACGCGGAGATCGCACACGTGCAGGAGTTTATCGAAGGGAATTTTCAGGACAAGATCACGGTCGACCAACTGGCCGAGGCGTTCGGGATCGGCCGCCGGACGCTGGAGCGGCGTTTCAAAAAAGCGACGCAGAACACGGTGGTCGAGTACATCCAGCGCGTCAAGATCGAGGCCTCCAAAAAGCAATTGGAACTGAGTCGCAAAACGATCAGTGAAGTGATGTACGACGTCGGCTACAACGACAACAAAGCCTTCCGCGACGTATTCCGAAAAATCGCGGGCGTCTCCCCGATGGAGTACCGCGACCGTTACAACAAGGATAAGGTAGCGTAGCCATCCGCACCGACGGCGGTCTC
Organism: Catalinimonas alkaloidigena; assembly: GCF_900100765.1. Classification (NCBI taxonomy): domain Bacteria; kingdom Pseudomonadati; phylum Bacteroidota; class Cytophagia; order Cytophagales; family Catalimonadaceae; genus Catalinimonas; species Catalinimonas alkaloidigena. Next base: position 318,841 of record NZ_FNFO01000001.1, on the reverse strand, counting down.
CGACCACGAAACCCACGCACGCGGGTTGTTCGTCTGCGAACAACACGCGTGCATTTCTGAACACTCTTTTCCCTACTGTTCGCTCTCCTGGGCTACAGAAGCACTTCTTTTGACGTGGCACGCCGATTGATCGGCATTTACGAAACAAATCCGCAGCCATGAAAGGAACCTACCTCGGCGAGTTTCAGGAGTTGGTCCTGCTGGCCATCGGCATCCTCTACGACGACGCGTACGGCGTGGCGATCAAAGACGAACTCGAAAGCCAGACCGGCCGTGCCGTGACCCTCAGCACCGTCCATGCGGCGCTGATGCGCCTGGAAGAAAAAGGCTACGTACGCTCCCGCTTCGGCGGAGCCACCGAAGAACGCGGCGGTCGACCGAAACGCCTGTTCCAGGTGACCATCGCGGGCAAGCACGCCCTGGAAGAAAGCCAGGCCCTCCGCAACCGGATGTGGCAACAGATTCCAAAAATTGCCTGGGACCATCTGTGAGCGCAGAGCGCATAGGATAAAGAAACATAAATACGATGTCGAAACAAAAACGTCCTTCTCCGCCACGGCTGGCAGATCGGCTGCTGCGTAGCTTCTGTCATCCGGATCTGCTCGTCGAGATCCAGGGCGATCTGCACGAGCTGTTCGGGCGGTGGGTAGCAACCGAGGGCGCACGGCGCGCGCGGTGGCGCTACTGGCTCAATGCCCTCACCTTTCTCCGGCCGTTTGCCCGCCGCGGCCGACGTCGTCGAAATCAAGAGTTCTCCTTACCCCTTACGGATATGCTTCGAAATTACCTTCTGATTGCTTTCCGCACGTTGCGCAAGCATCAACTTTATTCGTTTCTCAACCTCCTGGGCCTGACCGTCGGACTGGCGAGTAGTTTTTTCATCCTCCTCTGGGTGCAAGACGAACGGAGCGTCGACCGTTTTCTCCCTGAAGGTGACCGCGTCTACCGGGTGTGGCGCAACGTCCACATCGGCGGGGAGACGTTTACGTGGGCGGCGACTTCTCGTCCGCTGGCCGATGTGCTGAAAAATGACTACCCGGCCATTGAAGAAGCAGTGTTTTCGATGGGCGCCGGGTTTGTGGTCAGTCACGGCGACCAGAGCTTCCGCGAGGTGGGCAACTACGCCAGCGAGGCCTTTTTCCAGGTTTTTCAACTCCCGTTCCTCCAAGGAAGTCCGCAGGCGGCGCTAGCAGGCGAAAGTTCGGTGGTCATTACCGATCGCCTGGCGCGGAAACTCTTCGGCGACGACTGGCAACAACGCGGTAACGTCGTAGGGCAGTCGCTGAACCTTGACCACCGGAAAGACTTTATGATTACGGGCGTCATCGAGGATCTGCCCGCTACCTCGTCGTATCAGTCCGATCTGGTGCTGCCCATCCAGGACTTTTTCGTCGGGAAAGAACAGTACGAACAATGGGGCAACAACAGCTTTCCGATCTACGTGAAGCTGCGCGAGGGGGCTTCGCCGGAGGAGGTCAGCGACCAGATTGCCCAGGTCGTGAACCAACACGAGGAGGGCGCCAACGAAGAGCTTTTTCTGCAACCGTACGAAGATTTGTACCTGCATTCGGACTACGAGAACGGCCAACTCGTCGGGGGGCGCATCGAGTACGTTCGCATCTTTGCGGTCGTGGCGATCTTCCTTCTGCTCATTGCCGCCATCAATTTTATGAACCTGGCGACGGCGCGTTCCGCCCAGCGGGCCCGGGAAATCGGGGTGCGGAAAGCCATCGGTGCCCACCGGTCGTCGCTGATCGGCCAGTTCCTCGGGGAGTCGGTCCTGCTGGCGTTCGTGGCGCTGGGGTTTGCGCTCGTCCTGGTTTCGGTATTGCTGCCCCTGTTCAACGACCTGACCGGCAAGCAGATCCATGCCGACGCCCTTACGGGCTGGTTCCTGCCTGCCGCTCTGGCGATCACCCTGATCGTCGGCTTGCTGGCGGGGAGCTACCCGGCGTTCTACCTCTCTTCCTTCCGTCCGCTGCGGGTCTTGCGGGGCACGTTCCGACAACAGGCCGGAGCCGTGGCACTACGCAAAGGGTTAGTGGTCTTTCAATTTGGGATTTCTGTGCTGCTGATCGTGGCGACGGCTACTGTCTACCTTCAGTTGCATCACATTCTGTCGAAAGACCTAGGGCTGGAACGAAATAACCTGGTTTTCCTGCCGCGGGAGGGCGCTCTGTACGAGAAGTACGAAACCTTCCGCCAGGAACTGCTGAAGCAACCGGGCATCGCCGGAGTCACCACCACCAGTTCTAGCCCGCTGTCCATTCACAGTAGTACGGGCAGTGCCACCTGGGAGGGCAAAGATCCGGAGGCTGAATACGAGGTCAGCGTCATCAGGACAGACTACGACTTTGTGGAGACGATGCGGATGCGCCTGGTAGCCGGTCGTGCCTTCTCCCGGGAGTTTACGTCCGAAGAACCGGGCTTTCTGGTAAACGAAACGATGGCGGCCCTGATGGGCGACGGCGAAGTGGTCGGAAAACCCCTCAGTTTCTGGGGCATGTCCGGCACGGTCATCGGTGTGGTGCACGACTTCGACATGAACTCGGTCTACAGTTCCATCGAGCCGGTCATCATCGCGCTGATGCCGGACTATACGTCGCAGGTGTTTGTACGGACGCAACCGGGCCGGACGACGGAAGGCCTCGCCAGTCTGGAACGGCTGTTTACCCAGTTCAATCCCGGCTATCCGCTTCACTACACCTTTGTGAACGATGATTTTGAGGCGACGTACCGCAGCGAGGTGGTGATGGGCTCGCTGGCCAATGTCTTCGCCATAATTGCCATTTTCATCTCGTGCCTTGGGTTATTCGGCCTGGTTGCCTTTACGGCCGAACAACGGACCAAAGAGATCGGCATCCGGAAAGTGATGGGCGCCTCGGTCTTGAGCATCGTCACCCTCTTCTCCACCGAATTCCTCAAGCTCGTGCTGGTGGCCTTTGTGCTGGCCATCCCCGTCGCGTGGTACGCCATGCACCGCTGGTTGGACGACTTTACTTACCGCATCGACCTGAGCTGGTGGATTTTCGGGCTGGCCGGAGGAGCCGCCCTCCTGATTGCCCTCTTGACCGTCAGCGTGGAATCGATCAAATCGGCCCTGGCCAATCCGGTAAAATCGCTTCGCAGCGAATGAGCTGTGTGGTGGACTTGGCGGATTGGCGAATGAGTGGATGGTGCGGAGCGCTTGCGGCGGGCCGAGCGTGAAGAAAAATCAACACGATTTCCAATCCGAAACCGCCATTGCCGCCGCGACTGCTGGCGTGGTTTTGTCACCCGACGTTGATCGCCATACCCTGCACGAGTTGTTTGAGCGGTGGGTGAGGCGTTACGGAATACACACGGCACGTTGGCGTGAGGACCGCCAACGTGGCTACAGGCGCCCGATAGAACCGGCAAGGAGCTTGGTATCCTTTACTATTTGAGCGTATTGTGTGATTCTTATGCGTCACATCTGCCTCTTTGCCACTCGTTTTACCTTGGGCACGCCACCCGGCCGGTTACTGCGAAAGGGGCGTTTTTCCTTGATCGAGTTGGTTGACTACCGCGTGTTCAGTTGTAGGTGAGAAATGCTTTTCCAGCCACGGTGCGCACCTTGACAAGCACTTTTCTGAGTGCTACTTTGGCCGTTTCCGTAACTTCATTCCATGAATACAACCGAACTCCGCAAGCAACTGGTCGCGCAACTCAAGGGCGGGCAGGCCTTCGTTCCCCTCCGCGAGGTGCTCAAAAATGTTCCGTTCGACCGGGTGAACCAACGTCCCGACGGCATGCCGCACTCTCTGTGGGACTTGCTGGAACACCTGCGCATCACCCAACACGACATCCTCGACTTCAGCACGAACCCGAACTACAAAACCATTCCCTGGCCCGAAGCGTACTGGCCGAAACAAGCATGCCCCGACGAAGCGACCTGGCAACGCACGAAGGAGCAGCTTTTTGCAGACCTCGACGCGATGATCAAGCTGGTAGAAGATCCTGAAAGTGATTTGTTTACGCCTTTTGCGCACGGCGACGGGCAAAATCTCCTGCGCGAAGCGCTACTGGTCGGTGAACACAATGCCTACCACACAGGTCAGTTTGTGCTGGTACGCCGCGCCCTGGGCCTCTGGAAAAACGACTGACCCACTCAGCGATCGCCGATCCATTGTCCGATCATGAGCCGATGGCCTTCCGGTGAGATAACGCCAAACTCACGCATGCTCCACGGTTTGTCGGCCAGGGGATGGTGAATGGTCACTGCATTTGCCCGCACTTCCGCGTAGTACTGATCGACGTCGTCGACCCGCAGGTACCCAAAGTAGCTGTGATCGCCCAGCTCGTGCGGTGGGATGGCGTCCCCACATTCGCCCAGCATCACCATGCAGTTGTCCCGTTGCAAAAACACCCAGCCCGGCGGCTCAGACGTTATGGCGAAGCCCAGCGCCTCGAAAAAGCGAGCGTTGGCGGCCAGCTGATGCACGGCCAGTACGTAATGATTTTGCAGGATGGTAGCCATAGTCGGGTGAAGCAACCGTAAACGATTTGTCGTTAAGGTACGTGCTTCTCGCGGGTTGCCCAGAAGAAGAGTTTCTCAACCGGCCTCTTTGTCGGCTGAAAGCGGCTCCAGCGTTGCCAGAAAGGACGCCACTGCCATGCTAAAGGCGGCGGGCGCTTCGTCGGGCCACATGTGAGTCGCGTCGGGAATTACTCTGTGCTGCCCCTGCGGCAGGCAACGCACCGCCGCCCGGGACACCACACTGAAAACGGGACGCGTCCGCATACCATATGCCACGCAAACGGGCATCGGCAGGCTAGCCAGGTCGGCACAGGTGATGTGGGGTGGCTCGGCCTGCCCCAGTTGCAGAGGCAGCGTCCGGGCGTGGCGCAACTGAAGCGCCCTAACGTCAGCCGGTTGCGTTGCGAAATAGCCAGGACGTTGTCCGGAACCGTCGAGCAACAGGCGCACGCCGGCTTCCAGATCGCCCCTGCCCTGGACGGCTTCGAAAATAGGACCGAACATGGTGTGTGCATCGTGCGCAAAGGCGTCCCTTTCGCTAGGATCTTCCACGTAGCTCAGCACGCCGGGTTCGTACACAAAAAGGCTTTTGAACAACGCAGGGTGATGAAGCGCTGCCTGAAACGCTACGTGCCCTGCATACGACCAGGCCACCAGATGGACCGGCCCAGCCCCAAACGCCTGCACAAACGCCACCAGGTCGTCGGCATGCGTCGTGACGCCAAAGGGCGGCCAGTCAGCGCGCCACGAACCGCCCCCAAAATACCGTTGCGTGTAAGCCAGCGTGCGGTACCGATCGGCCAACAGCGTTCGCTGTCGATCCCACATGGTATGGTCGGTCAGCGCGCCGTGCAGGAACAGCACCACCGAGCCCCTTCCCCGAACGGCGTAGGGTAGCATGGCCCCCTTTACTTCCAGCAAGCCGGTCTGGTCTACCGCTGTTTGTTGCATGGTTGCGCTCATGTCGCTTTTGTATCAAAATAAGAACTCGTCCGAACGATATCCAGAGAAAATCTACTCCAACACGACTTTGTGGCTGTACGGACGATGGTCGGCGGCATGCACCGTCAGTACATAAATGCCTGCCGACAGATCGTTCAAGTCCCACGTCAGCGTAGCGGCACGCCGGAGCGTCACGTGGCGCACCAAGCGACCGGTGCCGTCGTGCAGCGTCACAGTGGCACGCAGCGGCTCTTCGAACTGCAACCGGACCGTACCGCGCGAAGGGTTGGGAAAGAGTTGCACCTCCAGGGGCTGCCAGTCGGGAGAAGAAGTGACGTCGGTCGTGTATTTCAGGATCGTGCCCTGGTCGGAATTGTTGAGCGTGCCGACCGCGTACCCCACCGTAGGCGACGGAAAATAGATCGAAGTAAAGAAATCGCCTTCGCCACCGGCATCCTGCCGGTTCCAGGTTTTTCCGCCGTCGGTCGTGTACTGGATAAACGCCTCGGTGCCAACGCCATAGCCCGTATCAGGACTAACGAAATGTAAATTGTAGAACAGGGGAAGTCCGGCCGTCGGAACCACTTCCCAGGTTTCTGCGCCGTCGGTGGTTTTATACAGGGTACGGCTCAGGTCGGTCAAGTAACCCGTCAGGGCATCAGGAAACGCCGACGCGATCAGGTCCCCCATCGGTTGCGCACCGCTTACCCGCCGCCACGTCAGGCCGCCGTCTTCGCTTTTGCACACTTCGCCGGTGTTGCCGTACGACGACGAAAAACCACCGATGGCGTAAGCGGTATGCGGCGACACGAATTTCAGTTGCCGGAAGCCGTAATACAGAATAGCGCCGTCGTACGTATAGACCGTTTCCCACTGCTCGCCTCCGTCGGTTGTACGCAGGATCTTATCGCCCTGAATCACAAAACCTTCCTGCCCGGTTTTGAAATAGACGCCATCGACCGCGCTCCCTTCGTTGGCCAGGGGTAGCGACGTCCACGAAGCGCCTCCGTTGGTCGTTTTGATGAACGTCCCGGCGTTGCCCACGGCAAAACCCGTATCGGCACCCACGAACTGTACTTTCCGCAGCGAAGCCGATATGCCGGGTTCCAGTACCGTCCAGGTCGTGCCGCCATCGGTCGTTTTCAGGGCCGTGCCGATCACCCCCACCGCGTAGCCCGTATCGACGTCGGTGAAGTAAACGTCCTCTAACGAGTAGACGGGCTCGGTGCGCTGACGCACCCACTGGGCCATCGCGGGCGACAGGCTGCTGAAGCCGAGCCATGCCCACATCCATACATGTTTCATCCTGGTTGAAAAGAAGTTGAGGATGTGAAAGTACAGGTACGCCCTCCCCCTTCCGTTGCATTTTCCCGACCTTTGATTCCCCCGGGGCTGGTACATCTACAGATCGGAAATCGCTGTGTACCTTGGCTGGAGATTGAACAGCGTACTACGCTGGATGGTGTGGCTTTAAACTTTTCACGATGCATTCCTTTGACCTTACCCCCGACGAACGACAGGCCCTCTGGCAGTGGCTGCTGCCGCGCCTGGAGGATTATTACGCCCATACGCGCACCCGCCCGACTACGCCTCCGCTGGATGTGGAGCAGATTCGTAACTACCTGCACCATTCGTTTGAAGAGGTACTTCCCGCCACCGATGCACTGCGCCATGTGCTGGACGGGCTGGAAACCCACCACGTGCATACGCCGCATCCCCGGTACTTCGGTTTGTATAATCCGCGCGCCAACTTCGCGGCCATTCTCGCCGATACCATTGTGGCGGTGTTCAACCCCCAACTGGCCGCCTGGAGTCACGCGCCCTTTGCCAACGAAGCGGAGCGCAGCGTGATCCACTACTTTGCCGGGAAGTTTGGGTATGCCGCAGAACAGGCCGACGGGGTCTTTACCAGCGGGGGCGCGGAGGCCAACCAGACGGGCGTTTTGCTGGCGCTTCACCACCAGTTTCCTGCCTACGCGCAGGAAGGACTGCAAGCCCTTGAGGCACGCCCGACGCTCTACTGCTCCCAAGAGAGTCACCATTCCCTCATGAAGGCGGCACGGACCTGCGGATTGGGCAGCCGGGCGGTGCGGCTGGTTCCGCTCGACGCGGACTACCGGCTGGATACAACCCAACTGGAACGGATGATTTTGGAAGATCGGGCTCAGGGCTTTTTCCCTTTCATGGTGGTGGCGACGGTCGGAACGACGGGAGCCGGCATTATCGATCCGCTTCACGAAATCGCGGCGCTGGCACAACGGCACGGCCTGTGGCTCCACGCCGACGCCGCCTACGGGGGGGCGCTCTGCCTTTCTCCTGCACACCAGTCGCTGTTGGATGGGATCGAGAAGGCCGACAGCATTACGTTCGACGCACACAAGTGGCTTTCGGTTTCGATGGCGGCCGGGATGATCCTGACGCGCCATCCACATTTGCTCAGCCAGACCTTCGGCATCGCAACGGACTACATGCCCAAAGAGGCATCGCACTTGACGGTAGTCGACCCGTTTACCCACTCGCTGCAATGGTCGCGGCGTTTCATTGGCCTCAAGGTGTATCTTTCGCTTCTGATGTTTGGGGAGTCGGGGTACGCAGCGACCCTCGCGCACCAGATCCGGATGGGGGCAGTGCTTCGGCAAGGGTTACGTGACCGGGGGTGGCACGTCTACAACCCGACCGAGTTACCGGTCATCTGCTTCGGCCGTAAAGACTTTGCGCACGATCTGGAAGCGGCCCGACGCCTGGTCGGTCAGGTCGTGGCGGCCGGAAAGTCGTGGCTTTCGGTCTATACGCTGAACGGCCAACCGACCCTGCGTGCCTGCATTACTAACTACGCCACCACGGAAGAGGACGTACGGGGCTTATTGGAAGAACTGGAAGCGTACGTAGCGGAGAAAGCGTGAGCCCAGTCATAGTTCCTCTAGCGCATCAGGCATTTGCGGCGCGCTGCCGACGCCACAGCCGCACGGCAAAAAAAGTAGCACCCACGGCAAGCGCTCCTAAAACAGCCACCAGGTTAACCGCCCACTGGTAATTGCCCTGCAACCGGTCGTAGCGCTCGGCACTCTGTTGCAATTCCTGATGCGTTTGCTTGAGGCGGCTCTCCAGTCCGTCGATCTGCTGCGACAGTTCATATTCCTTAAAAACGCGCGTCCGGGTTTGCCCGACGTACGCGGATTCGGCCTGCTTGCTGCGCCGCTGCACAATTTCGATCAGGGCATTGTCTTCCCGGATGATTTTGATCAGGGTCTTCGCGATGCCGACCAATTCCTGATGCGAGCGGTTGCCCCCGCTGGCGTACCGGTGGTTCAACTGCTTGTATTCCTGGTAGAGTGTGTCGCGTCGCGCCAGAATTTGTTCGATCTGGAGTTCGTCGGCGGGGTCGAAGGCCTGGCCGTACGCCGCTGGGCCGTACCCAACAAACCCCGCGATCAAGAGGATGCCGTAAAGGAAGTTTTGAAAAGAGGGCAAACGATTCATGGTGTAAAGTTAGTTCAGGAAAGGCGATCGGCCTGTTTCGAAAGCCTTTCCTCTCTCTAACGACAATACTGCTTCATCATTACCTTGGCAGCGGCATCGCCCAGTTGAGCGGCCTTCTGCCAGTCGGCGCACGCCCCCTCAGCGTCCTGCGCCTGAAAACGGGCATTGGCGCGGCTGTTGTACCCCTGAGGACTGCTCGGCATCAGTTCGATCACTTTGCTGTAGTCTTCGATAGCTCCACTGATGTCGTCCTGGTCCATTTTCGGGATGGCACGCAGGTAGTAGAGCCGGGCATTGTTCGGTGTCAGCGTCACGGCCGATGAATAGTCGGCGATGGCTCCCTGGTTATCGCTCATCAGGTACCGCGCTTCGGCCCGGCGCACCAGTGCCTCGACGTGCTGCGGATTAAGTTTCAGCAACCGATCGAAATCGTGGATGGCCTCGCTGGCCCGCTCCTCTTCCAGGCGGGTATCGCCGCGGTAAAACAGCGCTACCGTATCGTCCGGATGAGCTTTCAATACCCAGTCGAAGTCGCGAGTGGCGGTAGCGTAGTCTTTCAACCGATAGGCAGCCAGTCCCCGACCCAGGTAGCCTTCCCGCGACTCCTGCCGTCCCAACGCCTTGTCGAAATCCTCGATGGCGCCTTCGTAGCGCTCCAGTTGCGTGCGCAATTGGCCCCGGAACAGAAACGCATCGACGTGTTCGCCGTCGCGTTCCAGCACGGCACTAAAGTCTTTTTCGGCCGCCTGCCAGTTTTCCTGATCGAAGTGGATACGCCCACGCAGCAGGTATGCATCCAGTTGGTCGGGATTCATCGTCAGTGTTTTGTCCAGCGCCGACAGTGCTTCGCCCGTCTTGTTGAGCTTACGATAGGCGTAGGCCAGTTCGTAATGTAACAGGGGGCGGTCGCTCATCGCACTCGCAGCTTGTTGCAGCGCTTGCAGCGCCTGGTCGGATTGGCCCAGACGGTTGCGCACCGCTCCCAGGTACAGCCATCCTTCAGGATCTTGGGTACCCGACAGGTCTTCGAGCGCGCCGTCGTACAATCCGAGGTGAAAGCGCGCCTGCCCACGCCACGTTTTCAACGCATCGGTGCCGCCGGCGGCCAAGCCTTTCGTCAGGCTCGCCTCCGCATTTTTGAAGTCGCCGGTAGCCAGTTCCGCGTGCCCGAGCTGCGCGAACACTTCCGTTTCTTTTGCGCCCAGTTCCGTGGCTTTGCGCAGGTCGGTCACCGCGTGAGGATAATCTTTCAGCGCGTAGTACGCCATGCCTTTCATGCGGTAGTTGTCAGCGGTTTGTGCTCCGCTGCTGATGGCTTTTGCCAGGGCTTCGGTGGCTTTTTCGTACGCCTTCAGGTGAAACTGCGCTTTGCCCAATTGCGACCAGGTCTCCTGATCGCCCTGTCCTAACTCATGGACCTTTGCCAGATCGGCAGCTGCTTCCGCGTATTTTTCCAGTTTCAAGGCAGAAAACGCGCGGTTTTCGTAGGCCTTGGCATAGCGGGCATCCAGTTGCAGAGCTTCGGTGTAGTCGGTCATGGCACCTGCGTCGTCGCCGGTCAGGTGCCGTGCTTTCCCGCGGTTGTTGTACAGAATCGCTTCCTTCTTCCCGGCCTGAGCGGCCTTGGTGTAGCTCTGGATGGCATCAGCATATTTTTCGGTGCGGAACTGGGCATTCCCCAGCGCATACAGCCAGTCGCCGTCCTGCGTGGTTGCCGTGGCCCGGCTCAGGTCAGCGACCGCCGCCGGAAAATCGTTCTTTTCGTACGACGCCAGTCCTCGCAAGGCCAGCAGATCGGGCGCCTGTTGACCTTTCTGCTCGGCCAGTTTCAGGTCGGCAATGGTGCCTTCGTAGTCTTTCTCGGTATATTTCAGCCGACCGCGTTCCGCGTAGGCCGTGCCGGCGGCGGCATCCTGCTTGATTACCTCCGACCAGTCGCTGATTGCACCCTGGTAATTCCGCAGTCCTGTCCGGGCCTGGGCCCGTTGTGCAAAAATCGTTTTGTTTTTCACGCCCCGCTGCATGGCCTCACTCAGATTGGCCTCCGCGTGCTGAAAATCGTCCGTCTCCAGTTGGGCCGTTCCCAAGGCGCGGAACACCTCTGCCTCGTCCACACCCAGCACCACCGCTTCTTTCAGGTCGGTGACCGCCCCGGCATAGTCTTTCTTTTCAAAGCGGCTCAGCCCTCGGGCCCGGCGCAGGTCGCGGCCTTTCTGGCCGTTCTTTTCGGCGATGGTCAGGTCTTCGATGGCGGCATCGTAGTTTTTCAGCGCGAACTGAATCAGCCCCCGCATCTCGTAGGCACGCCCGGCTTTGTCGTCACGTCGCAGCGCTTCGTTGAAATCTTTCAGCGCATTGGGCATATCGTTCGTCTGAAAACGGGCTTTGCCCCGGTTGATGAACAGCAGCGCATCGTCCATGCCCAGCTCCTGGGCTTTGGTGTAGTCCGGCAGTGCCTCCTTCGGCTTTTCCTGCCAGAGCAGAATATCGGCCCGGTCGCGGTAGATCTGCGCTTCTTTTGTGCCTTGCTGAATGGCGGCCCCCAGGTGCGGCAGCGCCTCTTCCGGCTTTTTCAGTTCGACGAACGCATGGCCCATCGCCGCGGAGAGCTCCGCGCCTTTGGCTCCGGCCGCCTGCGCCTGCTTGAGTTTATCGACGGCGTCGTTCCACTGACTGATGTGGTACAACGACAAGCCCCACTGGGTCAGCAGTGCGGTCTCTTTCACGCCCCCTTCGTGTGCGCGCTTGAAATCGTCTACGGCCTTGCGGTGATTCTGCTGCCCATAGAAGATTTGTCCGCGCTGGTAGAAAAGTGTGGCGTCGGTAGCGCCCAGTTGCATCGCCCGGTTCAGGTCCGAAAGCGCGCCCTCCCACTCCTTCTGCACAAATTTGGCGTCGCCCAGCGCGGTATAAAGCGCAGCGTCTTTCTTGCCCTGTTCGGCCGCTTTGGTCAGGTCGGCGATGGCGCCCGGGTAGTTTTTGAGTGCGTAGTGCGTCAGCCCCCGGTAGTAGCGGGTCTCGGCCTCGTCTTTGCCGCCCTGAATGGCCGCGTCGAGATCGGCATTGGCTTCTTTGTAGCGTTTCAGCATGAAGTAGGCTTTCCCGCGTTGGGCATAGGCACTGGCGTCTTTGTAGCCGTGCGCAATGGCGTCGGAGTAGGCGCTGACGGCTGCGTCGTACTGTTCGCGCTCGCCTTGCAAGCGGCCCAATTCGGCGTAAATGTCCGCATCGCCCAAGTTATGGTTCAGCGCTTTGGTCAGGTCGGCAATGGCCGCTTCGCCCTTTTTCTGAGCTACGTAGCCCCGGCCACGCGCCAGGTACAGCGCCGGTTCGGTCACACCCGCTTTCAGGGCTTTGGTCAGGTCTTCTACCGCCGGAGCGTGTTGGTTCTGAGCGGCATACGCCATGCCCCGGTAATAATACGGCCACCCATCGGCCGGGCGGGCGGTAACGACCTTGCTCATCAGGGCGATGGTTTCCCGCCAGTTTTCGGCGGCGTAGGCAGCCAGGGCCGGAATGTAATCGGGCTGATACGCCAGTTTCTTGTTCCAGTCGGCGAGCGAGAGTTTTCGGGCTTCCATACTGCCCTGCCGGCGAATGTCCACAGCATAGGAGCCGGCCGTGGCGAGGGCGGCAACTTCGCCTTTGCTGTTGAGTAACGGACTGCCGGCCTGATCGCCGGGAATGCGTTCTCCCAACAGCCAGACGGCGCCCCATCCCGGTACTTCGCGGTGCAGCTTTACGGACGTGGCCGCCTGGTGTGCGGTACGGTCCGACAAGACGTAAGATCGCGTCGACGACGTGATGTTATCTTCAGAGGCGGTGGCAATCGTCGGCAAACTCAACACTACCTCACGCGGAAGGGCCACCCGAAAGCGCACCAGGCCCGAGGCCGGATCGTCGGCCAGCACCTCTTCGAGGGGCAACTCGAGGCTGTCGGCCACGAACACCTTCGCACTCTGGGCCTCGCGCAATACGTCCAGGTGGGTAAAGGCGGTGCCGCGTGCGTCGGTCAGAACGCCGACCCCCTCTCGCAGGAGCGTACCCGATTTTGAAAAGGTTTGAATACGCACAACCGCCCCCGACGGGGTAGTTTGCGCATGGGCCCGAAAGGCCAGACAACACAGGATACAGATCCAAAACCGACTCCAGGAGTTTGCGTTCACCATCTTCATAAGCACTTCTAAAACTGGTGAGTTAAAATTAGGCGGTGCCGGGAAGATCTCTTTTGTGTCGGTCGCGCCACTTCGGAAGCGTTCCTACGCAAATGCTTTTTCGGTGGGAAACGCATCGGAACCAGCGCGTTCGCGTAAGCAATAGAGAGGTAGTGGGTAAGAGATACGCACAACAACGTCAATGTACAGAGTACGAAGGTCTTCCACCTGCGCTCACGACCGCCGCCAACCGATCAACCTTCTACACCTGCAACCTTTCAACCTGTAACCTCCCAAACCGCTCGCCAACGTCTATGAAGTTACCCGCGCGTTTCACCCGACTGATGCTCAACGGTTTTCCGCCCCTGTTCTTCAACCGCATTGCCATTACCTACCTCTCGGCCGATTACCAGCAGATGGAGGTGCTGGTACGCAAGTCGTTATTCAATAAAAACCTGCAGGGCACCATTTTCGGAGGTACCATTTTCAGCGCCGCCGATCCGTACCACGCCATTCTCTACTGGCAGCTGATGGCCCACCGGGGCCTTGCTACGGAAGCCTGGCTGAAAAGTGCCGAAATCGATTACCACCGCCCAGGACACACGCACCTACGACTCCGCTTTGCCGTAACCGAGGCGGAGGTTCACGAGGCAGAACGGGCACTGAAGACCGAGGGACGTTTCCAGAAGTGGCACGAAGTACAGGCGCTGGACGCCCAGGGTCAGCCCTGCGCCACGATCCGAACGCTGGTGTACCTGCGGCTTCGCAACCTGCAACAGGTTAAAACACCCGAACCGGCACAGGCCATTCCGTAGCCCCGGGCAGACGGCTGGCGTGTGCCTTTAGAAACTTCGGCGCGCCATCCCCGACCGCATTTCGATCAACAATTCTCCGGCCTCCGCCGTTACTATCCATCGACACCCAACCTGAACTCCACTTATGTCTGCTCCCCAGTCGTTCGACGCCATCATCATCGGTACCGGCCAGGCCGGAAATCCCCTGGCCAAATCGTTTGCGGCCCATCACCAGCGCGTGGCCATCGTCGAGCGCGACGTTGTGGGGGGCAGTTGCATCAACCGGGGATGCACACCGGCCAAAACACTGATTGCCAGCGGAAAAGTGGCGCACCAGGTACGTCATAGCCGCGCCTACGGCATCGAAGTCGACGACTTCCGGGTGAACATGAAGAAGATCAAGGCGCGCAAAGATGCCCTTGTCCATCAGTTTCGCCACAGCACGCAGGAAGGGCTGGAAGGCAACGATCAGATCACGCTGGTCCGGGGCGAAGCCCACTTTGTGGACCAGTACACGCTGGAGGTAACCCTGGCCGACGGGGGAACGCAACGGCTCAATGCGCCCAAAATTTTCATCAACACCGGTTCCTCTCCCCTGCATCCGCCTGTGGAAGGGCTGGACACCATCACGCCGCTCGATTCCACGTCCATCATGGAGCTGGAAGAAGTGCCCCACCACCTGATTGTGCTGGGCGGCGGCTACATCGGCCTGGAGTTCGGGCAACTGTTCCGGCGGCTGGGCAGCAACGTGACGATTATCGAAGCGACGGACCAGCTTCTCGGCAAAGAAGACCCCGACGTGGCCGAATGCCTGCAACAGATTCTGGAAGAAGAGGGCATTCGCGTAGCGCTACACACCCAGCTCAAGCGCGTACAGCCCCACCCCGAAGGCCTGGAAGCGACGCTGAACACGCCCAACGGGCCGGAGCGGCTGACCGGCTCGCATCTGTTGCTGGCCGTAGGGTACCGCCCCAATTCGAAGGCCCTTCAGGTCGAGAACGCGGGCCTGACGCTGGACGAAAAAGGCTACATCCCCGTCAACGAGCGGCTGGAAACCGCCGTACCGGGCATCTGGGCGCTGGGCGACATCAAAGGTGGCCCGGCCTTTACGCACGTCGCCTATGACGATTACCGCATCGTACGCAACCGCCTGTTTGAGCACGGCCAGCGCACCACCCAAGACCGCATCCTGACCTACACGGTGTTTACCGATCCGCAATTGGGCCGCGTCGGCATGTCCGAAAAAGAAGTCAAAGAAAAAGGCATCCGCTACCAGGTCGCCACGATGCCGGCCGCCTACGCCGCGCGGGCGCAGGAGACGGGGCAGCCCAAAGGGTTGTTCAAAATTCTGGTCGATGCCGACAGCAAACAACTGCTGGGCGCCGCTATTCTGGCCACGGAAGGCGGCGAGTTCGCTACCATGCTGAAGGTGGCCATGATCGGCAAATTACCCTACATCGAACTCCAGGAAGGCATGTTTGCCCACCCGACCCTGGCCGAATCGGTAAACAACGTTTTCAGCTTTTTAAAAGACCCTGATCAGGACTGAGGGACACACTGGCGTTGCCACTTTGGAAACCCTGCCGCATAAAATACGGTGATTGGCGCGGGATTCTTCCGATTTCTTCCCAATTTCGCCCTCCATTTAGATAAACATACCGTCGGTGGACGGTCGCGAAACAGTCACTGGTTAAGATGAAAGTGCTCAAGTTTGGAGGAACTTCCGTGCAGGGTCCTTCGGAAATCAAACAGGTAGGAAGCATTGTCCAACAAGCATATCAGGAGAATTCGACGGTGGTCGTGGTACTCTCCGCGATGTCGAAAGTCACCGATCAACTGATCGGGCTGGCGCGTCAGGCCGTAAGTGGCGACGCAGGCTACCTCCAGGAGTGGGAACAACTCACCCAACGCCACGACAACTGCATCCGTGCGTTGTTCGATGCACCCCAGGCCGACGAGGTTTCCCGGACGATTCACGGGCTGCTCCACGAACTGAAAGACGTGCTGCAAGGGCTTTATCTCGTGCGTGAACTGACGCCCAAGAGCCTCGATTTTGTGATGAGCTTCGGCGAGCGCCTCTCCAGCCGCATCATCAGCCAGTACCTCGCCACGCAGGGCCTGCCGACCGAATGGCTCGACAGCCGCAACCTGATCGTCACGGACCGGAACTTCAACAACGCCCGCGTCGATTTTGGTGCGACCAACGCCCGCATTGCCGAGGCCATTCCGTCGCACGCCAAAGTCGTGGTGATGCCCGGTTTTATCGCCGCCACCCGCGAAGGCGAAACCACCACACTGGGACGCGGCGGCTCCGACTACACCGCGTCGATTGTGGCGGCGGCGCTGCCCGACGTAGAGCTGGAAATCTGGACCGACGTGGACGGGATGATGACCGCCGACCCGCGCAAGGTGCGCCGGACGTTCCCCCTGCCGCGCCTCTCTTACCTCGAAGCGCTGGAACTTTCCCACTTCGGAGCGAAGGTGCTCTACCCACCGTCGGTGCAACCGGTGCTGGCCCGCAACATTCCACTGCGCATCAAAAACACCCACCGTCCCGAAGCGGAGGGCACGCTGATCACCGACCGTTCGGACGACCAGCAACGCGCCGTCAAGGGCATTTCGTCGATCGACCACATCGTGCTGGTGTCGCTCAAAGGCAGCGGCATGGTGGGTGTGACGGGCATCGCGATGCGCTTCTTCAGCGCGCTGGCGCTCCATCAGGTCAACGTCATTCTGATCACGCAGGCCTCGTCCGAGCACTCGATCACGGTCGCCATCACCCCGGCCGACGCAGAACGCGCCCAACAGGGATTGCAGGAAGAATTTAAGACGGAACTGGCCTACGGACAGGTCGACCCGATTCTGGTGGAAGACGGCCTCAGCGTCCTGGCCATCGTCGGCGAAAACATGCGCAACACGCCCAACGTGGCGGGGCGGCTGTTCTCGGTGCTGGGCAAAAACGGCGTCAACGTCCGTGCCATTGCGCAGGGTTCGTCCGAGCACAACATCTCGTGCGTGATCGAACAGGACGACATTCGCAAAGCGCTGAACGTAGTCCACGAAGCGTTTTTCCTCTCCGACATCAAAATCCTGAACCTGTTCCTGATCGGGACGGGCACGGTGGGCGGCACGTTCCTGAACCAGCTCCACGCCCAGCGTCCGCACCTGCTCGAAGCCCACGGCCTCGACATTCGCGTGGTGGGCATCGCCAACCGCCGCCGGATGCAGCTCGCCGAAGACGGGTTCGACCTCGCGTCGTGGCCCGAACAGGGCGACGATTCCGGCCAGCCGACCGATCCGGCCGTCTTTGCGCGGGAAATGCACGCCCTCAACCTCAGCAACAGCATTCTGATCGACTGCACGGGCAGTGCCGCCATCGTCGAGTTGTACGAAGAGGCGCTACGCCACGGCATCTCGATCGTGACGCCCAACAAAATTGCCTGCTCCGGTCCCTACGACCGGTACCAGCGCCTGAAACAGATGACCTCCCGCCGCGGCGTGCGCTTCCTCTACGAAACCAACGTGGGCGCGGGCCTGCCTGTGATCGGCACACTCCAGGACCTGATTCAGAGCGGCGACCGCATTCTGAAAATCGAGGCTATTCTGTCGGGCACGCTCAACTACCTGTTCAACGAACACAAAGAAGGCGTGGCCTTTAGCGACGTGGTGAAAACGGCACAACGGCTGGGCTACTCCGAACCCGATCCGCGCATTGACCTGAATGGCGTGGACGTGGCCCGGAAGATCCTGATTCTGGCCCGCGAAGCCGGTTCGCACCTGGAACTGTCGGACGTGGTGCTTCACAACTTCCTGCCCGAAGACTGCCGCGAAGCCGCCACGGTCGACGCTTTCTTCACGCTTCTGCCCAACTACGACGCGCACTTTGAAAACATGCGTCAGGAAGCCGAAAAAGCCGGTAAACGCCAACGGTACGTCGCCACGTACGAAGAGGGCAAGCTTTCCTGTGGCCTCCGCACCGTGGGGCCGGAGCACCCGTTTTTCCAGGTAGAAGGCAACGACAACATGGTGCTGTTCACCACGGAACGTTACCAGGAACGGCCACTGATCGTGAAGGGAGCCGGGGCTGGGGCTGAAGTCACCGCCGCCGGGGTCTTCGCCGACATCATCCGCGCCGGCAATTTTTAGGTCGAATGCCTACGTCTTGTCGTCTCTACGGCGCGTTAGCGGCGCGCAGCAAAGCGTAACCGCCACAACGGACCGTTTGTGGTAGGAAATATTGCACGTTTACGCGACTAGGCGTCCTCGACCCGGTTTTCAACGTACGCATGTTGAAAACTGTGCTACGAAGGCATGCACGATTTTACCCGCAAGCCTGCGCGGCGCGGCTTCAAGCTTGCGGTAGAAGAGATTCAACGTTGATGTCATGCTGAAAGCCTCTTCCAACCCGTCAAGCCTATTTATCTTCAAAGCCAAAGAGAGGCTTTCAGCATGACAGGCAAGAGAAGCAAGCCAATCATCGCCTCAGCACCAGGAGTCGGACGTTGGCTTCTATCACCCATCAGAAAGTTGATCAGCTCCAAAATAGTATACCTGCCACGGCCCGTTGTGACGGAATAATGCGCGCGCTCCGCTAACTTTGCGCGCCGCTTTGCGGTTATACACGTATGCAGAATCCGCTTGCGCAACCGGAGCCCGCTCTCCCCGCGCCGCCCCTCTCGTTCGACGATACGTCGATCGCGTTTTCGTCCAAATCCGACCGTGAGTTGCGACGGACCTACTGGCTGTTTGCGGCCATAAATCAACCCTGGCTTACCGACCTCGGGACGGGCATTTTGCAACGGGCGCTGCGTTGGCACCTGCCAGTGAAAGGACTGGTAAAGGCCACCATTTTCGACCACTTTGTGGGCGGCGAAACCATCGCCGACTGTGAGCATACCATTCAAAGCCTGGCGCAGTACGGCATCGGGACCATCCTCGATTATTCGGTCGAAGGCGAAAAGACGGAACAGGGATTCGAACAGACGACCCGCGAAACCATCGCCACAATCGAGAAAGCGGCAACTACCCCGAATCTACCGTTTACGGTCTTTAAAATGACGGGCGTGGCGTCGTTTCTGTTGCTGAAAAAGAAACAAGCGGGCGAGCCCCTTTCGGCCAAGGAACAGGAAGCGTGGCAACGGGTGGAAGCGCGCGTAGACCGGATTTGCCGTACGGCCCACGCCAACGGCGTACCGGTCTTTATCGACGGAGAAGAAACCTGGATTCAGGACGTCATCGACGAGGTGGCCTACGCCATGATGCGGAAATACAACCAGGAGCGCGCCCTGGTTTACAACACCTTCCAGCTTTATACCAAGGCCGGTCTGGCCAAACTCCGCCGGGCGCACCACCAGGCCGTGATGCACCATTATTACCTTGGCGCGAAGCTGGTGCGCGGTGCCTACATGGAAAAGGAACGCGACCGCGCCGAACGCAAAGGCTACCCCGACCCGATTCAGCCCAGCAAAGAGGCGACCGATCACGATTACCACAAAGGGCTTCTGTTCTGCCTGAACGAGAAACAACGCATCTCGCTCTGCGCCGGGACGCACAACGAGTACAGCTGCTACTACCTCGCCGCGGCGATGGAAAAGCACGGCATCGCGCCGAACGATCCGCGCGTCTGGTTCGCCCAACTCTACGGCATGGGCGACAACATCTCGTACAACCTGGCCCACGCTGGCTACAACGTCGCCAAGTATGTGCCCTACGGTCCGGTCCAGGCCGTGATTCCGTACCTGATCCGTCGCGCCGACGAGAATACGTCCGTAGCGGGCCAAAGCAGCCGGGAGTTTACCCTCATCCAACGCGAACTGGCGAGGCGGAAAGCTCAGGCATAGCTAGTGCACTTGAGCGCGCGAAACTTTCCGTAAAATTGTCGGTATTGCGTAGTGCGCTATCCTGTTAGCTTGATGAAGCGAAACGTTATTTTTCTTGTATCAACGTTGCTGTTGCTCTCCTGCGGAAAGACCAGCACGCTTTCTGAGGAAAGTGGCGCTGATACGATCAAAGCCCTTTCTATACTTCCACCTTCGGTTTCTGAAGAGTCTACCCGCACTATCGCAGCTGCCGCACCCGAGACAGAGGAAGAGCCTTCTCCTCAACGGATTTCCACACAAGGTCAAGTACTCTCTGTGCAGGAAGAACTCATCATGCCGAGCGACTACCTGACGACCGCTATGGTAGTGGCTACTGCGGAGGGCGATACGTTGGTCTTTCTGGATATGGGGGGATTTGAATCGCTGGTAGGGCTAGAGATTCCGGTCTCTTATTCCCTTCAGCAAGGTGACCAACTGCTTGTTTGTTTCGATTGCACCACCCATCAAGGTCCGATCCCCCTTTACGACCTGACGGCACTTCCCTCTGAGGTAGAATTTGCCCGCCTGCAACTGGAAAAGTACCTCCCCGACCCCTACATCAATCCGGCGGCAACTTACCAGATGCGGCGGGAGGACGGCACCCTCGGTGATTATTACAGCAACGTGGAAAACCTGATTGCCGACAGCACCCGAATGGCCAGTGGATTTTTCAGCTACGGCGTGGTCACGAAATGGCATCCGCAACTCCGCAACCGCGAAGTGCTGGAACAGCTTCTAAATGATGAAATCGACTAATCGCTTTTAGAAGGCAACGCAACCGAACCTGCGACCTGCAACGTGTGACCGATCCCCCCCGCCCCCATTTTTTCCGACTTTTTTCAAACCTCTGCGTAGCTTTGCAGCTTATTGATCATACACGGTCTTTTTTCCGTAGAAATTCTTAAAAAGACCGTTCCACCTGAAATTGTACCACTTCCATGTCCTTAAGCGAACAGGAAATACGCCGTCGCCACGAGCGCGAGGAACTGATGAAACTGGGGATCGACCCCTACCCGGCCGATTTGTTTGACGTCAACGTCACGGCCGAGGACATCCACCGCAACTACGAGCGCCGCAAAACCGATTACAAAAGCATCTCGATTGCCGGGCGGCTGATGAGCCGCCGCATCATGGGCAGCGCATCGTTTGCCGAAATTCAGGACGCGACCGACCGCATCCAGATTTACGTGCGGCGCGACGACATCTGCCCCGGCGACGACAAGACGCTCTACAACACGGTGTTCAAGAAGATGCTCGACATCGGCGACATCATCGGCATCAAGGGCTACGTCTTCACCACGCAGACCGGCGAAATCTCCATCCACGTCACGTCGCTGAAGGTGCTGACCAAATCGCTGCGCCCGCTGCCGGTCGTGAAACGCGAGGAAGACGCCGAGGGCAACGTGCTTAAGGAATACGACGCCTTTGCCGATCCGGAACTGCGCTACCGCCAGCGGTACGTGGACCTGATTGTGAATCCGCACGTGCGCGACGTGTTCCGCAAGCGGACTCAGCTGGTGCAGTCGATGCGCAATTACCTGAACGAACACGGCTACCTGGAGGTCGAAACGCCCATCCTGCAACCCATTTACGGCGGGGCGGCGGCGCGGCCTTTCAAGACGCACCACAACACGCTCGACACCACGCTCTACCTGCGCATCGCCAACGAACTCTACCTCAAGCGCCTGATTGTCGGGGGCTTCGACGGTGTATACGAGTTTTCGAAAGATTTCCGCAACGAGGGCATGAGCCGCTTCCACAACCCGGAATTTACGCAGGTGGAACTGTACGTGGCCTACAAGGACTACGCCTGGATGATGGACCTCGTGGAAGAGATGGTGGAGAAGGTGGCGATGGACCTGCACGGCACCACCGAGGTAAAAGTCGGCGAAAACGTCATCAATTTCCAGCGGCCCTGGCAGCGCTACACCATGTTCGAGGCCATTGAGCACTTCACGGGCATCGACATTTCGGAAATGGACGAAGCGGCCCTTCGCGCGACCGCGCAGAAGCTGGAAGTGCCCGTCGACGAGACGATGGGCAAAGGCAAGCTGATCGACGAGATTTTCGGGGAGAAGTGCGAGCCGCACCTGATTCAACCGACGTTCATCACCGACTACCCGGTCGAGATGTCGCCGCTCGCCAAGCGCCACCGCAGCAAGGAAGGGCTGGTGGAACGCTTCGAGGCGATCTGCAACGGCAAGGAAATTTGCAACGCGTTCTCGGAACTGAACGACCCCATCGACCAGCGGAAGCGCTTCGAAGAGCAACTCGAACTCGGCCGCCGCGGCGACGAGGAAGCGATGGTGCTGGACGAGGATTTTCTGCGCGCGCTGGAATACGGCATGCCGCCGACGGCCGGGCTGGGCATCGGGATCGACCGCCTGTCGATGATCATGACCAACCAGCACTCGATTCAGGACGTGCTCTTCTTCCCGCAGATGAAGCCGGAAAAACGCCCCGACGTGGTGACGCCCGAACAGTTTAAGGAACTGGGGGTGCCCGAGGGCTGGATTCCCGTCTTGCAGCAGATGAACTTCGCCAACCTGGACGCCTTCCGCGACGCAAACCCGAACAAGCTGTTCAACGAACTGGGCGGCAAGCGCAAAAAACTCAAACTCGACCTCTCCATGCCCACCCTCGACGAGGTGAAAGGCTGGGTCGAAAAGGCCGGCGCCTTGGCGTAGATTATAAATAGAGTCAAAGAAAAACCCCCGCTTTCGTCATTACGAGGAAGGGGGGGGTTTTTAGTGGGGCAGCCCCAGAACAGCGGTCAGCTTCTGATGACCTGCACAACATACGCAACCGGACCTGCACCCCTCGCTGCTTCTCGTGTTCTTCTGGTTTTGACCGGCCGTCCCGTTCTTGATTTAAGTCAATGACATGCCGGCATTGCGAGGCCAACTTGCCTCCAAACAAAACCGAATATGGACACCATCCACGTTATGACCCGCCCCGAACGCCAGGTCGGGCAAGTACAGCTCATTACCATCGTCGGCATCAGCCTTGTCCTAATGTTTGCACTGGGCCTCTTTGCAGAATTCAGGGTGCGGGCCTCGCTGATTCACTGGAACGATCCGGTGGCTACCTACACGACCCTTCGGCCTGCCCTGGGCCTATTCAGCGCAGGCATTTTCGCGTTTGTCGTCATCACATTTCTGGATGTGGTGCTGTCGGTGGCGTTTTGCACCCTTTTCGTCACCCTTCATCGGTTTGTCGCCCTCCTGATGACGAGTTTGCGTCTTCTTTATGCGGCCTTCCAAGGGGTTGCTTTGGTCGGATTGATCCTGGCCAGGGACCTGTACGCTGCCGCACCGACCGAGACGGTCGACCTGCAAGTCGCCCATACGGCAATGCAGTTCCTGAAGCTGCAACACATGGGCTTTGCCCTCGGGCTGATCTTCTTTGGTTTGCACCTGATTCTCCTGGGCTGGTTGCTACGCAACGTGCCAGAAATGCCCAGGGTGGTGGTGTGGGTGCTTTTCGCGGCGGGGATCGGCTACGGCCTGAACAGCCTTGCACTTTTGTTCACCCCTGAGGCTACTGTGGTCCAAACCGTCATCATCGTACTCTTTATCATTCCCATGACGTTCGCCGAGTTGTCGCTGGGCGGTTGGCTCTGGGTGAAACGCAAAAGAATGGCCACTCTCTTGCCCGGTTGAAAAACTAGTTTTTTTGAGCAATGCGTTTGCGAATGCGGCTCAGGGTTTCGGGTTTGATCCCCAGATAGCTCGCCACGTGGTACTGCGGCACGCGGTGGATGAGGTCGGGGCGTTGCTCCAGCAGTTGCACGTAGCGTTGCTCGGGCGTCAACGTGATGAACGTGGCACTCAAATTCTGGTACTTCCCAAACTCCGCACGAATAAAAAGACCCGACATTTTCTCCAACTTAGGATTTCTGGCGTATGCTTCGTCGATCTGATCCAGCCGCCCGATCACCAGCATGGTTTCTTCTTCGCAGACCCAATTGAACAGACAGGGTACTTTTTTAGAAGCGCTGTCAAAGGCCACAATGGCCTCTCCTTCAGAATAGAAGTACGTCGTTTTTTCTTCGCCGTCGACAAGTTCATACTGCCTCACCAGCCCCTGAACAACAAAATAGCATTCTCTGGAAACCTGGCCCTGCCGCAGCACATGCGTCCCTTTAGAGAAGGTTTTGTAGGGCGTCTCTTTCAGCACCGCGGCTTTCTCCTCTTCGGTCAGCGGTATGTACTTCGTAATGTAGTCCAGAATTCTTTGCTCCGTCATTTCACAACCTTAACGGGACCGGAAAAACACTCCGTCGGTACGACGTAATTACGCATTTACGCAGGCAAACACAAGCAAACGCAAACGCCCCACGTCCAGTCTGAAGAGGTGAAAGGCCTGTGCATAGGGCATTTAACCACATTTAACCAAATCCCCCATTTGCGTCATCATGAGGAAGCCGGGGTGTTGTTTTATCGATAACGAGTTCAAGCATTCTATCTCTTTTTCTAAAAGAAGATTTTCGGCCTACGGCTTCACCTTTGTTAGTTAGAAGAAAATTAAATTCCCATTTTCCTGTCTTAGTCAACACAAATTGTATTTTTTCAAAGACAATCTTGTTTTTTATCTCCGTTATTTTGTGCTTCAAATTTGTGAGTTCATCAAATTCTAGCGCCTTCATAAGTAAATCAGGTTCTTTTATACTGGCGAATAGTTCCACCTCTGGGTTACCAGAAATCTTTATTACATAACTGATTGGACGATTTTTAGGAATAGCTTTTACCAGTAATTCTTTTACTGATTGCCTTATAAAGTCATAAAGCTTTATTGTGTCTTCAGCAAACTTGTCTGATAATTGATCTGAAATCTTATTTACCGTTTTATCAAGGGCAGATCTCAAAAACTTATAAATAAAGTAGTACTCTGCAATCTTTACAATAATCTCAGGGTCGTTGAAAATAGACTTTCTTAAAAATGATTCTGTTTCGATATCTAAATTACTTTGCTTCAGGACCTGAATATATTCTTCAAAATCAGCACGAGTTTCAAAGTTTGCTTCATCTAGACTGACTTTTATTTGTGAAGAAATATCAAAATCGGGCTCGTTCAGTGGTTGGTCATTACTTGAACAGCTAGCCTTTACCAAATCCTTATCCCATTCGATCTCTTCATAAACATCATACTTTAGCATCTCTACTGTTAAGTAATGATGTCCTTCCGATTCAATAACCTCTGCATTAACTATCTTACCTAATGGTGGTAATCCAGTCATATGCTCTACACTATAGCGAACTTTACGATCACCATTTATTATGTCAGCTGCCGATTCGAGACCTTGTTTTGTAATAAGATCTCCTTGGCTATCTACATGATCCGACGAAATCACAACCCTCATTTCGCTAAAATAATATAGTTTTTTTGATCTTCTCTAATTATAAAATTGCTTGACTCTTTCCACATGACCAGGTTGGCATAACCGTATCTTTTTTGAGGGGATCCCTCAACTGGAACGCTAACCGGAGGCCGCGTACGGTGAAAACCAAGCCGACACACCCGAACGGTAGTAAACTCATCATGAAGAAGACAAAGAAAACCATGTCCGTTAGTTCGACGGTTAGCACTGTCGAGCATATAGAGACCAAGCAATACAAAAGGAGCGAGATAGCTGTAGATCGCCATCCTGTAGTAAGATGTAATCTTGTTCTCCATAGATCCCAAACGGATGGATCGTCAAGAGCATTCGCTTTGTACAACGATCAAATCTCCAGTAGTTGTGGCCTTACCTTCTGGCAGAATCGCTGATACGTTTCGTCTTGCCTCCCCTGCATACCGGGGAAACCACATGCCTTAAAACTCAGTCGCAAGTAGTTGACAAAGGTCGTCTCGTGAGGCTCATGGCGGAAAAAGCTGTCCATACTCGGCATTGAAGTAATTTCCAGCGCATACGCAGAACCACCGCTCACATTATCCTTGTGGTACACATCGGCCGCAAGTTCCAGGCAAGCCCTTTCCTCCATTGCCACGGCTTCACGGGTCGATGCTTCCCAGTAATCATCCGTCACTTCTTCGACCAACGCATCCAGGCTTGCGATCTGCACCGGGTCAGTACGCTCCCACAGCAGCGTGGGGAAGCGCTGGTAATCCCAGGCCAGGTTCACGCCCCCTACCGCCCGGTAGAAATGGTGCAGCGAACGCGGCACATATCCGTAGGGGCGAACGGCCTCATCAAGCGTTTGCAACAGCGATTCCGTAGCGGGAAAAGGTTCCACCAGAGGACGCTCGTACGTTGCAGCACGCTCGCGATGAAGCTGGTACCCGAGATGCGCCAACTTCTGTCGAATCACCTTCAGGTTATGCGCTACACGCCTGAACATTTCTGAGAAAACCCGATCCATGTAGGCCAACGTGTCGGACTCAAAGGCGTTTTCTCCTAAGTCGAGAATTTCGTCATACACCTGCCTGGTTTCGCCGTGAAGGTATCGTTCGTACAAGGTCATGCCGGAATGGTAGTGGTTGGAAAACGAAACTACGCGCTGGCGTACGCTTCTGGTAGTAGGAAGCCCAAAAGTTTGTAGTTGGCGCACGACTACGCTGCGGGTCTGAAACTAGACTCCACTACGTGGTGACGGCCCGTGATCAGTCGGGGCAGCGCCGCCTCTTACTTCACCTGCTCGAGGTCTACGCCCAGAAGCTGTTGCGCCAGTTGCCGCAAGGCTGCGTACTCGCCCTGAAAATGGCAGGTGACCTGGCGATAGGTTTGGGTCTCGCCCGGCAGGAGCGGCCGCACGGCCGACGAAGATTCCAGTTCGTAGAACGGCCCGAGCTGGGAGCCGTCGGCAAGCGGCCCATCGTTGTAGGCATTGACCACGTCGCCGCGGTACGGGTGGTCGTGGTGCTCCCAGGTGGACTTGACGTAGAGGCCGTTTTCTTCGACCGGAAAGAAGATGCAGGTCAGGAGGTTGCGGGCAAAGTCGTAGCTCCCCGCCACGCCTTTGGACAGCACCGGCGTCATCCCGATTTTGCTGCGGAACCGGCCGTCGCAGGTCAGCACGAGCACGCTGTCGAGGCGCTGCAGGCGGTCGTCGGGAATGGTGCCGAAATAGGTGTCGGTGATGTGCGCAGCGGCGTCGGGGCGCGGACGGAACGGCACGATTACTTTGGTCTGCGGGGAGGGCGTCAGCATGCCCAGGAGCCAGATCGACAGAAGGCCTTCTTCTTCCGTCCAGGCGGTGGGACCGGCATTGGTCAGTCGGTTGTCGGTTTCGTACCCCACGGTGGCCACCCCGTCGGGCAGGGCAACGCCCAGGCGTTGCCCCAGTTCCTGACGCGACAGGAGCGTCACCGCGCGCCGGATGGCGAGGTCGAACCGGGTGCCGCTGTGGTTGGTGAGCTGCGCCGTTTTGGTGAACACCGCGTGCCGGTCGTCTGCCTCCACCACCTCGTAAGCCACCGTTTCAATCAGGCCGGGCACCTGCCAGTGCGCCATGTCGTACGGAGCGCCCTCCGCGAAGTAAACAGAATACTGACCGCCCTCCGGCCCCAGCCAGAAACGCTCCTCACCCCCCACGGGGTTGAACTGCGCACTCCGCGCCCCCGAGGCCATCAGGTCGTAGTTCAGCCAGCCGTAGCTCGTGCCGTTGGTGCCCGTTGCGGTGCTGGTCATCACCCGTCCCTGGTAGTCGGCCGAGAGCAGCACCCGGGCGTCGCCCCGGATCAGTTCCAGCACTTGGTGCGTGTGTTGTTTCAGAAAATCGACGTCGTAGGCGTACGTGCCGCGCGTGGGCGTAGCGGTGGTGTCTTGGGTCATAGAAGAAGGCGAACGGGAAGGCTGGCAGGCCACCAAGGCACTCAGGCACAGGCCCAACCCGAAAAAACGAAGGTGGAACATCGGTCTGTAGGCAATCTTGTATAGAGAGCGCACCACGGCCGCGAACTACTCGTTGCGTTGCCGGATTGGCCGCCGCCCGTTACTTTGCCGCTTTGCTTTTCCAATCTCATGAAAAAAATCCTTTTCCCCTGCTTTCTTTTTTTGATTTCCTGCGGCATTGTAACGGCACAGGTGCCCCCCCAGAAACACCCCGACACCGGACAGCCCGGCTGGAAACCCCTGTTCCAACCCGACCTGTCCGACGCGGCCTACCCGACGGGCATCTGGCGCATGGAGAAGGGCGTGCTGACCGCCACCGAAGACCTCAACATCTGGAGCAACCGCCCCTACGACAACTTCATCATCGACCTGGAATTTAAAACCGCCGACGGCACCAACAGCGGCGTGGTGGTCTATTGCAGCGATACGGCCAACTGGATTCCCAACTCCATCGAGGTGCAGATCGCCGACGACTATTCGGAAGAGTGGAGCAAGGCGGACCCGAGCTGGCAGTGCGGGGCGTTTTTCGGACACAAAGCGCCGACCCAAAGCGCGGTAAAAAAGCCGGGCAAATGGAATAAGTACACCATTACCTGCCAGGACAACCGCATCTGGATTCTGCTCAACGGCCAGCAGGTGAACGAGATCGACCTGACGCAGTGGACTTCGGGCTCGAAAACCCCAGACGGCAAAGACATTCCGTCCTGGCTCAACAAACCCTGGGCAACGTTGCCCACGCGGGGCTACATCGGGTTTCAGGGCAAACACGCCGGCGCACCCATTTACTTCCGCAACATCATGATCAAGGAGTTGCCCTAGGGAGGCCGGAGGTCCGCAGACGGGAGGCCGAACCAACGGAAAGGCCGCGCTCTACTCTTTCCTTCTCTTTATTTCTTCATTGTCATCTCTACAACAGGAGAGATCTTCTATCTTTTGGAACGAGATCTCTCACTAACGTTCGAGATGACAATGCTGTTTGTAAGGGGTGGGGCGGGACATGAACGCGACATGAAGCCGATAAAACTCGCCATCTTCATCAACAGGAGAAAGCTTTTCTCAAGAGCTAGGAGGTCTGGCGAGACCCGGTCTGCCGAGACCCGGCGCCCCTTGGTTGAGCTGACAGCGAATGGGTAAGGACTTTCCCTGCCGCTTCCTGCATAGAGGACTCGCCTGGCTGCAAAACGCTGGCATCTTTCCCGGAAACTACAGACCTTCCTGGTAGACCTTTCCCCTGTGCCATGCTCCGCAATTACCTGAAAGTCGCCTTCCGTACGCTGCGCAAGCAGCCTGCGATTTCGCTCATTCACCTCGTCGGCCTGACGCTGGGCCTGACCTTCGCGCTGGTGCTCGGCGTGGTGGTGCGCTACGAATTGAGTTTCGATCAGTTTCACTCCCAGGCCGACCGGATTTACCGGGTGGTGCGTGTCTCTGCCGCAGAAACCGAGTTTCGTACCGGCGTCTCCTTTCCCGTGCCCGATGCCCTCCGTGCCGACGTGCCCTCGCTGGAAGCGGTGACCGCCATGCTGGACCTGGGCGGGGCGCAGATTGGGGTATACGGCCCCAACGGCACCATTGCCGAACGGTTTCAGGAACGAGGCTGTGCCGTAGTCGATTCCACGTTCTTTGAGATATTCGATTTTCAGGAGACGGGGTTGCGGTGGCGGGCGGGCAATCCGGCCACGGCACTGGCCGAGCCGTTTGCGGTAGTACTGACCGAAACGCTGGCGCAGAAGTATTTTCCGGATCAGGATGCCCTGGGAAAATCGCTGCGGATCGACAATCAGTACGACTTGCAGGTGACCGGGGTGGTTTCCGACTTTCCGGCCAATACGGATCTGCCCTTTACCGTGCTGATCTCGCACGCTACGCTGGACCAGGTGCTGCGCGATCAAAAGAACGACTGGTATGGGGTCAGCGACGCGTACATGTGTTTCGTGCGCCTCCGGGAAGGGACGCCCCCCACCCGGGCCAATGCGCAAATCAAAGCCGCACACGCCCGGAACGTGCCCGCCGATCTGGCCGAAAGCCGCATCTACCGATTGCAGCCGCTTTCCGAACTTCACACCGATCCGCGCTTCGGCAACTACAACTTCCGGACGGTTCCTCCGCAGACCCTCTGGACCCTGGCCCTCGTGGGGGCGTTCATCCTGCTGATGGCCTGCATCAACTTCATCAACCTTTCGACGGCGCGGGCCGTGATGCGAGCCCGCGAAGTCGGGCTACGCAAAGCGCTGGGCGGGGCGCGGGCACAACTCGTCGGCCAGTTTATGCTGGAAACGTTTCTGTTGGTTTTGCCGGCCGCGCTTCTGTCTTTGCTGGCGACGCAGCTCGTTCTGGCGCAGGCTGTTGCGTTAACCCACGTAGAACAGCCGCAGGCGCTGTGGACAGAACCGTGGCTCTGGCGGACCGGAGCCGGTCTGGTGGCGGGCGTCACGTTACTGGCCGGTTTTTACCCTTCGCTGGTGCTGTCAGGCTTCTCGCCCATCCGGGCCCTGAAAAAACAAGTGGCCGCTACTCACCGAAGCAACGGTCTGCTGCGCCGCAGCCTGGTGACGCTCCAGTTTTTTATTGCGCTGGTGTTTGTGATGGGCACACTGGCAGTGGTGCAACAGATGCGCTACTTTCGGAATTTCAACATGGGTTTTAACCAGGAATCCGTTCTGTTGATCAAGCTCCCTCGCCGCTCTCCGGAACTCTTAAATACCCTGCGTAACCAATGGTCGAGCCTGGCGCAGGTACAAGACGTCACCTTTTCGATGGCCTCCCCGGCGGGGGTCGGGTGGGAAAGCCAGGCCACGGACATCCGTCGGGCAGAGGCACCGCCAACCGAATCGCTGGTGTTTCAGGTCAACTTCGTGGACGATCGCTACCTCCCGTTTTACGAAATTCCGTTAGTAGCGGGCCGCAACTTTCGGCCGACCGACTCGACCGACAGCCTCCACCGGATCATTCTCAACGAAACCCTGACCAAGGCGCTGGGGTTTTCGTCACCGGCCGATGCCCTCGGGCAGGAGCTGATCCAGGGAGCCGACCGGTTTACCATCATCGGTGTAATTCAGGATTACCACACCCAGTCGCTGCACCAGCAGGTGGGTTCGCTCGGGCTCATGTTCAACGTCAACCTTCAGGCGGCCAGCCTGCGACTCGCCCCGGGCGGGACGTACGAAACCCTTCAGGCTACCCTCGCACAAGCCAAAGCGGCGTGGCAAGAGGCCTTTCCCGAATATGTATTCGACTACTCGTTTCTGGACAAGAACAT
Source organism: Catalinimonas alkaloidigena (assembly GCF_900100765.1). NCBI lineage: Bacteria > Pseudomonadati > Bacteroidota > Cytophagia > Cytophagales > Catalimonadaceae > Catalinimonas > Catalinimonas alkaloidigena. The sequence goes on along the minus strand of NZ_FNFO01000001.1, from coordinate 288,022 downwards.
CGCGTCGTATTACCGGGAAGAGACCCGCCTGTCGACCTTGTTTAACATTTTTACCGGCGTCGCCATTTTCATCGCCTGTCTGGGTCTGCTCGGGCTGGCCTCGTACACGGCCCTGCAACGCACCAAAGAGATCGGCATCCGCAAGGTGCTGGGCGCATCGGTGGCGGGCATCCTGGTGCTGCTCTCCAAAGACTACCTCCGCCTGCTGCTGATCGCCTTTGTGGTCGCAGTGCCCGTTGCCAATTACTTCATCACCGAATGGTTGCAGAGTTATCCTTACCAGATTCCGCTGAGCATCTGGCTGTTTGCCGTGCCGGGGATCGGGGTGCTGTTGATGGCCCTCCTGACCATCGGTGCTCAGTCGATGCGGGCCGCGCAGACCAACCCGGTCGACAGCCTGCGCCAGGAATAACACGCGCCGCCCCGAACCTCAGACGATGGCCTCGCCCCCGTCTACGCGAATGATGGCACCGTTCACCCAGGCCGCTTCGGGAAGCGACAGGAGCCAGACCACGTTGGCGATGTCTTCGGGCGTGGTGAGCCGGCCGAGGGGGTTGCGTTTGCGCGCGTTGAGCAGCAACTGATCGCTGCCGGGAATCATCCGCAGCGAGGGCGTATCGGTAATACCCGCCTGAATCAGGTTGGTCCGCAGGCCGTAGGGAGCCAATTCCAGTGCCATGGACCGGGCCAGGGCTTCGAGCACGCCTTTTGCCGCCGACACCGCCGCGTACGAACGCCACGCCCGTTGGTTCCCTTCGCTGGTCAGGGCCAGAATGCGGGCGTCTCTGCTTAGCATGTCGCGGTCAAGCAAGTGGCGCGTCCAGCGCAGCCAGTTGGTGCCCATGGCCTGAATGGTGAACAGCAAGTCGCTCTCTTCCAGCAGATCTTCCGTCCGTTTTTCGAACGGAAGCGGGGCCATAGGCTTTAAGTTGCCCCGGGCGACGGCGTGGAGGAGGAGTCCTATTTTACCCTGAGTTTTCTGTAACTGTTGGGCAAGTTTCTCCAGAATCTGCTGCTGGCCTTCGTCGGTGGTGGCGTCCAGGTTGAGCGACAGCAGCGTCCCCCCTTGCGCACGAAGCTCTTCGAACTCGTCTTCCACCTGCACGGTCTGTGCGCGGCGCTCGCGGTACACGGCGCACACGGCCCAGCCTTTCTCCAACAGCTTATGTACACAGGCCAGTCCGATTCCACTCGAACCGCCCAGAATCAGAGCCCATGCTGAGCCCGAGGTTGTTTTCATACGATAGGAAAGAATAGCCAAATGTAGACATTTGGCCGTATTCCCGAAGGGCTGCCCCCACCCCCGTACCCGCCGACGGCGACACTTCTGGTGCCTGCAAAATCCCGTCGCTTCGCTGCAAAAAGCTGGACATTGCCTGCGGGTCTTTGCACCTTTAACCCACCAGGTCATGGGAGTGCGCCTGTTAAGTCCTCCCCTCCTCCAGCCTCATACGGGTATGTTCCGCAACTACTTCCTGATTGCCCTCCGCAGTTTCCGCAAGCACAAAACCTTTAGCCTGATCAACCTCGTCGGCCTGACGCTGGGCCTGACCGCCGGGCTGCTCATTTTCGCGTGGGTGCTGGACGAAACCCGTTACGACCAATTTCATCGGGAGGCCGACCGCGTGTTTCGCGTGCAGACCTACTGGGGCGACGATCCGCAAACCGATCAGTACGCCACCACGCCCCCGCCGCTGGCCGAGGTAATCAAGTCGGAAGTACCGGAAGTGGAAGCCGTGGCACGGGTGTTTACCTGGAACGCCTCCACGATGCGACTCCCCGAAAACGAAGACCGGGCGTTCCGCGAAACCCGCATTTTTATCGCCGATCCTAATTTTCTGGAAGTGCTGGACTGTCATCTGATCCGAGGAGAAGCCGAAACGGCGCTGAAAGATCCGCAGTCGATCGTCATCACGAAGGCAACGGCCCTGCGGTATTTCGGGCAGGAGGCGTGGGACCAGAACCAGGTACTGGGACGGAGCATTCTGTTTGGCGGTGATCGTACCCCCCGGCACGTCACGGGCGTGGTCGATCCCCCCGCGCAAACGCATTTTCCGTTCGACATGCTGGTGAACATCCACTTCGGATACGACGAGTTTGCTTACAACGACAACTGGGCGTGGAACATCGTCCATACGTACATCAAGGTCAAACCGGGCGTGCAAACCGATCCGGCTGCCATGGCTGCCCTGGAACGCCAGTTCGACCGTATCGTGCAACAGTACAGCCTGCCTTACCTGCGGCAAAACACTGCCTGGCAGCCGCCGAGCGACATGCGCTTCGACTACCGCCTGATACCCGTCGAAGACATCCACCTGCATTCGCACCTGCTGCGCGAGCATACGCCGAACGGCAGCATCTGGGTCGTCTATACGCTGACGGCCGTCGGCCTGTTGATTCTTCTGCTGGCGGCCATCAACTTCACCAACCTGTCGACGGCGCTGGCCACCCGCCGTGCCAAGGAAATCGGGGTGCGCAAGGTGCTGGGTGCGTCGCGGGCCACGGTCGTTACCCTCTTTTTGTCCGAATCGATGCTCTTTACGTTGGTCGCGTTTGCGGCGGCGTTTGGGTTGGCCGAACTGCTGCGCAGGCCGTTTTACCAACTGAGCGGGAAGGAACTCGACTTTTCGTGGCTCGGGCAACCGCAGTGGTTCGGACTGGTGGCGCTGGGACTCGTCGCGCTGGGATTGCTCACCGGCAGCTATCCGGCGCTGGCGTTCTCGCGGTTCCAGCCGCTGCGGGTCCTTAAAGGACAGGGCGGCATCGTGGGTCAGGGTCACCGGCTGCGCAACGTGCTGGTCACCCTGCAATTTACCATCGCCATTGCGCTACTGATGGGCACGGGCCTGGTGGTGGCGCAGTTGCGTTTTATGCGGCAACAGGAGTTGGGGTACAACCGCGAGAACGTCCTGATTATCAAGAACGACCGTGAGGTAACCGACCGCTGGCGCGAGTTTAAAGAACAGCTCGAAGCGCTGCCGACGGTGCGCAGTGCCTCGTTCGCAACGGGTCTACCTTCTCAACCGCTGGTGCAGGTACGCGATTTCCGGCCGGAAGGTGGGGCCGAAGGACAAGGCTTGCAGTGGTTTCTGGTCGACGACGCCTACCTGGGGACGCTGGGGCTGGAACTGGCCGATGGGCACAATTTCCGGCGCGACGGCACGGCCGAGCAGCAGTCCGGTCTGCTCTTGAACGAAGCGGCAGTCCGCGCCCTGGGATTGCACGATCCGGTGGGCACGTGGATTCTCAAAAACGAAGGGATGGACGATGCCCAGCGGTTGCAGGTGATCGGCGTGGTCAAAGACTTTAACCTGGAATCGTTCCACAGCGCCGTCAAGCCCCTGGCGATGCAGTATTTTATCCCCGACCCGCCCGGCATGACCGACTACGTCGCCGTCCGCCTAGCACCGACCCAGGGCACGGCCAACTCCCTGGACCAAAGCCTGCGCGCCATCGAAAACGTCTGGCAACACTTCGAAGCGGAAGATCCGTTTGTCTACTCGTTTCTTGACCAGGATTACGACGCCCTGTTTCGGTCCGAACAACGGCTCAGCGGCGTGCTGAACTGGTTCACCGGTCTGACGCTGTTCATCGCCTGCCTGGGTTTGTTTGGTCTTTCGCTCTACAGCACCGTGCAGCGCACCAAGGAAATCGGCATCCGCAAAGTGCTGGGCGCGTCGGTCGGCGGTGTGCTGCTGATGCTCTCCCGAGAATACCTCCGGCTGATCGTCGTGGCGGTGGTCATTGCCATTCCCCTTGCCAACTACTTCGCCACCGAGTGGCTCCACAACTTCGCGTACCACATCGACATCCGCTGGTGGTGGTTTCTGCTGCCGGGCATGATGACCCTGGCCGTTGCGCTCCTCTCCGTCAGCGTCCAGTCCCTGCGGGCGGCGCGGGCCAACCCCGTCGAAGCACTGCGCTACGAATAACGCGCCAGGACATTTTTCGCAAAAACCACATCTTAATTATCAGGATTTTTGAAACAATTTCGTCCGGTTGCAGTTCAATGACTGAGAATCATTTTTTTACCTAAACACAATTCTTATGGAAACCACAGCCAAAGACGTCAAGAATAAACTGGACAGCGTTAACCCCGACCACAAAGAGGGCAAAGTGGCTACTGCCATCGAAGAGCAGACCGCCAAAATTCCCTCCGACATATTCCTGTGGGCGTCGGTAGGTTCCATGGCCGCTTCGCTGACGCTAAAAATCCTGAAAAAAGATCAGGAAGCGTTGTTCGTCGGACAGTGGGCCGCGCCGTTTATGCTGCTCGGGATTTACAATAAACTCGTGAAGCTGGAAGGCCACGATTAAGTTTTTATACCTTCCTCGCAAGAAAGCCTGATCCCCGTTCGCGGAGGTCAGGCTTTTTTGTGGCTTACGCTGTCGCTAAACCGCAAAATAGTGTTCCAGGGCGGGCAATGTTTCTTCGGTGGTGGGGACGTCTTGCACAACTCGCCCCCGTTCCAGCAAGAGAATGCGCTGGCTCACTTCGGTGATGTGTTTCAGGTCGTGGCTGGAAAGGATCAGCGTAGTTCCTTCGGCATGCAACTGGCGCAGCCGCCTTTTGAGCCAGGCTTGCGAAGTCGGGTCGAGGTTGGCGAAAGGCTCGTCGAAAATCAGCAGTTCCGGTCGCCCCAGCATCGCGGCGATGACACCCACTTTGGTCTTGTTGCCTTTCGAGAGGTCGCGGTTCAGCTTGCGGGTTTCGAACAACACCTCGTCGCTGAAACCAGCCGAGCTTTCCAGAAATGTACGTACGTCGGCGGCATTGAGGCCATGGAGCTTCCCGACAAACCGGAAATACTCCGCCGGGGTGAGGTATCCGATCAAAAAGCCCTCGTGCAGGTACGAGCCGGTGTAAGGCTTCCAGTGTTCGCTGCGGACCACGAGCTGCCCTTTGGAGCGTACCTCGCCGGTGGTGGGCGCAATCAGGTCCAAAATCAGGCTGAGGAGAGTGGTTTTACCCGCCCCGTTGTTGCCAATGAGCCCGATGCTTTCGCCCGTAGCGATGGATAGTGCTGGAATGTCTAACACCAGTTTGCCGGCTTCGTAGGCTTTTTTGAGGTTGTGTAGTTCGATCATACAAAAAGAGTCAGGAGCTGCATCGGGCCACGATGCAACGTCAACGTCTACTCGCTTTCGGTCCGGAAACCAGCGGCCATCTTGTATTTCTGGTGCAGCAACTGCTTTTCGATCTGCTGCAACAAAAAGTTTCTTCTCAGCAAACCTATGACGCCCAGCACACCTAGCGCCAGGTAGCCGTACTGCGGGGTCGCCAGAGCCGATACACCTTTGTAAATCCAGAAAGGCACCAGGAACACAGGAATCGCCAGCAGGAAAATCATTAGCGAGTTTCCCTGGAAGTTAAAAAAAGCGCGTTCGGTCGGATCAATGCGTTTCGTACGCCATGTCCCCAGCAAAAGCGTCAAGAAGAGGTTGATGCCGATGCCATACAACGCACAACTCACGCTCAGGTAAAAGAACTCCAGGTCCAGAAATCCGTAGCATGACATCACCCCAAACGTAAGGGTACTTAGCAGCACCAGGACCCCGTACTTTGCCCTCAGGTACTGAGACAGGGTCATCGGTAGGCTAAGGAAGCCGTCGAAATACATGCTTTCCCACGAAAACAGCAGCTGGCCGTATTGCCACGCCACGCCGCCACACAAGACGACGTATCCGATGAAATAGCCGATTATGGCGCGGTCGCCACTTGGATTACGGTATAAAACCAAGGGGTAGACGAACAGCAGGATACTGGTAAACAACTGCGTGCGACTGCGCTTGTTGCGCCAGATCATCTTCAATTCCATGCCCATCAGTTCGCCCACGATGCCGCGCTGTTCCAGCCAGGCAAAGGGGTCGGTCGCATACGCCTGCGACGTACGGCGCGTCTCTTCCAAGTAGATTTGCCGGCGGAGCAGACGGTATACCAGCAGATAACTTGCCCCCAACCAGCCCAGCGGCACCAGCAGCCCCCACGTGTGGGCGGCCATCGTAAAAACGGCATCCCGGAAGTAGGCCGAAAACGACCCGATTCCTTGCAGGTCGAGGATCAGCAGCCCGGTCAGCAGCAACAGGACGCCGATTGCCACGACCGGACGCAGAAAGAGGGACTTCTTGAGGTAAAAATTCAGAAAATTATTGCCGAAAAGAATCGCCAGTAGCCCGACTAACCAGCTTCTGCCCAGCGTTGCGCCGTATTCAGGCATGACCTCCCGAAAGGCAAACGGCACCAGCAGCAGTACCGGCAGCAGGTTGAACACACTGAAAAACGACCGCCCCAGCAGGAAGTGCAACAGACGATTCCGGGAAACAGGCAGGTGCAGGTAAGGCGCAATGACCAGGGTCGGTAGGCGTTGCCAGAAGAAACGTAGCATCAGGTCGGACACCGCGTAGTAGAAAAGGAATTGTGTCAGGAGGACGGTAGGATCGTCGTCCGGAAAGGCAGAGCGCAGTAATGCATTCCCGAAAAGACCCGCCATCAGAAAGATCGCAACGAAGTAGATGATGCCGAGGATCACCAGCAGGTTCAGCACCACATTCTGCTGCCAGCGTGTCGAGCGAATCTGGGCTTTCCACTGGTGGGCTAAAAGCCAGTTGATCATGGAGAAGTGCGGTTGAAGTAGGGCTCAAACCAACGCATTCCCCGTTAGAAATCCAAACGGTACCACGCTGCCGGAAAAGAGAAAAAGACGCACGGGCGTTTGTGCGAAGTCAGCCGAAAAAGTGCCTTCCTGAAAACGCTAACGCCCCCTCCCCCGACGCCCCCGGTGTGGCGCGTCCTGGTAAACGTCGGGACAAACCGGGCGAACGTCCGGAAAGGGACCGCGAACGTCCAGACATGGTTGTTGTCGCCTCATCAGGGGCCGTTCTTTGCTGTAGACAAGCGAAAAATACAACCATGCACAGTCTTCGCACTTTCTTTTTTCTTCTGGTCGTGCCGCTCTTGGGGTGGCGGGGGACGGCCACCGCCCAGCAACCAGATCCCTGGACGCTGGAGGCGATGATTCGATACGCTACGGAAAATAACCTCCAAGTTAAGCAGGCCGCCCTGACCACCCAGTCGTATGCGGCCGATTACACCCAGGCTAAAGCCAGCCGCCTGCCGAGCCTGAATGCGTCGGGTACCCAAACCCTGACGGCCGGGCGCAGCATCGACCCCGTCACGAGCGATTTCGTAGCCCAGAACGTCTACGCGACCAGCCTGAACGCCAACGCGTCGTTTACGCTCTACAACGGCGGCAAGATCAACAACACGATCAAAGCCAACGCCCTGCAGGTAAAATCGGGCGAACTGTCCACGGAAGAAGCCAGGAACGACATCACCGTTGCTCTGACGCAGGCCTACCTACAGGCGCTTTATTACCGGGAGTCCATTGCCGTGGCAGAGGGGGTTCGGGCCTCGTCTGCCCAGCAGCTGGAACGAACCGAAGCTCTGTTCAGCGCCGGTTCGGCCAGTGCGCAGGAACGCGCGCAACTCAAGTCGCAATACGCCAACGACCAGGCCAGCGTCATCACCGCCCAGAATCAATACAACCAGCAGATTCTGATCCTCAAGCAACTGCTGGAACTGGGCATCGGCGATGCGCTGGACATTGCGATCCCGGATTTGCCCGAAGACCTGGATTTGGCCATCACGCCCAAGCAGCAGGCCTACAACAACGCCATTCAGGCCCTGCCGGAAGTAAAAAACAGTGCGCTGAACGTGCAGATTGCCGAGTACCAACTGAAACAGGCACAGGCCGGGTACCTGCCGACCCTCTCGCTCTCCGGCAGCCTCGGCACGGGCTACACCAACGTACAGGACTTCGCGTACTTCGCGCAGTTCAACAACAACTTCAATCAGCGGGCCGGGGTTACCCTCTCCATTCCCATCTTCGACCGGAAAGTGACCGCCACGAGTGTACAAAAGGCGCAGATTCAGATTCAGAGTGCCAACCTCGAGGTCATCAACACGCACAAGCAGATCTGGCAGACGCTGGAAACGACGTACCAGGACCTGACGTCCAGCCTGAGCCAACTGGAAGTGGCCCAACTGCAACAGGAAGCGGCCGACGAAAGCTACAAGCTGGCTGCGCAACAGTTTCAACTCGGCATGCTTACGACTGCGGACTTCATTCTGGCCAAGAGCGATTACCAGACGGCCGAGCAGAGTTACCTGCAAGCCAAGTACACGGCCCTGATGAACTACCAACTCTATGAATTTTACCAAGGTCATCCCATTCAATTGTAATGCCTCATGAATAAGAAACTTATTTTCATCGCCCTTGCCGTGGTGATTGCCGCCGCGGCTGCCTACTTCGCTTTTTTCCGGGACGAAGCACCTTCCCTGCAGGTCGAGATGGCCGTCGTACGCACCGGCGACCTGTACAACGCCGTGACGGCTACGGGCACCATCCAGCCGCTGACGCAGGTAGAAGTGGGCACCCAGGTATCGGGAACCATCGAAAAAATCTACGTCGACTTCAACACCGAAGTCAAAAAGGGGGACCTGATGGCCGAACTGGACCGAACCGCCCTGCACGCCTCGCTGGCCGAAATGCAGGCGAGCCTGAGCAGCGCCCAGAACGAACTGGACTATCAGCAGAAAAACTACAACCGCATGGCGCAGTTGCACCAGGCCAAGACCGTCAGCGATACCGACTACGAACAGGCCCTGTACCAGCTCAACAGCGCCAAGGCCACCGTAGCACAACGCACGTCGGAACTGAACCGGGCCAAGACGAACCTGAACTACGCGTCCATCTACTCGCCGATCGATGGCGTGGTACTGTCCCGTTCGGTCGACGAAGGCCAGACCGTTGCGGCCAGTTACAGTACACCAACGCTGTTTACCATCGCGCAGGATCTGACCAAAATGCAGGTGGAGGCCGACGTGGACGAAGCCGACATCGGGCAGGTAAAACGGGGACAGCGCGTCTCGTTTACGGTCGATGCGTTCCCCGACGATGCCTTTGAAGGCGAGGTCACGCAGGTGCGGCTGGAGCCGACCGAGGAGTCGAACGTGGTGACGTATACGGTGATCATCCAGGCTGAAAATCCGGAAGGAAAGCTGATGCCGGGCATGACCGCCAGCACGACCATCTACACGAAGGAAGCCAAAAATGTGCTGATGCTGGAAGCCAAAGCGCTCCGCTTTCACCCCGATCCGGTCCTGTTGCAGGTATACGAGCGGCAGACGCAGGTGTCGGTCACGATGCCCGATCGGCCGCCGCAGGATGCGCTCAGCCAGGAAGACGCCCCCCCTGCGATGCAACCGGTAGCGAACCACCAGACTACCCCCGCCGACAACACGCCTGATGCCGCTTCGGCGGAAGTCTGGGTAAAACACGGCCAGACGTTGCAGCCGGTGCAGGTGACGACGGGTCTGTCGGACGGCACCCACGTGGAAATCCGATCCGGTTTGCAGGCGGGCGATCAGGTCGTCGCTTCCATGACCATCCAGTCGGCACAACCGTCCCCCGCTGCACCGGGAAGCAGCCCCTTTATGCCGCAGCCGCCCGGACGCCGGTAATTCTCCCGGTACATCACCTCACGTAGCTTCTCCATCCTCATGTTACAACACATCATTCATATCGAACACCTGAAACGAGAATTTGTGATGGGCGGCCAGACCGTCCGCGCGCTGAAAGGCATCTCGTTTTCTGTACACCAGGGCGAATTTGTCACGATCATGGGCACCAGCGGTTCGGGCAAGTCGACGCTCCTGAACATTCTGGGGTGCCTGGATCGCCCCACCGAAGGACGCTACGACCTGGATGGCGTCGACATCAAGTACCTGGATCGCAACGCACTGGCTCAACTCCGCAACCGGAAAATTGGCTTTGTCTTTCAGTCGTACAACCTGCTGCCGCGCACCTCGGCGCTGGAAAACGTGGAGCTACCGCTGATGTACAACGCCGGGGTATCGTCGAAAGAACGGCGCGCGCGAGCGCTGGCGGCGCTGGAGTCAGTCGGCCTGGCCGACCGGCTGGACCACACGCCGAGTCAGCTTTCGGGCGGGCAACAGCAGCGCGTGGCCATTGCCCGGGCCCTGGTGAACGACCCGGTCATCATCCTGGCCGACGAGGCCACGGGCAACCTCGACACCCGCACGTCTTACGAAATCATGGCGCTCTTCCAACGCCTGAACGAAGAAGGAAAAACCATCGCGTTCGTCACGCACGAGTCGGACATCGCGACGTTCAGTAGCCGGACCATCGTGCTGCGCGATGGCCTGATCGTGAAAGACCAGCCGATTGTGCAGGTCGCCAACGCCAGCGAAGCCCTGGCCCTCCTGCCCGTCACCGATGACTATTGAGATTCAATAATTGCAACCAACCCCTTGCAGATTGGGAAAATGCTGACCATCCGCAATTTGAAACGAAATCCTTATGAACCTGATCAACCTTCTGAAAATCGCCGGCAAGGCCCTGAGCCGGAACAAGTTCCGCGCCTTCCTCACCATGCTGGGCATCATCATCGGGGTGGCGTCGGTCATTGCGATGCTGGCCATCGGGCAGGGCTCGAAAGACAGCATCCAGGCGCAGATCTCGCAGATGGGCTCTAACCTCATCTTCGTGCGGCCGGAGACGAACATGGAAAGTGGCGTCCGGATGGACCGTAGCGCCCTGCAAACCCTGACCCTGAACGACGTCGAGGCGCTGCAAGAGCAGGGAACCCTCCTTTCGGGCGTTTCGCCGGAGGTGAGCGGCAGCGGGCAGGCAATCTACAGTTCAAAAAACTGGCCGACCAGCATCAAGGGGGTCAACCTTGCCTACCTCGACATCCGGAAGCTGGAGCTGGCCGACGGCATTCTGTTCACGGACGAAGACATCCGGACGGCCGCGAAAGTAGCAGTCATCGGGCAGACGGTCGTCGACAACCTGTTCGACGGGGCCGACCCCATCGGACAGACCATTCGGTTCGAGTCCATTCCGTTCAAAGTGATCGGGGTCCTGGCCGAGAAGGGCGAAAATACGTTCGGGCAGGATCAGGACGATATTATCCTCGCCCCTTACACCACCGTGCAGAAACGCGTACTGGCCATCACCTACATTCAGTCGATTTACGCATCGGCGCAACGCGAAGATGTGGCGGAAGAAGCCAGCACGCAGATAACCGAGATTTTGCGGGCGTCGCATCGCCTCAAAGAGAGCGATCCCGACGACTTCACCGTACGATCGCAACAGGAACTGATCTCAACGTTCAGCTCTACCAGCGAGATCATGACCGTGCTGCTGGCCGCCATCGCGGGCATCTCTCTCCTGGTCGGCGGCATTGGCATTATGAACATCATGTACGTATCGGTTACGGAACGAACCCGCGAAATCGGGCTGCGCATGGCCGTAGGCGGACGCGGCACCGACATCCTGCTCCAGTTTCTGATCGAAGCCATTCTGATCAGCGTGGCGGGCGGCCTGCTGGGCGCCGCACTGGGCGTTGGCAGCACCTTTCTGATTTCGTATTACGCAGGCTGGCCGACCACCATCACGCAGGATTCCATTGTGCTTTCTTTTGCCGTCTGCGCCGTGACCGGTATCTTTTTCGGGTGGTATCCGGCCAGGAAGGCCGCGGCCCTCGATCCCATTGTCGCTCTACGCTATGAATAGTACCCTTGCTTTGGCGCCCGAAACACAAACCAGCTGGGGCTACCGGCTCAGCCGGAACAACTGGCTCATCCACGTGCTGGTCTGGGCCGTTCTGTTTCTGTTGCCGGTCCTTTTTTCGTTGAGCGACCCGATGGACTCGCCGCTCCGGTCGCTCCGCGAATGGTTGCCCCTGTCGTTTTCGCTGCTCCTTTTTTACCTGAACTATGCCTACCTGATCGAGCGCTTTCTGTTCCGGTCCAGGTACGGGGCATTTCTCTTGATCAACCTGGCGACCATTGCGGTCAGCATTCTGCTGATCTACGTGGGGTTTAACCTGATCAACCCGCTGCTGGAACGCGGGCTTGCGCTGCGTGCGCCGCCGCCGAATTTCCTGCTGTTCATCATTTTCCGAAACGCCCTTTCGCTGGCGCTGACCATCGCCGCCGCCATCGCCATCCAGTCGACGCGGCAGTGGCAGAAGACGCAGGAACGGGAAAAGCGCCTCCGGCAGGAACACCTCGAGTCGGAACTGGTCAACCTGAAAAATCAGCTCAATCCGCACTTCTTTTTCAACACGCTGAACAACATTTATTCGCTGATTGAGCTCGACCCGGAACAGGCACAGCAGGTGGTGTACCGGCTCAGCAAAATGATGCGTTACCTGCTGTACGACAGCAACGAGCGGTACGTGTCGCTGGCCCGCGAAATGGAGTTCCTCACCAATTACCTGGATTTGATGGCGCTGCGGCAATCCGACCATGTGCGCGTGCGCCGGTGCCTTACGTCCGACCATCCGGACCTCAAAATTGCGCCGCTGCTGTTCATCTCACTTATCGAAAATGCTTTTAAGCACGGCGTCAGTGCCACAGAACCGTCGGAGATCGAAGTGCGGGTGCAGGTGACGGAATCACCGCCACGTCAGCTGGTGTGCGTGATCCGGAACACCAACTTCCCGAAAGGAGACCACGACCGCAGCGGGTCGGGCATCGGCCTTGTGAACCTCGAAAAACGGCTGCAACTGCTTTACGACGGTCACCATGCATTGCACTATGCCGTGGAGGGGAATTACTTTGAGGTACGCTTAACGCTGGACGTATGAAAATTCGCTGCCTGATTGTTGACGACGAACCGCTGGCCCGCGACCTGCTGGAAGGCTACGTGCGCAAAACGCCGTTTCTGGAGCTGGTGGGCAAGTGCCGCAGCGCGGTGGAGGCGCTGCACGTGATGGAAGAGCAAGCCGTCGATCTGCTGTTCCTGGACATCCAGATGCCGGAACTGACGGGCATGGAATTTTCGAAGACCCTGGGCAAGCAGGTGCGCGTCATCTTCACGACAGCTTTTGATCAGTACGCACTGGAAGGCTTCAAGGTCAGTGCCCTCGATTACCTGCTGAAACCGTTCAGTTACGGCGATTTTTTGCGAGCTGCCCACAAGGCAAAAGAGTGGTTCGAGTTGGTGCAGTCGCCCGCCGCCCCCAACCCGCCCAGAACCGAGGACAAGGAACGCCTGCTGGTCCGCTCAGAGTACAAACAGATTCCGGTGGTGTTGCAGGACGTGCTGTATTTCGAAGGCCTCAAAGACTACATCAAGATTTTCCAGGAAGGGGAAACGAAGCCCATTCTGACGCTGATGACGATAAAATCGCTGGAAGAGCAGCTCCCGCCCGACCGGTTCATGCGGGTGCATCGGTCCTACATCATCAACCTCAAAAAAATCGCGTCGGTCGAGCGCAGTTTCGTCACAATCGGCCACCGCGCCGTCCCCATTGCCGACAAATACAAAGACCAGTTTCAGGAGTACCTCGCCAACCATTTTCTGAGTTGACGCCATAGCAACCCGATCTCCGGTTGACCTCCTCTTATTTATTTGCTTCTCCACTCCTTTTGTCATCTCGACCGCAGCGGACCGCCGCAACAGGGAGAGCGCTCTCACTTCGCAATGCTACGTTCGAGATGACACCATCGTGTGAGGTTCTGCTTTACGGCGTTACGGCCTGCACGCCGGGCGGACAGTACGTCTTCAGGTAATTGGTGTAGAGCGTCCGCAGGTGCTCGGTGGTACCCTCGCCTTCGTAGATGCCGTGCGTGCGGTTCGGGTAAGCCATGAATTGAAACTGCCGGTTGTGTTTCACCAGCTCGTTGATCAGCATTTCGGCGTTCTGGTAATGCACATTGTCGTCGCCGGTGCCGTGGATGTAGAGCAGGTTCCCGACCAGATTTTTCGCGTGCGTGAGGGGCGATCCCTGCACGAAATCTTCCCGGTTTTCCTGCGGCAAGCCCATGTACCGCTCCTGATAGATGTTGTCGTAGGTAAGCTGGTTGGCAACGGCCGCCAGGGCAATGCCCGTTTTATAAATCTCCGGGTACTGAAACAGGAGGTTGAGCGTGGCCGACCCGCCACCACTGTGCCCCCACACCGCGACGCGACTCGGATCGACGTAGTTCCACTTCAGAATTTCTTTGGCGGCCATGGCCTGGTCGCGGATGTTGACCTGCCCGATTTTCCGGTAGATCGCTTTGCGCCACGCGCGGCCTTTTGGGGCGGGCGTTCCCCGGTTGTCGAGCGAGAGGTAGAGGTAGCCGTCGGCGGCCATGTCGCCGTCGTAATTGCGGTTACGGCCCGCACCGTAGACATCGCGTACGGTGGTAGCCGCGGGTTCGGAATAGACCAGGAACACGACCGGATACCGCTTGGTCGAATCGAAATCGAGGGGTTTCACCATCCAGCCGTCCATTTCCACGCCATCTTCCGTCGTGACCTGAAAAAATTCGACGTGCGTATCGAGTTGCGCCGCCGCCAGTTTGGCTTTAATGCTGCTGTCAGGTTCGGTCGGGCGATGGCGCGGCAGCGACACCACCTCGCGCAGGGGACGGGTGTGCGTATTGGAGAACAGGTGAAACGCCCATTTGCCCGACGGCGAAAGGACGTAGCTGTGCGTACCTTGCAGGTCGGCCGGCGACACGCGCTCGGCTTTGCCGCCTTTGAGCCGCACGCGGTAGAGGTAGCGCTGCGTCGCGTTATCGGGCGAAGCCATAAAGTAAGCGTAGCCGGCTTTTTCGTCCAGGCCGCTGAACTCGATCACGTCGTAGTCGCCGGGGGTGATCAGCCGCTCGTTGCCCCCCTCGGTCGAGAGGCGGTAGAGGTGACGCCAGCCATCTTTTTCGCTGCTCCACAAAAACGCTTTTCCTCCGTCGAGCCACTCGAAGCGGTTCCGGAAATCGATGGCGTAGGGATTTCCCGCCTGGTCGACGTCGACCCACGCCTCGTCCTGCTCTTCGTAGAGCATCTGCGTAGCACCGGTAGTCGGATTGCAGGCCATCAGCTTGCTGTGGTTCTGTTTGCGGTTCAGTTGCTGAATCAGCAGCCGCGACGATTCCGGCACGTACTCCATCCGCACGATGTAGTGCTGGCGCGGATCACCGGGCACCTGCATCCAGGTCGTTTGCTTCGTTCCGAGGTCTACCACGCCGACCCGACACGCCGAGGGCGCTTCGCCGACTTTGGGGTATTCCAGCGGAATGGGCTGCGAGTAGATGGAATCGGTATTGTTGATCATGTAAAACGTGCCCGTGCCGTGCGCGTCGATCTGCCAGTAGGCAATGGCTTTGCTGTCGGGACTCCAGCGGAAGCCGTCGCGACAGAAAAACTCTTCTTCGTAGGCCCAGTCGAACGTTCCGTTGATCAACTGGGGGGTGCCGTCGGTGGTCAGGGCCGTTACCTCGCCCGATGCCAGGTCTTCTGCGTACACGTTGTTCTCGCTTACGTAGGCCACTTTCGTTCCGTCCGGCGAAAATTTGGCGAACATCAGGGAGCTTTCCGGCCGCCCTTTGCCCAGCGGCTGCAGGCGGCGTCCGTTCAGGTGCAGCACCCAGTAGTCGCCCCGGCTTTTCAGCCGCCAGACCCGCCGCGTGTTGGTAAACAACAGCACTTTGGTGCCGTCGTCCGAATAGGCATAGTAGTCTACCGCAAGGGGTTCTGTTTGCCCGGCGGGGGTCAGGTCTTTTTTGGAGAGCAACACCTGTCTTTCGTTGGCAGGCAGCGTATATTGGACCACCTCCCCGTCTTCCACCAACGAATACGATTGTCCGTCGGGCGACCAGTTGACTTGAGCACGCAACGCCGGAGCGAAGGAAAACAGAAACACGAACAGCAGAAACGCCTGACGCCAGACGGCCCGAACACGGAAGAGGTGCAGCATAGGAAAGATTGTGAAAAGACAGAAAAATAAAGTCCTAAAAATAAGGACTGCGTCGCAACCGTGCATCATTCCCGGACGGCAAACCAACGGCCGGCCCTGTGGAAGCTGATTGTCTTTAGTGTCGCAACGTTACAGTTCCGCCTCCGGCAGCCCTCTCGCGGCGGGGCGGAACCGACCACGCATTTGGGCCGCCAAGACCGTCGGGATAGGCAATGGAATGGTTCAAGTCGGGTAGATGTTGTATAGACACCGTAGCTTTGAGGTGGAGGGAACGTGCCTGGGGTGCGCCTCTCCGCCATTGAGTTCCACCATTTGCCCTGGCCGCGGTGCGAGGGCCTGACACGCGTACGATGAAACTCCTGATCGTCGAATCACCGAATAAAATCAAAAAGCTGAAGACGCTGCTGGACCCCAGCTGGGAAGTGGCGGCGTCGGTCGGCCACATCCGGGACCTGCCCCGCAAGAGCCTGGGCATCGATCCGCTGCGCGGGCACAAGATGCTCTACGAAATCTGCCACGACAAACAAAAAGTCGTGGCCGGCCTGCGCGACCGTGTGCAGCGCGTCGGGAAAGAGAACATCTACCTGGCGACCGACCCCGACCGCGAGGGCGAAGCCATCGCGTTTCACCTGTGTGCTGCGCTGGGGCTGGACTTCCGCACCACGCCGCGCGTCGCGTTTCAGGAACTGACAAAAGCGGCCGTCACCAAAGCGCTGGCGGCCCCGCGCACCGTCGATCTGCAACTGGTCGCTGCGCAGGAAAGTCGGCGGGCCATCGACCGGCTGGTGGGCTACCGGATTAGTCCGGTACTCTGGAAGCAACTGGAAAGCGGCCTCTCGGCGGGGCGGGTGCAGTCGGTGGCGCTGCGGCTGGTGGTGGAACGGGAACGGGCCATCGGGGCGTTTACGGAGACGTATCAGTTTCAGGTGACGGGTACATTCCGCACGCCTAAGGGCGATCTGTTGAAGGCGAAACGGACCCAGCCCCTGGCGACTGAGCAAGACGCCGAAGCTTACCTGAACGCGTCCATTGCCAAGACGTTCCGGGTCGTGAGCATCGAAACCAAGCCCCTCACCAAAAATCCGCCGCCGCCCTACGCCACCTCGTCGCTGCAACAGGACGGCGTCCGCAAGCTGAAGATGAGCGCCAAGCGCGTGATGGAAGTGGCGCAGAAACTCTTCGAGGCGGGCCACATCACCTACATGCGAACCGACTCGGTTAACCTGTCGGAAGAAGCGATCCAACAGGCGACGCAGCGCATCCGTGCGCTCTACGGTGAGGAGTACGTGGAAGAACGTCGTTTCAAGTCGAAGGCCGGCGCGCAGGAGGCCCACGAGGCGATCCGCCCGACGCACTGGGAATCGCCTGCGGCCGGAAGCACGCAAGATGAGCAGGATTTGTACGACCTGATCTACCGCCGCGCGTTGGCAAGCCAGATGCAGGCCGCCCGCTACGAACAGACCACGGTGACGATCCACAGCAACGTGTCGGACGACGAGTTCATCAGCCGGGCGAAGGTGCTGCTGTTCGACGGCTATCTGAAAGTCTATCAGGAGGAGGCCGACGACAAAGACGATGACGAAAACACGACCATCCAGCCCGTCCACGAGGGCGACCCGCTGGAACGCAAACTCCTCGAAGCCCGGCAAGCCTACACCCATCCGCCCAAGCGGTACGATCAGGCGAGTCTGGTTTCCGACCTGGAAAAAAAGGGCATCGGCCGTCCGTCGACCTACGCCTCCATCCTCTCGACGCTGTTCTACCGTGCGTACGTGGAAACCAAAAACGCACCGGGGAAGTCCGTCACAGCCGTCTTGCTTACGCTAAAAGGCGATACTATCCAGCGCAAGGAAAAGAAGGAGAAGCTCGGGGCGGAGAAAAACAAGTTGCATCCGACCGACAAAGGGCAGCGGCTCGTCGGCTACATGGAAGAACACTTCACGCAGGTGATGGACTACACGTTTACGGCCAAGTGCGAAACCCTGTTCGACCAAGTGGCGGAAGGCAAACGTGGCTACAAGGACCTGGTCCCGGCCTTCGACCGGCGGCTCGGCATCTGGCTGGAAGCGACGGGCGAACGGGCGGGACTTTCCTCTCCGGCGCGGGAACTCGGGCAACACGAAGGACACCCCGTCATGATCGGGGAGAGCACCTACGGCCCCTACCTCCGGTACAAAGATCAATTTTATAAACTCACGCAGCCACCCGCCGACGTGACAATCGAGTCGGCCATTGCCACCATCCAGGCGCAGCAGGAAGAGCGGGCGAAGTCGCTCGTGGCGCAGGTCGGGAAGTACTACCAGATTCGCCGGGGGCCGTACGGCCTCTACGTCACCGACGGAAAAGTAAAAGCCTCGCTCCCCCGCGGCATCACCGCCGAAGAGGCCGCCACCTGGAAAGTAGAACAGTGCAAGCAGGTGGTGCAGGACTATAAGGAGTGGAAGAAGAAACAGAAGGCGAAGGCGTCGTGAGGCAGCCTTGCAACGTCTTTTCGTTGCCGATGTAGCTAGCCGAGACATACCCCTTTACCGAGGCGTCGTCAAGGTAAACGTGGTACGTCACCTCACACTTAAGACAGTTGGTTTATCATTTTCAAAGATTCCTCGCAAGGAAGCGATAAGCGTCATGGTGTCCATCGACTTCAGCCTGCGCGGCATGGCCATAGATGATCAAGCCTCGTCCAACCACTTCGGATTCAGTTTCAGCAGTTGCTGATGGATCCTACAGTCGTCGCTGTGGGCGCCGGGCAGGTAGCCGATACTCATCAGAAACTCGTTGACGATTTCGCCGCCGGTAAACTTAAAGGTCTTTTTGAACAGCTTCACCCACTCGGCCTTGGGGCGGGGATGGTGATGCTCGATCCACGCTGCGAACGAGCCGTATTCCTGTTGCAAGCGTAAGATGGTCTTCGCGTTTTCGATGGCGGCGTTCACCTTGAGGCGGTTGCGGATGATACCGGGATCGGCCAGCAGGCGCGCGCGGTCTGCCTCCCCGTACGCAGCCACTTTTGCGATAGCGAACTCATCGTAGGCACGACGGAAGTTCTCTTCCTTGCGCAGGATGGTTTCCCAACTCAGCCCCGCCTGGTTGATCTCCAAAATCAAACGCCCGAACAGTTCGTTGTCGTCGTGAATCGGGAAGCCGTAGTGATGGTCGTGGTACTTTTTGTGCAGGGCCTTGCGGTCGTCGGACATACGCTCAATGGCGTGACAGTAGGACATGAAGCGAAGCGGTTGAGCAGTGATTGAGGTATCGATTAACGGCGAGAGAAGTCACCTGGCTGATGATTGATGAAATCAATTCGTAGCCTCAGGCGTGAACAGTTGGACGGTATAGTCCAGCAGTTCGATGCCGCCCGACGCGCCGTGGCCAGGGATCACGACGTTGAGATCGGGATGGGCGGATTTGAGCGCGGTGACGGTTTGGGGCCAGGCCGCGACGTTGGCGTCTTCCAGGTTACCTTTGCTGGCGTCGACTTCCTTGATCAGGCAGCCGCCAAACACGACTTCGTCGTCGGGCACGTAGGCGACGACGTTATCTTTCGTGTGTCCTTCGCCGAAGAACTCCGTTACCACTTTTTCATCGCCTACTTCCAATTCCAGCGTCCGGTCGAATCCGTTTTGCGGCACGGCCGAGCCGTTCGCGGTCGCCAGTTGGATGGTGGCGTGGCTGGCGTACGACGGAATCTGCCGCCGGTGAAACACCTCCAATCCGGCCAGGCAGTCGGCGTGAAAATGCGTGGGCACGATGGCCTTCACCTTCGCGTGGAGTTTGGTTTCCACCCACCGGAGCAACTCTTCCGAAGCGGGTTCGTCGGCCGGGGTATCGAAGATAAGCGCCTCGCCGTCGTCCACTACGATCATTCCGTTGCAGGCCACCTTCCCGAAACTTTCCGTGTTCAGGTACGAGATGTGCTGGTAGGCATGCTCCGAGACGGGCTGAATCAGCAGCGTTTCCGAAGAGTAATAGTGAGGATCTTGCGTGGTGCCGGCGGAGTTGCAGCCCAACAGCAGCACGCCCAGGGAAAGGAGTTTCCAGGTAGTGTTCATGCAAGAAGGCAAGGAAAGGGTGATGCCTGCGAAGGTACACAGTAGCCGCGGGTCTGCCGCTACCGTACGTTCGCAATCCTGTCCTTTCTTGCCCTTTGCCCTACGCCGTTACTACGGATTGATGCGCCGTCAACAGATCCTTCACCTTGGTCCACCGGATGCCGGGGTAGCGGTCGTTGTCGAGCGGCGCGAGCTTGCCGCGTCCGTCGAACATGTCGCGCGTGTACTGCATGCCCTGCCAGGCGGGAAACACCTCGTCGGCGGCCGGAGCGACCATGCGCGTTACGTTGATGAGCGTGCCGAGGCGCTTCAGGCTACCGGCACGCACCACCCGGAACTGATCGCCGGTTACCTCGCTGGCGACCACTGCCAGTCCCCGGGCGTCGAGCACATCGCCGGCAATCCGCAGGAAGCGAGGCGTATCGGGATCGAGCGCGGCGGCGGCGGTGTACTCGGCTGTGTTGGCAATGGTGGTGAAGTCCAGCAACTGGTCGGCACGCTCCCAGTACATCACCCGCTTCAGCGGGAAGAGAATCATCGGGGCCTGCCCGGTCAACAGGTCCATGAACATGCCGTTGAGTACCGACGTGGCCGCAATGGGTTGCGCTTCCAGGTAGGTCCGAAAGGCCCGCCGCAAGTCGAAATTGCGGTTGGTGCCGGCCGGAAGTTTGGTGAAATCGGCGGCAAAGTCGGACGGGATAAAGCGGGGCACGCCCGCGCGGACAGCCGCATCGAGCAGTTGTTTCTGGGCGGTGAAGATCACCTCGCCGAGGCCCGAAAGTGCCGACACCACGCAGTCTACCCCTTCGCAGGCGTGTGTCAGAGCGGCCTGATCGGCCAGGTCGAGCGTGATGATGTGTGCGCCCCGTTGTTCCAGGTTGTGTACCGTAACGGCATCTGAACTGGCGCGTACCAAGGCCCGCACCCGGGCGCCCCGGTCGAGCAATCGTGCGATGATCTGTCCCCCCAGGTCGCCCGTTCCCCCGGCTACCAGAATTGTCTTGTCCATGTGTGTGTGCTTCGAAGTAAAAAGTCAGGCGCGCTTCGTTGGGTCGCCTCTCTTACAAGTACCCAACGCGCAGATTGTTTAAAGGATATCTGAAAATCTGCGGCACCGGTCGCAACGCCCCGGCTCGCTACCTTTGTGCGGCATGAACAAACCCGGTTTTTGAGCTTATGGAACTGATTCGACCCACGCGGGCCTACGCCGAAAGTTTTATGGAAGCGATGGAGGAACTGCAACAGCACGGCGAAGCGGTGTTCTGGAACGAGATCGGGAGCCCGGCCTCGGCGGAAGCGTACCTCCGGCTGGTGACGCAGCACGCGCAGGGCAATGCGCTGCCCCCCGCCTGGAACGCCTACTCCACGTTCTGGCTCGTCGACGGCGGGGTGTTTATCGGGGAGAGTCGCATCCGCCACCAGCTCACCATGTTTCTCCGCACCATCGGCGGACACATCGGCTACACGATCCGCCCCGGCCAACGACGGAAGGGGTACGGCACGACCATCCTCCGCCTTACGTTGCCCGAGGCGCACCGTCTGGGCATCGATCCGGCGCTGATCACGTGCGACGAAACCAACATCGGTTCGCGGAAAATCATCGAAGCCAACGGCGGGGTGTTTGAAACGGCCAACGACCAGGGAAAAGGCAAGCCACGCAAGCTGTTGTTTTGGGCGTCTACTTCTCCTGCAAAGACGCAATGAACGCAGCAGGCACCTCGTCGGTCAGCCAGACGCCGTTGTCCGACCGATAAAACGCATACCCTTCGCGGGCCATAGCCCCCGCCCGAATCGTCAGGATGACCGGCTGCCCACGCCGCGCGCCCACGTGCTCGGCGGTGGTGCGGTCGGCGCTGAGGTGCACGTGGTGGCGACTGCCCCGTTGCAATCCTTCGGCTTGGATGGCATTCATAAACTTCGCAACGGTACCGTGATAAAGAAACTCGGGCGGCGTGGCGGGGGCGTAGCCCAATTCCACCGGTACGGAATGGCCCTGGCTGGCGCGGATGCGCTGCCCGGTTTCGTCCAGCCGGAAGCGTTGCTTGTCGTTGTGGGTTACGATATACCGCAGCATGTCGTGGGTGAGGGCCACGCCCTTTCGGTTAGCGCGCCTGATCAGGTCGTCTACGTCGGCCCAACCGGAAGCGTCGAGCGTCAGGCCGATCGTTTCGGGTTGGTGGCGCAACACCAGGCTCATGAATTTACTCAGCCGTTTCTCTTCGGCCGCCGATAAGGAGTTCATCTACCAAAAGTAGGGCTTTACTCCGTCAGCCGCAGGCCCACGTCCCTCCCTTCCGCTACCCACACGTCGAAATTTCCCTCCCGCCGCGGCGTGACGACCTTCCCATCTTGTTCCCATCGGGCGAATTTTCCTGCCGGAAAGGCGACCTCCAACGACCAGTCGGCCTGCCGCTGGTGTAGCTGTAATTCGATCTCGCCGCCGGTACGGTAATACTGCATGTCCAGGGCATTGTCTCCCACCTTCACGTTTGCCAACCGGGCCTCGTTCCACGCCGACGGCATTTGCGGCTGGAGGCGGATCGTCTGCGCATAGGCACGCGGCCGGATGCCGAAAAACTGCTGCACCAGCGGCACAGCGAAGCTGTAGATCGTCCAGGCCTGCGCCATCATCCCGAAGTCGGGCGACACTTCGTACAGAGAGCCAGGCAGCGCGAAGCTGAACGAGCGCGTCATGCGGCGAAGGTAGTCAAGCGCCTGGTCGGGCCGTCCGTAGTTGTTCTCGGCAATGGCCTGCACACCGGTCGGCAGCGTCATCACCGCGCCGGTGTAGGTAAAGACTTTCTGGTGTTGTGCGAACGAACTTTCGTCCTCGCCGGCCGTCTCGTCCCGGTCAATGCCCGTTACAAACACGCCGTACGGATTCACGAACCGGTGGCCCGTCTCCAGCGCGGCAAGCGCCTTGGCGGTGTCGGCGATGCCCATTTCCATCGGGGTGTTCACAACCCAGTTGTGGTGCAGGACAAAGCCCTGTTTCTGCTGCGCCGGATAGGACGCCAGGGCGCGTCGGGTGGCTTGCAGCTCGTCGACCGCCCAGGGTTTGTGGAGCGTATCGGCACGGATCAGCGCATCGTCGATGAGGTGACGGGCCTGTTCGGTGGTGCCGATAAAGTCGGCGTACGAGCGAAAGGCGGGCACCCAGAAATCGTCGTTGATCTTCCGGCGCAGTTGCGCGGCGAGGTCGGCGTAGCGCCTCGCCAGCGAATCCTCGCCCAGTTCTTGCGCCATCGCGGCGGCATCGGCAAAGGCGCGTTGGGTGTAGGCGGCCACGTCGACCATCTCGCTGTTGAGGCCGTGAATCTCCATCATCCCGAACCCGTCGGGCAAGAGGTTCCCGTCCCGGTCGTTTTCGGTCATCAGCCAGTCCAGCCCTTCCTTCACGGTCGGATAGTAGCGTTCCAGAAACGCCCGGTCGCCTGTCCATTCGTAGACCGTCCAGATCAGCGAAGCGAACTGCGGCGTCTCGTTCACGTTGCCGGGGTTGAACACCGCCCCGTTGGTCGAAACTTCGTGGACGATGCGGCCGTTGCCGTTCGCCGAGTCGGAAAGCTGGTGAATCAGGGCGATGGTGCGGTACACCAGGTCGGTCTGCCCGATGGCCAGCACGCCTTTCAGGGCGTAAGCGTTGTCGACCCCAAACCACCACGGATAGTCGGGAAGGCCGGCCGAAAGCCCGCGCCCCTGTTCGGGCACCTCGCGGACCAGCCAGTCGGTGCTGTACTTCAGCCACGCGAATGCCTGTTGGATTTCTTTGTCCGGGATGGACAACTCCGACTGCTGCGCCAGCCGTGCGTACCGCGTTCGCTTCGCTTCTAACAACGCCGCGGCGTTGGTCTGCACGTCTTCGTAGGTCGCTAGTGCCGCCTGGCGGGATCGGTACGAACCGGCTACGGTAAACATTACGTGTACCGTAGCCCGGGGCGGCAAGTGCAGATTGTAACGCAGAGAAGCGCTAACGCCCCGGCCCGCCGGCTGGTACGCGCAACTCGCCTCTCCCGAAGCATGGGCCGACGGGTCTGTCTCCGACCCAAACACCACGTACCAAGGATTGCCGGCGTCCTGCACCACCCAGCGCTGCCCCGCTTCGTCCCACGTGGCCCGGTCGGTGCTATCCACCATGCCGGTGCGTTCGCCCAGCCAGACCGGGCGCAGGTCGGAAACGCCGGTCCATCGGAACGTGTATGCCTGCGCGGTATCGCGTTCGTTCGTAAAGGTGTAGTCTACCACCAGAGCCTCTTTGCCATCGGGCACAAACTGCATCCGCTCGACCCGCAGGCCCATCTCCGGGATTCGGTACAGGTGCGCATTGGCAAAAGGATAATTCCGAAAGGTGTCCGCTTCCGTGAGGCATACCGTCCGCCCCTCGGCCGTGAGCTCCGCCACGAAGCCGTCCAGTAGTTTGATGGGATGATCCCAGAGGCCGCCCATCTCGCCGGTGACGTGCCAGCCCAGGTCCGGGAACTGCCCGTCCTGATGCCCGACCAGGTAGACGCGGTCGCCCGCCGTCAGGAATGGCGAGCGCAGGTAGGCGGGTCGGCCCGTGAGCGAAGGCACGTCGGCAAAGCGGTCGGGGCGTGACGCCTGCGTGGCGGGGTCGGATGGTGCCGTGCATTGCAACAAAAGCAGCCCGCCGAGGAAGCAAAGTCGTTTCATGTGGTGGAGACGAGAACGCTGAAAGATACTCAGAATCATCTTGCGAGGTAAAAACAGGCAACGCTGCCCACACGACCGTCTTGGCTGCCACCATACCTTTTACTCAGCACCCTGGAGTGCAAGGCCGGAGCGGGTCGGCGGGACTTACGCGTTGCCTGACTCAAACATCTTTTTCAGGGTAGTTGGTAGATGACGGCCTCGTAGGGCTGGAGCGTGAGGGGTCCGTTCGTGGTGAGTTGGGGAGACGTGGTGGCCTCGTTTGACAGCAGAAGCGTTGCGCCTTCGGTCTCCACCGCCACCGCCGTCCGGGCGGTCGTCTCCGAAAAGTTCAGCGCGACCAGCATGCGCCGTCCGCCTCCTTCGCGCAGGTAGGTATATACCTGTGGATTATCCTCGTCCAGCAGCGTGTAGCGTCCGTAGACCAACACGTCCGGGTACTGCTTCCGCAGGTCGATCATCCGGCGGAAGTAGTTCAGCACCGACCGGGGGTCCTTCTCCTCCACCGCCACATTGACGGTCAGGTAATTGTCGTTCACAGCAATCCAGGGCGTTCCCGTGGTAAAACCCGCATGGGCCGTCGTGTCCCACTGGAAGGGCGTCCGTGCGTGGTCGCGCGACAGGGCGCGCAACTCCCGCAGGTACAGGTCCAGATCGCCGCCGTTCTGCTGCACCGCCCGGTAGCCGTTGCGGGCGGCGATGTCGCGGTACTGGGAAATCGTGTTGAAGTCGGCGTTGGTCATACCGAGCTCGTCGCCGTTATAGTAGTAGGGCGTGCCACGCATGCTCAGGATGAAGGTGGTCAGCATCTTGGACGAAGCCGCCCGGAATTCGGGACGGTCGTTGCCGAACTTGCTCACCATACGCGGCACGTCGTGGTTGCCCAGAAAGATGGCCAGCCATCCCTTTTCGGCGAAGGCGCTGTCCCACTTCGTGTAGACCCGTTTGAAGTCCTTCAGCGTGTAACCCGCCAGCGTATTGCCCAGGTCCACCCCCTCGAAGTGATAGACCATGTCCAGTTCGTGACGCTCCGGATCGACCAGCGACATGGCGTCCTCAAACGTACTGCCTGCCCCTTCGGCCACGGTCATGATGTCGTACTGACTGAATACCTCTTCGTTCATCTCCCGGATGTAGTCGTGCAGGTGCGGCCCCATGCCGTAGTACCGGATGATCTGCTTCTCGTACCCCGCCGGAAACGCGGGGAAAGTGGTGTCTTTGGCGACGTACTGAAAGGCATCGAGCCGCAGCCCGTCGACGCCTTTGTCCAGCCAGAAGCGCATGATGTCGTGCACCTCTTCCCGCACCTTCGGGTTTTCCCAGTTCAGGTCCGGCTGTTTGCGCGAGAAATAATGCAGGTAGTAGGCATTGGTGAGCGAGTCGTACTGCCAGGCGTCGTTGTTCACGTCGAAGAAGCTGTAGCGCGGCGTGGGCGTGCCCCGCTCGGCGTTCCACCAATGGTAGTAGTTGCGGTAGGGATTGTCGCGCGAACGGCGCGATTGCTGGAACCACGCGTGCTCGTCGCTGCTGTGGTTGACGACCATGTCCATCACCAGCCGGATGTCGCGCGCGTGCAGCCCTTCCAGCAACTGGTCGAAGTCCTGCAGGGTGCCGAACTCTGCCATGATGTTGCGGTAGTCGCTGATGTCGTAGCCGTTGTCGTCGTTCGGCGAGCTGTAGATCGGGTTGAGCCACACCACGTCGATGCCGAGGCTTTTCAGGTAGTCGAGCTGGGAAACAATGCCCTGCAGATCGCCGACGCCATCGCCGTCGCTGTCCTTGAAACTGCGCGGATACAGTTGGTAGACTACGGCTTCTTTCCACCACGCCTTTTCCGGGGAAGTGGCAATTTTCTCGGGCGACGACGGCGGCCGATTGCCCGCGCAACTCAACAGGGACAGGCCGATGCAGAACAGGAGGAGGTGCTTCATGGTGGGGCGGGAGTCGTAAGAAAACGAACGATTCAAAGCTAGACAGCGGCCGCCCACCACCCTTTCAGGATCGGTTCAAATGCTTTCGATTTGGTTACATCGTGTCCACAGACGGTGCTGTCCTCACAAGAAAGCCACGATTCTGTGCTCCAGAGACCGTAGCTTTCTTGTTCGAAACCCACTTTTGGAATAGCTCTATCAGGGCAGCCGCGTTACACGCAGGAAATCGATCATGGCCTGGTTCACCTCGCCATGCATGTTGGCGTTGTGTGGCTCGAATCGGAGGTGTAGCTGATGCGTGCCTTTGGGCAGTTCGGCCGGAATGGCATTCGTAAACCCCCACTCCGACCACTCGTCCGCCCCCCGCTGGGGCAGCACGACGGTGCCCAGAAAATCGTCCCCGTTGCGCAAGGTGCGGATCGCGCAGCGGTTGTCGGTGTTGATGGGGCCGTTGCCGTTCGCGTAGCGAAAATCCAGCGCGTACCGTCCGTCCTCAGGAACAGTGACTTCAAAAACCAGATCTGTATGGGTCTGCTGACTGATCTCGACGAATCCACTGCCCGAGAAGCCTTTGTAAGGATGCGACGCGGGTACGGCGGCCTGTTCGGCTTCGTAGCGCTGCACGTGCCGGGGCAGGACTACCGGCTCGCTGCCAAACGACGCCACGCCCTCGCCATCCACCGCCAGCACCTGGTACTCGGCAACGTCGGTCTCCTCAGGAAGGGCGAAAAAGGGCTTTTCGGTGCGCGCTACTTCCTGTCCGTTTTTCAGTACCCAATACTCCGTAACGCCGGGCTGTGCGTCCCAGTGCAGTTCCCCATTTTTCAATTCCACCACCGGCGCCGCGGGCGAATCGCGGTCAGGTACGTGGTGAACCTCCCCTCCTACCGACTGGTTCGACAGCACGATCTTCACCGTGTGTTTGCCTTCCAGCGTCGCGGGCAGCACCGGCTGTTCCAGGGCCTCTTCGTCCAGCGTAATCGCTTCGATCCGATTGCCGTAGCCTTCAACCGTGAGGGTGAGGACGGCATTCCGGTAGGCGAAATTTTCCAGCGTGTGCGTCCCGGCGAAACGTTCGGGGACAAAGGGTGCCAAGACCAACCGTTCGGACTCGAAATGCATGCCGAAGAAAATGCGGTACACCATGCTCAGGTTCCCCGACAAACTCCACAACATCCGACTGGAATTGATCTGCGTCCCGGCAAAATCGCCCGTACTGGCTACGAAGTTCTCTTTATTGGTCAGGAATAAGGCCGCCGGCCGGTAAATCGCGTTCAGGCTCTGCGTCAGGGCTGTTTCGTTGCCCGCTTTTGCGGCGGCCAGCGACCAGTAGGCCTGCACGAAGGGCCAGATGCCGTTGTTGTGGTAGGGCGGGATATGAGGAATCTGCGGATAGATGCAGGGAATGCCGAAGTTGGTCACCGGCGTCCGGGCCACGAGGGTCTGTTGCCGGTCCGCATCGGCCACCTCGAACAGTACGCACAGCGCCTCGCCCAATGCCTCCGCACGGGGCGAAAGAAGTTTGTAGTGGCGACCGTACAGGAATTGCCCGTAATACCCCCGCTCCTCCTGCCACAGGTACCGGTCCAGCCCCTCCCGGATTTTTCCTGCCACCTGACGGTAGTGTTCCGCCTCGGCCGTATTACCCAGTCGGGTCGCCATCTCGGCCAGAATCAGGTTCGCGCGGTAATGCACGGCGTTGGTGCCCAGGTTGAGCGACTCGTAGATGTCGGCGGGCTGCATCCAGGCCGGGTACGTCTGTTCCCGCCAGTCGAGGAACGACGATTCGCCGCGCACCAGCCCCGTCGCCGGATCGTAGGCGTTGCGTACATCCTCGTCGATGGACTTGCGGATGATGGGATAGGCTTCCCGCAGCCAGTCCTCGTCGCCCGTCACTACGTAAATTTCCCAGGCCGCGACGGCCCACACGATGCGGTCGGTCGAGACGGGATACGCGCCCCCGGTGCCGGTGTCCTGAATGATGCGTCCCTCCTTCACTTTCCGCATCAGGCTGGTCCTGGCGACTTTCGGTTGCAGTAGGGCCATCGACAGCAGAATGCTGTAGCTGATGTCGCGCGTCCAGACGCCCGCCCACTCTGCCCCGGTTCGGAACGTGCCGTCGGCTTCGATGTCGGTCAGCATTTCTTCCAGCGACAGGTTGTAGAGCGCCTCCACCAGCGGATAGTTGCCGTAGTAACGCGGAAAGGCAGAAATGTCTTTGGAGAGGCTCCAGTGCGAAGCCGTGGTTTTCTGGTCCTGTGGCGCGTTCATCGTGAGCGTTACGTCGTAGATGCCGTCACCGTCCGGATCGTGCAGTTCCAGTTCGGGAAATGCCGTCAGGTTATCGAAATCCCACACGAGCGGCGCGGTACTCCCGGCCACAAAAACGCCTTTGAAATCTTCCTTATAAAGCTTCTCGCCGTCATAGGTTTCGAAAAAACCTTTTTCCTCAAACGACCGCAACACGTGGCGCAGGTCCAGCCGCAAGTGCAACTCGGTGTTGGGCCGCAGGTACGTACCGGGCGGAATGTCCGACGTATCCACGTACTGTTCGCCGAAGCGAATCAGCGGCGGCTGGCACACCCCATTCTGACTTACGCAGTGGAATTGGTGATCCTGCCCCGGTTTCATTTCGTTGTCCTTGCCGTTGAGGCTGAACTTGAACTGAATCTGCGGCGAAACAAACGCGTTGGCCGGGCTTTGGTAGTTCGAACTTAACTCGGTCGGCGACAGGACGCGGGCCACGTACGGCCCCTGCACCACGCGATCGGGAAACACCGAAAATACGTCCGACTGCCACAGCGGACCCTGGGGTTGACGGGGAGGCGATTGTGTCTGACAGCTCACAAGCAAAAGGATGAATGAAAAAAAGCCGACGGCTTTCCTGAAAATAATCATTAACGGGAAGCGGGTCGGCCCGGGTTTCATCACAGCGGCTTTTGTGTCAGGCTGAAGGCCTCTCCCCCGTTGAAATGCAGCGAGTCGCGTTCCGTGAACAGGGCGGCGTGCGTAAAGTCTTCGTTCGGGAAGAAGATGCTGGTCATCACGGTGGTGCCGTCGTCGGCAAACAGTTCGACCGAAGCGACATCGACGTACAGGTGCATCGTCAGCGTATCGCTCTCGGCAAGGCGGGGCGCCGTGATGCGCCGGACAAACCCTTCTTTAAAGTCGGTTTTGCCGGAGCGCGACCGGTCGATATACCACTGCTTTGCCTGGGGCTCGTACCCGATGCGGACTTCTTCGCCCAAGTCGTTGAACAGCCGCACGCCAAAGTCGGAGGCGGTGGTCTTCGGCAAATCGAACGACAACTTGAATTCCATCGCGGGCGACTGGAGGTTGGCCTGATGCGACAGGTCGAGCGAATCGCGCACGGTCGCGGCCGAAAGCGTGTAGGAGCCGTTGCGCAGTTGTTCCAGTTCCTGCACGGGACGCGACGCCAGCCGCACGCCCGCGTCGGTCTGCACCAGGCTCAGCGTGCGGGCCACGGTCATGGCACTGCGCCAGGCGTACGTGGGGACTTCTTTTGCGTAATCCCAGTTGCTCATCCACCCGATGAACAGCCGACGCCCGTCGCTTTCCGGCACGTTCGACCACGTTACGCCCGCGTAATCGTCGGGGCCGTAGTCGATCCAGAGCGTATCGTTCGGATAATCGGTCGTAAATTTCTTTCCGTCGAAGTTGCCCACGAAGTACTGCGTGGCCGAGCCGCCGTTGGGGCCGCCCGGGTTGATGCTCAGCAACATCACCCACTTCTGCTGTCCGTTTACCATCATCGGAAACAGGTCGGGGCATTCCCACACGCCGCCGTGGTCGCCGTTTTTTTCGCCGAACTCACTCAGGAACGTCCACGCTTTCAGGTCGGGCGAGTTGTAGAGCCGTACGCGGTCGCCCGCCGCCAGAATCAACACCCAGCGTTGTGTCGGCTCGTGCCAGAACAGGTTGGGGTCGCGAAAGTCGCGCAGGCCCGGGTTGTTCACCACCGGATTGTTGGCGTACTTCTCCCACGTCCGGCCTTTGTCGAGGCTGTAGGCAATGCCCTGCGTCTGGTAATCGTTGCGCCGGGCCCGCTCACCTTCGGCGTTGTGGTACGTGAACATGGCCACCAGCGGCGGGTTGTCGGCCGAACCGAACCCGGAAGTGTTGTCGACATCGGCCACCGAACTTCCCGAGAAAATCATCCCGATGCTGTCCGGATAAAGCGCAATGGGCAGGTGCTCCCAGGTGACCAGATTGCGACTCACGGCGTGGCCCCAGTGCATCGGGCCCCACACGTTGCTGTCGGGGTAGTGCTGGTAAAACAGGTGGTATTCGCCGTCGTAAAAGACCATGCCGTTGGGGTCGTTCATCCACTGTTCGGGCGGCGTAAAGTGGTACAGTGGGCGGTGCTGCTCCAGGGTGTCCTGCCCGGAGGCGGTGGACGGCCCCGCCGTTGCGGTGGCGTTCTCCTGCGAGGAAGTCTGGCAGCCCGCCATCAGGACGCACAGCCCTACCGAGGCGCAGACGAAAGAAGAAAGTTTGCTCATGATGGAAAATGTAAGTTGACAACAGCGCAGCCACGCGGGGCGACGCTGTTGTCATAGGTACGAGGTTCTTGAGGAAAAGAAAAGATTTAGTAACCGGGATTCTGTTCGTAGCGCCCTTTGGTGAAGTCGATTTCGCGCTGCGGAATGGGCAGGTACTCGTCGCGTCCCGCCGTGAAGTGCGCGTTGCTCAGGTAATCGCGCTTCGTTTTCTCTTCGGCCAGGTAGGCATTCAGGGTCGGCTCTGCAATGCCCCAGCGCACCAGGTCGAAGAAACGCGGACTCTCCATCGCAAATTCCAGCCGACGCTCCCACTGCAAGGCTTTGCGGGCGTTTTCCTGCGTCCAGTCGATGTTGCTGCCCGGCACGTACGTTTCGATCCGGTAGTTCGACGGATTGCTGCCGTCGGCCTTTTGCAGGCGTTCGGTACTGGCTTTGGCCCGTTCCCGCACCTGGTTGATCAGCGGCAGCGCTTCGGCGTGCCGCCCCAGCTCGATGAGCGCCTCGGCCTTCATCAGCAGCACATCGGCGTAGCGAATAAAGTCGATGTTTTTAGACGTCCCGATGAACGGCCCCTGTTTCAGGTAGCACGCACAGTCGGGCAGCTGCTGTTCTTTCATGTTGCCGAAGAACCCGTAAACACCCGGGTCGCGCGCCCAGCTTTCGCTGTAGACAAACTCAGGGTTGTATTTGTACGGATGGCCCGGCACGCCGACCGTGTGGTCGAGCCGCGGATCGACGCCGTTGGCCAGGAAGTCGCTCGGGGCCAGCATGTCCTCGTCGTTAAACGTGTCAAACATCGGCAGGCCGGCTTCACTGGTTTTGAAGGCGTTCACCATGTTCTGGCTGGCGTAGTGGAAGCCACAGCACCCGTATTCCGGCGCGCCGTGCGGCGAGTTAAGGCCCGTCACGAACGAGACGCGCCCGGTGGTGGTCCCGTCGGCAATGGAGAACTGCGCAGCAAAGACCGACTCGGTTCCGTTGTCGTATCCGTCCAGGAAGTTTTCGGCAAAATCGCCCTGCAGGCTGTAGCGCCCCGCGTCGATGACGTCGCTGGTCAGTGACACGACTTCTTCGAGCCGCGCCGCGTTGATGTTGACGACCTGGTGGCTCTCGTTCTGTTCGTAGGCTTGGTAGAGCCGCACCTTCGCCAGGTACGCCTTGGCGGCCAGTTGGTTGGCGCGGCCTACTTCCGGCTGGGTGGCGGGCAGGTTGTCGATGGCAAACTGAAAATCGTCCGCAATCTTGTTCCACAGTTCGTCGTTTGTGTACTCCCGGTTCGAGGTCTGCAGAATCTCTTCCGGCGACTTGGTCTCGTCGATGTACGGAATGTACTTGAAGAGCTGCTTCAGCATGAAGTACGAGTGCCCGCGCAGGAAGCGCAGTTCGCCGGTGCGGGTGGCTTTCAGGTCAAAGTCCTCGGTTTCCTGCAGGGCCTTCAGCGCGAAGTTGGTGCGGGAGATGGCCTTGTAGTGGTTCGAGAAGGTCAGCGGCCCCATCCAGTTGTCGCCCGTCTGGGGCTGCACCAAGTTGTACTGCTCCAGGTAGTTGATGTCGATCACGTCGGAAATCCCGCCGCCCGCTTTGTAGGCGTCGTCGGAGCGCACGCTGCCGTACACCCAGCTGCTGGTAATCGGGCCGATCATTTCGTCGTTGGCGATACCCGCGTAGGCGGCCGTCACCAGGCCCTCGATGTTTTCGGGCACGGCCACATTTTCGGAAGAGAGCACGCCCTTCGGTTCGTACTCGAGGAAATCTTCACTACAGGCCGCCAGGATCAGCAACGCGGCGCTAAAGAGGGAAATAGTCTTGAGTTTCATGAGGTTGGTTTCTTGAAGGTGGAAGGCTTACAGACGGACGTTGAGGCCGAGGGAATAGACCGACGGCACCGGAATGGCGTTGACGTCGCGGCGCTCCGGGTCCGGCCCCTTAAACTCGCCGCTCTTGATCCAGAACAGGTTCTCGGCCTGCAGGTAGAGGCGCAGGTAGCTGAGCGGCCCCAACTTGCCCATGGCCGTTTCGGGCAGCGTGTAGCCCAGCGAAAGGTTGCGCAGTTTGAAGTAAGAGTTCTTGACGAACAGGTAGTCGGAGCTGCGCGTCTCGTTGTTGCCGTCCGACAGGGTCAGCGCCGGAATGGTCGAGCTGGTGTTCTGCGGTGTCCAGGCCGTCAGCGTACCGGGGCCAACGTTGTCGCGCCCGCGGATGAACTCGTTGTAGAAAATGTAGTTGTCGAAACCGCGGCGGCCCGCGACGCCCGACCCGAAGGCGGACAGATCGAAGTTGCGGTAGCTCAGGTTGAGACTCACGCCATACTGGAACGTCGGGAGGGTGGTACCGAAAAATTCCTGGTCGAGCGCGTTCACCATGCCGTCGCCGTTCAGGTCTTTGTACCGAATCCGGCCCGGAGCGGCCCCCACCTGCGTGGCGTGCGCGTCCACGTCGGCCTGGTTCTGGAACAGCCCGTCGGTACGGTACCCGAAGATGGCGAACTGCGACTGCCCGAGGATGTCCTGTTCGGCGTTGCCCGCAAACCCGGTCCGGACCTCTTCCGGCAGTTCTGTGATCCGGTCTTTAAAGCCGCTGAAGTTGGTCGAGACGGTGTAGCGCAGGCCGTTCGACGTTTCGTCCGAATAGCCGAGCGCAAACTCCCAGCCCTTGTTCTTGACCGTCGCCCCGTTGAGCGTACGCAGGACCCCTTCGCCGGCGGCCGACGCTACGGGCGGCGTAATCAGGATGTCGCGGGTAACGCGGGTGTAGTAGTCGAACGAACCCTGTAATTTCTGATTCCAGAACCCGAAGTCGATGCCCATGTTCAGTTCCGTCGTCGACTCCCACCGGAGGTCGGGGTTTGCGCCCTGGGTCGATACAAAGCCCGACGGCAGCGTGCCGGTATTGGCCCCGGCCAGGTCGTAGGCCGTGCCTACGTTGTAAAACTGATCGAAGAAGAAGCCTGCCCGGCGCACCTGCTCCTGCGTCAGGCCGTAGCGGGGCGCAAACAGCCCGAAGCGCGACAGATCACCGATCGACTGGTTGCCGACCGTACCGTAGCCCGCCCGCAGTTTCAGTTGCGACAGCGAAGGAAGTTCCTGCATAAAATCCTCCTGATCGAGACGCCAGCCGACCGTAGCCGCCGGGAAAATGCCGTAGCGGTTGTTGGCCCCGAAGCGGGAGGAGCCGTCGCGACGCAGCGTGAAAGACGCCAGGTACTTTTCGCCGAAGCGGTAGCCGATCTTTCCGAATTGCGAGAGCAGCCGGCTGCCCGTCTGGTCGCCGGTGTTGTTCCGCAAGCCGGTCGCGGCATTCAGCACAAAAAAGTCTTCCGTCTCGACGGCAAACTCCTGCGCACTGGCGGTCAGGAAGGTCAGGTCGGTTTTTACCGCTTCGGTGCCCACCAGAAAGTCGAACACGTGTTGCCCCAGTGCCAGGTTGTAGGTCAGGGTGTTCGAAAAGGTGAGGCTGAGGTAGTCGTTGTCCGCCAGGTTCAGGCTGTTGATGGTGCGGGTAATGAAGCCGTTGGCCACCCGCGGCTCGATGTTCTTGACCTTCACCTGGTTGTAATCGACGCCCAGGCTGGTGCGGAAATTCAGGTTCTTCAGCAGTTCCAGCGAAGCGTACGCGTTGCCCAAAAACGAGTCACGGTGCGTGTTGTCCCAGCGGTTGATGTACTGCATCAGCAGCGGATTATTACGGTCCGAATAGCCGGAACCGAGCGGACCGGCAAAGTTGCCATCCAGTGTGTAGACCGGGATGGTGGGGGCTAGCGACACGGCCAGGCCGGGCGTAGCGGCCGACCCCACATCGGGCGAAGCCAACGTTTCGTTCGAGGTGGCAAACTGGGAGTTGACGCCGAACTTCAGGCGGTTGTCGAACAGGTTGAAATTGGCGTTGAGCTTGCCGGTGTAGCGCCGGTAGCCGGTGTATTGCAGAATGCCCGTGTTGTGCAGGTAGCCGAAGTTGGCCAGCAGAAAAGCCCGCTCGTTGCCACCCGACACCGTCAGGTCATTGTTGTAGACGTAGCCGGTTTTGTACATCACGTCCTGCCAGTCGGTATCGCCGGCGGGTACATTCGGATCGCCTCCCACAAACGGCTTGACGGTCACGCTGTTCAGCACCGGATTGTCGTAGTCGCCGTTCCAGTCGAAGTTGTAGATTTCGCCGTACCCGCTGGCCGGGTCGGTGCGGTCGTTGACCGAGGCCTGCCACAGGGCCCGCCCCCGATCCACCGCGTTGAGCATCTTGAATCGCTGCTGCTGTTCGGACAAGACCGAGACGTTGGAATTGAAGGCGACCGTGAACTTCTCGTCCGCCCCTTGCACCCGGTTTTTGGTCTGCACGATCAGGACGCCGTTCGAGGCACGCGAGCCGTAGATCGAAGCGGCCGATGCGTCTTTCAGCACCTGCACCGACTCAATCACGCTGGGGTTCAGGCTGGCGAACACTTCCGGGCGGGTGGTCGGCACCCCGTCGATGATGTAGAGCGGGTTGTTGTCGCCCAGCGTGTTGGCCCCACGAATCAGGATGCGGGGGGTGGTGCCGGTCGGGTCGCCCGAACGTTCGATGTACAAGCCGGGCACCCGTCCCTGCAACGCCTGCGCCGGGTTGCCCGAACTCATGCTTTGCCCTTTGACCGGCTCCAGTTCCACCACGGCGATGGCCCCGGTGAGGTCGACTTTCCGTTCGGCGGTGTACCCGACAACGACCACTTCGTTCAGGGCTTGCACGTCGTCCAGCATGGTGACGTTGATGGTGTTTTTCGACCCGACCACGACGGATTGTGACGTAAAGCCCACGGACGTAAACAAGAGGGTGTCCGAAGAAGCCAGGTTGTCGAGGGAGTAGCTGCCGTTGATGTCGGTCACGGTGCCGCGGGTGGTGCCTTTGACCAGCACACTCACCCCGGGCAGGCCTTCGTTCGTAGCGTCGGTCACCGTACCGGACACGGTCACGGATTGTGCCAGGGCCGCTCCGAGGCAAAAGAACAGGCTGAGGAAAAGCCACGCGGGTAGCGTCCGAAACGCGTGGTGAAGTAGAATTGTAGGATTCATAGGGGTAACGTTTTGTGGTGCGGTAATGAAGTGAGGCGATGCGCCCCAACGGGCAGATTCGGTAGCGGAGGGGTGTGCCGTGCACAGGCCCGTGTTCGCGCCGGAGTGATGGTTTGTTTCATGAGAGGTTGGGATGGGGTGGATAGGCAAGTTGAAAAGGGGGCATGGCTAGCGCCCGACGGAAAAGGCAAGGTCTGCCCGCCCCCCTGCGTTGCGGCAGAAGTGATCGGTATACCGAGAAGCGAGTACTCAAGCAGAACAAGAGAGCCCGTTTTCGCAGGCTACAACATGTTATAAGACCCTATCGGATGGCGTTTGCATGATCATGCAATGCAGCTTCTTGCGCATCAGTAGTGTGTGTCACACCGGCGATTCATGCTACAACGGCACTGCAAAGTCAGGTGGTGGGTTCATAGGCATATACATTCTGGGGTGCAGTTACGAAGTGAGTTTCTGATTCAGGTTCGGCTGGACACGTGGGGCGTTTGCTGCCGCAGTAGCGCCTGAATCGCCTCTGGGTCCAGGACTGGCGTGGCGGCTTCGCGCGAAGCCACAAATGCCCCCACCGCACAGCCGTAGCGCAGGCATTCTGCCGGGGCAGCTCCCTGGAGCCATTTGCTCAGGAAAGCACCCAGAAACGCATCGCCGCTCCCGATGGTGTCCTTTACCTCGACCGTAAAGCCGGGCTGCCGCCATACATCTCCCTCATGCCAGAGGGTAGCGCCGTCCGCGCCGTGGGTGAGGCAAACGGTCTGCAACTTGAACAACCGGGCCAACTGCGGAATGGCCTGTTCGTCTCCCGGCTGTTTCAGAAACCAGTGGGTCAGGAGGGCAAATTCTTCTTCGTTGAGCTTTACCATGTGGGCTTGCTGCAACAGCGCTTCGACCAGCGAAGGCGTGTAGAACGGTGCGCGCAGGTTCACATCGAACACGGCCAGTTGCGCGTGGGGCAACAGGTGCAGCAGCGTGTCGGACGACACCTCGCCCCGTGCGGCCAGGCTACCGTACAAAAACAGGTCGGCCCCCTTCACGGCCCGCACCACTTCGTCGGTGTGCTGGATGAAATCCCACGCCACCGGCTCCACAATCTTGTAGGTGACGTTGCCGGGCTGCGACACGTCCGCGTAGACTTTGCCCGTCGGGTAGAGCTTCTGCCGCTGAATGTAATAGGTCGGCAGGCTGCGCTCGTTCAGATACGTAATCAGTTCCACGCCCTCTTCGTCGTTGCCGACGGACGAGATCATGCGTGTCTCGATGCCGTGCTGGTGCAGGTGCAGCGCTACGTTCATCGGCGCACCGCCCGGAAATTTGCCGTTGGGCAGGTAGTCGTAGAGCACTTCGCCGAAGCAGATGGCCCTTTGGGTGGGAGTGGTGTCAGACGTTTTCATGCAGGTAGAGGTTTTCTTCGAGTTGTTCGAGCGATTTTCCTTTCGTCTCCGGCATCATCTTCCAGACGAACAGCAGTTGCAGGATCATCATGCCGCAGAAGATCGAGAAGGTGACGCCCCCGCCCAGCGTCTCGGTGACGACCGGGAAGGCAAAAGAGACAATGGCCGCCAGCAGCCAGTGCGTAAAACTGCCCAGTGCCTGTCCGTAGGCCCGCACCCGATTCGGGAAGATTTCGGAGATGAAGACCCAGATCACGGCCCCCTGCGAGAAGGCGAAGAAGGCGATGTAAACGAACAGGTAAATCGGCACCCAGTAGCCGAAGGTTTCCGTGAAGAAGGCATAGGCCACCAGCCCCAGCGTGGCGATCAGCCCCCAAGAACCGATTTTCATGAGGGCGCGGCGCCCGAACCGGTCGATGAAGTTGAGCGCCAGCAAAGTCGAGAGGAAGTTGATCAGGCCGATGCCCGCCGTCGACAACAGGGCCGATTCGGTGCCCAGGCCGGTCATGCCGAAAATGCGGGGGGCGTAATAGATGATGGCGTTGATGCCCGACAGTTGGTTGAACATGGCGAACAGCACCGCCAGCGTGATGGGCAGCCGGTAGCGTTTGGAGAAAAAGGGCTCGGCGGGCGTTTTCACGTCCAGCTCGGCCGTGTTCAGAATGGCGGCCACCTCTTGCTCGGCGTGTACCGGATCGATTTTAGAAAGAATTTCGCGGGCACGGGCCACTTCGTTGCGCTTCAGAATCAGCCAGCGTGGGCTTTCCGGTACGAACAGCACAAGCACTTGAAACAGAATGGCCGGAATGGCTTCCATGCCCAGCATCCACCGCCAGTCGCTCGGACCGTGGCCCCCGATCAGGGCATTGGACAGGTAGGCCATCAGAATGCCGAACACAACGTTGAATTGAAAAAGGGCCACCAGTCGGCCGCGCGAAGCGGGCGGCGCAATCTCCGAGATGTAGAGCGGCGCGGCCACCGATGAAGCCCCTACGCCCAGCCCGCCTAAAAATCGGAAAGAAAGAAACAGGTACCAGTCCGTCGCCAGGGCCGACCCCAACGCGGAAACCAAATAGAAGACGGCGATCCAGAACAGGGTTTTCTGTCGCCCGAGTTTATCCGAAGGAATGCCCCCGAACAGCGCACCCACTACCGTGCCCATCAGCGCAATGGAAACGGTAAGGCCGTGTTGCCAGGAGTTCAGGTCCCAGACGCGCTGGATGGTTTGTTCCGCGCCCGAGATCACGGCCGTGTCGAAGCCGAAGAGGAAGCCGCCGAGCGCGACCGTAATGGACCAGAATAACAGGTGGCGGTTTTTCATGGGTACGATGCGGTAGGTTGTTGTGTGATCAAAGGTAGTGGGAAAGGGAAGCGGCCCCTTCCAGGTTTGTTTCAAAAACTTTCGATTTTGTTACATCCCCTCCCATCCTTTGCACAGCACGCCAAAACACCACTTTCGTTGGATCGCCTGTGTATTTTACTCACGGGCTGGTCGCGGTTTTGCTACCGTTTTCACGCAGGTTACCTGCCTTTTCGATCTGGTTACCTCCTGCCCCAGCACAAGAAGACAAGTTATGCCAGCCGTGGTTTACCGCCGGGAACGCCTTTCCTGAAGGTGGCATAATTCCTAAAAATCTTACGCCCCCCTTTTGCCCGTTCGCAGCGGGACCTTTACCACAGAAAGCAGACTTCGTGAGGCTACGGCAAAGGGCGCTATCGACCGAGATCACCGGATTTCTTTCTGAACGTGCCGCGGCCCAAGCCGGGCGTTATACGGACGTGACCTGCTTGATAAACTCGGAGGGCGACTGGTCGAATTGGCTTTTGAAGACCGTTGAAAAATAGGCGGGTGACGAAAACCCGACGGCGTAGGCCACTTCGGCTACGGTCAGTTCCTGTTGCTGCAGCAGAGTTTTGGCCCGTTGCAGTCGCTGAGTTTTGATGTAGTCGCTAATGCCCACGCCCAGCAGCGCTTTCACCTTGCGGTAGAGCTGCACCCGCGACAGACCTACTTCCCGCGCCAAGGCATTGACGTTGAGTTCCGGTTCTGCGAGGCGCTCCTGAATCAGACGCGTCAGGTCCGCCAGGAACTTTTGATCGAGCGAGGGTGCCGCCGACGCCGGGACGGGCGAAGCCACTTCCGCGCTGGCGAAGCGTTTGCGTAACTGATCGCGATTCCACAGCAGTTTCTTGACCCGTTCCAGCAGGTAAGGCAGGTGGAACGGCTTTACGATGTAGGCATCGGCCCCTGTCTGAATGCCTTCGACCTGCTGCTCGACCGAGTCGCGGGCGGTCAGCAGAATGATGGGAATGTGGGAAGTGCGCAGGTCGTTTTTCAGGGTCTCCGCGATGGAAAGTCCATTTTGCCCGGGCAACATTACGTCGCTGACAATCAGGTCGGGCACCGTTCCGTACGCTTGTTGCAACCCCTCCTGCCCGTCGGCACAGGCCACCACCTCGTAGGTGCGGCGCAGCTTTCGCACCAGAAAGTTGCGCAGATCTTCGTTGTCTTCGATCACCAGCAGGGTCGTCGTCTGTTTCTCTTCCACGGTCTCTTCGGGCGGCGCGTCGTGTACCCACTCTTCGGCATACTGGTACGACGCACGATCGAACAGCAACAGCGACTCTACCGGCTGATCGACCAGTTCCACCTCGGGAAGCTGGTCCTTGCGGCCGGGCAACTGCACTTCGAAAACGGTGCCGTGCCCCCACTCGCTCCGCACAGAAATGCGGCCGCCGTGCCGTTCGACCAGTTCGCGCGAGAGCGACAAGCCCAGGCCGGTACCCAGCGAGCGACTTGGGTCGCCCTGGTAAAACGGATCGAACACGTGCTGCACCTCTTCGGCGGTCATGCCTTTGCCGGTGTCCATCACCCGCACCTGCACCGCCTCGCCGGGTTCCTGCTGCTGGAGCATGACCTGAATGCGACCGCCGTCGGGTGTAAATTTGAACGCATTGGACAGCAGGTTAAAAAACACTTTGTCGAGCATGGTGGGGTCGAACCATAGTGCCAGGGTAGCGGGTTGGGCCACAAACTGGTAGTCGATGTCGCGCTTGTGGGCCGTTTTTTCAAAGGCCTGCCACACTTCCCGAACGAAGGCCACCAGATCGCCCTGCGACGCCCGTACATGCATTTTTGTGTGCTCCAGGCGCCGGAAGTCGAGCAGCTGACTGACCAACCGCAACAACCGCGACGCATGTTTGCGGATCATGCCCAGATCGTGCCGCATCGACGCCCCGACGTCCGGATTCTCGTGCAGAATGTCTTCCAGTGACCCCAGCACCAACGTCAGCGGCGTCCGAAACTCGTGCGAGATGTTCGTAAAGAACTGAAACTTCGCCTGGTTGGCCTCTTCGGTTTCGCGGGCCAGTTCCATAATCCGGTTGCGTTGCGCCAGAATTTCTTCGTTCTGCTCGCGCAGCCGCCGGTTGGTCAGTTGTTTTTCGCGAAGCGAGTAGAGTGCGTAGGCTCCCAGCAAGAGCGCTACGGCAAGGCTGATCGCCACGATGTAGAGCAGCGTGCGTTGCGACCGGTAAATGCTGAGCTGGGATTCGATGGCCGTCTGTTGCCGCTCCATGTCCTGTTGCTGA
Organism: Catalinimonas alkaloidigena; assembly: GCF_900100765.1. Classification (NCBI taxonomy): domain Bacteria; kingdom Pseudomonadati; phylum Bacteroidota; class Cytophagia; order Cytophagales; family Catalimonadaceae; genus Catalinimonas; species Catalinimonas alkaloidigena. The sequence continues at coordinate 247,053 of NZ_FNFO01000001.1, read as the reverse complement.
TCGGCGATTTTCTCAGCTTGCAGTTTAGAAATCTTTACGTTCGAAGCATCGACCACCGTCGTCTGCATGATGTTCTCGCGCTCGAACGGGTGTCCGTCCAGAATGGCCAGTGCCACCTCAATGGCTTTGTCGCCACCAGTCGGGTAGAGAAACGTGGCGTCCAGAATGCCCTGGTCTACCAGATCAATTCCCAGATTGATTCCCGGCAGGGCATCGATGCCCAGGAGCTTGGCTTGCGCCAGGGCGGTATCTTGACTGATCACCTCGTAGGTGCCCAGCGCCATCATGTCGTTGTGGGCAAAGATCAAATCGGCCTTGGCGTAGCGCTTCCGCTGCTGTTGCGCCTGCTGCCGCGCGATGGAACGCTCCCACTGGCCGTTCAAGGTGTCGATCACAAACAGCGAAGCGTCCCGGGCGCGCAACGCCTCCACAAAGCCACGGTGGCGGGCCTGGGCAGGCGTTGAGCCGGGCAGACCGGTTACTTCCAGGATACGTCCCCCCTCGGGCAACAGGTTGGCGACATACTTTCCCGCGATGTTGCCGATCTCGTAATTGTCCGCGCCAATGTAGGCCGTATATTGTTCAGAGGTGGTTTTTCGGTCGATGACGATCACCGGAATCCCCGACTGAAACACCTCTTCGACCACCGGCGTGATGGGCGCGGCCTCGTTGGGGGAAACGATCAACAGATCGATGCCGGCTTCTTCCAGGTCCCGGATGTCCTGAATCTGCTGTGCGCTGCTGGCACCGGCGTTTTTGTAAATCAGCTGAACCTCAGGATGAAAAGCCAGCTCACGGTACATCTCGTGCAACATGGCCTGCCGCCAGTCGTCGTTGTCCACACACTGGGAAAATCCGATGGTATAAGTCGAGCGGTTTGGATTACGACACGAGGCGACCCCACCCACCAGCCACAGACCCAGCAGCAGCGCACAGGCGCGGACAAACAAAGTGGGGCGCAGCAAAGTAGGTTTCATAAAGCCGGAGGTTGTGGTGGAGAGGCTGAACGAGCAACATGAATTACGCAAGAATAATTTATTTTGGAAACAGACGCCCACGAAATAAAAAAACCCGCCGGACTTCTTACGGGCGGGTTTTGTCTTAATAGGTTAGGTCGTCTGCTTACTTGCGGGCCGTACGGCTGGTCAGCTCTTCGGCCAGTTTCACGGCCTCGTAGGCGTTGACCACCCCGCCGCTGGTCGACAGCTTCTTGAATTTCACTTTCTTTTTGTGACCTTCTTCGTCGGGGCGATATACCTTGCCACGGTAGCGCAGGCTCGATTTCACCAGCACCTCTTTCAGTTGTTCGGCCGACAGTTCAGGGTAGTATGACCACACCAGTGCTGCCACGCCCGTCACGACCGGCGACGCCATGCTGGTGCCGCTGCGCAGGTCGTATTCGTTGTGCGGAAGCGTTGAATAGATGTCCACACCCGGGGCAAATACGTCGACCGAAGCGTTGCCGTAGTTCGAGAAATTCGCCACGAAGTCCAGGTCCTGCGTCCGGGAGGTCGCGCCCACGGTGATCCAGTTCTGCGCTGCCGGACCATTGTCCGAATAGGCGTTGGTCGGGAAGTTGGGCGTTACGTCGTTGTTCTCCGCGTCGTTGCCGGCCGCGTGCACCAGCAGCACGCCGTGCGACTCTGCGTATCGGACGGCCTCGTCGACCCACTGCTTGTGCGGCGAATACGACTTGCCGAAGCTCATGTTGACGATCTGCGCGCCGTTGTCCACCGCGTACCGAATTGCATTGGCCACGTCTTTGTCGCGCTCGTCGCCCGAAGGCACCGCACGGATGACCATGATTTCCACGTTTTCGGCGATGCCGTCCAGGCCCAGGCCGTTGCCGCGCTGCGCCCCCACGATGCCCGCCACGTGCGTCCCGTGCTCGGGATCGACGCCGATTACGTCAGCGTTGCCGTAATGCACATCCGAATTTTCTTCCGGATTGTCGCCTACGATGTCGCGCGGATTGAATTCCAGGTTCAGGTTGTAGTGCAACAGTTCGCGGTAGTGCTGCTGCGCCTGATCCAGATCGGCTACCGAAAATTTGTTGCGCAACAGAAGCTTCAGGAAATCGGCCGCTTTCATAATCATCTCGTCGTCCGATTGGATCGCCTCCAGGTCGGCCAGCGTATACTTCGCTTTGCCCAGGTGGTTTTTGATCACCCCGTCGGTGTATTGAAAGGCCGACGCAATGTTTTCGATGCTTTCGCTTTCGCGGCGCGCTTCTTCCAGTTGCCGGTCATATTCCTGTTTTACAGCCTGATACGCTTCGTAAGCGTGCTTTTCGCTGGCTGAAATCTGGTCGGCCGACCGGCCGTCGAACTGTTTCTGGTATTTGCGGTACAGGCGCGTCAGCTCCAGCGTTTCGTAGTTGACGTTTTTGCCGTCGGCCCCACCGATGAAGTTCCAGCCGTGGATGTCGTCCACGTAGCCGTTTTTGTCATCGTCGATGCCGTTGCCGGGAATCTCGCCGCTATTGGTCCAGATTTTTCCCTTCAGGTCTTCGTGGTTGATGTCGATGCCCGAGTCGATGATCGCGACGCGTACCGTACGCGATTTTTTGTTTTTGAGCAGTCCATACGCCTGTTCGGTGCTTACACCCTGGATGTGGTCGAGCGTGGGGTCGGCGTTATGCCAGTTAATGTACTCCCGCTTTTGCTCTTTCGGCTCAGTGGTCGTGGGGTCAATCGGGCCCGCGTTCACAACCGAGGCCGCACAGAAAAACAAAGCAAGACTTTTCTTCATGTAATTATCAAAATGTAGGAAAGACGAATATAAGCAAAATCTGTCGGGAAGCTTCTTATTTAATGGCATATTGTACCTGGCAACCGGCCGCCCGCGTGGCATCTACCACCGTGGCTGAAAAGAGATAAATCTCGGTCAGTGCCTCGATTTTCACCACGTTCGGCACTTCCGAAGAAGGCTTCAAATTCCGTAGTTCGAACTTCAATTCCACCTCTTTAGGTTCCCGAAAGCCATTTTTTAAGTAGATGTGGGTACCCGTGCCATCTACCCTTCGTACAATTTCGACCTTTCCGGTGGCCGAGGCTGTTGCCTTGTAATTACTCAGTCCTTCTTCGGGCATCGGCACTTCGTCGTCGAGGCGAAACGGGGGCTGCCCCGGGTGTACGCCGTAGTAGAACCTGCCGGTTTTAAACTCGGTGATGGTTTGCGCATGTCCGGGTTCGTCCGGTCCCAGAAAGCGGGTCGGGATACTGACGAGCTGCATCGGGCCCGGGTGCAGAATTTCCAGGTGCAGGTGTGGCCCCACGGCCCAGCCCGTATGCCCGCTGTACCCGATCAGTTCGCCGGCCTCGACGCGATCTCCCAGGCGGGGCACCACGCCGTCTTTCCGCAGATGCGAGTAATTGGCCAGCGTGCCGTCGCTGTGGTAAATCAGCACGAAGTTGCCCTCCCGCTCGAACGAAGCATCGCCGCCGCCCCGGTCGGAATCTTCCTTGATGTCCACCACCACGCCACTGCGCACCGCCGTAATGGGTGTGCCCTCCGGCGTTTCGAAGTCGAGCGCGTAGCGGCCCTGGTGCGAATAATCGCCGTTGTAGCCCTGCGAAAGGCGGTAGCGTTCGCCGTGCCGAAAGGGCAACAGGTACAGCTGGTCGGGATTGGGGCGTAACGTGGGGTCGCCCAGTTCGATTTCGTAGAGCGCTTCGTAACTCGCTTCGCCGTACACGCGGGGCTTGATGGTCAGCAGCTGGTGGGCTTGGTGGTCGGGCGGCACCACGACCTGGCGCGGCAGACTGCCATCGGCACGGTAGTTTTTCAGTTCGGAAAAGCTGACGCGGATCTGGTAGGGACAAAAGCCGTCGTTACGGGCAAAAAACTGCACTTCGCCGCTGGCGCGGTCTTCCAGGGTATAGATGTCGATCAGTTCGCGCGAGGGTTGGGCCGTATCCAAAGGCATGGCGTGCAGGCCCGCCGCCAGGCTTCCCAGCAGCAGGAGCAAAACCCACCGTAGCTTGTAGCAATCCTTCGTAAATCTGTGCATCTCCCCTCCTCCTGTCGAGTATAAATCCAGAAATCGCCCCTCCACTTTCATGAAAACGTTTGCCTAAAAACGTTGGCACTCTCCAATTAATTTCGCGGTTACTAATTAACTATACACCAGGCGCTAAATTTGCCGACTCATTCCGAAATAAATACGATGAAAAAGGTACTGAAAGTACAACCCACCGATAATGTGATTGTTGCGCTCACCGATCTGGCCAAAGGCGAGGCTGTGGAGTTTGAAGGCAGGGCTTACCGGATGCTGCACGACACGCCCGCGAAGCACAAGTTTGCCGAGCAGGATTTTGCGGTGGGCGATCCGCTGTACATGTACGGGGTGTTGATTGGCCGCGCGGCGGCTCCCATTCAGGCTGGTGAGGTGATTACGACGAAAAACGTAAAACACGCCGCGACGGGCTTTGCAGGCCGCCAGGGCAAAACCGACTGGCAGGCACCCGACGTGTCGAAGTGGAAAGACCGCACGTTTATGGGCTACCATCGCTCCGATGGCCGGGTGGGTACGGCCAACCACTGGCTGGTGGTGCCGATGGTGTTCTGCGAAAACCGCAACATCAACGTCATCCGCGAAGCGCTGGTCGAACAACTGGGCTACGAATACGGCGGCGGCCCGCTGTACCAGTCGCAGCGGCTGGTGGACGTGTACCGCTCGGGCGGCTCGGCCGAACAGCTGATGGAAACCGAAATCCTGATTCAGGCCGAGGAACAGAAGGCCCGCCGGGTGTTTCCGAACGTCGATGGCATCAAGTTTCTGACCCACGAAGGCGGCTGCGGCGGTACGCGCCAGGATTCGGACACCTTGTGTCGCCTGCTGGCCGGTTACATCTGCCACCCGAACGTGGCCGGCGCCACGGTGCTGAGCCTGGGCTGCCAGAACGCGCAGGTCGAGATTCTGCAGGAAGCCATCCAGCGGATCAACCCTAATTTCGACAAGCCGCTTTACATTCTGGAACAGCAGCAGAGCCAGTCAGAGCCGCAGATGATTTCGGACGCCATCCGCAAAACCTTCGTGGGGCTGATCCAGGCCAACGAACAGATCCGCCGCCCGGCCCCCCTCAGCAAGCTGACCTTCGGGGTAGAATGTGGCGGTTCCGACGGATTTTCGGGCATTTCGGCCAACCCGGCCATCGGCTACGCGTCCGACATGCTGGTGGCGCTGGGTGGCACGGTGATTCTCTCGGAGTTTCCAGAACTCTGCGGCGTAGAACAAGAACTGATCGACCGGTGCGTGAACGACGACCTGGCCGAAAAATTCCGCTCCATTCAAACGGCCTACGCCCGCCGGGCAGAAGAGTCGGGTTCGGGTTTCGACATGAACCCTTCGCCGGGGAACATCAAAGACGGCCTGATTACCGACGCCATGAAATCGGCCGGGGCCGCGAAAAAAGGGGGCACCTCGCCCATCACCGACGTGTTGGACTACACCGAGGCGGTGGTCAATCCGGGCCTGAACCTGCTGTGTACGCCGGGCAACGACGTGGAGTCGACCACCGGGCTGGCCGGTTCCGGAGCCAACATCATCATGTTCTCAACCGGCCTGGGCACCCCGACCGGCAACCCCGTAACGCCGGTGATCAAAGTTTCGAGCAATTCGAAGCTAGCCGAGCGCATGGCGGACATCATCGACTACAACGCCGGAACGGTCATCACGGGCGAAAAAACCATTCCTGAAGCGGGTGAAGAGCTGTTCGACTACTGCGTGAAAGTGGCCAGTGGCGAGGCCCAGCCCCACGCCGTCCGGCTTGGGCAAGACGACTTCATTCCGTGGAAACGGGGCGTTTCGCTGTAACGCCTTTCTGATTTCAGATCACATCGCCAAAAGCCCGCTTCGGTTCTCCGGAAGCGGGCTTTTGGCTTGCCCCCTACTGAATTTTCAGTATTGCCTTTGTGCCGGAAGCTCGTTACCTTGGCAACGCTTCTCCTACAGATCCAGAGGCGATCCGCGCCTCTTCTGCTGCGACTCCATGCTTTCCTACCGGTTCCCCGAGAGTCGCCCGGTGTTTGTTCATTCGGCCTTTGGTTTCCTGCCTCGTTTCCGCTTATGTGCGCCGCTTCCTTCTTCCTTGCGCAACTGACCTTCGAAGTCAACGTCCTCTACCTGTTTCTGATCCTGCTGGGCATCGGGGCGGGTGGGCTGGCAACGTATTTCTACTTCCGGTACCAGAGTCAGAAAGCTTCGCCCCAAAGCCCTCACACCCACTTCGATCATTTCTACAATCCCATTTTCATCGTAGCGATGATCATCATACTGTCCGTTTTGGTTTTGATCGGGGCCAATCTGTTCGGCATGGACCGGGGCGATATTCTGCACAACCTTGCGGGTGGGGCGTATGCCCGCGGGCTGATCACGTACCTGTTTGCGGTGGGCACCATCGGACTGATTGTGCTGCTAATCCTGGCGGCGTTGATCGACACGGGTAAGGACGATCAGCGCTCAGAACAAATTTTCAACCGGGCCAAAGAGGTGCTGACCATCCTGATCGGCATTTTCGGCACCATCATCGGCTATTATTTCGGCGCGGCTCCGCTGTCGCAAGATGCCGCAGCGTCCCTTCCCCTGCTGCTGAATGTGCCCCAGGTGCCCGATTCGGTAGGCGTGGGCGAGGTGCTGGAAATCGAGGTGGAAGCGTACGGCGGGGCTCCTCCCTACGTGCTCACCATCGATCTGCTGCCCTTCCCGGGACACGAATGGAAGAAAGTAATTTCGGCCGCGGGCGAAGCGCTTGAGGCGCAGGTGCGCGTCCCGACCGGCGCGACCGGGGCGTACCTGGACGCGGTGCTGTATTTGGAAGATGCACGGGAAGATTCGGTTACGAACAAAATTACCGTCAAGCTCCACCCAGCGGCCCGGGATACGCTGCCGTAACGGCCATCAGCACTGCCAGACGCCGCCGGTGATCATACCGCCCGTTCCGAAGCTGCACACGAACACTTTCTTGCCGCGGGCTTCGGGCCAGATCCGGTCCAGCGCTACGCCTACGGTCGCCACCCCACAATTCCCTACTTCGGCGGCCAGGTCGACAAAGGTGGCGGGATAGCGGGCAAAGACCTGCTTCAGATGCCCGATGATACCGGGATTGACCTGGTGGAGAATGATGTAGTCGGGGGTACCGGTGGTACGGACCAAGTCGAGGTAAAAGGCTTCGGCTTTGCGCAACAGCCTCATCGCCATCCGTTTGTCCATCTGTAGTCCCAGGTAGCGGCGCGGATCGCAGGCGGGCTGGCGTTGCGCCTGAATGACACGCGGCGTCACGTGCCCGAGGTTGACCGTCACCACGTCGCGCAGGTCGGCGTACTGCCGCGAAAGGCTGCCCAGCAGTCGTTGCGGATGCGGGCCTCCCTCGACCAGACACGCAAAGGAGCCGCGACTGAAGTAGTCGTGCAACGGACTGGCAGACGAGGTGGCCTGATGTGCCGCTTCGGCCGCCACCACCAGCACGGCACTCTGGTGAAGTTCGGCCAGTTGGCTGCCCAGAATAAGGGCGCTGGCACCACCCGTGCACCCCTGGACCAGATCGAGTACGTGGCACGGCCCCAGCAGCTCCGGAAACGCCGCCGCGAGTTCCTGTCCCAGCGAAGGCGTGAGCCGATCGGGACACGTGGTGGCGACAACCAGGTGCGATACGGGGCGGGCGGGCCGACGGCGCAGCAAGGCGCGAAGCGATTGCAGGGCCACGTCGACAACCGGAGCAGATACTGCGGTGACTTCGGGGGCAGGCTTCCGTTCGTAAAAGCTCCGAATGTGCTGGATGATCACTCCCATACGTACCAAGACAGGTGTCCTGCTAAGTTAGAATTCTGCACCAAAGTCGGTCGGGATTTCTGCCGTCCTTCACGTCCCCTCCATTACTCTGCCATGCGAACGCTTCTCTTTCTAATCGCCTTTTGTCTGCCGTGGACGGTCGCCGCCCAGGATCAGACGGGTGCAGTGGCCCTCGTCAAGCAGATGATGGCCCGATGCGAGTCGGTGCAAACCTTGCAGTGCCGCTACCACAAGGAAGAGCGGATTGAAGGTGAGTTGATCAAGGAAACGATGGACGTATCGCTGCGACGCACGCCGTTCCGGCTTTACCTCCAGTTTGTCGAACCCGACGCCGACAGGTCCGTCTGTTTTCCCCATCCGCAAGATCCGGAGAAGGCGCGGGTGCTGATGCGGGTGCTGGGCGTTCCGCTCTCCCTGTCGCTAGCCCCGGACGACAAGCGCATGCGCAAAAATCAGCACCACACCATCCGCCGCATCGGGTTTGATTATGCGTTCTCGATTCTCCGGTTCCTCATCGACCATTCTTCCGACTCGCTCATCTGGCAGGTCGCGCCGTCCACGTTCGACGGACACGCCTGTTATCAAGTCACGATCCAGAATCCCCGCTTCCGCTACCTGCCCTACACCGGGCGACCCGGCGAAACGCTCCAGCGCCTGGCCGACACGCGCATGCTCTCCGAATTTTTGTTGCTGGAACGCAACCCGCAGGCGAAATCTTATACCCACAGCATCGCCGCCCTGCCGCTCAGCCTTCCCAGTGCTTACGCCCAGACGTTGGTGCTCCAAATCGACAAAGCGCGATTTTTCCCGCTGAGCCTGGAGATTTACGACGACCGGGGCCTGTTCGAAAAGTACCAGTACCGTCAGTTAGTGTTGAACCCACCGAATCTGCTGACGGCGCCGTGCCCATAAAAAAAGCCGCGGCAGGGTGTTTCCCGCCGCGGCTTTGCTCATATAACTTCTCTAAAGACTCAGGAACCGGAATTTACCTCCGCGAAGGCGGCTTCTTCCAGGGCCGATTTCATGCCTTTCTCGTCGATGGCTTTTACGTAGCCCGCCACGGCGTCGGTCAAGCCGGGCACCTCGTTCAAGTTCTGTTTCCAGATTTTCTCGTAGCCCAGCACAATCTCCACCAGTTGGCGCAGCCCCGCGTCGGTGCCGTCCCAGCCTTTCCAGATTTCACCAAACAGATCCAGCGTATCCTGATCGTCTTTCAGGTCGATCGACTCGCCGTCCACGTCTCCTTTGTAGAACCGGATCAGCGCCGCCAGGGCAAATACCAGCCGCTGCGGCAATTTGCCGGTCTGTTCCTGGTAGGTGAGCAGCGACGGCAACACACGCGTTTCGAACTTCGAAGTGGAGTTGAGTGCAATGCTGATGAGGTAATGTTGGATGTAGGGATTGCGGAACCGCTCCAGCACGTCGTTCGCAAACTCTTCCAGCTCTTCGCGGGGCAGGTCCAGGGTCGGGATGATCTCCTCGAAAATGGCCTGATGGATGTACGACCCAACCACGTCGTGCTCGACCGACTCTCGGACGGTGCGCAGGCCGTAGAGGTAGGCCACCGGCACCATGGTGGTGTGGGCTCCGTTCAGGATGCGGACTTTCCGCGTGCGGTACGGCTGCATATCGCGCACAAACTTGACGTTCAGGCCCGCCCGGTCGGCCGGGAACTCGTTCTGTACGGACTCGGGCGCTTCGATTACCCAGAGGTGGAATTGTTCCCCTTCTACCACCAACTGGTCTTTGTAGCCCAGCTCCTCGTGGATTTCCTGGATGCGGTCGCGCGGGAACCCCGGCACAATGCGGTCGACCAGCGTGTTGCAGAACGTACAGTGCGCTTCAATCCACGCTTTGAATCCTTCGTCGAGGCCCCACAGATCGACGTAGTAGAGCATGGCGGTCTTCAGCTTGTCGCCGTTGTAGTTGATCAGTTCGCACGGCAGAAAAATGATGCCCTTGTCGGCGGCGCCGCCAAACGTCTGGTAGCGGCGTTGCAGCCAGCAGGTCAGCTTAGCCGGGAACGTAGTCGGCGGCGTCTGGTCCGACCAGTCGTTGGCGTCGGTCGCAATGCCCGCTTCGGTCGTGTTCGACACCATGAACCGCATCTCGGGCTGTTCGGCGGTTTGCAGAAACGCGTCCCACTGGGTATAGGGATTCAGCCCCCGGCTGATGCTGTCGATCACCTGATGCTCACTAACGACCTGGCCCTGCCGGATGCCTTGCAGGTACAGCGTGTAGCGACTGTCCTGTTGGTTGAGCAGATCGACCATGCCCTGCGCAATGGGCTGTACCACCACGACGCTGCCGTCGAAATCGGTTTTGTCGTTCATCGACTGGACAATCCAGTCGACAAAAGCCCGGAGGAAGTTTCCTTCCCCAAACTGGAGGATGCGTTCGGGACGTTTTGTCTTATCAGTTGGGAACATAAGTAGCGATTATTTTTTGGGAAATAGAATGCAATGTAGGCCAGATATACTGTTTCGGGCACCAGAAAAACCGGAAATCTGGTTTAGGCGGCCGATCTTTTGCCCTTTCCACAAAAAAGCGGTCCCTCCCGAAGGAAGCACCGCGTGCATAAGACCATGTCGTGTGGCGAAGCGCGCCTAGCGCCCGGTCGTTTCGTAGGCCAGCGGCGTTGCTTCCTGTCCCAGGGCATTGAGCTGGGCGTCGTCGTACCCGTACACATCGCGCCAGAAGCTGACACGCCCCGTTTCTTGGTTGACCCAGGCCGTCTGGTAGATGATATTTACCGGCAATTTTTCGGGTAGGGTGACGGTGACGGGCTCTTCCTGGTGCATCGCCTCGTCGATTTTTTCGGTATCCCACTGGCGTCTGTCGTCCAACAGGTACTCGGCCAGTTGCGCCGGAAATTCCACCCGCACGCATCCGTGGCTCAGGTCGCGTACTTCCTGCGAAAACAAGTGGTGGCCCGGCGTATCGTGCAGGTAGATGTTCATGTTGTTGGGAAAGATGAACTTGGCGCGGCCCAGCGCATTGCCGTCGCCCGGCCGTTGCACGACGCGGTATTTGAACTCTTCCGGATCGATGTCGGCCCACTTTTCTTTGGCGATCTCTTTGGCCGTCATGGGCGACTCGCCGTCGTGCCACGTCCGGTAGATGTCGTAATTGTTACGATCCAGCCAGGTAGGGTCTTTGATCAGATGCGGCAGAATTTCGTCGCGCCCGATGCTCAGCGGTACTGTCCAGGTTGGGCTGAACACGATGTACGACATGCTGTCGCTGAAAATGGGCGTCTCGTTGGTGAAGTCTTTTCCCACAATCACCCGCATCGACAGGTCTTCTTTGCCCTTGCGGTAGATGTGCAGCTTAAATTCCGGAATGTTGACTTGCAGGTAGTAGTCGCCTCTGGTGCGGGGCATCCAGCGGATGCGTTCCATATTCAAGGCCAGTTGCTGGATGCGCTGTTCGACCGGCACATTGAGCAACGTCAGGGTGGTCGGCCCTACCGCACTGTCGACTTTTGTGCCCTGGTGCTCCTGAAAGCTGGCAACGGCGGCGGCCAGCGCCTCATCGAAGTAGGTGCTGTCTTCCGCGTAGGCGTTGTCGGGCGTCAGGTCGTTGGTCAGGATCAGGCGTTTTTTCAACACGGCCACGGCGGCTTCGCGGTCGCCCTTTTCCAACACACCTTTCGCCGGGTTAATTTTTGGCCAGCCGCCTTGTTTGGCCAGCTCGCGGTACGCGGCCAGTTGCTCGCGCAGCAGGCCGTATTGCTCTTCTTCCGGACGCAGGGAATACAAAATGGTCTGGACACGGTTCTGCTGAAGCGCATCTTCCAGGGCTTTTGCGTAGTTACCCTCGGGTACGTTCAGGTACCACTGCTCGTGTAATTCGTTCGGATCGACCCGCCCGGCGTGCAGGTGTTTGGCGTAGGTCAGAAACGTGCTGGTCAACAGAAAATCCAGTTGTAAAAAGTCGCCCAGTTTCAACGTAGCGCGGTCGATGCTGTCGCTGAAGATTGCCGCCCGTGCCCGAACAATGTCGTTTACAGGATAATCGTTTGGCGAAAGGCCGTCGGCCGGAGCGGCCTGCAGCGCCAGAAGCAACGAATCGACCTGCGGCAACAACCCGTCGCCTCCGTTCCAGGCCAGCCGGTAGTCGCGATCGGCATAAAACGTTTGCAGCGCCTTGGTCAGCGCTTCGCGTGCGCTCCGGTCTTTAAAAAACGTGCGCTGGTTCAGGTTCATCACCTGCTGTTCTACGGCCTTTTTGATGGAAGAATCGGGCAGATCGAGGCGGCCGTCGGTCATCACCCGGAGGTATTCGTCGTCGCGTTTCAGGTTCACTTCCTTGGCGGCTTCCCGGTCGGAAAGGTTGGCCGTGCGGCTCCCCCCTCCCCCTGACCGCTGGCAGGACTGAAACCCGACGAAGCAGAAAAGTAAGAGCAAAAAATAGGATTTATAATAGGTTTTCATGAAGTATCTTGTTAGCTAGGGTATTATACTGGTTTTCCCGTATTTTCGTTCCGGGATTTCCGCCTCCCCTCTACTTGCAACTTTCGGGAGAAACCAGGCCTACAGAATGAACGTGGGAGTTTTTCGGAGAAAATGGTATGTGGTCGCTTCTGTAGTGTTATACGCGCTTGTGCTGGCGGTGTTCGGCCGGTGCGACTCCAAGCCTACGGAAGTTCCTGAAGATGAACCCACTACAGGTTCTGTAACCCAGGCGGCGTACGTGGGTTCGGCTGCGTGTCGGTCGTGCCACGCAGAAGTGTACGACGCTTACCAGCACACTGGCAAAGGCCGCTCGTTTCATGCCCCGCATCCGCTCGACCGCTTCGAAAATTTTGCGGCCCCGCCCGTGTACGACCCTACACTCGACTTTCATTACCGGGCCTTCTGGCGCCACGACACCCTCTACGTAGCGGAGTTTCGTACAAAAGGCCGCGCCGACACGACTCACTACCGCGAAGAGCGCGTGGCCTACGTCATCGGCTCGGGAAATCAGACGCGCTCGTACCTGCGCGAGGTGAACGGCTATCTTTACGAAATGCCCCTGACGTGGTATGCCCAACGAGGCCTCTGGGACCTGAGTCCGGGCTACGAAGCGGGACACAACACCCGGTTCGATCGGCTGGTGGGCGAGGCGTGTCTGAGTTGCCACGGCAGCGGACAGGCGTACGTGGAGCATTCGCTGAACCGGTTTACCGAGGTCGGCGGTGCCATCGGGTGTGAGACGTGCCACGGCCCCGGCAGCACGCACGTGCAGTACTGGGAAGAGGGGCCACGTGCGACGAAAGGGCAACGGGATTCGACCATCGTGAATCCGAAGTACCTCACCGCCACGCTGCAATTCGACGTGTGCCGTCAGTGCCATCTGGAAGGCGTGGTAGTAGCCCAACCCGGTCGGGACCCGCAGGCGTACCGCCCCGGCCAACCCCTCGCCGATTATCAGGAAATTTTTCTGCCCGTTACGGACGCAACAACGGAATACGGCTTTGCCTCACACGCCGAACGGCTCCAGCAAAGTCCCTGCTTTCTGGGTTCGGGGAAGGTGCTGACCTGTACACCCTGCCACGCCCCCCACCAGCCCCTGGCCACGCAGGTTTCCTACAACGCGACCTGCCAGTCGTGCCATCCCGCCCCCGACGCCTGCACCGAACACGCGGAGGCGCGGCTGGCGGTCGACAACAACTGCGTACGGTGCCACATGCCCAAGCGCGGTCCCGGCGACATTCCGCACGTGGCGACGACCGACCATAAAATCGGCATTCATCGGGATTCGCTGAGCTTCGCGACTACGGCGGCGGCTTCGCCGATGCAGCTCAAAAGTTTTACTTCCGACCATCCTTCCGAACGGAACCAGGCACTGGCGTACCTGAATTATTACGAGCAATTTGACCAGAATCCGGCTTACCTGGCCCAGGTAGCCACGTTTGTCCAGGCACTGGAGCGCGACGCGCAGATCAAACTGGCGTACCTGCAACAGCAACCGCTCGCGCCGTCCTGGCAGGCGCTGACACCCTCGCAGGTAGACGATCCGGCCACCTGTTTTTACGTCGCCGAAATGCGCCTTCGGCAGGGCCTTCCTTCCCTCGACTGGCACCGCCGCGCGGTGAATCTGGCGCCCGATCACCTGGAGTACCGCTTTGCACTCGCGTCCGCTTACGAAACTGCCGGTCAACCCGAGGCGGCTGCCGCCACTTACCTGGAGGTATTGCAACGTCAGCCCGAACACCAGGCATCGTTGCTGAACTTAGGCTACCTGCGGTTGCAGACGGAGCAATGGGAAGAAGCGCTGGCGTTGTTCGACCAAGCCCTAGCCCTTTACCCCGACTACCGGCTGGCGTACGAAAATCGGGTGCAGGCTTTGTTACAATTGGGCGAGTTGCCGGAAGCCCTCCGGACACTGGATCGGCTCATCAAACAGTATCCCGACGACGCCCGGTATCCGGCCCTGCGGACACAGGTGCGGGAGGCATTATCGGCGAATTGAGGCCGCAACTACACAGAAGAAAGGCTTACTCGTAGCGAAGCTGCACCGCTTCAAACACGCCTGTAGCCAACGGCTCACCTTGTACGTGGATACCCACCCGGGGAGCCCGGTCCCAGCGCGGCAAAAAATCACCCGCCAGCACAATCGGCGCTGTAGACGTGACGGGCTCGCCTTGGCGCTGCCAGTGAAATTGATAGGCCGCGCCGGGCTGATAGACCACCGAGAGGGTAACCGGAGTTTTGCCGGGTGGCAAAGCAAAGGTCTGGACCACTTCCCGTTTTCCTTCTTTGACCTGCCAAAGTTCCAGTGTGTTGTGACGGACACCCAGCCCCAGGGCATTAGCCCCATCTCCGTATACGCAGACTCCTTGTAAAACAGCTGCTTGGGGCCATACCTCGGCAGAAAAGGCAAAGCGTTCTTTCCGGATGATCTGCCCCAGAAAGCTTCCGACAGTCGTGGCAGATGCCGGCGCTTTCACCCGCAACTGGCCTTTTCGAATCGCGTAATCAGGCTTTGGCTGGCTTACATCCCATACCCAGGCCATCGGCGCAGGGTGGTCGAAACGGGTAGCAATCTGCCAGTCCTGCGTTTGCGCTCGGCCCAGGGGAGAAGCGGCTTGCAGCGGGGGGGTGGTACCGTAGCGAAATTTCGGCCAGCCGGTCTGCTCGTCCCACACCAGTTCACTCAGCACTCCTTCTCGCCCGGTGGTGGTAAAACTGGTGGCCCGGTAGGCATGATGCAAGTAAAAATCGCGGCCGTCGGCGGTAGTTACTACGGTGCCGTGTCCGGGACATTTCCAATCCGGTCCTCCGCTCAAGACCGGATTTCCTGCAAACTTTTCCCAGGGTCCCTGCAATTGTCTGGCACGGGCGAGCCCCACCTGGTAGTTGCAGGTCGGACCACAACAGGCATTCCCGGAGTAGGTCATATAATAATAGTCTCCATGTTTAAACAGCGCCTGCCCTTCCATCCCACCGGCTTCCCAGTTGGTCGTGTCCGCTTCAAGGAGCGTAAAGACTTCACCGGTGACGTGCAGACCGTCCGGCGTAAGTTCCCGTCCCAGTAGCTGAATGAGTTTGTCGTCGTCCAGCCCGTAGGCTTTCCAGGTGATGTAAAGCGTTCCTTTTTCTTCTACCACAAAGGCATCGATGGCCTCTTTGGTCCACTCCAGCAGACAGCCGTGGTCGGTAAATCCCTGGCGCAGGTCGGTTGTGGTAGCGACACCAATGTAGGAGCGTTGATCCGATTTACGGCGGGCCGTATAGTACACATAAAAGGTCCCGTTCCGGAAGAAAAGCTCGGGAGCCCAGTAGCTTCCCATCGTCCAGGCAGGGAGGTCGTGAAACACCGGCCCGATGTACTGCCAGTTGACCAGATCCGAGGAAGCGTACAGCGGATAGGCAGGTCCCCACTCAGAGGAGGTACCGGCGGCATAATAAGTGTCGCCGACACGTATCACAGAAGGGTCGGCGAAATCGCCGGCGATTACCGGATTCTGATAGGTGACGGGCGAGTTCGCCTGGCCGCATCCGGTTTCCGTACACAGTCCGGTTAGGAGCAGTAGGAACAGGGATGGCAGAAAGAGGCGTTTCCAGACAAAAGAACGTTTTTTTCCTTTCCGCGCCGCAGGCGGTGCGGGCCTGTGCTTTTGTTGCTCGCACAGAGGCTCCACGTAGGTTTGCATCATCGGACAAAGATATGCTACGGATCGAACTGACAAACTTTCAGACCGCTAGGCCTACCGACAGATGGGCAGCTTAATGGCATTCCAGCACTTGCTGCGAAAGCAACGTTTGCCGTAACATCAGCGCTTGCGGCATCGTGCTTGTCGCTCACGCTACGCCTCATGTTGATCACTTTGATTTTTACGCGTTCCGTTTTAGGCCACGGGCAAACCAGAGGTCGCAGAAGCCTGCGGCCATCACTTTTTACTCGGAAGAAAGATCCGGTGATCAAAGTCAGGGGCAGTTCGGTCAGCAACGCTCGAAAGCTACCCGCCGCCTGAACAGTGAAATCAACGTTCCTGGCTGTGTCGTTTTTAAAGTTCGTCGCCGAACGTCAGGAGAGCTCCTGATATTCCAGCAAATCGCCGGGTTGGCAGTCCAGGGCTTCGCAGAGGGCTTCGAGGGTGCTGAAACGGACGGCTTTGGCTTTTCCGGTTTTCAGAATCGAGAGGTTGGCGAGCGTCAGGTTGACTTTTTCTGAGAGTTCGCTCAGCGACATTTTCCGTTTGGCCATCATCACATCCAGGTTCACGACAATCGGCATGGGCTCAGATCGTTAGTTCCTGTTCGGCCTGGATGTCGATGCCCTTCCGGAAGACCTGCGCAATGAGGAAGATAACACCCGCCAGAAAAAGCAGTTCTTCGCTGCCCCATGCATAGGCCACCGCCATGCCCTGTTTCAGAAGCCACTTGCTGTAACCCTGCGCGATGACCGCGACGATTCCGGCGCTCAGCGTCATCTGACTGATTTGCGCAATCAACTGCCCGACTTCGGCACTGAACGGATGCGCGACATTAAGGCAGGAGAAAATGCGGATTGCCAGATAGGCGATGTAGGCCTTCAGGGCAGAAATGCCCATGATGAAGGAGAGCACAGCGGAATAGGCGCGGACGTCGTGCCCTCGGAGGGCGGACAGGTCGATCCCCAGGTAAAGGTGCTGGGCGGCTTGCGGGTTGAACAGACTGACGACGTACGACACAAGAAAGGTCCCGGTCTGGACGAGCAAACCAATGAAGATGATCCAGGTGAGTACGTGCAGCAGATTCAGAATTTGCGTGGTTTTCTTTTTCATGAGAAAGAGCGTAAAACTTCATTCCAAATTTCGATAAATATTTATCGAAAAACAATAAAATAATTTTACTATTGGCGTGTTCATCAACATGCCCCATTTTCCTGGTCGCGCGGCTAAAGCCCGGCCTATTCCACGCGCACTGTGGAGCGCCGATTGACAGGAAATCTGTACTTTTCCTCTCGACACCTTCCCCCCTCCTACCATGCCGCTACGCCTTCTCTTTTCGGTACTTGTTCTGCTGGTGACGTACGGCGGTTGCGCCCAACGTCAGGACATTTACATCCTTTTCCGCTCCGACGACATCGGCTTTGCCCATACGGTGAACGAGGCCTGCATTGAAGCGTGTGAAAATGGCATTTCGCGGACAGTGGAGTTGATGGTGCCGACGCCCTGGTTTCCGGAAGCGGTGGCGCTTTTGCAACAGCATCCCGACATCGACGTAGGGATTCACCTGTGTCTCACGAGCGAGTGGGAACACCTCAAATGGTCACCCTTGACGCACGCGCCCAGCCTCACGACCGAAGCGGGCTATTTCCATCCGTTTCTCTGGCCCAACGACGACCTGCGGCCGGAAAACACATTTTTGCTGGAACAGGACTGGCAAGTGCAGGAGATCGAACAGGAACTGCGCGCACAGATCGAACGGGCGACGAAAGCACTGCCGCGTATCAGCCACGTTTCGGCGCACATGGGCATGTCGGGCATCGACCCGCAGGTGGCAGACCTGGTGGATCGTCTGGCGACGGAATATGGAATCGACATCGACCCGACCGATTACGGCGTGCAGCGGGCGCCCGGCTTCGGCGGCAACCGGACCACCGCCGACGAGAAAATCGAAAACCTGATCGCCTGGCTCGACACCGTGCCGTCGGGCAAGTGGCTGTTCGTGGATCACCCGGGTTACGACACGCCGGAATTGCGGGCCGTCGGCCACAAGGGCTACGAGCACGTCGCGGCCGACCGGGCGGGCGTCACGAAAGCGTTTACCGATCCGCGCGTAAAAGCCGCCATCGAGCGGCGCGGCATCCACCTGATTGCCTACCGCGATTTACCGAAGTTGCACTAACCGCCCCTCCGTCACTTGCGAAAGCGCTTTTGACCTGCGTACATTAGTGGACATGCACCCCGACGCGTTTCGTCCCCAGCCCAAACCGACCAACGGTCACCAGTTTGGCGCGTATTTAAACTGCCCCCGCAAAGCCTGGTTCAACTACCACGCGACCTCGGCCCTGAAGGCGCCGGTGCCGCTGGCGCTGCGCGCGATGCAACAGGAAGGATTGCAGTACGAAAAGGAGGTGATCGAACGGCAGTACGCCGGGGCGTTTGAGGTGACGGGACAGACCGAAGCCGAACGGCTGGTGCAGACCGAAAAGGCCATGCGCGGCGGCGAGCCGGTAATTTTGCAGGCGCAACTGCTCGGCCCCGAGCGCGTGGGCGTTGCCGACATCCTGGAGCGCGTGGCCAGCGGGCCGGGCTACCGGCTGGGGCATCTCTACCAGGTGGGCGACATCAAAAGTTCGAAAACCGTGACGTTGCACAACCTGTTGCAAATCGGCTGGTACAGCCGGTTGCTGACCGGCCTGCAGGGCACTGCCCCCGAACGGGCGTTCCTGATCATGGGCGACGGACGACGCGAGGAAGTGGAAGTGGCGCTGGTGGAGACGATCCTGCGGGAAACGTACTACGACCTGATGGCGGTGCGGCGGCTAGCCTGGGAGGAACTCAACGAAAAGCATCCGCCGGTGCTGAGCCGCAATTGCATGACCTGCCAGTACCGGTACGAGTGCATGCCGCGCGTCCAGGCCGCCGACAGCCTGTCGCTTCTCCCCGACCTCGGTGCGCACCGCCTCGCGCATTTGAAAGCGCACGGGTTGCACACCTGGCGCGACCTGGCCCTCTGTTCGGATGCGCAACTGGAAGAACTGGAGTTTTCGGACGTGGAGATTCAGCGGAGCCGCGAGGCTATCGAGCGACTGCGGCAGGGACGGGTGCTGTTTCGGAAGAAACTGCGGGACGACCTGTTCCGGAAAACGGCTCTGGCTACGCTGGAACTGAAAAAACAACCGGAAGGCTACCGGGCCATCGCGTTGGTGTACAGGATCGGGCAAAATACGTACCGTGCGCCCATCACTTACGACGAGTGGGAACAACCGCAGTTCGAACTCCCCACCAAACTGCAAAACCGCCGGCTGATCCTCTACGGGTTGGATTACGCCACGCTACGGAAAATCCTCCGCCAAACGAAGCAACTGGACCTCGTCACGCTGTTCGATGTCTTTTCCTTCATTGAAAAATACGTTCACGCGCCGCTGCCCGGCCTGGAACTGGGCGAATTGCATGCCTACCTGCGTGGCGATCAGGAGTATTTCGCCCTGCGCGACACCGCAAACACGTCCCTCACGGCGGAAGAATACGCCCGGCAACGCCTGGAAACCTTAACTGAAGTGGCGCGCTGGCTGCACGAAAATCTGGCGTCCCTGCCCGTACGCGTATGAACACCATCACGCCCCAATCCCTGATCGATTACATCTACCAGGAGACGGCGGCCGGGCTGGAGGGTCAACTGACCAACCAACTCATTACGCTGGAGGGGCTGGAAGAAGACGGCGTCATCCTGTCGAACCTGCGGCTGGTCGGCTGCGACTTGCATACCGCGACGTTCCGTTACACCACGAACCTGACCAAGTTCAAGATGGGCGATCAGGTGATTCTGACGGACGGGCAGCAAAAAATCAAGGTGGAGGTGGTGGGAATGGACGCGACCACCATTACCCTGCGCGCGGGCTACGGCGAACGGTTCGACGGTCTTTCGTCGCAGGCGGCGTGGCGGCTGGAAGAAGTGCCGTTCGACATGGGCTGGCGAGTCGCCAAGCTGATTCGCGAACGGCTGATGCCGGGCAGTGCGGGCTGGCCTTTCTTTTCGACGCTATTTTATCAACGCACCCCGACCCTTCCCCCCGATGCTCCCGACGAAGCAACCGTCCGGCAACAGGTCGATGCTTTTCTGGCCGAACACCAAACCCAACTTAATCCGTCGCAGTACCGGGCCGTGTGTCGCAGTGTGCAGCGGCCGGGAGTCTTCGCCGTGCAGGGCCCGCCCGGCACCGGCAAAACGAAAGTCTTGTCGGTGATTGCCCACGTGTTGGCCGAATCCGGATTCCGCGTTGCCATCGTGGCGCATACCCACCAGGCCGTGAACCACGCGCTGACCGAGATCAAAGCCCTGCACCCGGAGCGCGACGTCGTTAAGATCGGTGATCCGCTCAAGGCACTGGACCTCCCCTCGCGTCTGATGCGGTGCCGATTTCGCGAATTCGAACGCCTCTGGCGAAGCGGCGATGTGCAGCACGCCACCGTCACCGGTTTTAGTTTTTATTCGGCGCTGTTCGCCCTGGCCCGCGACGAAGCGATTTACCGCCCCGACGTGGTGCTGATCGATGAAGCGAGTCAGATGCCCCTGGCCCTCGGCGCCCTGACCGGCACGTTGGGTGCTCCCAGCGTTCTGTTGTTCGGCGATCCGAAACAAATGCCACCCATTTTTCAGGAAGAGCTGGGCGACCACGCCCTTTCGGTATCAATTCTGGAGCACATCGCCCGTCACCATCCCGACCACTTTACGCCCCTCGACATCACGTACCGCATGAACCGCCGCCTAACCGAACTGGTGGGCGACCTGTTTTACCGCGATGCGCAGGGCGTGGTGTTCCTGAAACCGGGCGACTGGAACCGGGCCCGAACCTTCCGGCAATTGTCGGTAGAAGCCGAAGCGCCTCTCGATCAGCTATTGGCCCCCGACGTGTCGTTCGCGTGGGTGCGCTCGCCGGGGCGACTGCACCGCCAGACCAATCCGTACGAAGCCGACCTGACCGCCCGCCTGATCGGCACCTGCCTGCGCGGGGGCCTGACGCCGCACGACGTCGCGGTGGTCACGCCGTATCGCCGCCAGATCGTCGCCATTGGCAATCAACTGCACAAACAGTACCCGGACCTGCGACACACGCCGATCATCGACACCGTAGAACGCGTGCAGGGCCAGAGTGTGGAATTGGTCATTGTCTCGTACGCCACGTCCGATCCGGACTACATTGCCGACGTCAGCGAATTTTTGTTCTCCGCCCCGCGCCTGAACGTCGCCATCAGTCGTGCGAAGACCAAAGTTATCTTCCTCTGTGCCGATACGATCCTGACCAGCGTACCGGCCACCCTCGAAGGATTGCGCACCCAACAGCACCTCCGCCAGCTCCGTGAGAAGGCCTGCCTGGTGCTCTGAAAATATTTCCGTCGTCCGCGCTTGCAGAACACTTCCCACCCTCTAACTTCGCGCGCTTTTTTCACCCATTTTCATGTCCATCCCCCAAAAAGTGAAAGCTGTGGAAGCGGTATTCCACGCGTTAGAAGGCGAGCTACGCCAATTCCAAAACCAAACCCCGCTGCGCTGCCTGACAGGCTGCGGCGAGTGCTGTAAGAAACCGGACATTGAGGCGACCGTGCTGGAAATGATTCCGTTGGCATACCACTGGTACCAGACGGGGACCGCCGAAGCGTGGCTAGACCGTCTCGAAACCTCGGATGCCGATCCGCTCTGCAAACTTTTCAACCCGTTCGGCACCCTGCAAGGCAAAGGAAATTGTGAGCATTACGCGTACCGAGGGCTGGTTTGTCGCCTCTTTGGGTTTGCGGCCAACCTGAACAAGTACGGCAAACCGTTGCTGGCTACCTGCAAACTTTTGAAGGAGGAAAAAGCGGAGGCGTACCAACAGACGCAGGCGTGGATCGACGCGGGCGGGCGTGTCCCCATGATACGCGACTATTATATGAAGCTGTACGCGATTGATCCGACTTTGAGCGAGCAACGCCATCCCATCAATACGGCCATTCGGCTGGCCTTGGAAAAGGTGCTTTTGTATTACTACTATCAGACGCCAAAAGCCTCGTAGGACTTACCGTGTCTCTCAGAGCAACTTTCAAAAAATTTAAATTGATCAAAACATGATCAGGAAAGCTCCCGTAGTCAATAATGAGAATCTTATTGTGAATTAAACACTTTTTGATATGAAATTCCTAGCATTATTCTCAATGGCTACCTTGCTTTCATGTGGAGTTATGGCACAAAATGCCTCCCCAGCGACAGACGTACCGACCCGTGAAGGGGGCGTAATTGTCGCTTCAGACGAGCAACCCAACCACGACTTTGATCAGTACAGCACCTACAGTTGGTCGGTGCAGCTTCAGGAGCCAAACTCCATTTTCGCCCTCAACGATTTGGTATTGAAGTCGCGCATCATCTCCGACCTCGCTTACGAAATGGAGGCACGGGGATACGAACAGGTCGCGAGCAACCCCGATCTGATTGTGAGCTTTCGCGTATTTGATGCGCCTACAGAGTTCACAGGCTATGAAGGCTTCGGTACAAATTACTTCGGCGATGAGATTCGCGAGCCGGAAGATCGCGTTCGTTATAAGTTCGATGCCGGAACATTGATTGTGCACTTGATTGATAACAAAACCGACGAAGTAGTGTGGCAAGGGTATGCGTCCGGTCTGATCGACGGTAACGTTTTCGACCTTGACAAAGACGAAGTAGCCGAAGCCGTCCACATGGTGATGGATGAATACAACTACAACGCCAAAGGCATGGCGAGTAACGAGTAATTAAATCACTTTTTAAGGGCAGGTCATCCGAACGGATGGCCTTTTTTTATGCATTTGCCAACCCCTTGACGACTGATGCGTAGTAGATAGCACACATGTTCTACCTAACCTCCCATCCCCATGTCTATTGTCAAAGTTATCGAAGTGATTGCCTGGTCTGAAAAAGGTTTTGACGAAGCTGCCCAGAACGCCGTAACCGAAGCCAGCAAATCCATTCGGAACATCCACTCGATTTACATCAAGGAGATGAAAGCGCACGTCAAGGATAGCAAAATCACTTCCTATGGTGTAAACGCACAGATTTCGTTTGAACTGGACGCCCTATCGGCCGATCAAGCTTAGAAATCCGGTCAGGTACTCGATTGTGATGTACTATTTCAACACAATCGAGTACATAATGTTATTTTGATTCAAAAAGCTTTCTTCTTCTTGAGCCGGTCAGTCCGTGTTTTTGCGTGATGCAATGACTTTTTTGTACAATTTACCGGACCTGAAGGCGAAATTAGCGCAGTAGTCGCACAGATCTGTCCTCTTTTGTTCAGTGTCGAATTATTCGCAAAAAAGAGCGAAAATCTGTACTAAATTTCCTGTAGTTTTGTCCATACACAACCACCACGAATAAACCTTTCAGTAGGTTTATTCGCTGTTTTAAAGCCCATTATCTTTCTACCTAGCCTTGTATCGGCATGCAAAAAACCTGTGCCATTTTCCTGTTTGCTGTAGCCAGTTCTTCCGTTTTCGCCCAATCGACTACTTCTGGCCTCACCGCAACCATAGCCGAAGCTTCTCCTAGTTTTTATACCCTGATCAGCCAAGCCGAGTCGGCTTACCTGATTGAGTCGTACGAAGAATCAGCTATGTTGTACGAACGTGCCTTCACGTTGCAAACACCCACAGCACAGCAATTGTACGATGCAGCCTGTTCACGGGCGGTCATTGGCCATACCGATCTAGCGTTTCAGCACCTGCAGTCGGCAGTAAGGGGGGGATGGATCGACCTGGAGAGGCTTCAGGAAGATAGTGACCTTCGCCCGTTACATGACGACGCGCGCTGGGCTTCATTGCTCGAAAACCTGACACAACGTGTCCACCAGTGGGAGGCCGCTGCCAATCCCTCTTATAGAAGCGAACTGGAAGCGCTCGACGAAGCCGACCAGCAGTACCGTCGCCTGATTGACTCGGTAGAAACCGCAACCGGACGGTATTCCGAAGCATGGTCGACCTTGATGACACAGATTGAGCAGAACGACCAACAGAATGTAGACAAGGTGGTTGCCTTACTCGACGCCCACGGCTGGCCTACGGCCGAGCAAACCGGTCCTCAGGCCAGTGCCATTGTGTGTCGGCTTCTTACCCGTGCGCCTCTTGAAATCCAAACCAAGTACCTCTCTACGTTGCGCAGTGCTGCACGGCACGGCGATGCGACCTGGCAACAACTGGCCGAAATGGAAGATCTGATTCTGGTGCAGCAAGGGAAGCCTCAACTGTACGGTTCCCAGTACGCCTTCAATCCTCAGACGCGGCAGTTTGAAGTGCTCCCGATTCAAAAGGAACACAAAGTAGATCGCCGTCGGGAATCGATGGGACTCCCCCCACTGGACGAGTTCTTGCAGTCCCTGCAGGCTTCTTACACGCGACGTGAGATGATTTCTGTCATCGCCGACTGATCAGACCCATAGATCTAACAGCAAGACACCGAGTAGTCCGATCACCGAAACGATTGTTTCCATCACCGACCAGGACGCGAACGTCTGCCCCACGCTGAGGCCAAAGTACTCTTTGAACATCCAGAAGCCCGAATCATTCACGTTCGAAAGCGTCAAGCTACCGGCTCCGGTGGCCAGGACCATCAGTTCAGGACTGACAGAGCCGGCTTCGATCAGCGGCAATACCAGTCCCGCCGTAGTAAGCGCCGCAACGGTTGCCGAACCCAACGCGATGCGCAACACGGCCGCGATTCCCCAGGCCAGCAACAACGGCGATAGGCTGGTATCTTGCAGCTGTTCCGTTAAATAATCGCCTACCCCACTGTCGATTAGTACCTGCTTGAACGCCCCGCCGCCCCCGATGATGAACAGAATCATGGCGATGCTCTTTACAGCTTCGACCAGCGAATCCATAATCTCGCCTATTTTCCGACCCCGCCGGAGCCCCAGCGTATAGATGGCAATCAGGATGGCCAGCAGAAGCGACACGCTCGGGTTACCCAGAAAATCAATCAGTTGCCGCACGGGCGATTCCGCGGGCATCAACAAATCAGCGACGGCCGCCACGGCAATCAAGACAACCGGCACCAGGGCAGTAAACAGACTGACTCCCATCGAAGGAAGCTCGTCCTCGGTACGTTCGCGCAAATCAAAGAGATTGGCCGGCGGTTGCGCTTTGATGCGTCCCAGTGTGCGCGCAAAGAACGGCCCGGCCAGAATGATGGTAGGAATGGCCAACAGAATACCGTATACTAACGTCAAACCAATGTCGGCCTTGTAGATCACCGCAATGGCCGTTGGCCCCGGGTGTGGAGGCAAAAATCCATGGGTGACCGACAGTGAAGCCACCATCGGAATCCCTACGTACAACAACGGAAGTCGGGTGGTGGCCGCTAGCGTGAAGATAATGGGAATCAGCACCACAAAGCCGGCTGCGTAAAACATGGGAATGCCGACAATGAACCCCGTTAAGACCACAGCCCACTGTACATGTTTAGGACCAAAACGGCGAATCAAGCCGGACGTAATCCGTTGTGCCGCCCCACTTTCTGCCAATTGCACCCCCAACATCGAGCCGAACCCTAGAATCAGGACTAACGAGCCCAGTGTGCTTCCGATCCCATTTTCGATGGAGGTGACGACTTCGGGAGGCGACATGCCCTCGGCCACCCCAACGGCCAGAGAAACTAAGGTGAGTGCAATAAAAGCGTTGAGACGGAACCGGAGCATGAGCAGCAGAAGTGCCATGATCCCCAGGAAAACGATGAGCAGCGGCAAGGGTGAAAGTAGGTTTAAGGTGAGAAGTCTAGTTAAGGCAGGTCGCTAAGACGCGTATACAATGCTTTGAAAACGGGAAGAAGTTGCTGATAGCGTTGGTGGTTTTCTGCGTTGGGGTGCACCACGTGAGACGCCGCCGTGCCTTTCATCTCATCAGCGTCTTCGCCAATCCAGCCTAACGCCCACGCACCCAGCAAGATCGCTCCCCGGTCTGCCCCATGCACCGAGTCGGATGCATAAACAGGTTTCCCGAAGACGTCGGCCAGCAATTGTACCATGAAAGCCGTCCGCAGCATGCCACCATCCGCCCGGATGGCTTCAAACGGACTTGCCACGGCTTCCAGCGCCTGACCAATCAGGTACATGTTCAGCATCACTCCCTCCAACGCAGCACGTGCCATGTGGTCGCGCGTGTGGGTGCCACGCACGCCCCAGAACATGCCAACCGCACCACCATCCCAGTAGGGTGCACGCTCTCCGTTCAGGTAAGGCAGGCAAAGCACACCTTCCGCACCGGGGGGCACGACGGCCACGCGTTTCATCAACGCGTTATAATCGTTCTGTAGATCGGGATACAAGCTCTGCATCACCCAGTCGAGCACAATGCCCCCATTATTGGTAGGCCCACCTAACAAATGATAACGGTCGGTCAGTAGATAGTCGAAAATCCGCATCTTCGGATCGGCCGTAGCTTTTGTAGAGAAGAGCCGGATGGCACCGCTGGTGCCCAAGGTCAGGGTCGCCTCCTGGGCACGTAACCCACCCGTACCCAAATTGGCCATACACCCGTCGCTCGATCCCACGACAAACGGCGTATCGGCGGGCAAGTGCAGCGCTTGGGCCGCTTCTGGCTTCAGCCCCCTCAGGCAATGGGTAGTGGCCAGGGGAGTGGACAGCTGGTCTGCCCGAATGCCCGCCCACGCCAGTGCGCCCTCGTCCCACCGCTGTTGCCAGATGTTAAACAACCCACTGGCCGACGCAATGGAGTAATCGACTACGTAATGCCCAAACCAGCGATAGAAGAAATACTCTTTCAGCGAGATGAACTTATGCGCCTTCTGAAAGATTTCCGGGGCATGATCGCGCAACCAGGCCAGCTTACACAGCGGCGTCATCGGGTGAATCGGCGTACCGGTGCGCTCGTAAATTGCATGTCCCTCTGCCGATTTCCGCAGTTGTTCGGCGTACGAAGTACTGCGCGTATCGGCCCAGAGTATCGCGTGCGTTAAAGGCTTGCCCGTTACATCAACCGCAAGCACGCTATGCATGGCGGCACTGAAACAGACGCCTGCCGGAGGGGCATCGAGTTTTTGTACGACCTCCCGGATGGCCTTTTCCACCGACTGCAGAATGAAATCGGGATCTTGTTCACGGAAATCGGGCTCAGGGTGAAGTAGCGTGTACGTTACTTCCGAAGAGGCTACAGGAGCATGCGAAGGGTGACTCGCCAGCACTTTTACGCTGGTCGTGCCGATGTCTACGCCGAGGAGAATACGCATCGGCCAATGTTACAAAAATCACGTGGGATTTGTAGCAAATCGGCCCGGTTTCAGAAAAGTGCGGTCTTGTCCGAATGCCTCAGGGAAACTTCAGAGGTGCCGCGGGTGCCGGTGCTTTCCCGAATTTGTAGAGCAGGTAATAGTTGATGCCCAACCGCGTGGGACGATCGGAAACGCCGTATCCGGGAATCTGGAAGGTAGTCAGGTCTTCGGTTTCGTTCAGGCCAATCTTGAATTTGAAGCGGCCGGTAAACCCGATGAAGACCTGCGGTTTGAGTCGCACCCGCACCCCGCCTACGATTTCGGCCCAGTGGCCCACCAACCGTCGGTCCACCGGTGCTCCCTGCACACTTCCGAAATACCCACTCTGGTCAATGATGATATTCGAAAACGATTCACGGTATTCCGCTCGGCCGTAACGCGCCCCCACGTAAACCATGTCCTCGCCTTGCAACAGGTTGACGTCCACCCCCAGGCGTCCGTAATAGCCACGCGCCAGGTAATCGAAACTACTCAATTGGTTGCTGAACTGGTACTTGTACCGGAACACACCGGGTTCCAGCACGGCATAGTATTTCTTGGCGATCCACAAGTCTAGACTGCCCTCGCCCTGATAGACCACTTCCGGCCGCAGGTACGTATAGACCGGTCCGTAGAGGTCGAGGCCGACGCGAAGCCCCCGGCTGACCAGCGTATCGGTTTTGGTATAGCGTTGCGCCGTGGCCACTGACGTCAGCAGCATCAGTCCCAACACCATCCAGCCCTTAAAAGTAGATCCGGAGGTTGGTTTCATTTTGCGTATCGACAGTATCTAACAGAACCTGCACCGAGTCGAACGTGTGGCTCAACACCCGCAGGGAATCGAAATTGGTGAGAAACCCGCATTCGTACGACACCAGCACAGGCCGTGCCCGGTAGTGCAAGACTAACGTATCAAGCACACTCGACGGTTGCCCCACAAACTCCAGGTAATACGTCACCTGATCGCCCCGGGGGGGCAACGGCAGCGAGAGCAGCGATGTGGTCAGGGTATCGTTACTGGCCAGGCTATCGACCAGATTGTAAAAGCCGGGAGATTCGATCCGAAGCAACCGGACCGACACTTGCGTATCGACGAGCGAATCGCCAACGTCGTCTCGCACGAACGTATGAAAATCGATGCCGGGTTTGGGCTGGCCGCCCAACTCACATTCGCCGGGTTCGCAAGCGACAAGCCCGGCCAGAAAGAGCAGTAAAACAACGAAAGGCTGGTACCGCATCAGCGGGTAATAATCAGTTTGCGGGCGATGACTCCACCTCCCTTGAGTTCACATTGCACGACGTAAACACCGGCCGGGAGCCGACGCACATCCATTCGGTAATCGTCAGGATGGTGCACCGGTTGTACCAAAACAACCCGCCCCAGCATGTCGCGCAAAAGTAGCCGTTCGGGCGTGATGCCCAACACATTTTCTGGAGAAACCCTTACCCACTCGGACGAAGGATTGGGATAAATCCGCAAAGCCGCCGCTGCCGGGTCGGGACGGGTCGAGGTCACGGGGGCAGAAGAGCGCAACACCGGGCGAATCATGAAATTCCCCGACGTATCAACCGAGGAGGTCGTCCAGCGGCTGCCCAGGTTGATGTAAGCCGCATCGGGCGTTTTGTTGTTGACGTCGAATCCGACGCGCACAGGTGCCGTCGACGAGGAGCCCGTCTGAAAATAACCGACGTAGAACGTATCCTGCACCACCAGCGGCGTGTCGAGTTTATACTCCGTGAAGGCTGCGCCGTTGTACTGCACCGTCACGTTCTGCGTATAGCGCGCGGTGTCGGCGTTCAGGCTGTCCCAAACCTTCAGTTGGAAACTCCGTCCCGAACCACTGGTTTTGGTTTGTGCAAAGTAAAACTGTACGTGCGTCAGCGTGTCGCGTTTAGGTGCGTAGAAAGCCAGGGCAAACTGACCGTAATCCAGGAAATAGGCCAGCTCTGCACTTCCGTCGTCGTACGCGTAATAGTCGCCAAACGTGGCCCGCACCGCCGCCGTGTCATTGTTCAGCCGCGCCGGATCGGTGACCCCGCTGGCATCCAGCATAAACCGATACTCCAGGGTAGTGGGCTCCTGAGTTACTTGCCGCACCAGCGCGTCGTCGATCGGCACGCCGAGGCGGATCTGCTGCTTGTACGAAGGCGGCGTCACCAGATTTTCCACCCGAAGGTTGCGCAGTTCGACGTCGTCGTCCGCATTGCGAATCGAGACGTTATAGGCCAGCGGACGCTGCGTCCCCAGCAAGTTGGCGGTGATGTAGACCGAGTCGGCGGTTTGGCGCGACGTAAAGGCCTGGAACTGTTCGTAAGGAATCGCGGTGTAGTCGCGTAGCAGGCGCGTAGGTCCGGTACTGATCGCGAATTCTTCGCGGTTGATGTAAAGGGTATCGCCCGCGTACCGATTGGCATTCAGGTAGATATAGTCGACGTGCCAGACGTCGTAGTTGCCGTTGGGCCGACCGTAGTTCAGAAATCGAAACTGGAACTGATCGTGCAGGTAGTCGTTCGGCACTTGAATAATTTCCTGCCGGAACGGGCGACGGATCTGCGCATTCTTCATCCAGAACGTAACCCAGGCACCATCCGGCCTACGAAACTGCACCACCAGCGAATCTTCCTGTCCGCTTGGGGCCTGCACCACCGGCGGGCCGGCCGCCTGCCAGGCAAAGCTCAGATAAACGGAATTGGCCTGTCCTGTACCCGCCAGGCCACCCAGGGCAATGCGTCGCGACACCAACGAATCGGTCAGTTGCTGCGGCGGTTTGTCGGCCGAAACGTAAGGTTGCTGGTTTGCGTCGAGGCCGTCGAACGTAGCGGCGTTGAAACTCGGCGGGTTGACGGCCAGCGCGTTATTTACCGTCACGCCACTGCCCGGCTCCCAGTAGCCGGTGTCCGGTGCGGTAGACGTTTTGTAGTGATGACGGGTAAAATCTTCGAAAAACGGCAGACCAATCGGGGTAGAATCCCCAGCCGTAATGGAAAGCGTTTGCGGGAATGCCGCGGGTGGTGCGGCAATCGGCTCTAGGTGTTCCTGCGCCTGCGCCCGCAGTACGGCGAGACTCCACAGCAGAAGTACCCAACCGCTATGCCGCGTTATGCCTGGTATAGTAAAAAACAAAGCGTTGTGTTGTTGCATAGGCGATACGGGTGTGCCGACTTGCCACGAGGGTTGATCACACCTCGCTACCCATAACGCCGGGCCACCCGAGTTTCTTTTCTGAGCGAAGGATTAGTTTTCGAGAGGCGGTTCGCCGTCTTCCGGTTCGTAGCCGACGACCCACAGGTCTACTTCTTCTCCCACCCGGATGTCGCGCCCGGGCGAAGGATTCTGCCGGATGATCGTTCCCAGTTCCTTGTCCGGATCGTTCTGGTAAATGATGGCCCCCACCTGCAGGCTCGACCCGGCCAGTTCGAAGCGAGCATCGTCCAGCATTTTTCCGGTCAGATCGGGCATGGCAAACACCTGATTGCCCAAACCATCGCCGATCACCAGGTCGACCTTCGAACCCTTCGGAATTTCGTCGCCGGGTTTGATTTCTTTTCCCTGAAACCGTTGTTCCAGAATGGCATTTTCCTGCATATCGGGTTTGTATTCCAGCTTACCGGTTTGCAGCCCCAGGCTCGTCAGTTCTTTCTGCGCATTCATCAGCGAACGGCCCAGCAACGACGGCATTTTGACGATGGGCGGCGTGCCGGAGGTGACCGTCAGGTAGACCTTCCGCCCCTGTTTCACCTGATTGCCGGCCGTCGGGTTTTGTTGTACCACGGTGTAGTTCGGCTTGGTCGGATCGAACACCGAATCGCTGATCTGGTAGCGGAGTCCGCTGGTTTCCAGCACATTGATTCCGTTGTCCAGCTGGGTTTCCTTCACGTCGGGCACGGTAATGTATTCGCCGTGATGCGTGGACCAGGGCAGGTAGAAATAGAAGAAGCCCAGAATCAAGAGGAAAAACAGGGCCAGAATGATGCCCAGGTGAATCAGCAAATCCCGCCAGGTGTTGGCTCGAAACATACGTCAGTTGGTATAAAGTAAAACGTGAATCCTTCTCCTACGCCGTTCACACGTCGGCACTGCGCCGCGCTGTGACCTACTCATAACGAACAATCGCTCGCGAAGATACGTGCAAACCCGTCGCGTTGCGGTGCCGTGTGATTTTTCAGGTGTGTTCGTGCCCCTGGTAAATCCACAGAGCCTGCGTGGTGCCTGCCCGCTCAAAACCGCACTTCCGGTAAAAGGCTACCGCGTTGGCATCGGCCACCAGCATCTGCTGATGGAAGTGGCCGTATTTTTCCTGCATCCGCTGCACGATCTGCCGCCCGATGCCCCGTCCCTGATACGCCGGATCGACCAACAGGTGGGGGTAGTACACCACCAGAAATCCGTCCGAGATGGCATTGCCCAACCCCACCAGTTTATCGCCGTCCCAGGCCGTGATGACCGTGTGCGAGTGGCGCAACGCTTCCATCAAGGCCTCCGGCTTCTCGGCCGACGACCAGCCGTTGGCGCGGTACAGCGGCAGCACCTGCCCGGGTTGCAACGCCCGATCTTCGCGAAGCACAATCTGCACGGTCCTAGTGACTTACGTTCAGAGAACGTTGCCGCTGCTGTCCGTATTCCAGAATGGCATCGATAAAATGGTACGGCTTGTAACCATTGATGGCCGTCTGGTGGAAAATGCACGTTGCGGGCGTCATGCCCGGCAGCGAGTTCACTTCGATGATGATCGTTTCGGCACGGTTGTCTTCAAAAATGCGGACAAAGGCGTCGATGCGAGCGTACCCCTCCACGTTCAGAAGACGCGCTACTTTTTCCAGTTCGCTCCGGACCTGCGCCGAAATGGCGCGGTAGGCCTCGGTTGTGCTGGCAAAGCGGGCGGGCGTGATGTTCTGCCCTTCGCCGGCCAGAAATTTCTCTTCCAGCGACAGTACTTCGCCCGACGCCAGCGCCTCCGACGGCTCGAACACCTCGTAGACGCGGTTGCCCTGGTCGTCGAGGCGCGTTAGCAAGCCCCCCGTGATCTCCAGGAAATGAAGCGCGCCGTTGCGGGTGATGAGCTCTTCGATCAGAAACTGCTGTTTCTGCGGAAATTCTTCGTTGGCCTGCAGCTTCAGAGTCTGCGCCTCGGTGTCCAGCAACGGTTCCGCCTCCCGGAAAATCATGTTGCCGAAGGCCACCAGTTCTTCCCGATTCTTGATTTTTTTCACCGCCGAGCTACAGCCGTCGTCGGCCGGTTTGGTGATGAACGGATAGCGAAACTCGGCCTCGATTTCGGCCAGGGCTTCGGGTTTGTTCCGCAACCACAGCGTTTTGTCCACCAGCCGGTGCTTGGCCACCGAGACGCCATGTTGTGCCAACAGTTCGTTGGTTTCCCACTTGTTGATCGTGATCTGCGAGCTGGCCACCCCCGACCCGTTGTAGGGCAGTCCGACACGTTCTAGTTCGGTCTGAACGGCGCCATCTTCGCCGGGGCGTCCGTGCAGCGCAATGAAGACCACATCGGCCCGCTCGGCGAGTTGTTCGTAACGGATGCGCTGTGGTGCACTCAGCGGATTGCCCGCGTATTTCTGCGTCACCGCGGTCGCTTCTTTCCGGATCTTCGCCAGGATGGGATGCACCTCCCCGACGTGATGCACCTTTTCGCGAATGTCGTCGGCGTTGTCTTTCAGCATCACGTTGACCGGTACCAGGTACAGTTCGTGTTCCGCTTCCGAGCCGGTCAGAAATACCGGAAAGGCCTCGTATTTGGTCGAAGAAGCCAGTTTTTCGAAGATGTTCCGGCCGCTTTCTACTGAAATGTGGCGCTCGGACGAGAAGCCCCCCATAATCACGGCCACGCGTTTCTTTTCGGCCACAGCCTGTTGCAGCGATTGCAGTTGAGCATCGAGGCCGGCGAGCTGCTTGTGCAGGGCGATCACGTTTTTCCCTGCTTTGATGCGCTCGGCCAGTGAAGTACGGATGATGTACGTCAGAAACTGCGAGGGATTCAAGCCGATCTCGGCAGCCTGGTGGAAGAAAAACGACGACGGCAGCATGCCCGAGGTGGTATTCGGGTCGTTCAAAAAGATCTCGCCCGTTTCGGAGACAAACCCGTCGATGCGGGCGTAAACGTTGCAGTGCAGCGTTTCGAACAGACGGCAGCACTCCCGCCGGATGGCTTCCAGCTGCGCTTCGGGCAGGTCGATAGGCGTCACCTTGCGGCTCATGCCGGGCAGGTATTTCGAGCGGTAGTTGAACAGGTCTTCCCGTTTGATGATGCCGGTCGGCGGTAGCGCCAGCGGGTTGCCTTTTTCGTCCTGAATCACGATGCAGGAAAATTCCTGTCCCCGGATGAACGACTCGACCAGCACCGAATCTTCGCCCTCGGGGCTGATCAGCTGCACCAGGTCGCCCGGAAAATCCTGTTCCAGGTAATGATACAATTCTTCCGGGTGGTGCATCAGGCGCAGGTCCGTGCCCGGCAGGCCCACCCAAACGGGCATCCCGATGCCTTCCCGAATGTCGGTCAGCGTACGGATGTAGTTGATTTTGCCGGTTTCGTCCCACGACTGCCAGTCGGCTTTGGCCAGTTCCTGAATGAACAGGCTGCGGTTGACGGCGGCAGCAAATTTCGTTACGTCGGCCTCCGCCACGATCGACACGCCGATCGACGAGCCCTGGTGCGGCGCTTTTACCACGAGTGGCAGACCCAAATCTTCCACCAGGCTGTCCATCAGCGCGGTTTTGTCGGTTTCGGCAAGCCACGCCGTACGGCTCACCCGCGTAAAATCAGGCCCGGCAAAACCCGCCTGCGCCATTAGTTCTTTCTGAGCGCCCTTGTCGATCCCGATCGCCGAAGGCAGCACGCCACAGCCCGAATACGGAATGCCGTACCACTCCAGCAATCCCTGAATATTGCCGTCCTCCCCGTAAGGACCGTGGAGGGCCAGAAATGCAAAGTCGAAATGCTGCCGGAACTGATGCGGCTGCAACGGCTGGCCCACTTCCCGCGCAATGGCCTCCAGGTCGGGATTCGTCAGCGACTCCAGGTAAATCTGAAAACCCCGCAGCGACGGTGGCACGGCCGAAATGGGCGGGTAAAAGTCGCGGATGGTGCCTTTGTAGATGTACTGCCAGTCAAGCAGAATGAATTGCCCGAAGCTGTCCACAAACACCGGCACCGGTTCAAATACATTTTTATCGAGGTTGTCGTAAACGGTACGCCCGCCCGCAAACGAGATTTCCCGCTCGCGCGAAGGTCCACCGAAGAAGATGCCTATTTTCATGAAAGGATAAGATAAATCAAGGACGAAACCAACTGACACTCAGCCGATTGGTAAAAGTAAAAAAAAAGCCCGTGCTGAACGGGAAACGTAGGTTTTGCGCGGGAATTGCACCAGAAGGCCGAGCACGCCTTGCGTCCTCGCTCCTTTGCTGACCTGAGGCCGGAAGTCTGCCCGTCTGCCCCCGCGCAAAAAGTGCTTTCTACGGCCGAAGCATAACGCGTTGAGGTGTAACTTTAGCCAAACACCCGACTACCTCCGATCATGTCAGAAATCGTAACCAAATTCTGGATCGCCACACTCCTTCTGCTCGTGGCCGTGTTCACACTCATCACCCTCACGGGCTTTGAGTTGTACCGGATCCAACTCGAGAAAGAGACTCCGGAAGAATCGTACTTCAGATGCGGTGTCACTAACGAAGCGATCCATTTCGGTTCTCTTGGAGACTCGCTTGCGGAAACAGGCATCAAGGTCGTGTCAGAAGGTCAACAACTTTTCCAAGCCAATTGTACCCAGTGCCATGCTATCCAAGAAATCGTGGTAGGTCCCCCTCTGAAGAACGTTGCCGAACGACACGACCTGGACTGGCTGATTCGCTTTGTGCGGGGACCGCAGGCGGTCGTCGAAAGCGGCGATCCGGCGGCCGTGGCGCTATACGAACGCTACAGACAGTTCATGCCTAACCACGATTTTCTGACGGAAGAGGAGGTTTTTGCGATCATGAGCTATGTCGATTACGACCACGTGGTGGCGCAGACCGGCGATAGCGTACCGGACTACACGGCTTGGAAACAGCGTCAGCATGGGCTGTAAAGGCGTTCCGTATTGACTTCTCGCAAAAAATGGCTCCACAAAACGAGAAGTCAATACCAGAACTGGGGACACACACCTTGACAGAAACTACTAGACGGATCAGTACTCAACGTATGAAAGGAAATCTGGGGAATGTGATTGGGATATGTGGCTTTTGACAAGTCCACCTCGCTACTTCAGACGTTCATCAAGTACCTCACGATCAGCTACATTAGCATCCCCAAAATGAGGAACATCGCGCAAAATGCGACGCTGATTCCCGCTAAATGCCTTTTTATTCGTGCCGACAGATAAGATTTCCTTACGAAGTACCGAAGAGATTTCAAGGGCCTTTCTGCCATCCTAAAGCGGTTGTAGGGAAAAAACACAAAAGGCTATAATTCGTCAATATTAAACATAATCTAAAATTTTTATATAAATGCATGTCGTATCAAAGCCTAATCCCAGAGGAAGGTTACGCTTTTCCATATCCCACTGCATCTTTGTAATATGACCCGACCTTTCTCGTATTATGCCCGCAAGGCGCACCGTTACCTGGGCGTAGTGATCGGCATTCAGTTTCTGCTATGGACCATCGGTGGCTTGTATTTCAGCTGGAACAACCTCGACCGCGTGCACGGCGATCATTTGGTGACGCGGACCCTAGAGCTACCCGCCGATCGGCCGCTGGTGTCGCCGCAAGCGGTTGTGTCACAGTTGCCGCTTCGATCCCTGCACACGCTTCAGGTCGTGGAACTCCTCGGCGAGCCGGTGTACCAGGTACATTATCAGGCGACCGACGGCACGGCACGCTGGCAACTGGCCTCGGCCCGCGACGGACAGTTGCGTGACCCGCTTTCAGAAGAAGAAGCTCGTGCCATTGCGACCCAGCACTTTACGCCACAAGCCTCCGTAGCGGCTACCGAGTACCTGACCGAAATCGGGTCACATCACGAATACCGCGGC
This sequence comes from Catalinimonas alkaloidigena, assembly GCF_900100765.1. Taxonomy (NCBI): domain Bacteria; kingdom Pseudomonadati; phylum Bacteroidota; class Cytophagia; order Cytophagales; family Catalimonadaceae; genus Catalinimonas; species Catalinimonas alkaloidigena. The sequence continues at coordinate 210,828 of NZ_FNFO01000001.1, read as the reverse complement.
CGCCCGCTTCCGGCCTGGGCCGTTACGTTCGACCATCCGGGCCGCCCCACCCTCTACATTTCGGCCGAATTGGGAACGTTCCAGACCGTGCGTCACCAACAGTGGCGGGCTTTCGACTGGCTGTGGATGTTGCACACGATGGACTATGCAGGTCGCGACCACATCGGCAACTGGGTGTTGAAAGGCTTTTCGGTGCTGGGGCTCGTGACCATCCTTTCCGGATTTGTGCTGTTTTTCCTTACATCCCGTCAACGGCGTTCACGGCGCACCGTGGTGGGTGTTTGATGCATTCCTGTTCCGGACGAAACTCTCGACAAACAACGCGCGCTCCTCTCTGGGGTACTGGCTGACGCTCGATCTCCAAACCCAGCGCTGGGCGGAAAGTGGCGATATCCTTCATCTATACACGGAGAATAATTTTAGGGACTTGAAAAATCGGTTCGGCTATGGTTTTCTACTGGAAGCCCATGCGCAGTGGCACGTCCATCCCTCCGGGTAGCTATAGTTGACCATGCGCGCCAGTTGGCTGGGCACTACGGATTCGACGCTGAAGTCAACGTACTATTTTGTAGATACGTATCTGACGATGAGTTATCACCACACCCTGGGCAGACGCAAAAAGTAGGCAGCCCTCAATCGGGACGCACACATCAGAGGCCCGTGTGATGCAAGATTTGGCTCTTGCGATTGCCTTACGAAAAGAAACAAAATCAATCCCAATTTTTCGTACATCATCCCCGCTCGGGTTCTGAAAATTGGCTAGTTTCGACCCCTCGAACGGCCGGTTCTGTGCCTTTACCAGAACGGCTTTTTTTAGGGAACTACGCTAATTTCAGAAGCTTATCGGAACGCCTTCACTCGCAGCCTGGACAGAAGCGCAGGCCTTGGCCCTGGCCCCTGACGCCGCCTCGGCCAAAGCGGCCCAAGGATTGAAGCGCCCCAAATGGGATCTTCTCGGGCGACAAGACCAGGCCCTCTGGGGCGAATGCAAAGGCAGTGGCAGCCGCCCCTATCAGGTGCGGGTCGACCTCAGCCAGCCCGCCTTTAAATGCTCCTGTCCCAGTCGGAAATTTCCATGTAAACATGGGCTGGCGTTGCTTCTGCTGTGGGCGCGCCAACCGGACGATTTTGCCGAAACCGAAGCGCCCGATTGGGTCGCCGAGTGGCTCGCGCAACGCATGGCCCGGCAGGAGAAAAAAGCGGCCGCCCCTACCAAAGCTCCTGATGCCGACGCCCAACAAAAGCGCCAGGATGCCCGATTGGAGAAGGTCATGGGTGGGGTCGCCGAGTTGCGACTCTGGCTGAAAGACCTGGCCGGCATGGGCCTGATGCGTGTGCCCGAACAACGCGACCGCCTCTGGGCGGACATCACGGCCCGCATGGTGGATGCGCAGGCCCCCGGCCTCGCCGCACGGCTGCGTGCCCTCGGTGACCTCAACTATACCCGACCGACGTGGCAAGGCGAACTGCTGCGCCACCTGACCCAACTCTTTCTTCTGACCGAAGCCTTCGAGCGGCTGGACCAGCTCCCCCCGGCGATGCAAGAGGACGTGCGTTCGCTGATCGGCTGGACCTACAAACAGGACGAGCTGAAACAACAGCAACCGACCGTGCAGGACGAGTGGCTGGTGCTGGCCCGTACGCAACAACTGGATCAGGATCTGCTGGTAATGCGGCATTGGTTGCAAGGACAACGCACGGAGCGTTTCGCGCTCGTCATCCACTTTACGCACCGCTCGCAAACGGCCGACCTGAGTCTGATCCCCGGCATGGCGTTCGAGGGCGACCTGGTTTTCTATCCCGGCACGGTTCCGCTGCGGGCGTTGGTAGAGCGCCGGGGCGATCGGGTCGACGCGCCTTCGCCGGAAGGGTTTGCCCACTGGCAGCACGCCGACGAAGCGTTTGCCGCTCAACTGGCCCGGCAACCCTGGGCCGACGAAATGCCGATGCTGGTCCGCGACCTCACGCTGGTGCCGCACGGTGCTCACTGGGCATTAGTCGACGCCACCGGCACCGCCCGTCAGGTCCACAACGACGACCTCTGGCCGATGCTGGCACTCAGCGGCGGCGAACCCATGCTCTTTTTTCTGCTGCGCACGCCGGGGCACTGGCACGTGCTGGGCGCGTGGCACCACGAAACGTATTATCCGCTATGACACCCTGGAACGACCTGATCAAGACGGCCTTGCTGGGGACGTATCGCGCCTCCCTACCGACCGACCTGCCTGCCCCCTGGCAGCCAAACCTGGCTCAACTGCCGGAGTCCGATCAGGAAACCCAGTTCTGGCAACTGTGTGCACTGGCCCACAACTATACCCTGGTGGGACAGACGCCGCCCGTAGTGGTAAATCCTCCCACGCCTGCGCCCCCCGAAACGCTGCCGCCGTGCACAGAACAATCACGCTTCTTGCTGGAAACAGTCTTGCGCCACAAGGTAGAGCCGCTGATCGAGCGATGGTTGCAGCGCTGCGCGGCGCGACAGCAGCGGGCTCCGGCGCATCTGCTGCCCCGTCTGTTGGAACTGGCGCAGGAAACGCCCGCCTGGTTCGGATGGATTCAACGAGTGGCAGGCGAACGTGGTCCCTGGCTGGCGGCCTGGCGTCCCGAGCACTACGCACCGCTGGGCCAATCGGATGAAGCCCTCTGGCAAACCGGCCGCCCGGCGGAGCGCAAACAGGCGATGAAGCGGTGGCTGGACCACGATCCCGCACAGGCACGTCAGGCAATGCAGGAAAACTGGAGCGGCGAAAAATCGGAGTTCCGGGTCGATCTGCTCGAACTCCTTTCCCCGCACCTTACGCCGGAAGACGAACCGTGGCTGGAATCGCTACTGGACCAGGACCGTAGCCAGAAAGTACGCGAAGTAGTCATTCACCTGTTACAAAGGTTACCTGAATCGCAGTTGAACCGGCAGATGACAAGCCTCGCCCTCTCGTGCTGCCACTTCAAAAAAGGAGGAATGCTGCGCAAATCCACGCTGGACATCACCTGGCCCGATTGCTTCACGCCCGAACAGGAGCGCTACGGACTACGGACCGACCAACAACGATCCACGCTGGTAATCAGCACATTGATTTCGTTGATTCCGCCGGTCGCCTGGGAGCAGATCACGGGACTCTCGCCGGACAAACTGGTGACCTGGTTTCAGGAACACGACCTGATGCAGGACCATCTGAATGATCTGGCCGACGCCGTCCACGCCCGCCGAAATGTAGACTGGGCACGCGCCTTTCTGAACCATTCACAGGAACAGCGATTCCTGCCGTTGCTGGAACTGCTGCCCGTCGAAGAGCGCAATACCTATTTGCTGTCGGTGGTGGAACAGAGCGACCAGAACGCCATTTTCACGCTGATCAACCAATATGCGCATTTCCCGTGGTCGCTTGCGCTGGCCGAAGCGGTGCTGAGCAAAATGTCGGGCGGATATTACAACGCCGATCCGCTCAAGCCGTTTATTCCCTTTCTGCCGTTGGGCATCCTCCCGAAGCTACCGGACCTGAAACCGCAACGCGGCTATTACGCCCGTCATTGGGACACGCTCCAGGCCACCTTAACCGACTGGCTCCACCTGCGGGAAGATATTGACAAAAGCTTTCAATCCTGATTGATACGATGGAAAATCACGTACTCCGCGCCCACGCGGAACAACAATTTGCGGAAGAACTCGAGGCGCTGAAAAAGGTCGACGACCGGCACCGCCCGCCAAACTGGCACCTCTCGCCCTGGGCGGTAGTGACCTACCTGATCGGCGGGAAACTGAAGAACGGCTTCGAAGTCTCTCCGAAATACATCGGCAACCGACGCCTGATGGAAATTGCCGTCGCGACCCTGACCACTGACCGCGCTCTGCTGCTGTACGGCCTGCCCGGCACCGCCAAGTCGTGGGTGTCGGAGCACCTGGCGGCCGCCATTTCCGGCGACTCCACCCTTCTGATTCAGGGTACCGCCGGAACCAGCGAAGAGGCCGTCCGCTACGGCTGGAACTACGCCCGTCTTCTCGCCGAAGGCCCCAGCGAAGCCGCCCTGGTCGTCACGCCGCTGATGCGCGGCATGCGCGAGGGAAAAACCGTACGGGTAGAAGAACTGACCCGCATCACCGCCGACGTGCAGGATACGCTCATCACGGTGCTGTCGGAAAAAACGCTGCCCATCCCCGAACTCGACCACGAGGTGCAGGCGACGAAAGGCTTCAACGTGATCGCCACGGCTAACAACCGCGACAAAGGCGTCAACGAACTGTCGGGTGCCCTGAAACGCCGCTTCAACACGGTGATTCTGCCGACGCCCGCCACGATGGACGAGGAAATCGCGATTGTGCAGCGCCGGGTGGCCGACCTGGGCCGCAGCCTCGAACTCCCCGCCGAAGCGCCCGCCCTGGAGGAAATCCGCCGGCTGGTCACCATCTTTCGTGAATTGCGCGGCGGAGTCACCGTCGACGGCAAAACCAAGCTCAAATCGCCTTCCGGCACGCTCAGCTCCGCCGAAGCCATTTCGGTCGTCGGCAGCGGGCTGGCGCTAGCGGCTCATTTCGGCGACGGCCGCCTCACCGCCCACGACCTTGCCTCGGGACTCGTCGGCTCCGTCGTAAAAGATCCCGTACAGGACCGCGTCGTCTGGCAGGAATACCTCGAAACGGTCGTCCGGAACCGCGACGGTTGGAAAGATCTTTACCGCGCTTGCAAAGAGGCCGAAGGCGACGTGATGCAGGGGGAATAATAGTGTAGAAGTTTTGAGTGATGAATTGAGAGTGAATAGTTTTAATCCAACTCCAATATGTCATCTCGACCTCCTGTTTGTCATTTCGACCGCAGGGAGAGATCTTCTAACTCTTGAAACTAGATCTCTCACCGCATTGGTAAACCGATTCATTCGAGATGACAAGTATAGGGTTATGTCATGCTGAGAGCGACGGCCGCTACGTTCGAGATGATACATACTAATAAGGCAACGATGGGTAGAATAAAAACGAGTGTTATTCTGTTTTGCGCATTATCCTCCTTTCTAGCAAAAGGACAGGTGGGTATTATTCAAGATGATGATGGCTACACCAACGTAAGACAAATGCCTAATGGACAATCGAAAGTCATTCACAGAATTTATGAAAACGAAGTCTTCTGGTTTGATTCAAGAGAGGAAATTAGGCAAGCCGATTGGGTACAAGTTTATATTCCCAAAAATGACTTTTCATTCGACTGTTCAGATACTCATCTCATAGGTTTTATTCATAAATCTCGACTTAAGCCTTTAGATCAATTGTCTATCTACAAGGGCAGTGATTTTACGTTTAAGTATGTGCTACAGCCTTTTGATTCTACCAATCGCATTATCGATAGAGACGGAGTTACTGTCACTGCTATTGATGGGAGACATGTATGGGGGCAAGATGGAGGTATGCCAAAGACGCAAATCAGTGGCATCAGTGCAACCGTGGAAGGGCAGCCGATTCAAATCAATAAAGCCTTCTATAGCGATCTGTACGAATGCTCTAATTCATTTACCATTTTCAGAAGTGGAGAGACCTTTTTTGTTCATCAATGGAATAGTGATGGAGCCGGGTATTATGGAATTATTTGGGTGCTGACCAAAGAGGGACTACAACAGCGAGTAGTGGGTTCGTTTATGTAAAACCTGCACTATTTCTAAAAGCGTTTACTGTGACAAAGATATTCGGCATACGACACCACGGACCGGGCTCGGCCCGACGCCTGCGGGAAGCGCTGGACGCGATGCAGCCCGACCTGGTGCTGATCGAAGGCCCGCCCGACGCCGATGACGTACTGGAATGGGTCACCACGACGGAGATGAAACCGCCCGTGGCGCTTCTGATTTACCGTCCGGACGAGCCGCAGCGGGCTGCGTATTACCCGTTTGCGGTCTATTCGCCCGAATGGCAGGCGATGCGGTATGCGGGCGAAAAAGGCATTCCGATGCGGTTTATGGACTTGCCGCTTCTGCACCAACTGGCCCTACAGGAAGCTGAACAAAAGGAATCGCAGGAAGCCCTACCCGAAACCGTCGCGACGCAACCGACCTCGGAAGAAGAGACCTCGACGCCCATGACCGACGTCGATCCCGATGCGTTCGATCCCAAACGGGTGCGGCAGGAGCCGTTCCACTACCTGGCGCGGGCGGCGGGCTACACGGACAGTGAGTTGTGGTGGGAGCATCAGTTCGAACAGCGCATGCGGGTCGACGACAGCTTCGAAGCGATTGGGGAAGCGATGCAGGCGCTACGGGAGTCGGTGGTACCGGACGATTCGCCGCGCGAACGACGCGAAACCCTGCGGGAAGCATGGATGCGCCAGACGATCCGCAAAGCTGAAAAAGAGGGCTTCACCAATATCGCGGTGGTATGTGGCGCGTGGCATGCCCCGGCCCTGGTCGACCTCCCCCCCGCCAAAGCCGATCAAGCTCTTCTGAAAGGCTTGTCGAAAGTCAAAACCACCGCCACCTGGATTCCCTGGACCTACGACCGGCTGGCGTGGCGCAGCGGCTACGGGGCGGGGGTTCCTTCGCCTGGCTGGTACGATCACCTCTGGCACTATCCTGAGGAAACGGCGGTCCGCTGGCTGACGCGGGTCGCGCATCTGCTGCGGGACAAAAGCATGGACACCTCGTCGGCGCACGTCATTGAGGCCACCCGTCTGTCCGAAACGCTGGCTTCGCTGCGGAACCTGACGCGGCCCGGCCTGGAAGAACTCAACGAGGCCGTGCAGACCGTGATGGCCTTCGGTGATGCGAGCCTCCTGCAACTCATCCACGAAGAACTGACGGTCGGCGACGTACTGGGTGAAGTCCCGGAAGAGGTACCGCGCGTGCCGCTGCAAATCGACCTGGAGCGGCAACAGAAGTCCCTGCGACTGCCCGCCAAAGCGGCAGAGAAAACTTACTCACTCGACCTGCGGAAAGACACCGACCTGAAACGCAGTCAGTTACTACACCGCCTGCGGTTGCTGGGCATCGATTGGGGCGCAGAACAGGCGACGCGTGGCAAAGGCACGTTCAAAGAAGAATGGTCGCTGCGCTGGGAACCGGCACTAGCGCTGCGGGTGATCGAACAGGGCATCTGGGGCAACACCGTCGAAGAAGCCGCCACACAGTACGTCCGGCACCAGACCGGAGAAACGGATGCGCTGGCACGGGTCGCCACGCTGTTGCAGCAAACGCTCCCGGCCGATCTGCCCGGCACCCTGGAGCCGCTGATGGAACGGATCGACGCGCTGGCCGCGCACGCGACAGACCTGACGCAACTGATGGTGGCCCTGCCCCCACTGGCCCAAACCACGCGCTACGGCGACGTGCGCAAAACCGACACGGGACGCCTCGCCACGATCATCGACGGGCTGGTCAGTCGGATTTGTGTCGGGCTACCGGTGGCCTGTCAGTCGCTCGATCAGGAATCGGCTCAGGCGATGCGTCAACGCCTCAGCGACGTGCACCAGGCGCTTCATCTTCTTCAGGTCGAGTCTCAACTGGACTTGTGGCAACAGACGCTGGCGAAGCTCAGCGAGGCCCCGCAAATTCCCGGCGTGCTGAGTGGCTACACGACCCGCCTGCTGGCCGACGCACAAACCCTACCCGAAGCGGAAGTAGCCCAGCGGTTCAGTCGCGCCCTCTCGCGAGGCCAAGCCTACACATACGCCGCCGATTGGCTCGAAGGGTTCCTGCAAGGTAGCGGGATGATCCTCCTGCTCGACGATGCGCTCTGGAACGTCCTCCATCCGTGGATCGGCGGATTGCCCGCGGACGTCTTTCAGGAATTGTTACCGCTGTTGCGTCGGACGTTCTCGCAGTTTTCGTCTTCGGAGCGGAAGCAAATCGGCGAGAAAGCCCGCTCCGGCCAAAGTTCCGTATTGACCACCACAAACGACGAGCATTTCGATCATATCCTGGCGGAACAGACCCTGCCGGTCGTCTGGCAACTTTTAGGAGTGTTGAGTTGAAAGTTCAGAGTATAAAGTGATAGAAAGCGGTAAAACTCATTCCTCCTTACTTGTCATCGCCTGCTGCCACGGGGGCCGTTGTCACGGCGGCCGTCCCACGGTGGCCGGCGACCCAGCTCGAACAGCGCGAGCGGGGTGCGGTGCCCCGCCGGGACCCGTGCCAAATCTCGTTTGTTTTGGAACAGAAAACAGTGAAAGTAAGAAGATGCGGCGGCACGATCCGCCGTTGCAGGACCGCTTTCAGCATGACAATACAATGGACGTCGATATCCCGCTCTTTCAGTGAATACACCGATGGTGGAAGCAACTATAATAAATAATAGAGAAGGGAGTATTTACTGACTATCAATAACTTAATAATCAACTAGTTATGTCACGAAATGCTGCAAAACTTAAATTTCTTTCGGCAATGGAAATTGAATTAGAAGAATTGCTTTCGAATTATGTGGTGGGTGATGGGCAGATATCCACTTTAAAAATAAATCTAGACTATCATGATGATAGCAAGTCAACCACTACAGTTGAATTATTCATAAGAAAGCGAGCTAAAAAAGATAAGCTTGAGAAATGTAAAATAGAACTACAGTTTGAGAAAGTTATAGAAGTTGGTATTAGTGAGGATTTTGGAAGCAGCTATTACTCTGACATAACGTTGGTTAAGCAGGAAAATGGCTCTTACTACTTCTCATTAGATCCTTATGGAAATACTGGTCAGCCTCATGCAGATGACAACTTAGTCATTACTGCTAAATCATTATACATACATATAGAAGGCAAGAAAGCAGCTTCTGATATCAAATCTTAAACCCACTGGTTGTGCCTCGCCCATCGGCTGCATGAGTACATCATCAGCCGCCGAAGTGCAAAAGATCTCTCCCGTTCGAGCCGGGTCGCCGGCCACCGTGGCAACGGCCCCCGTGGCAGCGGGCGATGACAACGAAGAAACGTGTTGTAGTGCCAGCACCTGTGACGTATGAGTGAATATTTTAGACCTGCGATCTGCGCCTTGTGTCCTAGGGCTTTCGACCTGCAACCCGAAACCCAATGTGCCATCTGTAATTTGAAATTGTAATTCCATGACCCACCCCGAACACCTGGAACGCTGGCGCCTGATTTTGGGCGGCGATGCGAATGATGGCACCGGCGTATCGCTGCAAGGCGAGATGCAGGACCTGGACCGTGTGCTGACCGCACTCTACGATGCGGAGCGGAAAGGCGGCCTCGGCTCCTCGTCTCCGAACGTGTCGCGCTGGCTGGGCGATATTCGCACCTACTTTCCTTCGTCGGTGGTGCAGGTGATGCAACGCGATGCCCTGGAGCGGCTGAATCTGACGCAAATGCTTCTGGAACCCGAAATGCTGGCCTCGGCCGAACCGGACATCCACCTGGTCGCGACGCTGCTTTCGCTGAGTCGGGTGATTCCGGAGAAAACGAAGGATACGGCCCGGCAAGTGGTGCAGAAGGTGGTCGACGATTTGATGAAGAAGCTGGCGCATCCCATGCAACAGGCCGTGGCGGGTAGCCTGAACCGCGCCGCACTGAACAAACGTCCGCGCCACCACGAAATCAACTGGCACCGGACCATCCTCAAAAACCTGAAGCATTACCAACCCGACTACCGGACCATCGTACCGGAAACGCGCCTGGGCTGGGGACGGAAACGCTCGGCGCTGAAAGACGTGGTGTTGTGTCTGGACCAGAGCGGCTCGATGGCCGCCTCGGTCATCTACTCCGGCATCTTCGGGGCGGTGCTGGCGTCCATCCCGGCGGTGAACACCCGCATGATCGTGTTCGATACGGCGGTGGCCGACCTGACGGAAGACCTGGAAGATCCGGTCGATCTGCTGTTCGGTGTGCAGTTGGGCGGCGGCACCGACATCCACCGCGCCTTGCTGTATTGCCAACAACTTATCACTCGCCCCACCGACACGGTGCTGGTGCTGATCACCGACCTGTTCGAAGGAGGCGACCGCCGCAAGATGCTTCAACTGGCCAATGCCCTGGCCCAGGCCGGCGTGCAACTCGTGGTGCTGCTCGCGCTGAGCGACGACGGCAAGCCTGCCTACGATCACCAGAACGCTGCCGCCCTCGCCGCGATGGGCGTTCCCGTGTTCGCCTGTACTCCCGACCTGTTTCCGGAACTGATGGCGTCGGCTCTACAGAAACAGGACCTAAACCAGTGGGCGGCCACCCAGGGCATCGTGACCGAACGCGGCGCCGGCTAAATCGCCTGCGTCCCAACGTAGTCACCGTCAGGCTTTCGCGAATGCGTTTTATCTCCTATGTTTACTGTTTCATTCGTGATTCGCATGACGCTTTCCTCTCAGCGATCGATTCATTTCTTTCTGCTGCCTCCCTTCCTGATCCTTGCGTATTTCGCGCTTTTCTGGCGACTGGGACATCCGGCACTCTACATCTGGGACGAATCGTTGCGGGCTGTCAGTGCGATGGATATGGTCGAAGGCGGGAGCTGGTTGGTCAATCAACATACCACCAAGCCACCGCTGATGAAGTGGATTCAGGCGGTCTGTTTGCAATTGTTCGGCTTTTCAGAAGTAGCGCTGCGCCTGCCGTCGGCATTGAGTGGCCTGGGTACCGCCCTTTTACTGATCTGGTTTTGCAGTCGTGAGATTCGCCAGCCGCTGATCGGGTACCTGAGCGCGCTGGTGCTGTTGAGCGCCTATGGCTACGTAGGGCCTCATGCAACACGGACTGCCGATACCGACGCTCCCCTCACGCTATTTCTGACCATTTCGTGCTTCGCGTATTATCGCCTGTTGGAACATGACCGACGCCGCACGCTTTACCTGCTTCTCTGTGCCGGTGCCATTCTGATCGCCTCCCTGATCAAAGGGATCGCCGGATTGTTTTTTCTGCCGGGGCTGTTCTTGTATGCTCTCTTCCGTGGTAAACTCGGGGTGCTTTTCAAATTCTGGCAGCTTTATGCCGCCATTGGGGTATTTGTGTTCGCCATTGTGACTTACTATGTCGTGCGGGAATGGAACAATCCGGGATATTTCGCGCACGTCTGGCAGTACGAACTCGGCGGGCGCTTTGGCGGCGTAGTACAAGGCCACAAAGGAGGGCCCTATTACTACCTGACGAACCTGATTACCGAGCGCTTTACGCCGTGGATATTTGTGCTACCGTTTATACTTCCGTTTCTGTTTCTGCACCCTACCCGCCCCTACCACCCGCTGGTCGTCCTTTCCTTGTGCTGTGCATTGAGCCTGCTGCTGGTGTTATCGGTGGCTTCCACAAAAATTGCCTGGTACGATGTCCCCACCTATCCCTTTCTGGCCCTGCTCACCAGCATCGGGATATTCCTGATGGCCGACTACTTTATTATGCTGTACCGGCTCCCTTTCCGGGCGTGGCACGCAACGGTGGTCGTATTTCTGGTGCTCTTCATACCCAGCTACAGGTGGATTCTCCACAAAAATCGCTTTCCGCTGGGCTTTTCCTATTACATCAACTGGAGCCAGCTGGAATACGGCCCCTTTATGCAGCACCTTAAAGAGACGAATCCTTCGCTGAAAGAGTACTACATTCTAAATCCGCTGAACAACACGCACCTGTACTATTACGTGCATGCCTACAATCATGCCTACCAGTACCAGCTCACCCACCTGTCGCAAATTGCCCAACTTCCCGTGGGTGCTACGGTTATGACGTGCGAATCGTCGTACCTCCCGCCCCTCGCTGCCCAGTACGATTACGTCACGCTGGAAAGTTACGGACACTGCCGTTTGCTGAAACTGGTTCGGCCACACGTCGCCGACTCTACCCAACTTACTTTACAGCCATGAGTTATTTCCGCACAGGGATGCTGGTCCTAGTTACTGCCGTAAGTCTTGTCCGCTGCGGAGCGCCCGATTCCCGTGATGATGCGCATCTGATTACCCATAACGACTTTGAGAGCTATGGCGGATGGACCTCACTTCCGACCCTGACGGACGAGCGCGCACACTCGGGCCGGTACAGCATCAAAGTAACGCCCCAGCAGCCTTTCGGTCCCAGTTTCTCCAAGCCCGTGGGGCAGTTCTATCACGAAGGGGCGCGCCGCCTCAAGTTGGAGGCGTATGTGTACCGCGACGACCCCAAGGCCCACGTAGCCCTGATCATGGCCGTGCACTCGCCCGTCGATAATTCCGGGTTGGTTTACGAAGAGGTGGCCCACACCGGAGAAAGTAACGCCTGGTGGAAGCTCGAAAAGGTGATTGAATTGCCGGAAGGCCTGCCAGAAGACGCCAAGTTCAAGCTCTACGCCTGGATGGGCGACGGGCGGGGGGCGTTTTATGTAGACGACGTAACACTGACGCGGCTACCCTGACTTCAGGGATCTTTCTGGCCCTCATGACATTAGCGGAATTCATGTAAGTTTGGTCCCTGTTTCTCCTTGTGTAGTCTCATTTCAACTAACTGCGGCAACCGTTTTGAAAGACCTTAGCATCGTCATTCCCCTGCTGAACGAGGCCGAAAACTTACCAGTGATCCACCGCCGCCTGACGGAGGTACTGCAACCCACCGGGCTCCGCTACGAGATTGTGTTTGTGGACGACGGCAGCACCGACGCGTCGTTTCAGGAGATTCGCACCCTGGCCCAACACGACAAGGCCGTCCGCGGCGTTTCTCTGTCGCGCAACTTTGGGCATCAGGTGGCGCTCACAGCCGGGTTCGAACACAGCCAGGGCGAAGCCATTATTTCGATGGATGCCGACCTGCAACACCCCCCGGAGATGCTGCCCGAACTTTACAAGCATTTTCAACGCGGGTACGACGTGGTCCACGCCATCCGCAAAGACGGCGAACACATGTCGGTCCTGAAACGCAAAACGTCTGTTTGGTTTTACCGCCTCATGAACTACCTGTCGGATACCCACTTCCACCCTGGGGCCGCCGATTTCCGGCTGGTCAGCCGACGTGCCCTGCAAGCTTACCTGTCCCTGCCTGAGAAAGACCGCTTCAACCGGGGGCTGTTTGCCTGGATTGGCTTCAACCAGGTGTATGTTCCGTACCAGGAGACGACGCGCCACGCCGGCAAAAGCAAGTATACGCTCAAGAAAATGGTCTATCTGGCACTTGACGGCATCATTTCCTTCTCGGCACGGCCGCTACAGCTCTCGTTTTTTGCCGGCCTGTTTTTCGGATGTGCCGGTCTGTTGTACGCGCTGTTTGCCATAGTGATGTATTTCCGGGGGCAAACCATCGAAGGCTGGACCTCAATTCTGGTCACGGTGCTGTTGATGGGCGGCGTCCAACTGGTGGTGATCGGCATCCTGGGCGAATACCTGGCACGGATCTACCGTGAGACAAAAAACCGGCCTCTTTATTTCGTAAAAGATGCCACTGATGCCGTTGATCCTGTGCTGGCTTCTCCGAAAGAGTTGTGATGATCCGCTCCTCTACAACCGGCTTTCTCCTCACGTTCCTGCTTTCTCTTTCTGCCCTCAGCCTTCTGTACCGGCCTTTGTTGGTAAGCCCGAATACGTACTACTTCTCGGCAGGTGGCGATGGACTTCAAGCCTACTATACCAGCCTCTACCACATCAAGTACGACACGTCGTACCACCGGTTCGAAGGCATGAATTACCCCTATGGCGACCATGTCCTCTACACGGCGAATCCGCTCCTGACCAATGTGGTGAAGGCATTCAGCGAGTATGTGTACGACATTTCGAACTACACGGTGGGTATCCTGAACCTGTCGATGCTGCTATCATTGATGGTGTGTGCGCTGGTGTATTATCTTCTGTTGTCGTCCCTCAGAGTCGAGCCCCTCTATGCAGCCCTGGCCGCCACAGGAATCGCGTTTCTGTCGCCGCAGGTCGACCGCATGCACGGCCACCTGGCGTTGGTGTACGAGTTTTTTCTGCCGATGCTGTTCTGGCTGATGCTGCGTTTCGACCGCAAACCGACCCACGGCAAAAGTCTTGTCATCGGTCTTTTTCTGCTGGTCTGTGCCCTGACCCATCTCTATTTTTATGGCCTCATGGCGCTGGTGCTCACGGGTTATTGGGCATGGCAGTGGCTTTTCGAACAGCGGTTCCGTCGTCCGCTTTGGGCCGTTGGCCACTATGCGCTTCAGGTAGTGATAGCCTATGCCGTATTTACAGGCTGGCTGCTGTTGACCGATCCGGTCACCGACCGCTCGCGCTACCCCTGGGGCTTTTTTGCTTACCACGCTTCGTGGGAGGGGGTGTTTCTGCCCATCAACCAGCCCCTCGGCCGTCTGATTCACGAGCACCTGATCCCCATCCGTGAGGTGAGCCACGAAGGCATTGCCTACATTGGCCTGACGGCGGTCGGGTTTCTCGTGGTGCTGCTGGGCAGCGGCCTGTTTTTTCTGATACGGCACCAAAAGTTCTCCTGGCTCCGCTGGACGGGCGATCCGCTGCTGAACGCACTTTTCTGGACCAGCGTGGTCTGCCTGCTGCTGTCGTTTGGCTGGCCGTTTACCTGGGCACCCTCCGATCGGCTGGTCTATTATGTGCCGTTTTTCCGGCAGTTGCGTAGCATCGGACGGTTCAACTGGGTATTTTTCTACGTCATCAACTGGCTGGCTTTTGTGTGGATCTACCGCACGGCGGGCCGACTTCCTCTCCGTTCCGTGCGGGGGGTGTGGCTCGTGCTGCCGCTACTGCTGTTGTACTACGAAGCCTTTGAAAACAACCGGGGTGTGGGTGCATCGCTGCAAAACAAGCTACCCGATTATGCCGACTACGCCCTTGCGCTTCCCCAAAACGACTGGATTCGTCAGGTAAATCCAGCGCAGGTGCAAGCCATTGTGCCGCATCCGTACTTTCATCTGGGTTCCGAAAGCGTGTGGCTGGAAGCTTTTCCGGTCTACGCTTACCTGCTTTCGCTACATACCGGGTTGCCGCTTACTGCCGTGCACATGCCCCGCACCTCGCTGGGCCAAACGTACCGCAACCTACCCCTGGCCCTGGAGCCCTACCGTCCATACCCTTTACTGGACGAGCTGCCTGATGCACGACCGTTGCTGCTGATGATCGATACGGTGGAGATGAACACCGTGGGCCGCACCATGCTGCACCATGCCCGCCCCGTGTCGCAACTGAACCGGCTGGTGGTGGCTGAATTGCCCCTGCGCCAACTTGCCGCCCTGCCGCGCGAGCAGGCACAACGCACCTGGGCCGCGTGGGATACGCTGCGTCGCCCCCCGCAAGAGAACCTTTGGGCCACTCCGGCCGGGGCAGCGTTCGTCTACCAGTCGTTTGACGAAGAAGATTCCGCAGCGGCTTACCAAGGGGCCGGCGGGAAACGTATTCCGCTTAACGGGGGGGTGCTGTACGAAGGATCGGTTCCTTCGCAGGCGTCGCGGTGCCTCCTTACGTTCTGGATGGCCGACATTGCGCAAGATTTATACGCGCGTACGCTGGTCGACGTGCAGTTCCTGGATACGACGCACACGCCGGTGTCCAGCCAGCGCTTTTCGGCTTTTCGCGAATTGGCCACGCTGGATGGCCCATGGGCGCTGTTCGAAGCTCCGGTAGAAGTGCCCCCGTCGGCGACCTCGGTACGCATCACGTGTTCGAACGTAGCTCCCGGCGCTCCTCTCCTCGACATCGACGAACTGATGATTCGCCCGGTAGGCGTAGATCTTTACCAAAAAACTGACCGAACGATTGCCAAAAACGATCGTTTTTACCCTTTTTACCTTACCCAGTAAACCTTATGGCGCTCGAAAACGAATTCCCCATTTTACAGCGATTTCCCAAGAAACGGCCCCCGCTGCCCCCCCCTTACCAAGCCATCTATGCCCAGCATTACCTCGACAACCGGGAGGGCAACACCAAAGCGACCTCCGTTTCGCAACAACTGGAGCGGTGGTTGCACCGCAAAGTTGCCGAAGACCTGAAAGGCCAGAAGCGCAACTTCGCCACTCTGGAAATCGGGGCGGGTACCCTCAACCAGATCCCTTACGAGGCCAACTCGTTTCCTTATGACGTAATTGAACCCTTCCACAGCCTGTACGAGCACTCTCCGTACCAGCACGAGGTGCGTCATTTTTACGACGACATTCGGGAGGTGCCCGCGGATGCCCGCTACGACCGCATCACCGCAGTGGCTACCTTCGAGCACATCACCGATCTGCCGACGGTAGTGGCCAAAGCTGCATTACTGCTGGCCTCTCAGGGCAGCCTGCGGATTTCTATTCCCAACGAAGGCACGTGGCTTTGGCGTTTGGGAACCCAAGTAACAGGATATGAATTCACCCAAAAACATGGTCTTGACTACCAGGTACTGATGCGGCACGAGCATGTTAATACGGCGGCAGAGATCGAGGAGGTCATCGGGGTCTTCTTCACCCGGCAACGCAGCGCTTCGTTTGGGCTGAATCGCCACACCGCATTCTACCGCTTTATAGAAGCTACCCAGCCTAACTTGGAACGCGCACGCGCGTTTTTAGCGACTCAGCCGTGAATCTCCGGCTGATCTAACGGCACCTCGGTGCTGGCCGACCGCGCAAACGGCAGGAAGAAAATCACCACGACCGAAAGCATTACGGGCACGATGAAAAGGTAGCCGTAGGGCACCTGGATGAAATTGTAGAAAAAAGCGAAGTAGACCTTCAGGCTAATCAGCGCAAAGTAGCGGGAGTCGATGCGGCGACGGTACCGGAAAAACAGCACGCCCATGGCCACGACTGCCGCCAGCGAAAGCCAAAGGTGTGTCCGCTGCAGGCTGTGCAGGCGGTCGAGCAAAGCCCCTCCGCCAAAGTCGTGGAAAAATGCGGCAAAGCCGTAACCCTGGAACAACTGGAATGGCTTGGCCCCGGGCTCCTGCCAGGCCTGTCCGGCCCATTCGCCCAGAGCGGCCGTTTCGTAGGCCTGCATGGCCCGGAAGGGAGCAGTCCAGTTTTGTGACATGAAGGGAATGATGTACACCAACAGCACGCCGACGACGCAATAGGCCAGCAGACGCCAGGTTCGGGCGCGGGGTTCCTCGCAAAAGAGAATCAGCAGGTAGAGGGGCACCCACAACAGCAGCGAAAACCTCGACAAGCCGCACAGTAGCAGTGCCACCGCGCGGAAGCCGATCGACCGGCTCATCAGGCTACAACCAAGCAGCAAGTAATAGCCCATGACCATGGGTTCTACGGTGTACCCAAACACATCGGGTCGGTGCTGCATCATCAGGCCCAGGGCGACCAGAGGCAGGGCCAGCCAGCCGAGAAGAGGTCCCCAACGTACGTTCGCCTTCAGCACGGCCCATTCGTAAGCAACGATGCCCGTCACACACATCAGCAAGGCCGACCACCGCAAATCGATCTGTGCCCACTTCGAGAAGGTCATGGGCAGCCATTGGAAAGGCAGGTAGTTGGGAATAATCGAATATTCGGGGTACGCAATGTCTCGTCCGTAGACCTTTTCTCCCTGCAAAAAGCGCGTTACGAACTGATCGACCGAAGGAATGACGTCGGAAAGGTGGTAATCCAGCGGAAACGCACGGATGATGGCCAACTGCTTTACGGCCAACACCACCGCCCCTAGTCCAAACAGCACTTGCCCGACTAACAAGCGGGGAACGGTGACCTGACGAAACTGCAAGCGATCGGGCGAATAGGGCGCCTGCCGGGCACACCACAGCGGGTACAACCCGATGCCCAGCGAGCTTACAAAAAAGAGCGATGCACTTAGGTAGGGACCGAGGCGGTTGGCATAGACGGTGTAAAATCCTAGCTCGACGATGAATAGGCCAAGCATCACCGCCTGGTGCCTACGAAAACCCAAAGGGCCGATGTTGAGTTGCAGCATTGGCAGCAAACTTAATTGCTATCCCGGGAAAAAACTTACTGAACCGGCCACGGCACAGCCGACCTGCCCAAGGGTTAGGGAAGTCTCGGTTTGCTCCTGATTTTCAGCTACCACTGCGTATCTTCACGGCATTCGCGGGCCTGGGCACGTTGGCGGATTGTAGAAAGTGGCCTTTCCGATGAACGGAGCAAACTCCCTGCCTACGTACCAACCGATTATGATTTCTACACCCCAAACAGCATTTGACGTTGCATAAGGAGTCTTAAACGCCTCCGCTCTTTCATCGTTCTATGAAGCCTCTTTCCCTGCCTCGACGTTTCGAGTTTTCAGCCGTTTCTCTGTTGCCGTTCCTCTGCCTTGTGCTGGTTTTGCTCAGCGTTTCGTACCGGGGCATGCACGTCACGCGTGTCATCTGGTCCGACGCAGAGGGCTACTATCTTTACCTGCCCGCGCTGCTGATTCACGGCGGCTTCGAAGGATTTCTGGCCAAGACGGGCTCCTCACAGTTTCAGTTTTACCCGGGCACCGAAAAGATTTTCACGCCCTACACCTGCGGGGTGGCCCTGTTGCAGTTGCCTTTCTTTTTGCTGGCCCATGTATACGCCCTCCTGACCGATGCGCCAGCCACCGGTTACTCCGCCCCCTACGCTATCGCGATCAAACTTGCTGCGGCCTTTTACGCCACGCTGGCCTGTTACCTTCTGTTTCGCGTCATCCGGCGGCATTTTTCCACTGCGGTCGCGCTCCTTAATCTGACGTGCCTCTACCTAGGCACCAATTTGTTTTACTATACGGTGGTGGAATCGGGCATGTCGCATGTGTATTCATTTTTTTTGGTGTCGCTGCTGCTCTACCTCACACCTCGGTTGCTCTCTGACAATTCCACCCGGGGCATATTCGTACTGTATGGCGTTTGTTGTGGATTGATTGCCCTCATCCGACCCAATAATGCCGTCTTCGGGCTCTACCTGCTGCTGTACGAGGTGCATAGCTGGTCACAGTTCAAAGCTCGTATCCTGCACATCGTTCGACACTTTGGTTCCTTCTGCCTGATTCCGCTGGCGGCGCTTCCGCTGCTCTTCCCCCAAATGCTGTACTGGCACCACGTAACCGGGCATTGGATTATGTATTCTTATGGGAATCAGTCTTTTATCTACTGGAATGAGCCCAAAGTCCTGCAGGTGTTGTTCAGCTCACGCAACGGCTGGCTCCTGTACAGCCCCATCATGCTGTTTGCGCTGGTCGGGCTGTTCGAAGCTTTGTTCAAACGACGGTTCAGCAGCATAGCTGTACTGATTATCCTGGCAGCGGCAATCTATGTATTCAGCAGTTGGTGGTCGTGGTGGTTCGGGGGAGCCTTTGGACACCGCTGCTTTGTGGAGTACCTCCCCCTACTGGCGTTGCCCCTGGCCTATTTTATCAATTTTCTGCTGCGCTCCGGGTACCGGATCAACTACGTGATGGGGGCCTTCATGCTGTTTTTCATCTTCTACAACCTCAAGCTGACCTACATTTACTGGGGTCCGTTTCATTACGCTTTCGCCGCAACGACATGGCCCGAATTTTTCGGTCTCCTCAATCTGTTGTTTGCACCGGCGTAAGGGTCGCTCCCCCCACGCCTCGGTAGCGGTGCCAGATGCGATACAACTCGCGGACAACCTGCCAGCCGTCGCGGTAGGTGATTTTAGAACCGGCCCGATGGGACCAGCGGGGCAATGGATACTCGTAGACCAGTTGTCGCGTGCGGGCCAGGCCTTCGTGTTGTTGCAATCGGAAAAAGAGTTCTACGTCAAAAAGCCATGAGCTGCAAAACGGTTGGGCGAACAGGAGGGCTGCTATTTCGCGTGTGAATACTTTGGCACCGCACTGGGTATCGTAAAACGGCAGCTGCAGCATCAGGCTGATGCCGGTAGCCATCACACGCCCGATGAGGTGCCGGGCCGCCGACCGTTCGATTTCGGCGCCCAGGCGCCGGATGCGTGCGCCGGTCACTACCTGGTACTGCTTGTGCGTCAGCAGGTGATGACAAAGCGCCATAAATCCCTCGGGTGGGGTCGCCAGATCGGCATCCAGAAAGCCCAGGCAAGTCAGTGGGGTGTTTTCCAGCAAAAAGTGCATTCCCCGCCGTACGGCCTCCGCTTTTCCTCGGTTGGTTTCAATGCGTATGACAAAAACGCGCGCTTCCTGCCCTTGCCGGAGTGCCTGCAGCATGGAGTACGTAGCATCGCTGCTGCCGTCGTCGACAAAACACAGGCAGATCTCGGGGTACTGAGCGGCAAACTGGCGAAATGCCGTGACCGGCAAGCGGTGCGCCTCGTTGTAGCACGGAATTACGACGCCTGTTGTCGACATAGCGCGTAACAGGAGAGCCCGGGCAGGCGCACACCAATCTGTCGTAATACGCGACTGATCCGAAAGTCGACAATCAGGGTATCGCGCACCACGCCGTCGACCGAGGGATGCCCCTGGTGGGCACCGATGCCTCGAACCCGCCGCGTGGGCGCAGCCAGCTTTTCCCAGCCCCACTGCGCCAACCGTGGCAACAGCAGCGTAGAGAAAAAGTACCCGCTTTCGAGGGGGCGAAGGCCGCCGCGCGTCACGCGCTTCTCTAATTTTTGTGTCGTGTACCGACGGAAATGGCGCAAGAAAGCATCATGACGGCTGTAGAGCCAGTGCCAGGCGGGCACGGTGATGACAAAGCGCGTGGCCGAGGTGATAAACGCGAAGGTATTGACAAACCGCAGGTAGCCGATCTCGTCTTCGATGTGTTCGAGCACGTCCAGCATCAACACCCGGTCCATTTGGTTAGGCACGCGGGCATCGGCCTCCAGTTCTTCCAGCGATGCGTAAAGGCGAATCCGGTTCGCCAGGCCTTCTTTCTGAAGTTGCGTCTGCAATTTTTGTTTCAACGCCGGCTCAAACGCAATGTCCACACAAAAGAACCGGGCCTGCGGGAAAAAATCGGTCAGTTGCCGGGCTACGAACAAATCGCCGCAGCCCAGGTCCAGCACGTTCATAGGATCGGTAACGTCTCCCCCGAGGCTGTCGAGCAACTCCACAATCACTTCCAGGCGCGCCTGTTCCCACGGATGTCGTTGCCACCGCGTTTCGTCTGAAATCTTCAGTTCACATAAATCCATAGTCAGCTAAAGTTAGAGAGATACCGCAACTTTCTTCCTCTTACGTCTGGTAAGTTACGCAGGATGAGCCAGTTCGGCCGAATATGCTCGTGTCCTGGCATTCGATGTGGCAGTATTGACTTATGAAATTCATTACTCGGCAAAGCATTTTTGCCCTGGCACCGAACAGGCGTCCTGCAGTTGCGCGCATCCTTCGGCATTGAGTACGTTTGTGGCTTTGTTTAGAAGGTCTGCCTGCATGCATTTTTGTTTCCGCCCGCTCCTGCTGCTGATCATGATCGTGCTGGCGAAAGGCATTGCCCAGGGCCAAACCCTTTCGGTCCGGGGCCAGGCACGCGAAACCTTTACACAAAAGCCGCTACCGTTCGTAGTAGTGGAGGTCAACGCCGGCGAACGCTTCCAGATTTCCGACGTCGACGGCAATTTTACCCTGGATTCCCTCCGGATCGGCGACCGGCTCGAGTTCCGCCTGCCGCTGCACCGCACCGGGTACCACGTCGTCAAAAAGACGGAAGATTCCCTGCGCATCGACATGAACCGCTACCTGTGGGTGGTGCGGGCAGACAGCACTACGCCCCAGGCCCGCCGGTTGATCGATGCCGTGCTCGCCACACAGCCGCGCCATGACCCGTTGCGCCACCGTTTTTCGCTCAGTCAGTACACACGCCTGAGCGTATCATTGCAAAATCCGGAAGCGGTGCAGCAGCTCGCCCGGCGGTGGGGAAAGCGGTTTGGACTGGAAAAGTTACCGCCTCAGTTCGGGGCCGACCGGCATCTGTTCCTGATGGAATCGGTCGTGGACCGGCACCGCCGCGGCCCACTGCACGACAAGCAAGTCATCCAGGCCGTACAAGCGTCGGGCATCGATTACGCCTCGCCGCTGGCGTATGCTCTGCAAACCCAGCCCTTCTCTCCGTTCGATGCATATTTGCCCCTGGCCGGCACCGATTATGTAGGCCCCCTACACCACCTTACCGCCCGATTTTACCATTTTGAGGTAGTAGATACGGCCGGTACAGGGTCCGATGCCCTGTACGTCGTGCGGTACAATGCCCACGCCCCCCGCCTCATGAAAGGCCTACGCGGGCTGCTTTACATCCAGCACCGGACCGGACAGGTCCGCTACCTGGTGGCCGAACCGGACGAGCGGCTGCGCGACTCACCCGATAAAGTCACGGAACACATCTACCAGCAATTCGCGCCGCAGGGGAGCGGCGGACTTGTGCCCGTCGTTACACGCACGCAGCTCTCGGTCGATCAGGTGACGGCCTATCGGCTGCGCTTCGGGGCGACGGCCGACACGCGTCTGCTCGACTACGCACCGCGGGTACAGTTGCCGCGCCGCCGTTTCGACGAGTTCGCCCTGGACTACGACCCGGGGGCGGCCGTGCAGCCCCCGGACTACTGGCAGGCGCACCGCCCCTACCCCCTGACGCAGGAGGACCAGAACACGTACCACCTGTACGATACGGTGGCGACCATTGAGCGCTTCGACCGCTGGTTAACGGCCGGAGAGCTGCTGTACGGCGGCCGCATTCCGTACCGTTCGGTGTACATCGACCTGAACCGCGTGGCGCGTTTCAACGACTACGAAGGGCTGCGCCTGGGCTTTGGCTTTCATACCAACCAGCGCCTTTCGGAAACACTGGCGGGGGGTGCGTATGTGGGGTGGGGCTTTCGCGACCAGGCGTTCAAGTGGGGCTTCGACGGCACGTGGCAACCCTGGCTGGCGTTGCCGTTGGAAGGTACTTTTGCGTTTCAGGACGACATCGACGAACCCGGTGGGCTGGCGTTTGCCTTCGACAAGCCGCAGTACCTCAGCGAACGCCTGCGCCCCTACCGTTTCAACCGCATGGATCGGGTCCGACGTCTACAACTCTCGGTCGAAGCCGAACCGTACCAGAACGTGTACTTTCAGCTGGGGCTGCACCAGTTCGAGCGGGAACCGCAGTACACGTATCAGTACCGGGAGTTGCCTCTGACGCACTTCCAGTTTGCGGAATGGCAGGCCGGTGTGCGCTGGTCGTTCGGCGAACGGTTCATTCGCACGCCGCTCGATCGGCTTTCGCTCGGCACCCTTTACCCGGAGCTGTGGCTGCAGTTTGCGCAAGGCCTCCGCGGGGCGTTCAACGGTCATTACCGCTACCAGCGTTGGGATCTGCGTCTGCGGCAAACCATTCCTCTGGCCGTGGTGGGGCGGTTCGGCTGGCAGTTGCAGGTGGGGCAGGCCCACGGTGCGTTGCCGTATCCCATCCTCTACAACGCACCGGGCAGTTTCAGTCCGGGCTCGGTAGTGACGCACAACAGCTTCGAGACCATGCGCTACAACGAATTTGTGGCCGACCGGTACCTCTACCTGTTTCTGTCGCATGATTTCGGGCGGCTCTACGAAGGAAGTCTGTTTTTCCAACCTGCGCTCGAAGCCATCAGCAACGTAGGGTTCGGTGGGCTGCGCCACCCGGACTACCACCGGGGCATACCGATTCGTACGCTTAAAAACGGGTATTACGAAAGCGGGCTGTTTCTGAGCGATGTGCTGGTGCTGGGAGTGCCCGGCCTGAAAGCAGGACTGGGCGCAGGGGCCTTCCTTCGGATAGGTCCCTACGCCCAGTCTCGGATAGGCGATAATCTATTCTTTAAGCTGGCTCTGACGATTCACTCGTAGCGGCAGCCGCCACCACTTCGCCCGTCTCCAGGTCGACTTCCTCGGCAAACGCGCGGACGTCTTCGTTGTTTTCGCGGTCGTCGACGTAGGGGAAAATCTCGATGATCGGCGTCAGACCTACGTCCGTAATCTGCCAGGTCACCATCAGGGTACCGAGGCTCTCTTCGATGCGCTCGCACGCCTGTTTTACGCTGTCGGCCGTCACCAGCATGGTGTTCACCGTTTTCTTTTCCTTGCCGGTTTTCTCATCAACGTCGATGAATACGACCTTGGCTTTGTACCACGTCTCCTGATCTTCGTAGTGGAAAATTTCCTGAAGATTCATCTTATTGACACTCTGCAAGATAAACTCCGGCAGGGCGCTTCCCAGTTCTTCGTAAACGCGCGCTTCCGCCTCGGTGAACGACATGGCATCGATCAAATACTGCTCTTTTACCTTCGTGACTTTGCCGTTTTCTTCTTGCTGCTGATAGCTCAATTTGCACAGAAACCAAATTCCCATAATCCGTAGTCGTGTGTTGGTGATAGAAAGACAACAAAGATAGAGGTTTCGTCAGAAAGGGGCTTTTTTCTCTTTTGCGCGCACAACCTTCGATTCGCCGCGTGCGTAACTGCCTCAAAGGGCAGCGTTTGAACATTTCGTAGCGTCTCGACCAAGCGACCGTCGAATAGTGCAAATTCGCCTAAGCATTTGTTGCTGATTAACAACTACTTAGTATATTCGCATCGATTTTGGTTCACTTTAAATTTATTTGCTAGAAATGATTAAAAAGAAGTTTCTGAAGAGCAAACCGGTTTGTCAAACGACTTTCGAACTGGCGAAAGAGACGGTAACCCCTGAGAAAAAGGTTTTCCTGGTCGGTGATTTTAACGATTGGGATAAAGCTTCTACTCAAATGAAGCCCAAGAAAAACGGCACATTCGGCGTCACTCTCGACCTGGAAACCGGTAAGGAGTATCAGTTTCGGTACCTGCTGGGCGAAGACCGCTGGCTGAACGACGAAGAAGCCGACAAATACGTGGCGTCACCGTTCGGCGAAGAGAATTCCGTTATTTCTCTTTAAGTAGCAATCATTCCTGACGAAACGTCAAATCTCTGCCTGGAGATTTGACGTTTTTTTTTCAGGCCGTTGCATAAACCAACAGTTCCTGTACGTTAAGAGGTTTGTTAAAGTAGCGTTTCACGTGCGGATTTTCCCGCGCGCGAATCAGATCGCGGTGATCGATGGACGACGACAACATGAATACCGTACAGCGCTGTGTGAGTTCTGCGGGCAGTTTCGCATACTCTTGTAAAAACGCAAAACCATCCATGCCGGGCATCTGCACATCCAGCAGAATCACGTCCGGAAACGTAGACAGCGTTTTTAAGTAATCTAAAGCACCAGCGCCCGAATCCATTACCACCACTTGTTCAGCGACACCTGTCGTCTCAATCAGTTTTTTATTGATGAAGTTATCAATGCTATTGTCGTCAATGAGCAGAACCGATTGAAAAGTCGACGTAGAGATGTTCATAAGGGTATGATCCTTGTAGTATTAGGTTATTGACAGAGAATAATCACCTTCCTGAAGGGCCGCCATTCGATGCCCAAAAGGAAAATATCTTACATCAAAACTTGATAGTTTCTATTAGACTTACTCATAAAGGACCCTCCGCATTGTCCTCATTTTAGTCTAATTTCCTACTTATTTAGCAAATATCATTCGATACTCCAAATAATATGAAGAGAAACAATTTATTGAGTCAGAGCCTGTTACGTTTCCAATTCCCGTTTCTCGTACCCTCTCAGAATATTCATCTAAACAATAGCATGATCGGTCCTCGTAAACTTGGCATAAGCTTGGCGATCGGCGCATTTGCGCTTCTGTTCGCCTGGTTCGGTTTTTATAAACTTGCACCAGACCAGAAAAGTTTACCGCTTCCGTCTCATCTTCAGGCAGATATCGCCGCCACGCCCGAAAAGCCTTCGCCCGCGACACGCACAAACCTTACGCCCCTCGCTCAGGCCCCCGAAGTGTACGTAGCGCCCAATGGCAACGACGCGGCTGACGGCTCTCAACAGCACCCCTATCTAACCCTGCGCCGGGCGCTGCAACGCGTCACGGCGGGCGGCACCATCCACCTGGCGGCGGGTACGTACCGCGAAGGCGAACTGCAGATTACGCGCGGCGGCACGGCCCAGCAGCCCTTGATACTTCAGGGCGCGGGGCCGGAGAAGACGTTCCTCAAAGGGTCGGCCGAAATCAACGACTGGCGTGTGTGGCGCGACAACATCTGGCAGGCACCCTGGTCTACCAACAGCCAGCAGCTTTTTATGGACGGGCAACCTTTGCAACAGGTCGGGTCACAGTCGGGCTGGCATTTCCGCAAGTACCTGGGCCAACTGATTCTCAAACCGGTAGGTGAAACGCAAGAAGACCTGACACCCGGCTCTTTTTATTATGACCACACAACGCAGACGATGTATTGCCAGCTTCCCGACGGGGCCGATCCTAACGCCCACCTCATGGAGGCCAGCGTGCAAAAGTTTGTGCTGGAGGGACCGGAAGCGGCCCACGTGCGGCTGCAGGGCATTGGGTTCGCCCACAGCAACGGCTCTGAAAAAGGCGTTCCGTCGTACTTGGTGCAACTCGGTGCGCACCACTGGACCGCCGAAGACTGCAATTTCGACGACGGCGACTTCATGGGCCTGAAAATTACCGGCGACAACCACACCGTGCGGCGCTGCCAGTTTCGACGCAACGGCGACTCGGGTATTAACATGAACGGACAACTGGACGACCAGCAACCGCTCGCCCCGGTGGCCACCCGCACGCGGGCTCCCATGCACATACTGATCGATTCCTGTACCGTAACGGACAACAATACCCGGCGTTTTATGGCGATCTGGCACGCCGGTGGCATCAAATGCGTCCCTCTCTGCCGCGACGTAACGGTTCGCAACTGCGTGGTGAAACGCAACCGCGGAAACGGCATCTGGTTCGATACCTGCTTTGGCGACATCACCATTGAGAACAACGAGGTGAGTGAGAACGACAACGGCATCATGTACGAAATCAGCTACCCCCTGCCCGGTGATCAGGTGGGTGCCCTGATTCGCAATAATTTAGTGACGAACAATAAAAAGCACGGCATTTACATTTCGGCGTCAAGCGCGGCGGTGGTCGAACACAACACCGTCTGGCACAACTGGGTGAATGTTTGTTTGCACGGCATGCCCCGTAAAGTTTTCGAACTCAAAAACAATACAGTCACCGACAATTTGATTGGTGAAGGAAAGCACGCCGACATGATTGTCTTTACCGGCGAAAAAGCGGGCGATAATGTGCTGAAGGGTAACTATTACGCAACGGATGCTCAACACCGCCAGCCGCTGATTGGCATTGTCAGCGGCAAAGGATACGACATTACGCACCGCACGATCGAGGCCCTCACGCGCGCAACCGGACAGGAAGCTGGCGGACAAGCCGGCACGCTGGAGTGGCAGACCGGGGCCGAGGTGACCCGACGCCTGCCGGCCAGTAGCCCTGCGGTGGGCAAAGGTCGACAACTCCCTTGACCGTTCGATAGGGTTCTAAAAAAAGAAAGGCTTTTCGATCGAAAAGCCTTTCTTTTTGAGTGTTGCTTAGTCTTGCGACAAAACTAAAACCGAGTAGGGACCGACGTCGACCGTTCCGTGGAACGGCAGGCCGTCACGCTCACCTTCTTTCGCTTCGGGGTGACCGGTGAACTGGTTGGTGAAGTCTTCGTCGAAGCCTTCCCAGTCGCTGTTGAAGCGTACTTTCCACTGCCCACCCAGCGGCAAGCCGATGGTGTAACCGCCCCGCGTTTCGTTGGAAAAGTTGGCGATGACCACCGTGGTATCTTTTGAGCCGCCGTCTTTCCAGCGCTGGAACGCGATCAGCTTCATGTCATGGTTGACGTGGATGATCTGAATTTCCTGCCCGCTGAGGCCCCGCGTGAGCCCCTTCAGGTTCCGCCGCATGCTGATAAGTTCCTTGTACAGGTTGACCAGTCCGGAAAATTCCTTGACGCGCGACCAGTCGAGCGGGTCGGTATCCGAAAACCACTTGTCTTCCAGAAACTCCTGCCCCTGAAAGAGCATCGGAATGCCGGGTGCGGTAAACACAATGGCGGCCCCCAGCACGGAGCGTTTCTTCGAAAAATAACTGTCTACGTTATCGGGCCAGATTTCTTCGGGCAGGCGGGCCTTGCCGTTGGCCACCTCGTCGTGCGATTCGGAGTAGATCACCCGCGCAAACGAATCGAGGCCGTAGCGCGTCTCCAAAACGGTGAGGAGCTTGTGCATGTCGCGGCTGTGGTCATCCTGCGTAATGACGACTTCGCGCAGCGGATGCACAAAGTTGCTGTCCCACTGGCTGCCGAAGCCGGCACCGCCCTCGCCCGTAGTTTTGGTGAGCCATTCGTTTCCTTGCAGGTCTTCGCTGATCATCAGCTTGCCGGGGTGTTTGGCCTGCACCTGTTCGTTGACGTACTGCATCAGGCTCCAGCCGTCGGGCAGGTCCGAAGCCGAACCGCCCATGAAGTTCTGGTTCCGGATGAAAACGGTTCCGTCCCACCGCAATCCGTCGACGCGGTACTCCTCCAGCCACATCATCACGTTGTCGGCGATGTAGGAGCGCACTTCCGGGCGGCCGTAATCAGGGCGAGTACTGCCCCAGGGGGTTTCGGCACGCCAATCGTTGTAAAAATAGATGCCGCCCAGCTCGTTTTCCGACCAGCCGTCGAACTGCCACAAGTCGACGTCGGTAGGCCCGAAGTGGTTGTAGACCACGTCCAGAATCACCGCGATGCCGTGTTCGTGCGCCGCTTTGACAAATTCCTTAAACGCATCAGGACCGCCGTAATCGCTTTCGACCGCGTACGGATGCGCCGGGTTGTAGCCCCACGAGTAGCCTCCCGGAAACTCCGCAATTGGCATTACTTCCACGGCGTTGATGCCCAGTTTCTGCAGGTAAGGCAGCTTTTCGATGGCCGACGCGAAATCGCCGGGCCGGTCCTTGTGCTTGGCGTTGAAGGTTCCGATGTGCATTTCGTAGATCACGACCTCGTTCCACGGTGCCATCTGGAATTTCTTTTTGCCCCAGTCGAATGCCTCCGGGTCGTAGATTACGCTGTTGCCAATCGAGCTGGTGACCTTCCGGGCGTAAGGATCGTTCTTGTGGAATACATTCTTTCCGTTTTTAATCACGTACTTGTATTCCTGCCCCGGCCGGGCGTTGCGCAGGTCGACGTACCAGTACCCGTTGCCTTCGGAGACGAGAGGCGTGGCTTTGTCGTCCCACTCGTTAAAATCTCCTGCGATGTGGACGGCGTCAGCGTTGGGTGCCCATACGCGGAACGCTGCGCCTTTACGGTTTTTATACAGAATAGCCCCCATACCGGGGCGGTGTTTCTCAGGAGAAGCCTCGTTCCGTCTGCGACGGTGCTTGGGCTTCGTTAGGGTTTGCGTCATAAAAAAAGGTAAAATAAAAAGTCTGTGTTGAAGGCTTTTACGCACGCGCCGTCCGTTCGTTGTGTCGTTACATCGGGCATTTCCGGCAGCGTTCTGCACAAGAAACTCGTCCCATGAAAAAAGGTTAGGAAAAGAAGATTGATTTTTCTGATGACCTTTTGCCCCGCCCTACGATTTACCCTAAAATGCCTCCGATCCCACCCTCCTACTTAAACCCCACGTCCCGATGAAACCCCTCCTCTACACGTCTCTCCTCTTGCTGTCCACGTTTGCCACCCGGGCCCAATCGTTTCGCTTCCAGGGAGGCGGCGAATATGCCGTGACCTCGCCGTGTGTTTCGCCCGCGCAGCTGCAGACCATCGAGCGTACGCTCCAAACCCGGGTGGCGCAACTCCGAAAACAAGGAAAGTTGGCCCCCGCCCTGCGGCAGGCTACGGCGGCCGCTACTCAGTTCGCGTGGCCCATGCGCCAGGCCGAAGGCTTCCACTACCCGTCGTATTACGGCATCAGCAACTACGTAGACCTGCACGCAGACGCCACGCTGGGCGACTGGAACTGCCAGCAACGCACGTACGAGGGGCACCAGGGGACCGACTATTTTCTGTGGCCGTTCAACATGAACATGATGGCCGACGAACAGGTCGAGGTAGTGGCGGCAGCGGCGGGCGTGGTGGTCGAAAAGCACGACGGCGAGTTCGACCAGAGCTGCGACACCAGTTCGGCCAGCGGGTTACCCAACTACGTCATCCTGATGCACGAGGACGGCACCTACAGCTTCTACCTCCACCTCAAGAAAAACTCCGTCACGCCGAAACCCGTCGGAGCCAACGTGGCTTCCGGCGAATTTATCGGATACGTGGGCAGTTCGGGCTACTCGACCGGGCCGCACCTGCACTTCGAAGTACGCGACCCTGAGCTGAACACGCTCGATCCGTATCAGGGTACGTGCAACAACCGCCCCTCGATGTGGGTCGAGCAAAAGCCGTATTACGACTCGCGCATCAACGCGCTGATGACCCACCGGGCGGTGATGCAGTTCAACCCCTGTCCCCAACTCCACGAGATGCACGTGCAGGATCAGTTCATGCCGGGCGATACGTTCTACTTCGCGGCCTACTACCACGACCAGCGCCAGGGGCAAGTCACGCGTTTCAGGCTGTTCGACCCGAACGGCAACGTGGCCACCGACTGGACGATGAACCTGGACCAGCCGCACTACGTGGCTTCTTACTGGTACTGGCAGTTTTTCCTGTCGCCGGAAGCGCTGCCCGGTACGTGGCACTTCGAGGCGATCTACGAGGATGAAGTAACGACCCACACGATTCAGGTAGGCGCCCCGACCGCTGCGGCGGGCAATCAGTACGCCCAGCAGCGCGTTCGGCTCTTCCCCAACCCCACCGCCGATCAATTTACCGTATCGGCCCAGGCCCCGATTCAGCACGTGGTGGTCTACAACGTGCTGGGAGCCGCAGAGCGTACACTGCCAGGCGCGGGGCAGCGCGAAATCCGCGTAGGGGCGCTCCGAAAGGGCATTTACTTCGTAAAAATCTGGTTTGAAGACGGCCGCTACCTGGCCCGAAAAATGGTGGTGGAGTGATGCGGTTCGCCGCCAGCGCGTTGCCAAACACGCCCCGGCGGTGCCGCTATTTTAAATATGCACACACTACAGCACAGACCTCACCGATAATTTGGTTACCTTTAAACGCATTTTCAAATTACACTAGAATGAACCAAGGAAAAGTAAAGTTCTTCAATGAATCAAAAGGTTTTGGCTTTATTGTAGACAACAATTCGTCTCAAGAGTATTTCGTACACGTTACGGGCCTGATCGACGAGATCCGTCAGGACGACGAAGTAGTTTTTAACCTGAAAGAAGGGAAGAAAGGTCTTAACGCCGTTGACGTAAAGCTGGCGTAATCCATACGGTTTTACCACCCAAGTTTAAGCTTCACTTCACAAGTGAAGCTTTTTTTGTGCCCGCACTTTTCGACCTTTTGTCCTTTTCTGCAACCTGCGGTCCTAACCTTAAAGTAATTTCTGCGCTTCGTCGTCTTCCTTGCAAGTGCAAGCTATGGAAGATCCTGTCGACGTACGAAGAGAGCCGCCTGGGCAAAAGACTGTCCAGATCGTCAGCGACTACGGGAAGCGCCTGTTTCGTTTCATCCGGGGCCGGGTGAAGTCGGACGAGGACGCCGAAGACATCTTGCAGGAAGTCTGGTATCAGCTGAGCAACGTGGTCAACCTTGACGAAATTGAGCAGATGAGCGGCTGGCTGTTCCGAGTGGCGCGCAACAAGATCATCGACCGGAGCCGCAAACGCACCCCCGAAGCGCTGGAAGATTTTCGTTATCAGGACGAAGACGGCGACTTTTCGTTCAAGGAGATTCTGCTGGCCGACACGACCAACCCCGAGTTGGAATTTCTGCGCGATGCGTTCTGGGAAGAACTGTTCGCCGCGCTGGACGAACTTCCCGAAAACCAACGGCAGGTGTTTATCTGGAACGAGCTGGAAGACATGACGTTGCAACAGATCGCCGACCAGACGGGCGAAAAGCTAAAGACAATCATTTCCCGGAAGGGCTACGCCGTCAAACACCTGCGCCGACGGCTGGCTTCGCTCTACAACGAATTTTTATCGTAACTATGAGATCATGGTAATGCATCGGTACAGAAGCGGCATGCGACACAAACGATTTTTCTTTTTTCTGTTGTTCCCCCTGGTTTTCAGTGCGTTGGCCGGGGTGGTGATGATGCTGTGGAACGCGATTTTGCCCGAGGTGGCGGAGGTCCGCCGCCTTACGTTCTGGCAGGCGCTGGGGCTGTTGATCCTCTGTCGCATTTTGTTCGGAAATTTTGGCGGACGCCGCCGCCGCGGATGGCGGCGCCCGCCGTGGGCATCTTCGTCTCAGGCGGGGGCCTCGCCGTGGAGTGGGGCCGCCTCGATGCGCGAGCGTTGGATGAACATGAGCCAGGAAGAGAAAGCCCGTTTTAAAGAGGAGTGGAAAAAACGATGTGGCAAGCCCCGCTGGGGCGACCGCTCCGGCGGGATGCGACCCGACTAAAACGGCAGTTTGCAAAGACCCCGATTGCTCCGGCAACGGGGTTTTCTTTTTGAGAGAATCGTGTTTTAAAACGTACGATCGTTCGTCTTCATACTTTTCTCAAAAAATTCTCAAATCGGGTAAAGTAATTTCTTGGGACGTGCGTCTACCCTCTTGTAGACACACTTTATCTTTCATCCTCATGAATCCACGAGAAATAAAACCGATCCTGATTGGCATCGCGTTAGGTGCGATCTTCTTCATGGCTCCCTTCCTTCTGTTGAGGGGACTGCTTTTCCTGCTGATTATTTTCGGGCTGGTCCGGTTCTTCGCCCGCCGCCGCGGTGGGTACGGCTCCTGGCGCTATAACCGCGCATACGGGTGCGGCCAGCGTACGGACCACGACGGCATCCACCCCACGTTTGCCGATGCGATTCGCCACATGTCCGACGCGGAGTACCGCGATTTCCGTCAGTCGCTGACGCGTCGCGAAGCGTCTCAGCGCGGCAGTTGGCATCCCATAGCCGTTGACCTCTAACCCGCGATCCTCATGCGACGCAACAGCCGATGGTTGATTACCCTCGTCGCGGCGGTGCTGACGTACGGCACCCTGACGGCCTGGGTCGGCCCCCGACGCTTCCATGAAGGACGGTGGCACGTACGCGAACGAAATACCCCTTGTGCAGGGGAACGACACGGCTGGGGACTCCGCGCCTGGACGCACAGTGCGGCTTCTCCGCCCGAATCCGACTACAGCACACACCCTTAATTTCTAACCAGTTTTCCACTAAAATTATGTACAGAAAACACTATGGCGCAGGCAGCGGCTCCGACTTCGGACCGGCCTGGAAACGAGGCTCTTACGAGCATTTTAACAAGTTTTGGAAAGGGATGCAGCAGAATTTTTACCGCCGCCCCAAGTACAACATTCCGCTCAACATCGTCGAAAAAGATACTTTCTATGAGGTGTATGTGTATGCGGTGACGTTCTCAAAAGAGAACATCTCCATTTCGGTCGTCGACGACGTGCTCTACATCAGCGGCACGCGCACAGTCGACGAAGGAAACCTGCCGAATTTTAGTCGTCAGGAGTACCCGATCAAATCGTTTGAGCGCATGCTGAATCTGAACGGGCAGGTCGACCCGACCGACATCAAAGCCCGGCAGGAAGATGGGGTGCTGATCATCACGCTGCCGAAATCGCCGGAAGCGCAGAAGCCCGAACAGAAGATTACGATTGATTAATGTTGCGTTTAGGTTCGAAACAAAAGGGTCGCCCCACGGGGCGGCCTTTTTGCATGTTGTCCGATCCTTCTTACTTCTTAAGGCGGTTCAACGTGTAGCACACCAGCGTGTTCACCAGGCGGGTGCCGTCGGTACCCTTGATGCCTTCCGCATCGAGTTGATACACGTAGCCGGGCACCATCTCGGCCAGGGTCAGCGTTACCTTCCGGCCGTCTTTCGAGACTTTTACGTTCGTCACCGGCACCGCTTGCTTGTCGAATTGATCGGAGCCGTAGTCGCGGTGGTACTCGTAGTAGTAGCGCTGGAAAGGGTACGCCTCAGGACGGCGGGCCGTGGCTTTGTCGACCGGACGTGTAAATTCCAGCTCGAACCCTTTTTTGGTGACGTGCATCGTTTTGATTTCCAGCGGGACGTCTCCGGTCCAGGTGAGGTGTTGCAGCCCTTCGTCGCCGGCCCACCCGTGGTCGTTCTGCCCTACCCACAGGCTTCCGTCCGGACCGAACACGAGCCGGTTGTTCCCTTTCCGCAGTCCGGCGCCGTCGTAAAACGGCACACAAGCGCCCTGCATCTGCCCGTCGACCTCCTCCAGCATCAGTCGGATGATACGCGGCACATTCATTTCGCCGATCAGCATTTGTCCCTGAAACGGCCCGAACCGGTCGTCTTTGATCAAGATCGGTTGTGTCGGCGAGCTGGCCATAATCGCGTGCGGAAACAACACCGCCGCCCGCGTTCGCAGGCTGTCGAGCGTAGCGACCGGCAACGTTAGCGGATCGACGTTCCAGCTGGGTTTCCAGACCAGACTGGCGACGTGGCCGTAAAACTTGTCTTTTTCTACGTGATACAACTTACTGGTGCCCAGCCAATCGCCCTGATTGTCGGCCACAAACAGCCGCCCTTCGCCGTCGAAGCCTAATGTATTCGGCGAGCGGAAGCCCAGCGCGAAAGGCTCCAGGTTACCGTCAGGCGTCAGTTTCATCACCCAACCCCGGTACGGCACACACGAATACATCCGCCCCGGCCGCCCCAGTGGATTGAACGTACCACGAATTTCATCCCGAATGCCCGCCCCGTTCGAGGCCGTGTTCAGGCCGATGAATAAATTTCCGTGGCCGTCCGGTTCCGGGCCGAAGGCAAACTCGTGGTAGTTGCCCGACATGCCGAAGTCGTCGGTGACCGTTTCGTACACATCGGCTACGCCGTCGCCGTCCGTATCGCGTACGCGCGTCAGTTCCGGGCGCTGCATAATCAGCACCTCGTCGTTGCTGACGGGCAGAATGCCCAGCGGATCGTGCAGCCCTTCGGCAAACAACTTCCACGTGTCGGTAGCCGGATCGTAGGTCATCACCTCCCCCCGGTGGTAACAGGCCACCAGACGACCGTCGGGCATAAAACCCACGCCCCCTGTTTCGGCCACCAGACCTGCCGGGGTCGGCACCGTTTCGAGCCGGTAATAGTCCTGAATGGAATCTCCGGGCACCGACGTCGGGGGTGTGGTCAGGCCCAGCCAGAGGGTAAGTAAGAGCATCATGGGTGTACGTGTTCGGGAGCGGATTTTACCATCTCGAGGGTCAGGGTGCGCGTTCCGGCCGGTAGTTTCAGCCGAGCGCCTTCCCACGTACCGGTCGACGCACGGTACACGACGCCATCGTTCGGCGTGGTGGCCAAATAGAACGGTGCGGAGGTGGGTCCGAACCGGAATTCCCGGCGCAAGCCGACCGAATCGGTCAGGGGATAAATTCGTTCGTGTACCTCCACCCCTTCGACGGTGTAGTTGAATTCCGGGTAGCGCTCCACCAGCCGGTAGCCTTTGAACTGCGTCTGCGGGACGCTGTCGGTTTGGCCCATGTCCCAGGGATAAGGCGTGCAGTCGCGGTAATAGATCGTACCGATGACCTTCGAAAAGGCGTTGCCGTTTCCTTTCCAGTGCTCGGTGTTGTCCACAAAGCCCCCGGCCCAGGCGTAGCGCAGGCGGCACTGGCCCGCATCCCAGCAATAGGACAAATCGCCGGGCAGGCCGACAGCGATGGCGGCCGGACTGCATTCGGGCATGAACGTCCGGTAAAGCATCGGCAGCCGCATCGGGTACGGGTGTGGCGATTCCGGTTGGGCGATCACGCCCTCCTTGGCACGCTGCGGCGGAATGTGCGGATCGTTGGCCAACGGCGGCATCGGCAGGTTTTGTACGTATATGGCCCCGTACATAATAAAGCCGTGGCCCGGCAGGGTGCAAACGTAAGGATAGACCCCCTCCTGTTGCGGTGCCGTAAAGGTCAGCGTGCGGGTTTCGCCAGGCTCTACCACCGGAAGCGCAAACAGCACCAGCGCCGTGTCGGGAATGTAGTTAGTGGCGGGCGCGAGGGTCAGCGCGCGTTGCACCACGGCGAGACGCTCGCCCGGTTGCGTAATGAGCATGTTGTGCGCCATGTCGTCGTCGTTTTCCAACGTCAGGGTCACGCGCGTGCCGGGTGCAACCACGAAGCGGACCACGTCGTATTGCAGTCCTTCGATGGCGCGGATGGCCACCGTCGTATCGGCAGGTGGAGGGTAGACTGGCGGACTGGCGATGGCCTGGGGGACGCACAGAAGCGCCGCAATCAGCACGCCAAAAAGTGTTAGCTGGTGGTTGATGGAGGTCACAACGAATTAATGGATCGGCAACAAAAATTTCACCCGGTCATCAAAGGTACGCAGTAGCCTCCTTTTTTGGCGGCTCGGTCCACAGCAAGGGAGGCCTCCCCAGGGGATTTATACTCATACGCTCTGTTGTTAGGCGGCCCGGCTGGAGGAGCCGTTGCGGCCCCCGAACCTGGTGGCCGATCCCTGCGGCTTACTCCCACTCGATGGTGGCGGGCGGCTTGGACGAAATATCGTAGACCACGCGGTTGACGCCCTTCACTTTGTTGATGATGTCGTTCGACACGTCGGCCAGAAACTCGTACGGCAGGTGCGCCCAGTCGGCCGTCATGCCGTCGACCGAGGTTACGGCCCGCAGCGCGACCACGTTTTCGTACGTTCGTTCGTCGCCCATCACCCCGACCGACTGGACCGGCAACAGGATGGCGCCCGCCTGCCAGACTTCGTCGTAGAGGCCGGTTTTCTTCAAGCCTTTGATGAACAAGTCGTCGACGTTTTGCAGGATGCGTACCTTTTCTTCGGTGATTTCGCCCAGGATGCGGATCGCCAGCCCCGGTCCGGGGAACGGGTGCCGACCCAGAATGGTTTCGGGCAGACCCAGTTCGCGGCCCACTTCCCGCACTTCGTCTTTGAACAGGGTATTGAGCGGTTCGACCACCTTCAGGTGCATTTTTTCGGGCAAACCGCCGACGTTGTGGTGCGATTTGATGGTGGCCGAGGGACCTTTGACCGACACCGACTCGATCACGTCGGGATAGATCGTGCCCTGGCCAAGCCACTTCACGTCTTTGATCCGGTGCGCCTCCTTGTCGAAGACTTCGATAAATACCCGCCCGATGGCCTTCCGCTTGTGTTCCGGATCGGTTTTTCCCGCCAGAGCCACGTAAAAATCTTTGGAGGCATCGACCCCTTTCACGTTCAGACCCAGGTCTTTGTACGAATGCAGCACCTGCTCAAACTCGTTTTTCCGCAACAGACCGTTGTTTACGAAAATGCAGTGGAGGTTTTTGCCGATGGCGCGGTGAATCAGCATCGCCGCTACGGACGAGTCGACGCCGCCCGACAGCCCCAGCACCACTTTGTCGTCGCCCAACTTTTCGCGCAATTCCCGTACCGTATCTTCCACAAAGTGCGCCGGCGTCCAGTCCTGCGAACAGCCGCAAATGCCCACCACAAAATTGTGTAGCAACTGCTTGCCTTCGGCCGTGTGCGTCACTTCCGGGTGGAACTGAATGCCGTAGGTCTGCTCGTCCTGGATCTGATACGCCGCATATTCGACCGATTCGGTTGAGGCGATCACGTTCAGGTGCTCGGGCAGTTTCAGGATGGTGTCGGCGTGCGACATCCACACCACCGCCTTGCTGTCCATCCCTTTGAACAAAGGGTTTTCGCTATCGACGTGGGTCAGGCGGGCCCGGCCGTACTCCCGCACCTGCGAGGGCTCCACCACGCCATGTTCCTGATTGACCATGAGTTGCGCTCCGTAGCACACACCCAACACCGGGACGTGGCCGCGTACGCCTTTCAACTTCGGATTGGGCGCACCCGTATCGCGCACGGAACAGGGACTTCCCGAAAG
Organism: Catalinimonas alkaloidigena; assembly: GCF_900100765.1. Taxonomy (NCBI): domain Bacteria; kingdom Pseudomonadati; phylum Bacteroidota; class Cytophagia; order Cytophagales; family Catalimonadaceae; genus Catalinimonas; species Catalinimonas alkaloidigena. The sequence continues at coordinate 173,316 of NZ_FNFO01000001.1, read as the reverse complement.
GATCACCCCCTTCACCGAGGCGTCGAGGGTCAGAAAAGGCAGTTCGGTGTAAGGGTGAATTTCGCAGTAGACGTTGAGTTCGCGCACGCGGCGGGCAATCAATTGCGTGTATTGCGAACCGAAATCGAAGATCAGGATTTGCTCGGTCATGGCCGCAAAAGTAATCGGGATTTTGAGATTGCAGGGCAGGAATTGCAGATAACAATTCGCCCAAGGCAAATTGCGCACGAGGGCTTCGGACCCGGCCCGCCTGACCCACGGCGCACGCCCGGCTTTTTTTCATCTCTCCAACTTTCTGTCGCTACATCTTTCCCACCTTCGCAACTTTCTCTACTTTTGCCCCGGCAAATCAGTACGGTCAGCTCCTGCTGAATTCCCCCAGGACCGGAAGGTAGCAAGGGTAGGTAGTTGAGCGACCGGTACTTGGTTTGCCTTTTTTTTGCCCTCCTTTTTTCTGTAGTTTTGAGCACAACCAACGCTTCAACCCTCAACTCATGAAATTTTTCATTGATACAGCGAACCTGGACGAAATCCGCGAAGCCTACGAACTCGGCGTTCTCGACGGTGTGACGACCAACCCCTCTTTGATGGCCAAGGAAGGCGTAACGGGCAAAGACAATATTTTCAAGCACTACCGCGCGATCTGCGAAATCGTGGACGATAACGTAAGCGCCGAGGTGGTAGCCACCACGTTTGACGAGATCATCGCCGAAGGCGAAGAGCTGGCCGAAATCCACGAGAAAATTGTGGTAAAGGTGCCGATGATCCGCGACGGCGTGAAGGCAATCAAGTACCTGAGTCAGAAAGGCATCCGCACCAACTGCACGCTGGTCTTTTCGGCCGGACAGGCCATTCTGGCTGCCAAAGCCGGGGCCTCGTACGTATCGCCGTTCATGGGCCGCCTCGACGACATCGGCAGCGACGGCCTGGACCTGATCGAGCAGATCATGCAGATCTACCGCAACTACGGCTTTGCCACGGAAGTACTCGCCGCGTCGGTGCGCCACGTGATGCACCTGATCCGCTGCGCCGAAATTGGTGCCGATGTGGTCACCTGCCCACTGAACGTCATCACCGGTCTGTTGAAGCACCCTCTGACCGACAGTGGTCTGGAAAAGTTCCTGTCCGACTACCGGAAAGGCAACCCCGAATACAAAGAAGCCTTAAAGGCGTAAGCCATTACCAATTGCAGATTCGCAGATTGCAAATTGTTGAGGCTAAGCGGTACATACGATTTCGACGTCAAGTCAACTGGTTGACCGCGTTCCAACGGTACCGTTTCGTGTCAGCAATTTGCAATCTGTAATTTCCCAATCTGCACTTTCGTTGCCATGTACATCCTGAAAGTAAAGGGCAAGGCCAAAATTCCTGATTACATTCAGTTGCGTGACGAGAAGTTCGTCCTGATTGCCTATTTCCGGGCCGACCGGCCGCTCAAAAACCTGGAGAAATACGGGTTGGAGGGCAAAGAGGAGGCCATGCGAAAGCTGATCGACGAACTGCCCTTCGGCAAACTGCAACCCCTTACCATTTGAGTATGACCAACGATACGGTCATCAGCGTGCGCGATGCTTCCATTTTTCAGACGGATACGGCCGTGCTGGAAAACGTAAACTTTGATGTGCTCAAAGGCGAATTCGCCTACCTGATCGGGCGGACCGGCAGCGGCAAGAGCTCGCTCCTCAAGACGCTCTACGGCGACCTGCCGCTGCGGCTAGGCGATGCCATGGTGGCCGGGTATTCGCTGCGAAAACTTTCGCGCAAGCAGGTGCCTTTTCTGCGCCGGAAAATCGGCATCGTTTTTCAGGATTTCCAACTCCTTCCCGACCGTACGGTGGCCGATAATCTCCAGTTTGTGATGCGTGCAACGGGCTGGAACGACCGTTCTAAAATGAAGAAGCGCCTGCTCGATGTGCTGATGCGCGTCGGCCTGGGCTCGGTCGAAACCAAAATGCCGCACCAACTGTCGGGTGGCGAACAACAGCGCGTGGTGATTGCCCGGGCCCTGCTCAATGAACCCGCCATTATTCTTGCAGATGAACCCACCGGCAACCTCGATCCAGAAGTGGCCGAAGGCATTCTCCGCGTTTTTCAGGAAATCAACCGGAGCGGCACCGCCGTGCTGATGGCCACTCACAATTATCAGTTCGTCGAACACCACAAAGCCCGGCTGCTGAAGTGCGAGCGGGGGCATTTGCTCGACTCCGCCAAAGAAACCGTGCGCCTCTCCAACGCTTGAGGGCCATGCCTGATCGCCTGCTTTCCATCCTCATTCCGGTCTACAACACGGACGCGACCCCGCTGGTCAACGCGCTGCAAGCCCAATTGCGTCATGCCGCCCCCGGGGGGGAAATCAGGGTATACGACGACGCTTCGCCCGACGAAACGTACCATTCCCGTCATGGCCGGTTGGCAGACGACCCAGCCATCACTTACCGAAAACTTGCACAAAACGTGGGCCGCGCCCGGATGCGGAACCTGCTGGCCGAAGAGGCTACCGGCGAGTGGCTCTTGTTCCTCGATGCCGACTCGGCTGTACCGCACGGCGATTTTCTGAAACATTACCTGAAGCGAAGCAACCAGGCACACGTGCTCGCCGGTGGCACGTATTACACGCCTCGCCTCCCCTCGCCTGCCGTTGCGTTACGCTGGCACTACGGCCGCCACCGCGAACAACGCACCGCTGCCGACCGCGCCCTCCATCCGTACCGAAGTCTGACCCTCAACAACCTGTTGATTCGTCGGGATGTGTTTTTGTCCATCAGGCTGGACGAAACCCTGCGGACCTACGGCCACGAGGATACACGCTTCGGCTGGGAACTGGCGCAACGGCGAGTTCCGCTGTTGCACATCGACAACCCGGTGCTGCACCTGGGGCTGGAACCCAATGCGGTCTTTCTGAACAAAACGCGCGAGGGCGTGCGCAACCTGAAAAAATTGTACCGGCAGGAAGGACTGGGCCAGGACACGGCCCTGGTACAAGCGGCCCATCGCCTGGAACCCAAGTCTTTACAGCGGCTTTTCATACGCACCTACGATGCTCTGGCGCCGCTCATCGAGCAAAACCTACACGCCACGTCGCCTTCGCTGCGGGCGTTCGATCTGTTCAAACTACGGGAATGGTTTCGGGACGATTCCTAAGCCTTTTCGGGTACTTATTCGTGCTCTTGTGCGCGGCGGTGCAGGCACAGGTGCCGCCTACGGCCGAAGCCCAGGTCCGGTACCTGCACGAAGGAATTTTGCTCGTTCGGTTGCCGACGCGCCAAGCTTCCCTGAAGGCGCTGCACGATCGGGGAGCGCATGCATTGGCCGAAAAAGAAGCGCAGGCTCAGCAAGAAGCAAACGACGTCTTGATGCGTGCGTTCCGCGATCACTTCCAGTTTTGTCCCGTCTATTTTTTCAGTAGCGACCAATCGGAGCGGGTACGGCAAGCGCGACTTCACGACCTCGTCCTCCAGGGCGACAGTTCCCTTCGTTTGCAGCCACAGCCTTTTCTGGTGGCCGAACTGGCGCAGGCCTCGCACGTTTACCCGCCGGGCCCAACCGCCTTCCACTTCGAAGCGCTCTTTCTGGAAGATCATCAGTTCCGCCCACTAACGGCGCCTTTTCCCTTCCGCGTCCGCACCTTCCGCGTCCGCACCTTCCGCACCCTTTTCTTCCTGCACCGGTCTCCTGCTCAGGCGGTTAGGCTGTTGAATGAGCGTCTGCACAAATTCTACGAAAAATCCACGCGTTAGCCGCCCGCCTGCACCTGGGGAGCGTGCTACCAACCCACCGAACACGCACCTTGGGTTTTGTGGCCGGAACCGTTACCTTTGCCTTCTTTCGAACCCTCGCCCTCCGCTGAGGGTTTTGTTTTATGATGAATTTTGCCGCCACTTTACGAGAGAATCCTGTTTTTCCACACGTCGCCGAGGCCGCTCGCCGCTTAGGCGTCGAAACCTACGTGGTGGGCGGGTGGGTGCGCGATCTGCTGCTGAAACGCCCCTGTAAAGACATCGACTTCGTGTGCGTTGGCAGTGGCATTGCCCTAGCGCAGACGCTGGCCGATCAGTTGCCGGGCCACGTGCCGCTCAACGTTTTCAAAAATTTCGGGACCGCCATGTTGCGCTGGGACGAGTGGGAGCTGGAGTTTGTGGGCGCCCGTAAGGAATCGTACCGGAGCGAATCGCGCAAACCGATTGTGGAAGACGGCACGCTGGAAGACGACCAGCAGCGACGCGATTTTACCATCAACGCCCTGGCCATCAGCCTGAACGAAGCTACATTCGGCGATCTGATCGACCCGTTCGACGGAGTAGGTGACCTGAAGCGGAAGATGATTCGGACGCCGCTCGATCCCGACATTACCTTTTCGGACGATCCGTTGCGGATGATGCGGGCCATCCGGTTTGCCAGTCAGTTGAACTTCGACATTCACCCCGATACGTTCGATGCCCTGCGCACCAACGCCGCGCGGCTCGACATTGTATCGCAGGAGCGGATCATCGGTGAGTTGAACAAGATCATCCTCTCCCCCACGCCTTCGTACGGCTTCAAGCTCCTCTACCACGCCGGGCTGCTGGAGCGCATCTTCCCGGAGCTGATTGAACTGGCCGGCGTCGAGACGGTCGACGGCAAGGGCCATAAGGATAATTTCTACCATACGTTGCAGGTGCTGGACAACGTTGCCGAGGTGTCGGACGACCTGTGGCTGCGCTGGGCCGCCCTCATGCACGACATTGCCAAACCGGCCACCAAACGTTTCGATAAACGCGCGGGCTGGACCTTCCACGGCCACGAGGACCTGGGGACCCGGATGGTGCCCAAACTGTTCCGGCGGATGAAACTGCCCATGAACGAACACATGAAGTTCGTGCAGAAGCTGGTACGCCTCCACCTCCGTCCCATCGCGCTGGTGAAGGACGAAGTCACCGATTCGGCGATCCGGCGGTTGATTGTCGATGCCGATGAGGCCCTCGACGCGCTGATGCAGCTCTGCCGGGCCGACATCACGTCGAAAAATCCGCAGCGTGTTCGCCGCCATTTGCAAAATTTCAACAAGGTGGAGAAGCGCATCCTGGAAGTGGAGGAAACCGACCGCCTGCGCAATTTCCAACCGGCCGTAACGGGCGAGCACATTATGCAAACGTTCGGCCTACCCCCGTCGCGCCAGGTAGGCGAACTCAAATCCGAACTGCGGGAAGCCATTCTGGAGGGGCACATCAAAAACACGTTCGCGGACGGTTATCCGTTCCTGCTGAAACTGGGTGAGCAGCGCGGCTTGCCGGTACAAAAACAGCTGCCTGACCCGCAGGCCTGAAAGTTTCCGTTAAATTTGTCTGTTCAACCTGATAATTAATAAACGACATGAATTGGAAAGTAGTCCTGCTGACGCTCCTGGTCGGCTTTAGTGGCGTGTACGACGCCTCCGCACAGCGCCGTAAAAAGAAAGACGAACCCGCCGCGGAAACCACGACCACCCCCGCAACGCCGGCCGCCACTTCGACTCCGACGGCCCCTTCGCTCGATCCGTATGCCGTGCAGGAACAGGTGTTTGAGCAGTCGCTGAAATACAACGACGGCGACGTGGCCGTGCAGGCCCTCTACAACATGATGGCGCTGCACCCGCAGGAAGAAACCCTGAAGGATACGCTGGCCTACCTCTATTTCAACCTGAATCGGTATTCGTCCTGCCTGTTCGTGGCTCGCGACATTGTCGACGTACGCCCCAACAACCTGGAGATGGTGGAGATCAAAGCCATTTCGGAGAAGAACCTGGGCTTGTTGGCCGAGGCCGTGAGTTCGTACGAAAAACTGTACATGAATACCGAAAACGTGTACCACCTCTACGAACTGGCCACGCTCCAGTTCCAGTTGAAGCGCTACAACGAAGCACGCAACTCGCTGGCCATGTTGGAGAAGCACAAGGATGCCGCTACGCAGCAGGTCACGCTGTCGGCCGGGCAACGGCAGCAGTCGCAACAGGTCCCGATTCTGGCGGCAGTGTACAACCTGCAAGGGGTGCTGAATCAGGAAACCGGCAACGATGCCGAGGCCAAGGCCAAGTACCAGAAAGCACTCGAACTGTTCCCGGATTTTGCGCTGGCGAAGGGCAACCTGGCGGCCATGAACCAACCGGCGCAGAAATAAGACGCTCAGCCCTTCAAGCAAGGCAAGTCCTTTCGCGCTACGCCCTGCCGTTTTACTAAGTTGTAATTTCTGTCACTTCATACCGGAAAAAGCCCTTTCAGCCCGAAAGGGTTTTTTTATGCCTTTTTCTGAAAATATTTTTCGGTGGGATGCAACCTCTCCCACTTTCCTGAAATCTATTAGTACAAACCAACTCGAAATTGGAAGCTGTCTTGCAAGACATTAACGTGCTCCTGGTTGAACGATGCCGACAAGGTGACCGCAAGGCGCAGCATGAGCTGTACGCCCGGTACGCCCGGGCCATGCTGAACGTGGCCATGAGGCTCGTGAACGACTATGGTGTGGCCGAAGATCTACTGCAGGAATCGTTTGTGGATGCGTTTACTAAAATTCATCAGTTCAAAGGCGAAAGTTCGTTCGGCCTGTGGCTGAAGCGGATCGTGATCAACAACGCCCTCAATTTTCTGCGGAAGTACCAGCGACAGCCGTTGGTAGTGACCGATCAGTTCGACGAGGAACAGCCGCACGAGGAACCAGACGAGCCCGTGTATCCGTACGATGTCGACCAGGTACACCGTACCATTCAGGGCCTGCCCGACGGCTACCGGCTGGTGTTTACCCTCTACTGCCTGGAAGGGTACGATCACGGCGAAATCGGACAGATTCTGAACATTTCGGAGCAGACGTCGAAATCGCAGTACAACCGCGCCCGCAAGAAGATTCGAGAACTACTTAACGGATAGCAGGATGGAAGATGACTTAGAAAAATTTATCCGTGAGCACCGGGATGAGCTCGATCGCTTCGAGCCCCACCCCGATCTCTGGCAGAAAATCGCGCACAAGCTGGACGAGACCACGCCTTCGTCTCAACAAAAGAATCGCTACGCGTGGCGTCGTCTGCTGCAAACGGCCGCGGTAGCCGCCCTCCTGGTATTTGTGGGCTACGCGCTGGGGTGGCAGGATTTCCACCTGACGGCCCAACAGGAACCGGTCGACACCACGGCCCAAATGCAGAAAGGCCCCTATCTGAACGAAGTAGAAGCTTACTATACGGCATTGATTGCCCAGAAGAAAGAAGACCTGGCGGCCGTAGCCAGCGAAGCCGAAGAACTGGAATTCGGGGCCGATCTGGCGCACCTGGACTCGATGTATGTAGAATTGCGCGGGGAACTGCCCCGGGCCGCCGATCCGCAACTGGTGCGGGCCGCGATGATTCAAAACCTACGTTTACGCATCGATTTGCTTAACCAGCAGATGCAGATTTTAAAAGAAGTAAAACAGAAAAAAGAGAATGCAAACCTCAATTTATAGATGCCTGCTCCTTTGCACGCTGATTCTCGGCCTGACCTCCACCGCATGGGCCGCCGAAAGATCGCGCAAGATCAGCAAGCAGTTTGACGTTTCGGCCAGCGACAAACTCGCCATCGACAACCGGTACGGAAAGGTGCACGTCAACACCACTGCGCAGGGAAAAATCACCGTCGACGTGAACATCATTGTCCGCGATGGCGACGCAGACGACCTTCAAAAGAAGCTGGATCGGGTCAAAATCAACATTGAACGTAGCACAGGCCGCATCTACTTCGGGACGGAGATCGACCGCAGCGAAGGCTTTTTCGAGCGCATGCTCAACTGGGCGGAAGAAAAAACCAATCAACTGGAAGTCAATTACACCGTCAACATGCCGGCGCAAAATCCGCTGGAGATCGAAAATCAGTTCGGCGACGTGTATCTGGCCGACTTCCACGGACCACTGCAACTGGAAGTGAAGTACGGAACGCTTCGCACGGAGCGCATCACCAGCAAAGAAGCTTACGTCGACCTCTCGTTCGGAGCCGGAGAAATCCGCGAAATGCAACAAGGCAAACTGGACGTCAAGTACTCGAAAATGGAGCTGGAGAAGTGCGGCACCCTGCAATTGGACAACAGTTATTCGGACCTGACGTTGGGTACGGCCGACCAACTGAACCTGGACAGCCGCTACGGCTCAGTCGCCATCGACGAAGCGCACGCCCTCACGGCCGACATCCGGTACTGTGGTTTTTCGCTCGGAAAACTAACGCAACGGTTGGAAAGCGACATCAGCTACTGTCCCAAGTTCGAGATCGATCACATTGCCCCGGGGGTGGAACGGATTGCGGCCGAAGGCGAGTTCAGCTCCATTCGCCTGCGTTTTGCGCCGGAAGCCGCCGGGCAATTCGACGTCGACATCGACTACGGCAACCTGCGCCATTCTGGCCTTAACCTGAACTTCAACGAACGCATCGAACAGAACCACAGCCTCAAGGCACGCGGCACGTTCGGCGGACAGTCCAAAAATAAATCGAACATCACCGTGCGTTCGCGTTACGGCGATGTTCGATTAGAATAACAGGATTTGCGTTCGAAGTTCCACGCGCCACCAGCGCCATTAAAGCGACCGGGCTAAAACTTCGGACACGGAATCAGCTTAGGTTTCTTCTTCAGCTTTACTTTGGTGTCGAACTCGTACGTGAGCGAAATTTCGTGCGCGCCCCCCGTATTGGCCCCCAGGCCCGAAATGGTCAGGTCGTAGCTGTACCCGATGCGGTAATTGGGTTGTTTCACCCCCAGCAGCAACACCACGGCATCGTGATTGTAGAGGCCCTGGCGGTAGTTCTTGACCGGAAGGCCCCGGTACCAGAAGCCCACGGCCAGCGGTTTGTAATAGATGTAACACCCGATGTCCATCTGGTCGAATTCCCCCTGAAACTTGTACAACACCGAGGGCGTCAGGCTTTTGTCAGGCTCCAGGCCTTTGCGGATGTTGCGGGAGCGAATCACCCGGCTTTGCAGCGGAATCACCGTACCGGCCGTGAACGTCATGCGCATGGGCAGGCCCGAGTTGCTTTCCACCAGCGATTGGTTCGGCTCGTTCATGTGATGCGCACCCATCCCGAACCAGAACTGCCGGGAATACAACAGAAATCCCGAGCTGACGTCGAAGTAGCCAATGTTTTCGATGTTGAACTGGGTCATGTCGTTAGTAGGGCGTTGCGCAAACCCGCGCGGGTCCACTTGGTCGCCGAACGTCAGCCGGAAGTAATCGATGTTGCGGAACGCATAGCCGAACTGCAACCCAGCCCGCACCATCCAGACGCGGTTCAGCGCCAACTGGTAGGCATAGGCCGCACCCAGACTCGACGAACGGAGGTTGCCCGAACCCGCCTTGTCGGTGGTGGCGCTAATGCCAAACCCGCTGTTGTATTTCCGGGCGTAATGATCGTACGAAAACGCGTAGGTCACAAAAGCACCGGGAATCGAGGGCCACTGGTTGCGATAATTCAAGACAAACCGATCGCGCCCCGCGCCCCCCGCAAAGGCCGGGTTATGGTACAACGGTGCCGCGTAGTATTGCGAGAACTGTGGGTCCTGCGCCAGCACCGTTCCGCCCCACATCAACAAGAATAGGGTAAAAATTCGCTTCATATCAATTCTGTTACGCCCTCCCACCTCGGGTTCAGGTTGTTATCTAACAAGCGTTACATCTCCCACAAACGTCTCCCTTCGGCCGTCGGCAAACTTGACTTCGATTCGATAGACGTAAACATCCTGTTTGGACAATACGCCCTTGTAGTAGCCGTCCCAGCCGTAACCAAGCTCGTTGCTTTCGAAAATCAGTTCGCCCCATCGGTTGTAGACCTGCATGTAGATTTCGCGGGCACCGACCACTTTCGGGTAGAAAATATCGTTGTCGCGCTGTCCGTAGAGCAGGTCGACCCGCTCGCGCGTAGGTCCGCCCGAATTCGGCGAGAAGGCATTCGGAATCACGATTTCGCCACCGATGATGGCCTTGGCACCGGCCGAATCGACGTACGTAACCGAACAGCCGTTCTTCGTTTTGACGGTAACCGATACCACGTACTCGCCTTCTTCCTGGTAGAAGTGCTCCGGATTCCGCTGCGTGGAGGTGAGTCCATCGCCAAAATCCCAGAAGAACTCGTACCCCTCGTTCGGGTCTTCAAAGTCGATGTACGTGATGAAGTTGAGCGGCTCGTTCGGAATCCGTACTTCGGGCGGATTGGGGAACGTTTCGAACGTAACGCGTGGCATCCGGTAGACGGTAATGATGTCCTGCTTGATGGCCATCGTTTCTCCGCCAGGTCCCGTTACACGCAAGCGTACCGAGTACGTTCCCGGAATGTAATAATCGTGTTTGATGTCTTCCAGGCTGGTGGTGACCACCGTGCTGCCATCGCCAAAGCTCCAGGTGTAGGTGTGCCCCCACTTCGACTTGTTTTTGAAGATCGCCGTTACCGGCGCACACCCCTCGGCTTCGGCTTCGAACTCCGCCACCGGTGGCACCGGACGGATCACCAGCGTTTTGGAAATACGTTGTTCACAGGCATACGCGCCTTTGCCGCGCGCCAGCAACGTTACCGTGAACAGCGAATCGGTATAGTTTGTATCGATGTTGGCGTACGTATACGCGAAGGTAGCCGAGTCGATGTCCAACGTATCGCCATTCCCCATGATCCAGGTATAGTGCCATTGGTCCTGGTACTCCGTCAGGTTCTGGACGGTAATGGTCCGGTCGGGCAACTGCAACGGCGACGGCGCCAGGGAGAAGTCGGGTTGCGGGGTTCCGTAGACCGTGACGGTCTGGCGTGTGGTATCCGTACAACCGGTCTGTGAGTGAGCGACCAAAATGATCTCGAACGTTTTGTCAGTCGGGCCGTAATACTCATACTTCACCTTGGGCTTCTCGCTGGTTTTGCCCGTCCAGATATTTTCTGCCAACTCCGACCCCTCCAGAATCCACTCGTATAATCCGCCCGGGTTGGTCGACAGGTTTTCCACTTCAAACTCCAGTGGACTACACCCACCCGCTACCGGAGCCATGGCCGCCTGAAAAGCCGGATGGATTTGGAAAGGCTGAAGCGGTCCTACGATTTCGCACCCGTGCTCCGAAATGGAGACCATCCGGATGGTGTAGAACTGAGTTTTTTCACCCAGATTCTCGAAGGATTTGGTCCAAATTGTATCCTGCTCGGTCCGGATGGTATCCAGTGTCCCTGACGGATTGGCAATTACGTAGTAGACCGAGTCAACATTGACCAGATTTTCGCGCTGGAACTCTACAATGGCCGGGTTGCCCTGACACTCGGGCTGTGTAACTTTCAGGGTAGCCTGCGGACGCGGGTATACGGTTACCCAGATGGTATCCGACGGGGGATTACAACTGTTTACGCCAGCCTGCTCGACGCTGAACGATACCCAGTGCCGTATTACGGTTGTACCATCGTTCCGGAACGTATGGGTCAATTGTCGGTTCGAGGACGTCGCAATTTTGAATTCAACTCTAGGGAACGTAGGATCGCTCGAGTTCCATTTGTATGTCGCGTACGTAACCTGAGGCGTAGGGCTTTGTACCATGAAGGTACTGGTCAACGGACCACACCCGACGGTATTCAGCGCGCTGATTTCTGCCTCAGCCCCCGGCAGCACTCTGATGGTCTGGCGGGCTACTGAGTCGCAGGTCGGTCCGATGGCGCGCAACGTCACGACATAGTCACGACTCAGGTCGGTTTGGTTGTTGAACGTATGGAACAGTGAATCGGTAAGCGCATATGTAGTATCCGAAGACGAATTGTCTCCCCACTCCCAGATGTACATCATCGGCTCTTCGGGCATCAACGTACCGTTCTTAAATTTCACCGTAAACGGATTACATCCCTGTGTTTCGGCAACATTGATGAACGGAATGGGCTTCTGGTGAATCACTACGGTACGCGTCACGGTGCTGGGACACGATTTCAGCTTGCTGTTGCCGGTGGTGAGGTTGTCGTACCAGGCGGTCAGCGTAACGGTATACGTTCCCGCGACATCGTACTCGTGTACAAAATCTTCGGAAGCCGATCCCGACTTGGTGTTTCCGTCTCCGAAATCCCATCTGAAGTAACTCGCGTTCTGGGATTGGTTTCTGAACTTGACACCCGCCGGAGCACACTCGTTCTCAATAATGGCCTGGAACGCGGCAAGAGCTCCCGGCTTCACCGTGATGGGCACGCGCGAACTGTCCGTACAACCCCAGGTATTAACCACCCGCATGCGTACCTCAAAGACCTGCTCTGTCGTCGTCGTAAAGGTGTGCACCAGACTATCGCGTCCGTCTTTCAAGGTATCGATCAGCGTGGTTCCGTCCCCGAAATCCCAGTGGTACACCTCCTGCCCGGGTACGATCTCTTCGTAGCGGAGCACTACCCGATAGGGCGAAGCGTTACAGTTAGGCAACTCGGGAGCAAAGCGCGCTTTAGGCTGCGGGTAAATCGTGATGGTATCGTATACGGTGGTAGCACAAGCCTGAGAAAAATCCCAGTTGTTCCACACCCGTAGCTGCACCGGAATCTTCCGCACTACGTCGCTCTCGTTAGTAAACGGTATCTGGAAGAACTTATCCGACCGTACTGTAAGCTCACCGTTGTTCTCGATCCGCCATTCCCGATTGGTAGCGGCCAGATTGGACGTATCCTGGAAGATCACGCTCAAGTTACCACAGCCCTGCCGAGTGCTCAGCATAAAGCCACCGCGCACATAAGGCTTCACTTTGACAGTAACCGACGTGGTATCCCAGCATCCTTGCGCCGACCGCACGTAGAGGTATTCGGTATACGTTTTCGGGGCGATGCTGTCGTTGTGGAAGACGCGTTTGAAGGGAGCCGTAGAGCGGGTCCGCAGCGTATCGCCCGTATGGAAAACCCAGACCAGCGAATCCACATAGGTCAGTTGGTTGTAGCTGAACTCAAAGGCAGAGCCGCTACAATCCTCCGGAATTTCGTTGACCAGCACTTCGGGGCGGGCCAACACCCGCACCGGGATGGTATCGACCTGCACACACGAGTCTGCGTTGATGTCTACCATGTGCCAGGCTTTTACCACGACCTGATAAGTCGTGTCGCGGGAAGCTCTGAACGTATAACTTGGACTTTTCTGGGCGCTGACGCCGTGGTCTTCGTCGTTGAAGTGCCACTCGAAGTAGCGCGCACTTTTCGACGAATTGTTGACAAACGTCACTTTATACGGCTCGCAAGCATCGATCACCGGCTCAATCGCCAGCGTCACGACGGGCTGCACCTTGATCGTTTTGGTCACGACCCGTGGACAGCTCCAACGGTTCTGGGTCGTTAGCGTGACGGTAAACGTCTTGACCGTGTCCGTGTCGTTGACAAACGTATGGAAGACCTGTTGCTTGGCATCGTTCGAGTCGACCGTGATAGTCGTATCTCCGAAGTCCCATACGTACCACTCGCCATTTTCCGGATGGGTATTGGTATAGTCGAAGCTCACCGTTGCCGGGCTACACTGAATCGGCCCAACGGTAAAATCCGCTTTGGGATTCGGGTAGATTTTCACTTCTTCGAAGAAGGTACTCCGACAGGTGTCGTTATCAGCATTCCAGGCTTCCAGCCACACCTTGACGCGCATGGTGGTGTCGCCGTCGTTCTGGAAGGGACGCGTAAAGGGCGCCGCACTGTTGGTTTGAATCACCTGCGGATTTCCCAACCCGGGCAGAATGGTCCATTTGAAACGGTTGGCGCTCACGGCCGACTGGTTGCTGAACGTGATGTTTCTTGGCGAGCAGCCATCGGCTTCGTACGTAAAGCCTGCTTCCACATTGGGGTTGATCGTGATGTCGACGTAAGCCGAATCAAGGCACCCTGCCGCAGATCGCACCACCAGCCACTCGCGGACTACCTGAGGGACGGCGGTTGTATTCACGTACGAACGGGTGAACGAGGCGTTGTCGTTTGCCGTCACGCGTTCGCCGTTGTGCAGCTTCCAGGTCCGGGTTACGCCGGCTGTTTGCAGGGCTCCGTAGCTGAACGTAAACGTTTGCGGGCTACACGTCACCGGCGTCGCCTTCGGGTCGGCTTTCGGTTTCGGTGCCACTCGTATCACCTGAGTGTACTCTTTTACGCATACATCGTCCGTGCTGTCCGACATGTACCATGCCGTCAGCTTGACTGTGTAGACGCCTTCGCCCGGGAAGGTATGCGTTGGGTTTCTGTCGGTGCTGGTGGTGTTATCGTCGAAATCCCACACAAAATTCCGTGCATTGACCGACCGGTTCACGAAGGTGACGGTATACTCACCGCACCCATCGGGCACTGAGTCGAAGCGAGCCGTTACCTGCGGCTGCACTTGAATGGTATCACGGAATTCGCGGTCGCATCCCCAGCGGTTGGTGGTGACCAGGCGCACGATGTAGTTCTGCAGCCCCGAGGTAGTGTTGTTGAACGGATACTTGTACGAAGCTCCGGCATTGGCGGCAGTTCTGGTAGCCACGAGTGTAGTGCCGATGTACCACTGATAAGTTTCGCCGTTGGCCCCGGGCGCTTTGTCCTGGTAGGTAAACGTAACTTCGGTAGAGCCACAGCCGGGATCGCTGGCCACAAAGCGGGCGCGCGGTTTAGGCGCTACGTAGATTGTATCCAGGTACGGCTCCGAAGGGCACTGCGGCGAGAGAGAACGCGACACGACCAGCCGCACCGGAATGGCAATGAATCCGTCGGTGGTGTTGTTGAACGTAACCAGCGGATGCTGTGCCGTAGAGGTTATCAGTCCCTCCTGCGGATGCATAAACTGCCACGACGACTGATCGTAGGGTCCCGTCGAGGTGTTGGTAAACTGTACCTGACGCGGCGTACAGGTGGTATCCTGGGGAGCCGTGAAAGAAGCCGTCACTTCCGGCTGAATGGTGACTTTCACACTGTCTACCGATTGACAACCCGAAGTGGTTCTAACCGTCAGGTAAGCCCACACCTCGCGGGGAGCATTCGACGTATTGCGCAGCGGGCGGGTTACTTTGGAACGACTGGTGGTGGTTAACGTCCAGCCATCGATACTCCAATCGATTACATCTCCTCCGACCGAACCGCTAGGATCGAACTCGAACGTTGCAGGGCTACAGGACGGCGGATTGTTCGCGACAATGCGGGCACGCGGCTGCGGATAAATTCGGACCGGCAACCGGAGCGTATCGAAACAGCCTGTTGTGTTGTCTCCAGCCACCAGTTGTACCGTGTAGACGGTATCCCGGTCCGAAAAGAAGTTGCTGAACGTATGGATAAACGGTGCGCGTGAGCCGGTGCTCCGCGTAGTACCATCACCAAAATCCCAGTAAAATGCTTTGGCACTTGTCGTCGACGTGTTGGTCAGCGTGACCTGTAGCGGCGTACAGCCCGTTGTCACATCCATCGTAAAGCCTGCCTGTACGTAAGGCTTCACGGTGATACGCCGCGTGAGGGAATCGCGACAGATGTTACCGTTGGTGACGACCAGTTTTATGTCGTAAAACTGTGTGTTTAGCGTATAGTTCTCGAATACCTCGATTACGTTCGAGGTTGTGGTGGTGGCCTGGTGAAATAGCCGCCAGGTACTGTCGGCGTGGACAAAGCGGCGGTAGTAGGCAAAGTGCGTTCCGCCGGTGGTACCGGTATTGTCGAGTTCGAGATTAACGTTGGCACATTCTTCAGCCGGCGAGGCCGTAAAGACTACCGAAGGTTTGGGCAACACGGCTACGGTGTCGAAAGCTTCCGCTTCGCAAATGCCGTCGCTGTCCTGTGCCAGCAACCGGATCACGTACCAGGTGGTGTCCGTTTCAGATCTGCTTTCAAACGTCGTGTTCGGATTGGCTTGGGTCGACAAAAATTCCCAGGGACTCAAAGACGGACTGATTTGCCGTCGTTCCCACAGAAAGCGACTGGCCGCCGCACTGGAGCGGTTACCGAACTGGACCGCCAGCGGACTACAGCTCACGTCCTGATCCATGTCGAAAGCGGCAATGACGGTAGGTCGTACCGTAATCACCTGCGTTTCCACATCGGAACAGCGCCAGGGCGCGTCGTTTTCTACCCGCAAAGTCACCGTGAAGTTCTGCGGCGTGGCCACCAAGTTGGTGAACGTGTGCGTGACCGGCACATTGGAACTCCGCGTTTCCACCGGTGTGCCATCGCCGAAGTCCCAGTAGTAGCGGCGACCACCCTGCGAGGTTGCCGGGTCGAACTCAATCGTGACCGGGCTGCAGCTCGCCCCGGACGTATACGTAAAGTTGGCCTGCGGGTAGGGATAGACCGTAATGGTATCGCGTAGCGTGTCGGCACAACTGCCGTTGCTCACCACCTGCATGATCTCGTAGGAAAGCGCGTTGTTCAGGTCCGTGTTCGAGAAGGTCCGCGTCAGGTTGCCCCCCGGTCCTGGCGTCAGGCTCACGCGGGCCCCGCCCGGCAAGACCCGCTCCCACCAGCTCACCGTCCCGCCACTGGCCAGGTTGGTGAAATTCACCCGCAGCGGGCTACAGCCTTCGGTCTGGTCGGGGGCGAAAGCGGCCACTACTGCCGGTTGCACCACTACCGGGGTGCTGACCGTAGTGCCACAGCCGTAGCCACCCTGCACCGTGACGGTCACCGTGCGCGTCACCGGCGCGGCCGTCACGTTCTCGAAGGCGTGGTACATCACGGCCTGGTCGTTGCTCACCACCGGGCTGCCGTCGCCAAAGTTCCAGGTATAGGTCAGCGCCCCGTACATGGTCGAGTCCGGCCCGCCGGGCGTAAACTGCGCTGCGAAGGCCACCGGCGTGCCGGCACAGGCCGAGAAGGGCTGGGCCGTCAGGTTCACGTTCATGGACGGCAGCACGATTACCTGCCGGGTGGTGGTGCCACTACAGCTGGTAGCGTTGCTGCCCGACAGGTCGATCTGGACCGGAACGGGGAACAGCCCGCCGTTGGTAAAGGTATAGTTGACCGTTTTGCGGCCCGTCACCACCGTGCTGCTGGCCCCCCGGATGATCCACACCAGGGAGCTTTCGCGCAACAGATTGCCTTCGGCCGTCAGAGTGACGCTCTGTCCGGCACAGACCGTATCGGGCACCTGCACACTTAGGTTCGCTGAGGGGTTGACCCGCACCTGATCGCTGGCCCGGAACACACAGCCCGCCGGCGTGGTGATCTCCAGTTCGACCGGAAAATACCGTACGCTGTCGGACGTGTTGACGTACTGCTGGCTGGGCAAGGGGTCGAACTCCCCGCCCACGTAGCTGTTGCCGTTGCCAAACGTCCATTTGTACGTACTATTGGCCGGCATGAACTGAGACGCGTTCTGAAAGCTCGAGCCCCCCAGTACCAGCGTATCGCCACAACCTTCGTTGGGGCGCACGTCAATGCGCGCGACCGGGGAAGGTCGCACCTGAATCGTTTTATCGGCCGTTTCGGCGTAGCAATAGCCACTGGCAGGCGTACCCGTGATGGTCCGCAGGCGAATGCGGTACTGCGCGGTTGCCTGAACGCCATAGTAGGGCAGCAGGTGGTCGAACGGAGCATAGCTGGTGGTACGGATCGTATCCCAGGGCGTGGTGCCCCGACGGATGATCCACTCGTAGACGGTGTTGGGCACCGTGTCGGTCTGGTTGACAAAGGTCACCAACGCATCGCTACAGCCCGACTGCACCACCTGGATTTTGGGTTTGGCGTTGTCGATGACGCGGATGCGGATGCTGTCTTCGGCTTCGCAGTGCTCGGTCCAGACCCGGTATTTGACCCAATAGGTGCCCGTATCGGCAAACAGGTACTGCGTAATCCGGTTGCTCTTGGAAGGGCTGTAGTAGTCGGCGGTGTCGGCATTGTTCCAGCTGGAATATACCTTCCCGGTTTTGGCCGCCGAACCGTCGCCGAAGTCCAGGTGCCAGTCGATGCGGTGGGCGTCGTTGCCCAGCCCTCGCTCGTTGGTGTAAGAGCGGATGTCGACGCGCGAGGAGTCGCGAATGGTGAGGTAGTTGCCCAGACAGAGTACCGTGTCGGAGATCTTCCAGTTGACCTTCGGCACGGGATAAATGTAGACCCGCTCGTAGTCCGACCAGGTGGGTGGACAGGAGCCCGACTGGGCCTGCACCCGGGCACTGTAGCGTCCCCAGTCGGGGTAGAAGATCGTCACCGAAGAGTCGGCCGGATTGGGGTCAGTCACGATGACGCGCTGGCCGGTGCTGCCGCTGGTGTAGGTGCCCGGCGAGGGCAGGAACGTCTTGGTGCCGTTATAATTGGTGTTGCCGCCCAGTTCCCAGTTCGTCCAGGAAGCACCCGCAGCAAACGTCGAGACGTTGGTCAGCGTGGTTGTCAGGCTGCCGCACGCTTCTTTCGGATCGATCACGACCCTAGGGCCGACCGTTTCCCGCACGCGAACCCGAATCGAATCGATCTTGCTACACTGGGGGCCGTAGCTGGTCTGCACCAGGGTCGTCAGTTTCACCCAGTACTCTCCTCCGCTGGTGTACGTGTGATTGACCGAACTGGAACCACTGCGCTGCACGGCCGAACCATCGCCCCAGTTCCATTCGTAGGTCTGGACGCCATAGGGGTCCGGGGTGCTGTTGGTAAATGTCATGGGTGCGCCCGGACATGTGTTGTCTACCGCCGAAAAAACCGGCTGATAGGGGGCCACCACGCGGATGGGGACATCCACTGCGTCGTCCCCACACTGGTTGCGGATGGTCATGCGGACCATATACGTACTATCGGCCGAGACAATGTCGCGGAAGCAACTTCGGGGAATGGTGATGACCCGGTTGGCATCGTACGGACGAAAGCCGTCGCGAATATTGGGGTCAGGCGAAGCCGGATTGGGCACAAACGCCGAAAACGGGCCGCAGCCCGGCGTAATGTCCTCGATGGCTTCCCAACGAATGTAGCGGTTGGTCGAATCCAGACAGTTGAACAACGGGGTGGCCGTCAGCGTCACATCGTTCAGGTCACACAGAATCACCGGGTTGGGTGTCACCATCGCCGAGTCCCGGTCCAGGAAGTAGTACTCGCCGAACGCATAACGCCCGGGCGTACTCGGGTTACGGCCACAGGCATTGCGGTAGGTGATGTTGACCATCAGCGAACAACCCGCCTGGTCGGGCAGGTAGGTGTGCGGGATCGGTTCGGGCACGTAAACAGCCCCCAAGCCGTTGGCATCGAGCCGGAAGCTGCGAATGTCCACCATCTGGGTGGTGCCATCGCCCCAATTGATTTCGTACTGGGCGAAAGCGTTGGTGCGCCAGTCGGGGTCTTGCGGCTGAATGCGGAACACCAGATCTTCCGGCACACATCGCTTGTTATCGATCGTACCGGCCGGTGAGGTGATCGACACCGGGTCAGGGATGTCGGCCGGAGGCACCGCGTTGACAATCATCCCCCGCGTAATGCCGCTGCAACCCGTAATGGTATAGGTAAAAATCCCTTCGGTGGTATACGTGTGCGACGCGATCGTACCCGAGAAAGGCGTCGGGGCAGTCCCGTCGCCCCAGTTGATCAGCACACCCGATACGCTGGAGGTGAAACGAATGCTGTGGCTATAGTTAGGCGACCCGCTTGAAGTCAGACAGTTATAGCGAACGCTCGGATTTGTAGTGGCCGCGTTCGTATTTGGGTCCTGGATCGTACATTGTCCCCATACGCGTCCTGCTGCGCTCAGCAGAAAAAGTAACACTACGAGCCCAAGTCTTTTACTTTCTGTAAACCTTTTATCCATAGATCCCCTTGGATTTATCCTACTAAAAGCAGGGAATGCACAGCCAGATAGGCCATGCTGTAACAACACCTTACCTACTCAAAGCTAACTGTGTGTCAGTGGAAAGCATGGTCCATTTGGGGGCAAACATTACAGTGGGGAGGTTTCCACGCGTTTGTCAAGAAAGTTATATTTACCCCCTTATTCTACAATTCATCAACCGGAAAAGGATACTTTGCAGAAGGTAGCGCTTGGCTCGTCTACTCAGTTGGGCCGATCGGCAGAAATGAAGTCCAGGCAATTCCGTTTACTTTTGGGAGGTGTTTACCAACTTCCTTTCCTTATGATGACGCGTATTTCCCCCCTTGCCTGCGCTTTTGCGCTCGTAGCTTTGTGCTCGGCCTGCGACACCTCCCGCCCTCCCGCCGCCGAATCGTCCGTGGCGCAGCCCGACAGCGGTTTTCAGTACGTGGCCGATCGCTTTGCTGACCTCCAGGTGTTGCGTTACCAGGTGCCGGGGTTCGAAACCCTGACGGCCCAGCAGAAAGAACTCCTTTATTATCTATCGGAGGCTGCTCTGTCGGGGCGCGACATCATCTGGGATCAGAACTACCGCCACAACCTCCGCATCCGGAAGGTGCTGGAACGTCTGGTAAGCGATTATCAGGGCGACCGCAATGCGGAAGCGTACCAGCAACTGCTGACCTACGCCAAGCGGGTCTGGTTTTCGAACGGGATTCACCACCACTACTCGACCCGAAAAATGATGCCGGCGTTTTCGTACGACTTCTTTGCCGAAGCCGTGCGTAGCCTGCCCGCCGACCAGCTTCCGCTCCAACCGGGCGAGACGGTCGACGATCTGCTGGCGCTCCTGCAGCCCATTCTGTTCGATCCTGCGGTCGATGTCAAGCGAGTCAACAAAGACGAAGGCGTCGACCTGATCTCCGGTTCGGCCAATAATTACTATGGCGAAGGATTGACGCAGCGCGAGGTAGAAGGGTTTTACGACCGGTTCATCAAAAAAGCCGAAGAAAACGCTCCTTCCTACGGCCTCAACTCGCGCCTGGTGAAAGAAGGTAATCAACTGATCGAGCAACAATACCGCATCGGGGGGCTCTACTCCGAAGCCATTACGCACATCGTATCCTGGCTCGAAAAAGCGGTAGAAGTGGCCGAGAACGACCAACAACGGCAGGCACTTACCAAACTGATTGCCTACTACCAGACGGGCGATCTGCGCCAATTCGACGAGTACAACATCCTCTGGGTGGCCGATACGGCCTCGCGCATCGACGTGGTCAACGGCTTTATCGAGGTTTACGGCGACCCGCTGGGGTACCGTGGTGCTTACGAGTCGGTCGTGTCGTTCAAAGACCTGGAAGCCACCAAGCGCATCAAAGCCATCGGCGATCAGGCCCAGTGGTTCGAAGACCATTCGCCCATTCTGGAACAACACAAGAAGAAGCAGGTTCAGGGCATTTCAGGCAAAGTGATTACCGTCGTGATGGAAGCCGGCGACGCGGCTCCGTCCACGCCCATCGGCATCAACCTGCCCAACGCCCGGTGGATTCGCCAGCAGTACGGCTCCAAGTCGGTATCATTGGGGAACATTGTGGAAGCCTACGACCACGTCAGTGCCGCTGGTTCGTCGCTCGAAGCGTTCGCCGCCTCTCCGGAGGAAGTGCAGCGCGCCCGCGAGTACGGCATTCTGGCCGGCCAGCTGCACACCGACATGCACGAGGTGATCGGCCACGCGTCCGGACAGGTAGAACCGGGGGTGGGCACACCGCAGGAAACGCTCAAGAACTACGCCTCCACTTTGGAAGAAGCCCGTGCCGACCTGGTGGCGCTGTATTACCTGCTCGATCAGAAACTGGTCGACATCGGTGTGATGCCTTCGCTCGAAGTGGGCAAGGCCGAATACGACCGTTACATCCGCAATGGCCTGATGCAGCAACTCAACCGGCTGGAACCCGGCGAAAATCTGGAAGAAGACCATATGCGCAACCGCCAACTGGTGGCAGGATGGGCCTTCGAAGAAGGCAAAGCCGATAAGGTGATCGAACGGGTGGAACGCGACGGCAAAACCTACTTTGTGGTCCGGAATTACGAACGCCTCCGCGACATCTTCGGCCAGGAACTGCGTGAGATCCAGCGGATTATCTCGCAGGGCGATGCCCATGCGGCGCGCGCACTGGTAGAACGCTACGGCGTAAAGGTCGATCAGGCGCTGCTGGTCGAAGTCAAAGAGCGGTACGCCTCGCTGAACACCGCCCCTTATTCCGGATTTATCCAGCCCAAACTGACGCCAGTGACCAACGCGGCGGGCGAAATCACCGACGTCACGATCAGTTACCCGGACGACTTTGTCCAACAGATGCTTGACTACGGCCGCGACTACGCCTTTTTACCGATTGTAAATGATTAAGGTGGAAGAAGAGCGGCGGTGGACGTCGCTCTTCCCTCCTTCCGTTGCGCAGACAAAACTTGGCCCGAGCGAAAGATTCGGCTTAGTTTTGATGCCTGAATTGCCCACCTTTTTGCTGAGATCCGAGAAATCAATCGCATGAAACGCCAGAAATATTGTCGGGAGTCTTTCTCGACCATGACCGAACTAATCCTGCCCAACGATACCAATACGCTGAATAACCTGATGGGCGGCCGACTGATGCACCTGATGGACATTGTCGCGGCCATTTCGGCGCAGCGCCATTGCAACCGGGTGGTGGTAACGGCCTCGGTCGACAACGTCTCGTTCAACCGGCCCATCGGACTGGGCTACGTAGTGACCTTGCAGGCACAGGTGACGCGCGCCTTCAACTCGTCGATGGAAGTGCACATTGAGGTGTTTGCCGAGAACATTCCGGCCCAGAAGCGTTACCAGACCAACGAGGCGTTTTTCACCTTTGTGGCGGTTGACCAGACGGGCCACCCCATCGACGTGCCGCAGGCCGTACCCGAAAACGAACGCGAACAGGAACTCTACGACGGCGCCCTGCAACGGCGGCAGTTGCGGCTGGTGCTGGCCGGGCGCATGAAACCCGAAGACGCGCCCGAACTGCGCTCCATTTTCGAAGTCAACAAGAAAGAAGATTCGTAACGAATACCGTCCGTAACTTTTCCTTCCACCCCGCCACGAGCGCATTGTGGGTCCGTTGCAGAACCCGTAACTTGGTCCAACCATGAACGACGAACAAAGGGCACAGTTGAAGTTTCTGGCAGGTTTTCTGGGAGAACAGATCTACGTCGTTCCGAACGAAGCCGAGCCGGAACCGATCCAGGTCGCTCCGAGGCCGCCGGTCACGCCAACCGCGCCACAACGCTCCGCGTTGCCGACACCCGTATTGCAAACGGATGCTCCGGCACCCGAGGCACCGACGCAACCCACCACCGAACCTGACGTGGAGGCTACGTTGCCCCCGCCCGATCCTCAACCCGAACCCGCTACGCCCGACCACATCCGCTTTCACATCGAGGGTCAGAACCCCAGACAGGTGCTGGTCGTCGTCGACCAGATCGACACGGACGGACGGCAACTGCTTGAAAAAATCCTGAGCGCCGTGGGGTTAACGTTCGACGACATCGCGCTGGTCAGTTGCCAAGCGCAACCCATCTCGTGGGAGCCGCTGGCGCAGCGCCTGCATCCGCGCCGCATCCTTTGTTTCGGAAGCCAGTCGTGGTTGCGCCCGTCGGTACCCGGCAGTACTTACCAACTGATTCCTTCCGAGAAAGTGGCCTTTTTGTTTGTCGACAGTCTTGGCGACATTGCGGCCAGCACCGCCCGCAAGAAGATGCTGTGGCGCGAACTCAAACAAATGTTTCCTCACTAAGCTAACAACCCCCTCCCTATGCCCTCCTCTTCTCCCAAACAAAAACTGGTCGCACTTACCGGTGCCGGCATCAGTGCGGAAAGTGGCTTAGGGACGTTCCGGGGAGCAGGTGGGCTGTGGGAAGGCCATTCCGTGATGGACGTCGCCTCGCCCGAAGGGTGGCGCAAAAACCCCACGCTGGTGCTGGAGTTTTACAACCAACGGCGGCGCGCGGCCCGGCAGGCCCAGCCCAACGAAGGGCACAAGCTGCTGGCCGCCCTGGAACAGTTTTACGACGTGGTGGTGATTACGCAAAATGTGGACGATTTGCACGAACGGGCAGGCTCTACGCACGTCCTGCACCTGCACGGTGAACTGTTTAAATCGCGTAGCACCGCCGACGAAACACTGGTGTACGCGATGGACAGCGACGAGCTGAACCTGGGCGACTGCTGCGAGCGAGGTGCACAACTGCGTCCGCACATCGTCTGGTTCGGCGAGATGGTGCCGATGATGGATGCCGCCATCCGCGAAGCCGTCACCGCCGATATTTTTCTGGTGGTGGGTACCTCGTTGCAGGTCTACCCGGCGGCGGGGCTGGTCGATTATGTGGATGCGGCTGCGCCGGTCTACGTGATCGATCCTGAAACTCCCTACCTCTCCTATCGTCCCAACCTGCACCCCATTCCCGAAAAAGCCAGCACCGGCATGCGTAAAGTGTACGACCTGCTTACTTAACTCCTTTTCCCTTGCTTACGTCCCGCGATTTGTTTCTGCGTCACCTGGCGCAGACGTCTTCTTTTCCTTTAATGATTGAGGTAGAGCGCGCCGAAGGCGTGTACCTCTATGGCCCCGAGGGTCAGCACTACATCGACCTGATCTCAGGCATTGGGGTCAGCAACGTAGGGCACCGGCACCCGCGCGTGGTTTCCGCCTTGCAGGCCCAACTCGATCGTTTTCTGCACGTGATGGTCTACGGCGAGCTGGTGCAGTCTCCGCAGGTACAACTGGCGCATAAACTCGCCGCGACCCTGCCCGCTCCGCTCGACAACGTTTATCTGGTTAATTCCGGTAGCGAAGCCGTCGAAGGCGCGGCCAAACTGGCCAAACGCTACACCGGCCGCACCGAACTCATCTCCTGTCAAAACGCCTACCACGGCTCGTCGCAGGGAGCGCTTTCGCTGAGCGGCAACGAGCGCTTCAAGCGAGCGTACCGGCCGCTGCTGCCGGGCATCCGGCACATCCGGCACGGCAATATCGAAGACCTGGACCTGATTACGCACGATACAGCGGCCGTTTTTCTCGAAACCATTCAGGGCGAAGCCGGGGTACGGATGGCCTCGGCCGACTATTTTCAGGCATTACGCGCACGATGCGATGAGACAGAATCCCTCCTTATCCTAGACGAAATACAGGTTGGATTTGGACGAACCGGAAAGTTCTGGGCGTTTGAATGGTACAATATTGTGCCTGATATTGTAATTTGTGCTAAGGGCATGGGCGGCGGGATGCCGATCGGGGCGTTTGTGGCTTCACAAAAAATTATGAATGTCCTGAAAGAAAATCCCATATTAGGGCACATTACCACCTTTGGTGGACATCCGATGAGTTGCGTAGCGTCGGCCGCCACCATCGACGTTATTCAAGAAGAGGGATTAACCGAACAAGTAGCTGCCAAAGAAGCACTGTTCCGGCAGCATTTGCAACATCCTGCCATTCAGGAGATTCGTGGAAAGGGCTTGCTCCTGGCCTTAGAATTCGAATCGTTCGACGTACTGAAACCGACCATTGATCGGGCCTTGGCGGCGGGGATTTTGACCGACTGGTTTCTGTATTGCGACTCGGCCATGCGCCTGGCACCGCCGCTGACCATTACGCCGGACGAGATTGCGCAATCTTGCCAGATTCTTATAAACTGCATGCCTTAAATAGCATCGACGAAGGATTTATTTTCACCCTTTTTTTTCATGATATCTGCAATAATCATCGACCGATAAACTTTATTTTCCAATGAGGTGATTCTCATTATGTGCTTTTGACATTTGCTTTTTTTTAATATTACTACCTAAAACTATATTGCGGGATTAAATTCAATATCTCAAATTTTTACACCTATGAAATGTATGATTGTAGATGACGAAGAATTGGCTCGCTTCGTCCTCAAAAATTTCATTAAACAGACCGATTTCCTCACATTAGGCTACGAATGTGAGAGTGCAATCGAAGCTGTCAATATCTTGCAGAAGGATCAGGTCGACCTTATCTTCCTGGATGTGCAGATGCCGGAAATGTCGGGCCTGGAGTTGTTGGAATCGCTCGACCACCTGCCGCCGGTGATTCTGGTGACCTCCAAAAAAGATTATGCGGCAGAGGCGTTTGAACATAGCGTGGTGGACTATCTGGTGAAACCCATTCAGTATCCGCGTTTTATCCGGGCCGTCATGAAAGTCAAAGAAAAGCAGGAAAGCCGCCCCGGAGGTTCTTCGAACGACGATATCTTTATCCGCACCGACTCTAAAATCGTTAAGCTTAACTACAGCAGCATTCTGTACGTAGAGGCGCTGGCCGATTACGTGATGATCAACACCACGACCAACCGCCACATTGTGCACTCGACCATGAAGGGAATGGAGCGCAAGTTGCCGGCCGATACGTTTGCGCGGGTGCATCGCTCTTTCATCGTTAACCTACCCAAGGTGCAGCAGATCAAAGACTTGCATGTGGTGATCAACGACAAGGAGATTCCGATCGGGGCCTCGTACAAAGACAAGTTTATGAAACGGCTTAAGTTTTTATAGGCCGGTATCGTTCCTCTATCCAAGCAACGCTCCGGAAACACAGAAACGCCAATCCCACACCCAACAGGCCTCCGGTCAGTACGTCCAGTGGGAAGTGAACTCCGGCATAAATACGGCTATACGATACCAGCGTCGCCCACGCAAAGAGCAAGGCCGACGCTGGTATTTTTTTGCGCCAGGCCAACCACAGGTACGTCGCCAGCGCGAACGTGTTGGCGGCGTGCGACGAAATGAATCCATAGGTGCCCCCACAGTGCGCCTGCAACAGATGCACCCGGTCGGCCAGTAACGGATCGTGACAGGGGCGCAGGCGCTCGAAATATGGTTTGAAAAAGCCGGAAGAGATCCGATCGGCCAGGGCGGTGGCCACCACCAATCCCAGCAGCAAAACCCACCCCTGCCGACCGTACGTGCGAAAAATCAGGTAGATCAGCCAGAGGTAAAAGGGAATCCAGATCCAGCGGTCGGAAACCCAGTACATCACCACGTCCAGCCACTCGGCATGGTGGCCGTTCAGCCATAGAAAGCCCTCGCGGTCCGCTTGTTTGATTGCTTCTAGCACACGTATCGGTTATTACAGGACGGGCTGGCGCTAGGCGGTTACCCAATCCACATCTTTTTTGAGGACGACCAGCGTTTCTTGTTCAGGCGTGCCCGGCTGAGGCTGGTAATTGTACTCCCACTGGGCCAGGGGCGGCATGCTCATCAGAATCGATTCGGTGCGCCCGTCGGTATCGAGCCCGAACTTGGTTCCCCGGTCGTACACCAGGTTGAACTCTACGTACCGTCCACGACGCAGACGTTGCCAGGCAACTTCTTGTTCGCCGTAAGGCCGGTCGTGGTTTTTCGCCATCAGGTGGGTATAGACCGGCGCAAACGTCCGGCCTACGTCTTGCACAAACGCGAACAGGTCGGCCTGATCGTGGGCCGCGTCGGGCTTGAGGTGATCGAAGAAAATCCCCCCGATACCCCGGGTTTCTTGCCGGTGACGGATGTAGAAATAGTCGTCGGCCCAACGCCGGAATTTTGGGTAATAGGCGGCGTCGTGCCGGTCACACGCCGTTTTGAGTGCCTGATGAAAGAACCGCGCGTCCTCGGCTACGACGTAGTGCGGCGTCAGGTCAATGCCCCCTCCGAACCAACGGGTTCCTTCCGACATTTCGAAGTACCGGACGTTCATGTGGATGATCGGGACGTGCGGATTGCGCGGATGGATGACGATGGAAACGCCCGTCGCAAAGAAATCGGCCTGCGGTAACTCAAGCGCGCGCAGGATTTTTTCGGGGGTGGGGCCGTGCACGGCCGAAAAGGCGACGCCCCCCTTCTCGATAACCCGGCCCTGTTGCAATATGCGGGTCCGCCCGCCGCCGCCGCCGGCGCGGTCCCATTTGTCTTCTATGAAAGTCGCTCCGCCATCGGCCGTTTCCAGCGCCTGGCAAATCTCGTCCTGCAGCCCCGCGAACCAGTCGCGGATGCGCTCTTTTGTCGGCATCATGCGCCAAAAGTAACCAGCGCTCGCGACTTGTGGCAGCACAGTCTTTCAGGGGCCTTTGCAGGAAGATCAGGCGTCTTGCATTCGAAACCCTACGCGCCTCAGAATAATGCGCAACCGATCAACAACACCCGTACGAAAATGTTATATTTAAGGAATTGGACCGTGTCGTTCCCCCACCTGTATGCGGCCGGTCTTCACCAAACAACCTATATGTACCGTGATCACCGACATAACATCCCCTTCCCACGCGGATGCCGGGCGTCGTTTCGCCCAGCCGAGCGCCCGCTTCTGTGAAGCCTGGCGTCTGATGGCCACCGCCCGTGCCATGGCCAACTGGTACGAGAACCACCGCAACGTCTGCAGCCGTTACGTGCACAGCACCTCACGCGGACACGAAGCCATTCAGGTAGCGGCAGCATTGCACCTGCAACCCGACGACTACGCCGCCCCCTACTACCGCGACGATGCGTTTCTGCTGGGGCTGGGATTAACACCCTACGAACTGATGTTGCAACTGCTGGCCAAGGCCGACGATCCGTTTTCGGGCGGACGTACCTACTACGCCCATCCTTCGTTGCGCCGACCCGGCTTTCCTACCATTCCTCACCAGAGTTCCGCTACGGGCATGCAGGCCATTCCGGCCACGGGCATGGCGCAAGGCATTTTGTATCTGACCAGGCAGGGTCTGCTGCATCCCGACCTGCGTCCCGTGGTGGTCTGTTCGATCGGCGACGGGGCCATGACCGAAGGGGAGGTTTCGGAGGCGTTGCAGATGGCCGTCCTGAAAAAACTGCCGATTCTGTATCTGGTGCAAGACAACGACTGGGCCATTTCGGCGACGGGGGCGGAAATGCACGCCATGAACGCGTGGGAATTTGCGGCCGGGTTCAAAGGACTCCGACGTTTGCAAACCGACGGCGTTGCGTTCGTACAAGCCTACGAAGCGGTCGGCGAAGCGATGGCCTACGTACGCGAACAACGTGCGCCGCTGCTGCTACACGCCCGCTGTCCCCTGTTGAACCACCATACGTCCGGCGTACGGCAGGAATTTTACCGTCCGCCCGACGAAGTGGAGCGCCTGCACCAGTCCGATCCGGTCGACCACCTTTCTGCGTACCTCACCCGCGAAGGCATCGCGACCCATGAAGAACTCGACCTGTGGGAAGATGAAATCAACGAAATGATCGCGCTGGAGTTTGAACGCGCCCTGGCGGCACCCGACCCCGATCCGGCTACCGTGCGCGACTATGTATTTGTACCGACTTCCATCACCGCGGAACAAGGCCAGCGACACCCCGAAGGCGCCGAGAACGTGCTGATGGTCGATGCGGCCCTCCACGCCATCGACGAACTACTGAGCGAGCACCCCGAAGCGCTGCTGTACGGGCAAGACGTAGGCAAGCGACTCGGCGGTGTATTCCGGGAGGCGGCCCGTCTGGCCGAGAAGCACGGCGAACACCGCGTTTTCAACACGCCCATTCAGGAAGCGTATCTGGTAGGCTCGACGGTAGGCATGTCGGCCGTTGGCGCTAAGCCCATCGTCGAAATTCAGTTTGCCGATTACATCTGGCCCGGCATGAACCAACTGGTGGAAGAGCTTTCCAAATCCTGCTACCTGTCGCAGGGGCAATTTCCGGTGCAGGCCCTGATTCGCATTCCGATCGGGGCGTACGGCGGGGGCGGCCCTTATCATTCAGGTAGTATCGAGTCGACATTGCTGACCATCCGGGGCATCAAAGTAGTGTATCCCGCCAATGCTGCCGACCTGAAAGGATTGATGAAAGCGGCATTTCTGGACCCGAATCCGGTAATTATGCTCGAACACAAAGGCCTGTACTGGTCCAAAGTTCCGGGAACGGCCGCGGCACGCACACCGGAACCGGACCGGCACTACGTTGTTCCGCTGGGCAAAGCGCGATTGGTTCAGGAGGCCGCCCCGCACCATGGCAAACAGGGAACTTCTGCCGTAATCATCACCTACGGCATGGGCGTATACTGGGCCCTGGCGGCCACCGCCTCGTTCGAAGACCGCATTTCAATACAGGACCTGCGGACGCTTCACCCGCTCGACTGGGAGGCCGTGGTCAACGAAGTGGAAAAGCACAACAAAGTTTTGCTCCTGACCGAAGAGCCGCTGCTCAATTCGTTCATGGAATCGCTGGCCGGGCGGATTTCACGCCAATGCTTCCGCGCACTTGACGCACCTGTGTTTACGCTGGGTGCCGAAGCCCTCCCCGCCGTGCCGCTGAACGTGGTTCTGGAACGGGCCATGTTGCCCACGCCCGAAAAAGTCGGGGCGGCGTTAGAAGAGTTACTGGCCTGGTAGAATTAAAACCGCCTTGGTCAGGTTCGATCAAGACGGTTTTGTTTGTGTCTCAAGTTTCTAGTCCGTCAGGGCGGTGGCTTCAGAGGTCGTGGCCCTTGCCTCTTTTTGTTCGGGGCGCACCTGCACCACAATTTTACCTACGGCGTGTCCCGCTTCGCTGTAGCGATGCGCCTCCGCAATTTCGTCCAATGCATAGGTGCGATCGATGATCGGCCGCACCGTTCCCTGTTCGATGAGCATCTTCAGTTGCAGCATGTCGCGGCTTCCCGGCTTGGTGGTAACTACCTTATAGGACTGACGCCCCAGCAGCGTAAGTGCACTATACAGAAAGTTGACGGGCATGGGCTGCGTGGTCACCCAAACGCCGTGGGGCTTGAGCAAATGCCGACCGCTTTTGAAAGAAAGATTGCCCACCGTATCGTAGATCAGATCGAATTGCTGCCGAAGAGCCAATACGTCCTCCTGCGTGTAGTCGATGACCTGATCGGCACCCAGGCTGCGGGTGAGTTCTACATTCCGGCCGCTGCACACGCCCGTCACCTCCGTATTGAACGCCTTGGCAATCTGCACGGCAAACACACCGACGCCCCCCGAACTTCCGTTGATCAGTACCTGCTGGTTTGCGGTGATGTTTCCGTCATGCACCAGCCCCTGATAGGCCGTTAGCCCGGCCAGCGGCACCGCCGCGGCTTCCTCGAACGAAAGCTCTTGAGGGATGTGCACCAGGTATCGCGCTTTGATCGCGACGTATTCGGCATACGCGCCGCCTTCTTTCAGCGCGGGTTTCAGGGCAAACACCCGGTCGCCGGGCTGGAAACGCCGCACGTTTTCGCCGAGTTGTGCTACGGTTCCGGCCACATCGCCGCCCAGCACCCGTGGAAATTTGAAACCGGTGAGCAGCTTGGCGTCGCCTTTGCGGACTTTCCAGTCGACCGGATTAACCGACGTTGCGTAGTTTTTGACCAACACTTCGTCGGCGCCAATTTCCGGAATGGGCATGTCGTCCAGTTCGAGTACTTCTTCTCCACCGTATTGATTGATGACAATTGCTTTCATGGATCGTGATCGGTAATTGCTTGATGATTTATGTCCTTTGACACATTTGTTATACTACCGCATCTGTCCTGAGGTTATCTTTGTCATTAGTCCCATAAAAAAATCCAGTGGCGAGGCAACGTCTGCCCGCCAAGGCCCGTCTTTCATTCGATTGCTAGCATGACTGCCGAAGAATACAGCATCTGGGAACGACAACTGGTCGAAGATTGCCTTCTTGGAAAAAGAGAGGCTCAAAAATCTCTGTACGAGCGATTCTACGGAGAGATGATGGGGGCATGCCTTCGGTACAGTCAGAACAGGGAAGAGGCAGCGGAGATTATGAACGACGGTTTTTTGAAAGTCTTCACCCGGCTGGATCAGTACAATCACAAGAATTCGCTCAAGGGCTGGATCTACCGGATCATGGTCAACACGGCCATCGACCACTACCGCCGCAACCGCAAACATTACCACACGCTGGACATTCAGTACGCCGACGAACGGCCCTTTGACGAAAACGTCGTGGATCAGCTTTCGAAAGAAGATCTGCTGCGTCTGGTTCAGCTACTTCCCGACTCTTACCGGATGGTCTTCAACTTATATGTATTGGAGGGGTTTGCCCATCACGAGATTGCCGAGAAATTAAACATTACCGAAGGCACATCGCGTTCACATCTGGCCAAAGCACGCGGCAAGTTGCAGGCCATGGTGAAGAAGCATCAGCTTTCAGATTACGAAAGGTATGCAGGATAAATTTAACGACAAGTTCAGGGAGGAGCTATCCGGCTATCAGGCGAAGTACGAGCCGGGCGACTGGGACCGGATGGAAAAACTTCTGGATCACGTCGAAACGGTTGCGCCTACCCCCCGTCGCTGGCTGCCGGCCATGCTGGCCGCATCGGTTGTCATCAACCTGTTTTTCCTGGGGTGGTTTGCGTTGGATATGCGCACGCACGACCGTCAGGGCGCAACGCTTGCTCAAACCGAAACACTTCTATCCTTACCGCACGGTACCGATACGGTCGTGTCTGCGGAAGCGAATCAACTTACGGCTTCCGGGTTAGCGGCGGCCTTCAGAGCCTCCGGAGAACACAGAACGAGTAGGGTTTCAGTCACCGGCACACGGACCGAGCAACAGCACACCGCCGCGGTTCACTCCTTGCGCTTTGCTGCTTCGCCCTCCGCCGTGCTTACGGGGAATAGCCCGATCGAGGCAACGCGAGTAACGTCAGAAGGTACGGGTGTGAACAATCTGCGCGCAGGCGTCCCGCTTCTTTCGCAAGAACCCATGCTGCTTGGGGCGTCCCAGCAACCCGAGGAAGCGGTGGTTCCTACCATCATTGAGGTCGATCAGGCCGAAGTGGCAGAAAGTGGTGCCCTGGCGGCACTGGAAGACGAAACCCCTGACGTGAGTATCCGTCCGTGGAGTTGGGGTGTTACGGCTTCGCCTGACTTCAACTGGGTGAAAGGCGGCACGGCACCGTCGCCTCGCTTCACATTTGGTGCACATCTGGCCCGCAAGCTCGGGAAGAAGATAGAGCTGGCCCTCGGGCTGGCCGTCAGTCAGAAGACGTATCACCGCCGAGAAGAAGCGCAGCCTGTGCAAAGCACCAGCTACCTAGCATCCAGTGTCAGCTCACAAGCACGCCTGATTAATAAGAATGCCGGAATTGAGTTGGAAAAGATGGTAGCCAACCGTACGCAAGTGGAAATTCCTCTGACCGCTACCGTGGAAGTCGGGTCTTCGCCGCATAATCGCACGTTCCTGCAGGCCGGTTTGGTAGGGTGCTATACGCTCGACGAACGCTACCGCTACGAATACAAACCTCAAAGCCCACAACAGACGCTCGTGCCTAATACTTTCACCAACGGCATGTACAATCTCGACAGCCAGACCGAACAGGCGTTTTCGCACGAAGAGGTTGAAAAACCCTCCTTTTTTGCCGCCCTTCATGTAGCTGCCGGAAAAGAGTGGGCTCTTCACCCCAACCTGCGCCTGCAGATCGCGCCTTATTTGCAGATTCCGATGCAGTACCGGCCCGACGAAAAACAGGCTCCTTTCACGGCAGGGTTGCAAACAACCTTCCGTATGCCTTTGGCGCCTTAATTGGCCCTGTATTTGTTACAAAGAAAAACTCTAGGCTCTTTCATTCCAAGCAAGTCTAGGACCAGCGGCGACACCGGACTCAACCCGGTGTCGTTTTTTTATGTTCAACCCCCACGGCTGGTCAGCAGACGTACATAAAAGCCCGGCCGGGTTAGCTCCCGTTTTAGGTCCACATCATCGTACATGCTCATCAGCAGTCGCCGAACTTCCGGATTGCGATTGGCTTTCTT
Organism: Catalinimonas alkaloidigena; assembly: GCF_900100765.1. Classification (NCBI taxonomy): domain Bacteria; kingdom Pseudomonadati; phylum Bacteroidota; class Cytophagia; order Cytophagales; family Catalimonadaceae; genus Catalinimonas; species Catalinimonas alkaloidigena. The sequence goes on along the minus strand of NZ_FNFO01000001.1, from coordinate 139,881 downwards.
CACAACAAAGTTGAATAGCCCCGGAAAACGCGCCAGTTGCTGCAAACCACGGCTCACCCGCAACTCCATGCCCATTTTTGTATAGACCGCTTCGTCGTACTGACGCAGGTCGGCAGCGCTGTAGCGCTGTTCCGTAATGCAGTGCACGGCGTGTTGGGCGGCGATGCGACCGCTTTGCAGGGCGTTGCCGATGCCTTCGCCCGAAAAAGGATCGATCAGCGAGGCGGCATCGCCCACCAGCATGAATCGCTCTCCCGACAACTGTCGCCGCACTGAACCCAGCGGCAGGCCAAAGCCTTTGATACTTTCGAGCGCCCGTGCGTGCCGAAAACGAGGAGCGATGGTGGGATGCTCATAGATAATGTTGTTCAGGAGATGGCGCAGATTGAGACGGCGGCGGCTCACCACACTCGACAACATGCCCAGCCCTACGTTGGCTTTCCCTCCGGGCAGTGGAAACATCCAGAAGTAGCCCGGCAAGAGTTCCGGCAAAAAATGTAATTCGATCGAAGCGGGCGTAGCAAAGTCCATTACTCCTTCGTAGTACACCCGCAGTCCGGCACAGTGATGCCGCCGGTCTAGCTTGGTGTAGGAAATCAGTTGCCGCCTGACGATCGATTGCGCGCCATCGGCTCCTACCAACAACTCTCCCTGCAACTGATGGTGTGTGGTCTGTACCTCAACACCCTGCCGATCAACGTGAACGTCCTGGACCGACTCGCCTGAGTAGATGGTTATACCAGAAGTAGTTTGTGCACGCTGAAACAGATAAGCATCGAACTCGACGCGCGGCATCACAAAGCCCGGAGCGGTACGCACATGCTTTTTTCGGGGAAAGGGCAAATCCAGGTACTGATGATTGGGAGCGTAGAACCGTATTCCCCACGCTTCCTGATGAGTTTCTAAACCGTGGAAAGCACGCAACGCGTCCCCCGGCAAGCGGCCCAGTTCATACAAGACGTTGCCGCTCAATGCATCTCCACAAATCTTATCACGAGGAAAAGCCGCCCGATCCAGCAACGCCACGTTCAACCCGGCGGCGGCCGCATGTAGGGCGCAAGAAACGCCCGCGGGCCCTGCTCCCGCAATTATTACATCGTATTTCAACGATAAAACTGTCTTGTAGTCTTCATAAAGATTACTTTATAATATTGAACATTTTCCATAAAATAACATGCATAAAGCCTATTTTATTCGCCTGAAAGCAATTAATATTCGATAAAAATAGCTCGGTTGCTAAAAGAAATCATTTCCGCTTTAAAAACACGCCTTACACTCACCTTACATTTTTACGTGTTGATACCGCTAAAATACCAATTAAACTACTCGAAATCAGGACGAATACATGTTGTTATTATCTTGTGCTTGGAAACTGAAATTATAGACTGTATGAAGAAAACTGTTTACTTGCTTCTGGCGATCTTTCTAGCCCAGGGCATACTGACCTCAAAAGCTTACGCTGAAAAGCCAATCTCTTCTGACGAGAGTGTAATCTACAGCGTTTTTATCTACCACTTTACTAAATACGTCAAGTGGCCTGAGTCGAGCCGCTACCAATCTGGCGATTTCGTCATCGGTGTGTTAGGCAATACGCCGCTGATGGCAGAGCTGGAAAAAATGGCAGCTACTAAGAAAGTAGACGACCGCTCGATCAAAATCGTCAAGTACAGCACCCCTGACGAGATTGGCAAAGATGTATGTCACATCTTGTACTTGCCCGAAGGCAAAAGCGACTTGTTTGACGATGTGCAGAAGAAAACGCGTTACAACAGCACCTTGATTGTTACCCACAAAGAAGACTTGGGCAAAGCCGGTAGTCAGATCAACTTTGTGGTCCGCGAAGGAAAGCCGCGCTTCGAAATGAACGAGAATGCGCTTTTCGAGCGTAACCTGAAATACGTCTCGACACTACGTTCCCTCGCTATTATGATCTGAGTACGTTTATGATTTGAATAGAGGGATGGGGCTGTATAGCCCCTTTTTTTATTTGCGCCGCAACACTTCGTATACCTGAATCTTGTCTTTTTTCCCCTTGACCGCTTGCGGTTCCCAGACGTTCACGTCGAGCAGATGCTGTGTCTGGGCATAGACTTGGTCGCTGATCAGAATCAAGTTGGACTTTCCTTTGGTAAGCGTCTCGATGCGCTTCGCCGTGTTGACGGTATCGCCGGTTACAGAGTAGCCGATCCGGTCTTCTGACCCTAAGTTGCCCGCTACCACTTCGCCAGCGTGCACACTGATGCCGATTTCGATCTCGCATCCGAAGCGATCGCAGTAACGGCGATTCAGTTGTTCCAGCTTTTCGCGCATTTCCAAGGCACAGAACACAGCACTGCGTTCCTTGTGGGCATGATCGATGGGAGCGCCAAACGTAGCAGAAATTTCGTCGCCGACGAACTGGTAAACCGCGCCACCGTGGCGCTTAATGGCCTTCCCCATCAAAGAATAATAATCGTTCAGAAATGCCACGGTTTCGCGGGGCGCCAGCGTTTCGCTCAGCGGTGTAAACCCCCGAATATCGCAGAAAAGCACAGCGATGTAGCGAGTCTCGCCATCCAAGACGGTATCGCCCGACGTGGACAGAGCTTTTTCAACAACCTGTTCGGGCACGTAGCGCACAAACAACTTCAGGGTTCGTTCCTGTTCTTCTACTTTTTGTTTCAGGTCGAGCAACAGCTTTTTGTTTTTCCGCTGCAACGCACTGATTTGCCGGGCATTTTCGATCGTCATTTGCAGTTCGAGTTCATCCCAAGGCTTGGTGATGTACCGAAACACCCCTCCGTTATTGATTGCGTCGATGATGTCTTCGATGTCGCTGAAACCCGTGAGCACCATCCGAATTGTGTCCGGAAATTCGGGCAGGATGCGCTCCAGGAACTGCACGCCCGTCATGCCCGGCATACGCTGGTCGGTGATGATCAGGTCCACGTCGAAATCGCGCATGATGCGCAAACCCTCCTCGCCGCTGTGGGCCGTCAGCACCTGATACTTCCGCCGAAAGGCGGCTTTGAAAGAAATCAGGTTCTGCTCTTCGTCGTCGACATACAAGATGGTAAAGTCCTGCTTTTCCATAAGCCTTATTGGGTTGCCTCCTGCTGCACGGGCAGCGTAATGATAAATTCAGTCCCTTTACCCGGGGTGCTTTCTACTTCGATGCGTCCCTGGTGGCGTTCCATTACACCGAACGAAATGGATAACCCTAGCCCTGTTCCCTGCCCCACGTCTTTCGTTGTGAAAAAGGGCTCAAAGATGCGTCTTTTTACGTCTTCCGACATCCCGGGACCATCATCGCGAATACGAATTTCCACCGCATTGCCTTTCTGTTGGGTGTGCAACCACAGGTTGCCTTTCCCTTCAATGGCCTGCAGGCTGTTGTTGATAATGTTCATGAATACCTGATTAAGTTTCCCGGGCAAGCATTCTACCAACGGCAGCACCCCATAGTCCCGGTGCACTTCAATGCGGTTTTTGATGCGGTTGCTCAGCAACATCAGCGTCGATTCCAGCCCCTGATGCAAATCGGCGGGTTTGAAATCCGACTCGTCCAACCGGGAGAACGTACGCAGTCCGTTGACAATGCTGCGCGTACGGTCGGCCCCTTCCCGAATGCCTTTGATCAAGGCCTCCATTTCTTCAAATAAAAACTCAGGCTCTAACGCTTTACGCAACTGCGCAATCTGGTTCAGCCTCGCCTCCACATTCGTTTCTTTGTGCAGCGTCTCGTACTGCTTCAGCAATTCCTGGATTTCGGCCAGATCGGTTTGCAGCGGCGTGATGTTCGACGACACAAAGTTGATGGGGTTGTTGATTTCGTGTGCGATTCCGGCAGTCAGTTCGCCCAGCGAGGCCATCTTATCGCTCTCGACGAGTTTGAGTTGTGTATTTTTCAAATGTTCGAGCGCATCGTGCAATTCCTGATTTTTAGCTTCGAGGGCCTGTGTCTGTTCCTTGACAGCACTTTTCAACTGTTTGATGTAGTCCTGCAATTGCACCACGCCGGCTTCGATCTCGGGCATCGGACGAATGGTCAACAACCCTCCGGCCACCTGCGGATCGTCGAACAAATGCCGAACGCGCACGTCGGCCTGTACCCACTCTCCTGTTTTCGGTTGCAGGACCAGCATCAGGTCTAGCGTCCGTTCCGGGTGTACCGCCAAGCCCTCCCATTGCTCCAGAAATCGCGCCCAGCCCTCTTCCAGAAAGAGTTTCCGGATGGAAGTACCGTGCAGTTCGGCCGGCGTATAGCCCAGTTGTACCTGCACCGAAGGGGTTACGAACCGGATCTGCAAGGCACGGTCGCACACGACAAGGACGTCGGGCAAGTGTCCGACCAGCGCCTCGTACCAGGATGGGGATCTATCCAAGTCCATTAGGGTTTGCAGTACTGTATGGAATGCATCGGCCGGTTCAGTAGTTGGCGGGCGGAAAGAAGAGCACCGCTACCGCAAACGAGATCACCGAAATAATGAATCCGAACATGAAAATGGTATAAGAAATGCGCAAACGACGGTATTTCTGCCCCAATACATTGCCCAGAAAGTAAATATCGCGGATCATGCTTCCGTACAAAAACTCGTCGTCTTTGATTACCTGGTTCATGCCAGCGGCGTAATCTTTCAGTTCCATCTTATGAAAGTTGCCGAAAAACAACAGGTTCGCGCGTTTCTGATCGATGTCTTCTTTGGTGAAGCGCCCGGACGTCACGTTGGGCCGGGTGGCCAGAATGGCAAAGACGATCGTTGTCAGGCACACCGCGATCAGAATCATGGTCGGGATCACCAGATTCGGGTAATCTTCGAATTTTCGCAACAACACCGATACCAGAATCGAGACGATGATGGCGTTGACCGAAATCATGATGTTGGCTTTGTTGTCGGCGATCGAACTGAGGTCAATGTGGTTCTTCGAGACGGTTCGGAACATGGAATCCACGTTTCGGGTCGATTTTTTCGACTTGGCCTTCAGCTTTTTCCGCTTCTTCTTTTCTTTTTCCAGCTTCTTTTGCAGCCGCTCGACTTCCGCCTGCGGCTCCGCTGCTTTCGTCGATTTCTGTTCGATCTTGCGCAGCTTTTGTTGTATCTGTTCCAAATTCTTGTCCTTTAAGGGTTGCAGGTTATTCCGCGCGTATTCCGTAAAAAAATCGTGGGTATTGAAAAAATCCTGATTGCCTTGCAACCATTTTGCCTTGCCGATTTTCTGGCCACGCACCGCCGCTACTTCCTGCTTCAGCAACTTGGCCGACCGGAAGTACGTGTCGGAAGCCAGATGGCAAAGGTCTGCGTCACAAACTACCTTCTCGGCCAAGGTTTTGGGCGACTGGGGCATGCGCGTTGCGTCGATGCATCCCAGCACCTGCCCGAGCCGTTGGGCGTCGTAATGCTCGCCCGTCAAAAAGGCGCTCGCAATTTTCTTACTTTCTTCTTCGTGATTCAACGGACCGTTCACCCCATACCCGGTGTCGTGCAACCATCCCGCCAGTTGCACCACTTCCAGTTCAGCATCCGATAGCCCGCTGTGTTCGCCAATGTCTTTGCAGGCAGACGCAACGGCCTGTGCGTGCTCGATGGTATGGTACCGGATTTTCGGCGAAAGGTGCACCCGAAAATACTCTTCTACAAACGACTGACAACGTTTCAGCAGCGCTTCGTCTACGGGCATAGTCTAGTAGGGTCTGATGATCAGCCTACGGGGGCTCCGGGCTAACGCGTTGCGCCTTTGCGTCCGCCTGGCCACCTACCGTGGCATGCTCTGTTCTGTGCTGGCTATCCCTCCTAACGGCAAATGATGCGCGCAGGATTCGCGAATGTGCCCCGAAGCACAATCTTTTCTTTCTCCGTTTCGTACAAATGACCATTATGTTATTGCTACCTTCTTATCGATCAGGTTCCTGGCTCATGTGGCTCGTGGGCGTGCTGTTTTTAAGCGGAGGGGCCACCGGCTGTCGCCACGAACAATACGCCGCCCTGGAAGAAGCCGGCCGTACGCCCGTAGACGGACACTACATGCTGCGCGATCCGGACCGGATCTACCACCTACCCGACGATCTGGAAGAAATTTCGGGACTGACCTGGTGGAAAGACAACCAACTGGTGTGCGTGCAGGACGAAGACGGTAAACTGTTCTTGTTCGATACGGAAACAGGTAAGGTAACGGCAGAACATAAATTCGGCAAAGACGGGGATTACGAAGGTGTTGAGGTGGTGGGCGACCGCGTGTACGTCACGAAAAGCAACGGTACTTTGTACGAAATCAGCGCCTGGGAAACAGACGATCCTCACGTACGTACGCACAAGACGTTCCTCGATGATGACAACAACGTAGAGGGACTAGGGTACGACCCCGCGGCTGATGCGCTATTGCTGGCCTGCAAGAGCAAACCCGGTGTAAAAGCGGACGACAAAGTGCGTAGCATCTACCGATTCCGGCGCGCAACAGAAACGTTGGAAGAAGAACCATGGCGTTTGATTCATTATCCGGAAGTAATCGACAGTCTGAAAGCACACAACTGGCTGCGGACCACCGAACAACAGTTTCAATGCCGCCCCTCGGGTGTGGCGGTGCATCCACTGAACCAGAAACTCTACGTGCTGGCCTCAACGGGCAAATTGCTGCTGGTCTTCGATCCGCAAGGAAACCTGGAAGCGGTCCATCCCCTAAATCCCCGGCGCTTCGAACAGCCCGAAGGCATCTGTTTTGCCCCGAACGGGGACCTGTATATTTCGAACGAGGGCGACGACAAAGGCCCAAATATTTTACTGTTTCGTTATGAAGCTCGGCCATCTGCTGACCAGTAGTCGGGGCATGCTACTGCCCCTTCTGATCATTTTTCGCATACAGGCGCAAAGCACTCCGGCTCCGTCACCTCCCGACAGCCTGACGTTCCGCGTCTTTTTGATTGGCGACGTTGGCCGGCCGCTGCTCGATCCCCTGGAGCCTTCCCTGCAAACGCTACAGACTCAACTGCAGGAAGCACCCGAAAACAGCGCCGTAATTTTTCTGGGTGACAACATTTACCCGTACGGGATGCCGGCACGCTCGGACGCGAACCGGGACACGTACGAAAACTACCTCAAAGCGCAACTGGACGTCACCAAGGGCTTTGCGGGGCAGGTCTTTCTCATTCCGGGCAATCACGACTGGGCGCAGGGGCGTCGCTGGGGCTGGCAGTACCTGCGGAACCAGGAACGCTTTGCGGAGAGCTACTTACCCGAGCGGGGCAACTTTTTTTTGCCGGACGACGGCTGCCCCGGTCCGGTCGAAATTCCACTCAGCGACGAGTTGGTCCTGTTGATTCTCGACACCCAATGGTGGCTGCACCGGTGGGAGAAGCCCGGAGAAGATTCGGACTGCGAAGCCAAAGACGAAGCCGGTTTTATCGGGCTGGTCGAAGAAGCCATCACCCGCAACCACGACAAGAAAATCATTGTGGCCTCGCACCACCCCATGTACACGTACGGCCCGCACGGGGGGCTCTACCGCCTGCGCCAGCACCTGTTTCCTCTCACCGACGTCAATTCAAAGCTTTGGATTCCACTGCCGTTCATCGGGTCGCTCTATCCGCTGCAACGCAAGTACGCCGGGAACATTCAGGATACGCCTCACCCCCGTTACCGGGCACTGGTCCGTAGCCTTACGCGATTGTTCGACGAGCACCCCAACCTGATTCACGTGGCAGGGCACGAACATACGCAGCAATACATCGTGCGCGACAGCGTACACTACGTCGTGAGTGGCGCTGGCTGCAAAAGTTCGCCGGTACGGCAAGGCAAAGGCTCGCAGTTTGCCTCCTCGGAGCGTGGTTTCGCATCGCTCGACTTCCACTACGGCGGCGATGTCTGGCTCAATTTCTGGGAGCCTGGCCCTGCCAGTGCGGAAGAGAGAAGCGTTCAAGCCGACCGCGTATTTCACAAAAAGCTTATGACAGCGCCCTACGCGTGGAATCAGGTTACCCAGGCCTATACCGACAGCCTTGATCTGGCCGACAGCACGGTCATCGTCAACGCTAGTGACCAGTACCAACGTGGAGCACTGGGGCGATTTTTCTTCGGCAACAACTACCGCGATGTGTGGAAACAGCCGATTAAAGTACCGGTGTTCGACATCGGCAAAGAAGCCGGGGGCCTCACCATCACCAAGCGCGGCGGCGGTCAGCAAACAAAATCGCTGCGCCTGGAGAACAAAGAGGGCGCCGAATACGTGCTGCGCTCGATCGAGAAATTTCCGGAAGGCGCATTGCCGAAAGCTCTGCGGGGAACCCTGGCGGCCAATGCGGTGCAGGACCAGATTTCGGCGGCTCACCCGTATGGTGCGCTGGTAGTGCCGTATTTAGCCGACGCCGCCGGGATTTTTCACACCAACCCGAAACTGGTTTACCTTCCCGACGACCCACGGCTGGGCATGTACCAGCGCAGCTTTGCCAACACGCTGGCGCTGTTCGAAGAACGCCCGAACGAAGCGCATCACCTCGCCAGCCTGGGAGACGCGGAGGATTACGAAAGTACCGACGACGTGCTGGAACACCTCCGGGAAGACAACGACGACCGCACCGACCAACCGCTCACCCTGCGTTCGCGCCTGTTCGACATCCTGATTGGCGACTGGGATCGGCACGACGACCAGTGGCGCTGGGCCGAATACGAAGAAGAAGGCAAGAAAGGCAAGCTGTATCGTCCCGTTCCGCGCGACCGCGATCAGGTATTCTTCATCAACGAGGGGCTCGCCCCGAAAATCATGAGCCGCAAATGGGCCATGCCCAAAATCCAGGGATTCGGCGAGGAGATTCGCGACGTGGTGGGGTTCTCGTACAATGCTCGTTTTTTCGACCGCACCTTCCTCAACGAAATGACGCTGGACGATTGGCTGGCCCAAGCCGATTCGCTGCAACGCCGCCTGACGGACGACACCCTGGCGTACGCCATCCGCCAGTGGCCTTCTGACGTATTCCGCCTCCGCGGCGAAGAAGTAATCCGGAAGTTACAGCGGCGACGCGACGACCTGAAAACCTATGCGCGGGAGTATTACCTGGCGCTTGCCCAAGTGGTCGACATCGTAGGCAGCAACAAGCACGAAACCTTCCTCATCGATCGACTGGACGACGCCCGCACGCGCGTTACGGTCTATAAAACTAAAAAGGATGGAGAGCGCGAGCAGGTTATTTATGAGCGGACGTTTTACACGGACGAGACGCAGGAGATTCGCCTTTACGGACTGGACGGCGAAGATCAGTTTCAGGTGCGGGGCGACGTGAACCGGGGCATCCTCCTGCGCATTGTGGGCGGCTCCGGCGAAGACCGCATCGTGGACGAGTCGAAGGTGCTGGGTCCCGACCGAAAAACCCTGATTTACGATACGGAACAAGGCAACGACATCGCGTTCGGCACTGAAGGGCGCGACTTTACGTCCAACGATCCTGACGTGAACGATTACAACCGTAAGGCCTTTCTGTATGACAAGACGACACCGCTCCTGGATCTAGGTTATAATGCCGACGAAGGCTTTCACCTCAGCGCAGGCGTGCAAATTCAGCAACAGGGCTTTCGCAAAGAGCCGTACGCCATCCGCCATTACCTTCTTGGCGCGTACGCCACGCGCCTCCGCGCGTCACGGTTCTATTACCAAGGCGATTTTACAAACGTATTTGGGCGGATTGGGCTGCGTGTCACTACCGACGTTCGTGCGCCACGGTACGTCAATAACTTCTTCGGGCTAGGCAACGAAACCTTCGCTTACGACCGAGATACGCTGAGCCTTGCGCGCTACCGTTTGCCATTTCGACAGGTAGAAGCCTCGGTCCTCTTCAAAGGGCAATCCGGCAATTACCTGGAATGGGTGGCAGGTCCCTACGGCCAGTACTTTCAGCTAACGGAGTCAGCCCCTACTTTTCCTTCAGCTGAACAAGGTAGCATTGACACCACCGACCTGACCGCCGCCCGCTTGTACGGCGGGCTGGCCGCGGGTGTGCATTACGACAGCCGCAACGACCGCATGATGCCTACGGCCGGCTTCCGGTGGAATCTGGACGGCCACTGGGTAGCTGGACTCAACGCAGTTTCGCATCGCTTTGCGCAGTTTACCGGCGACTTTGCGTTTTATTGGGGATTTCGGCTGCCCGCCCGCATCACGTTGGCGTCTCGGGTTGGAGGTGGCGTTACCTACGGTCCCTACGAATTTTTCCAGGCCCTGCGCCTCGGTGGCACCACCAACTTGCGCGGTTATCGCCTCACCCGTTTTGCCGGACGGCGGATGTTCTACAACAACACCGAATTGCGAGTTCGTCTGTTTTCGTTCCGCACCAACTACGTAGGGCTGATCGGTTACCACGACATCGGGCGCGTCTGGATCGACGGCGAGGATTCCCATCAGTGGCATCGCGGCTACGGGGGTGGCCTTTGGGTCGCACCTTTCCGCAAATTTGTGCTCTCGGCGACCTACGGGTTCTCCGCGGAAGAACGCCTGCCGCTGATCCAACTGGGTTACTTCTTCTGACAGAATCGCTTATCTTTCCTCCATGCTGGAACGCTTTCAAGCTTACCTCCAGACGGAGCTGAGGCTTTCTTCAGAGGATCACCTACTGGTGGCCATCAGCGGAGGGGTTGATTCGGTCGTGCTGACGCATCTGCTCTACCGCAGCGCGTTTTCGTTTTCGTTGGCGCACGTCAACTTCGGGCTGCGGGGAAACGAGTCCGATGCGGACGAACAGTTCGTGCGGCAACTGGCACGCGATTACCAACTCCCTTGTCATGTGCACCACGTGGCCACGAAACACTACGCCGCGCAGCACGGGGTCTCCACGCAAATGGCGGCTCGTACGCTGCGCTACGCGTGGTTTCAGGAATTGGTGGCCCAGGGGAAGGGGACGTGTGTGGCCACGGCCCATCATCACAACGACGTGATCGAAACGGTACTCTTGAATCTGGTGCGAGGCACGGGACTGGCCGGCTTAAAAGGCATCGCGCCCCGCCGGGAGGTGTTTGTGCGGCCCTTGTTGCCGTTCACCAAAGCGGAGATTCTGGCATATGCGCAAACCGAAGCGTTGCCCTGGCGGGAAGATGCCTCAAACCAGACCAACGCCTATCGCCGCAACTTTGTCCGCCACCAGGTGATTCCGCTACTGCAACAACTCAACCCCAACCTGGAAGAAACTTTCCGGGAAAACGTAGCCAAAACGATCGCGGCACAGCACGTGCTGGCCCATACCATTGCCCAGCTTAAAACGCAGGTCTGGCAGGACTGTGGTACTTACGTTCGGCTCGATCCTTCGCCCCTGACGCAACTGCCCGAACCGGCCTACCTCCTTTCTGAATTGCTTAAGGCACAGGGATTTTCGTTCCGCCAATGTCGGGCCATCTGGGAAAATCAGCACGTAGGGAGTCAATTCCAGAGCGCTCGTTGGCAACTAACGGTCGATCGGGCACATTACCTTCTGACGCCCTTGCCTACTTCGAGCGAACTGCCTTCTGTGCAACGAATCACGCCCGAAACGCGCGAGCTTCAATTCCCGACGGGGATATTGCGATGCAGCAACTTCCCGGCGGCACAGTTTCAGCCCGCTTCCAGCAGTCAGGTGGCCTGCCTCGACTATGACCTTTTGCAGTTTCCACTGGAAATTCGCCCCTGGCAGCCGGGCGACCGCCTCCAACCCTTCGGCGTGCGAGGGCACAAAAAAGTAAGCGATCTGCTGGTAGAACAAAAAATTCCGCGCCCGTTGAAGCAACAAGTGTTGGTCGTCGTGTCGGCGGGCGAGGTCGTCTGGCTGGTCGGCATGCGTTTGCACCACCGCTACCGCATCACCGAACAGACACGACATGCCTTTCGGATGGAATGGTGTCCACATCCGGTTAGCGGTTAAAGCGGGATTGTTTAATTTCGCCGCTCCGTTACGTCCTTATGATCAATCCGTTCCGCCGTTCCTATACCGTTGAAGAGCTCAATCTGTTTCGCTTCATGCGCAGCAATAAGCTGTTTGCAGAGTTGAATAATGAGGAACTGATGAATTTTGTCCCGTACCTCTACCTGCGGGAGTACAAGAAGAAAGAGGTGGTCTTTTTCCGGGGCGATCCGAGTCAGGCGCTCTACCTGATCAAATCGGGGACCGTTTCGCTGTTCATCGACATCGACGATAAGTTCGAGACCCTGACCTCGCTGGGCACATCGCAATCGTTTGGCGATAATGCCCTGTTGTACAACACCAAGCGCTATTACAACGCCATTGTCGAATCCGAATTTTGCGAGTTATACGTGATTCCACAGGCCAATCTGCACGAGATTTTCAACGCCAACGTAAAGATCCGCGCCAGCATGTTTGCCGCCTTGGCGGCGCAGTTCAACCAACTGACCATCAACTTGTTTGAATCGTATCAGGCGTCGTTCGGCTTTTTCGATCTAGGGCAGATCTACCAGCGGCTTTCCTGAGCTCATTAGCTTTGAAGGTTGCAGGCATAAAAAAAGCGGCTCGAAGGCCGCTTTTTCAGTATCGTATGCTGTAGCAACTACTCCGCTACGACTTCGAAATTCAAGGTATGGTGCACATCGCGGTGCAGGAGCAGCGTCGCTGTGTACTCGCCCAGGCTTTTCACCTCGCTATCGAACGAGATTTTCCGACGATCCACTTCGTAGCCTTTCTCTTTCAGCGCGTCGGCGATTTGCAGAGGCGTCACGGCACCGAAAATCTTGCCGCTTTCTCCCACTTTCGCAGGGATCTGCAACTTGGTTTCGCCAATGGCGGTGGCTATGTCTTCGGCGTCTTTCCGGATTTTGTCGGCTTTGTGTGCCGCCTGCTTCATGTTCTCTTCCAGCACCTTCCGGTTCGACTTATTGGCCAGAATGGCCAGCCCTTGCGGAATCAGGTAATTGCGTCCGTAGCCAGGCTTTACCGTTACAACGTCGTTTTTGTAACCCAGCCCTTTGATATCGTCTTTCAGAATAACTTCCATGATGAGTTCTCAGTTTTGAGTGATGAGTTTTGAGTGATGAGCGATGCTTACGCAGCAACTCATGCCCCATAACTCTAAACTATTTTAAAGAGTCGGTTACGTAAGGCAACAGGGCCAGATGACGCGCTTTTTTCACAGCTTGTCCCACACGACGCTGGAATTTCCAGCTTGTGCCGGTCAGGCGGCGAGGCAGGATTTTCCCTTGTTCGTTCACAAACTTCAACAGGAAGTTAGGATCTTTGTAGTCGATGTAGCGGATGCCACTACGCTTAAACCGGCAGTACTTTTTGCGGTTTTCGGGTTGGTTTACAGATTCGTTCATCAAGCTCATGACTAGGCCTCCTGTTTTTCTTTGTTAGATTCGTTTTCTTTGTTCCGGTTGAACTTCCCGCTGCGACGCTTTTCGTTGTATTGTACAGCGTACTTGTCGAGCACCGTCGTCAGGAAGCGCATCACGCGTTCGTCGCGACGAAACTCGGTTTCCAGCGTTTGAATCAGGGTTGGCTCCGCTTTGAATTCCATAAGCGAATAGAAACCAGTCGATTTGTGCTGGATTTCGTAGGCCAGTTTGCGCAGGCCCCACTCTTCCACGTTGATGATTTCAGCTCCGTTGTCTTCCAGAACAGCACGGAACTTGGCGACGGCATCCTTCATCTGTTGCTCAGACAAAACGGGAGTCAAAATGAATACCGTCTCATAGTTTTTCAACTGCATAAGATCAAGCTTTTAAAATTAAGGGCTGCAAAGTTAGCAGAAGCCCGCTGGAAAAGCAAGATCACGCCCCTTGCGTCTTCTCGTTTCGGTTCAGAACCAGGGCACTGGCCTGCGCCCGGGGCATCACGATGACGTCGGCCACATTGACGTGGAGCGGGCGGGTAACCATAAACAAAATGATGTCGGCGATATCTTCCGCATGCAGCGGTTCGTACCCTTCGTACACCTTGTCGGCCTGGGCCTGATCGCCTTTAAAGCGAATGTTGGAAAACTCGGTTTCGACCGCACCCGGATTGATGGACGCGACTTTAATGCCGAAAGGATTCAAATCCATACGCATCCCTTTTGTCAGTGCATCGACGGCATGTTTGGAAGCGCAGTACACACTTCCTTTCGGGTAGACTTCTTTGCCGGCGGTAGAGCCGAGGTTGATAATGTGCCCAGCCCGGCGTGCGACCATGCTTTTGATGATCGGCTCCGATACATACAGCAGCCCCTTCACATTACTGTCGATCATGGCGTCCCAGTCGTCGACCGACGCCGATTGTACCGGGTCTAGCCCGAAAGCGTTACCCGCATTGTTGATCAGAATATCAATGGGCCGAAATTCATCCGGAATAGAAGCCAACGCTTCCTGCACCGCTTCTCGGTCGCGTACATCAAATTGCAGCGTGTGCACCCGCACGTGTTCGGAGAGTTGGGTTTGCAGCGCCTGGAGGCGTTCCGCGCGGCGGCCGCACAACACCAGATCGAACCCATGCCCGGCAAATTGTTCGGCAGTGGCCCGCCCAATGCCCGAGGTAGCGCCCGTAATCAAGGCAATTTTGTTCATGTCAAAAAGAAATTCGAGTAATGAAGAATAGATCGCTTTACTCGTTACGCACGAGTCCAAAGCGAGTTACGGCGCCCTCTGGGAGCCGTTGACCCTCCACGCAACGTTAGCGAATTACTCGAAATAGAGGTAGAGTGTGACCGTATGCGTGAACAACTTGTTCAGGCTGAGGTCATAGCGGTTGCCGTTCGAGACGGTCATGTCCGAAATGCCGTGTGAAAAACGAAGTTCGGGCGAAAATTTGAAGAGCGGATAATAAAGGTCGGCACCGAAACCGTACTCGATGCTGAAATCGCTGCCCCGCGTCTGGAGGTTATTGGGACTGGTTTCGTTGCGTTTGGCCCCGACTTCGATGGAAGGCCGGATGCCCGCCAGCATGTAGAGCCGTACGTTTTGCCGACGCACGGACTTGAATTTGAGCATCAACGGAAACTCGATAAAACTAAAAATGGTCTTCTCGAGCTGAATGCTTTCGTTTGTTCCCTGGTCGGCGATGGTATCGCGGAACGTATATTCTACCTGCCGTTGGTAGAAAGAAGCGCCGGGTGTAAAACGCAGGTCCAGGTGCTCGGTCAGGTTCAGGTTCATGACGAATCCCAGCGTAAAGCCCCCGAATCCTTTTCCGTTGATGTGGGTGATGGGGTTGATCACGGTGTCACTCCCGACCATGCCGTCCAATTGGCTTACAAAATAGTTGGAGCGGTCGACCCGGAAGCTCGAGTAATTGCCGGCGATGTAAAAGCCGTAGTGTAAAGGACGTGCGTCGTAATTCGGCAGGTTATCCCCCTCGTTGTTCATGCTGGTGCGCTGCCCGAATACCGGACGTCCCAGCCCTGCCATTGCTACCAGTAAGAAAAAGGCTAGCCGCGTTTTTGTGCCTTGTAGACGGAAGCAATGCCAAATGTGAGTGGTTTCCATACAGTAGATCTGAAGCCAACAGAGTCAAGAATGCGAAGAAAATCGAAACCTTCGGGGAAGGCCCTCACCGACTCAGGCAAGTAGGTGTACGCGGCCGGATCGCGCGAAATCAGTTGCCCGATCCGCGGCACGACGACTTCCGAATACAATTCATACCCTTCCCGAACGGGTGAAGTGTGCGGTTTGGAAAATTCCAGGATGACCACCACGCCTCCGGGTTTCAGCACCCGGTACAGTTCCTGAAGTCCCAGCTCCAGGTTCTCAAAATTCCTCACCCCAAATGCAACGGTGACGGCGTCGAAATAATTGTCGTCAAACAAGAGTTTTTCCGAATCACCCAACTGCATCTCGATCCGGTCGGCCAGCCCGCGGGCCTTCATCTTGTCGCGCCCCAGGCTCAACATGCCTTCCGAAATATCGACTCCGATGATTTTTTGTGGCTTCAGACGATGGTAGGCTTCCAGCGCAAAATCGCCGGTACCGGTCGCTACGTCCAGCATCAGTTGCGGACGGTATTTCTGCAGGAATCCGATGGCGCGTTTCCGCCACAAGATGTCGATGCCGAAGCTCAGGAAATGGTTCAGGAAATCGTAGCGGTGCGAAATGCTGTCGAACATGTCCGCCACCTGCTGTTTTTTGCTGCTTGTACGCTCTTTGTAAGGGACTACCGCCATAATTCCGGGAATTGGTTGCTTGTCTGTTCAAACCCAGCAACCGCACGAAAAGTTGTGCAAGATTACAGGAAATACCGGAAAACGGCAGCCTGGGGCTTCAGAAAACCCTTGTAGGCTCCTTGCTGAAAGCTAGAGCCGATGGTCTCTATAAAGGCTTACCCTACTGATGAAGAGGGGTTTAGCGCGTCAGGACCACAAACTCGGTACGGCGGTTTAGCTCGCGGCCTTCTTCTTCGTCGTCGTTCGAGGCCAGCGGACGCGTTTCACCATAGCCTACGGCTTTGATGCGGCTCCCGTCGATGCCCCGGCCGATCAGCCACGCGCGTACTGACTGAGCCCGGCGCAGCGAAAGCTCTTTGTTGTAATCCCACGTCCCAATTTTGTCGGTGTGCCCGGCGATCTCGACCGTGATGGTCGGATTTTCGCGCATGATCTGCTCCAGTTTTGCCAGCTCGTCGTGCGATTCAGGACGCAGGTGCACCTTGTCGAACTCGAAGTAAATGTTGCGCAGGATGCGCCGCACCCCGGCCGTCACGGGCTGGAGGCGTACGCCTTTCGTGATCTGCTGGGCCTTGCCGGCTTGTGCGGCCGGTACGGTCAGATCGATGGTCTGAAACATGTAGCCTTCCTTCCGGACGGTTACCTGCATCGCCTTTGATTCCTTCAGCATAAAGTCTTTACGGAACGTACCAGTCTTGATGCTTTCAAAGCCCGTTTCGGTGGCAGGTTGCAGGATGATCTGGGCATCGAGCGGAGCGCCAGTAGCATCGGTCACAACGATCTGGCACACCACCGGCTGCAATTCAGGCTGGGGCTGCGGGGCAACGGCTGGTTTTTCGGGTGCTTTCTCGGCGACCTGCGGTTTTTTGGCTTCGACCGAATCAACCTCTTCCGGATCTTTTGCTGTGATCATAAAGATGTCCATATCGCCGACCCCGATGTTGTCTTTCACCGAAGCATAGTAGGCGCGCATGCCATCGGCTGATACAGTATAATGATCGTCGTCGTCGGGCGTGTTGATCGGATAGCCCAGGTTTTCAGCGTTCATCCAGGTCCCGCTTGAGTCGT
Organism: Catalinimonas alkaloidigena; assembly: GCF_900100765.1. Classification (NCBI taxonomy): domain Bacteria; kingdom Pseudomonadati; phylum Bacteroidota; class Cytophagia; order Cytophagales; family Catalimonadaceae; genus Catalinimonas; species Catalinimonas alkaloidigena. The sequence goes on along the minus strand of NZ_FNFO01000001.1, from coordinate 122,743 downwards.
TCCACTCCGACTTAAACACGTCGAAACCGCCCATGCCCCGGTGTCCTTTGGAGGAGAAGTAGAGCGTAGTGCCGTCGTAACTCAATACAGGACTGTCGTCGTCGTATTCCGAGTTGATGGCCGGCCCCAGGTTGACGGGTTGCCCCCATTTGTTTTTACCGTACGCCTCGCTCATGTAAATGTCGGCTCCACCATAGCCCCCCGGGCGGTCGCTGGTGAAAAACAGACGCTTGCCATCGGCCGAGATAGAAGCTGCACTCTCCCGGAATTCCGAGTTCACGTTGTCGCTGATGGGCCGTGGCTTCGACCACTCGTCCTCTTTCTTTTCTTTGTAACTCACAAAGATGTCGCCCCCGTTGTCGTCCTGGTACAGCATCAGCATGCTTCCGTCCGGCGAAATGTTGATGCTGGCATCGTGGGTTTCCGTATTGACCCCTTCCAGCAATTTGGGGGCGTTCCACTTACCGTTCTGCCGGTGTGTGATGTAAATATCTTCGTAAAAGAGGTTATCGTTGGCTTTGTCAGGGCTCATCCCGCCGGCCCGGCGCGACGTGAAAATCATGAATGATTCGTCAGACGTAATGGCAGGAGCATATTCCAGTTCTACTGTATTGACCGCTTCGCTAATGCTGGTGATGTCCATCGGCACCGGACTGGCCATCAACTCCTTGCCCACGTTACACTCGTAAATGTTGCGTTCGGTCTGCTTGGTCAGCTCCTGGGCCTTCGATTTCGAATACTGCTGCCCTTTTTTAGCTTCAACGTCGGAGAGATAGCGCTGGTAATAGCCAATGGCTTCGTCGAACTGTTCGCCGTAGTGGTAGGCACGCGCAATCAGGTACAGAATGTCCGGAGAGATTTCAGGAGCCAGTTCATACGCTTTCAACAAGTACGTCAGGGCTTTCTCTTTGTGGATGGTTTCCAGGTAGCAAATGCCTGCCATGTAGTTTGCACGAACGTTGTCGGGGTTAATCCCCAGCGCCTGGCGGTACGTTTCGCCGGCATCCCGCTTGTCACCGAAGTTGTACTGTTCGTCAGCAATGGCTACCAGATCAGCATCCTGCGCCCATACTGTTGTAGTAAGCGTGGTCAGCACACTGATAATCAGAAAGATTAAGAGACGTCTGTAAAGCATTTCAATGCATTGATTTTATGTCCGATGTACGTTGTAGTGCCGGTTTGCGCCCAAATGGCTCACCGCCGGGTCTGTGCTAGAGATGACAGCGCCTGACTTCACTACCGCACCGTTTCGACTTTTTTTCCTTTCTTCGGCATTCACTTCGTTTCAGAGAAGATAACCAGAAGATTTTCAAGGCTTCTGATGTAAAGAAAACAGTTTGCTAAAATCCCTGAAAACCCCGTTGGTTGCCTTAATGTAATGTCAGTCAGGCTTCTGCCACAATTTGCCTACTCACGCCTCATTCTTTCCTCGTTGGCAAAGAGGTCGGCAGAATGACCGAAGTGGGTTCGGCCCGCTGTAACTGCACATGAATCTGATTTTCAGGCAATGTATAGTCGACTTGAGGCTCTAAACGCAGTGCTCGCCGCACGTCGTGATATCCTTCCGCACGTACGCTGATTTCGCAGAGGGTACCCGGCGGCAGAATGAACAAAAACGCGCCGTTTTGCGTATGGCTGATGCCCAACACATCCCCCGTCTGCGGGTTATAGGCGGTAACGATGGCGTCCGCCGGTTTCTTGGTTTCCTTCACCTGAATCAGCCCTTTGACCACTACCGGCTCGATGCTCAGCGGTTGTGCTTCGTAGATGTCGTATTCGCCGAAGCTGTCGTCGCGCGAAGCCGAGAAGTAAAAACGAGTACCTGCCAGATTACTGATGAAATACAGGTCGTCGTCGGCCGTGTTGATCGGGAAACCCAGATTGACCGGCTCCGACCATTCGTCGTGCACCGGATCGTATTCCGTGCGGAAGATGTCGAAGCCGCCCACCGACGTATGTCCCTTGGAACTGAAGTAGAGCGTGCGCCCGTCCACGTGCATAAAAGGCGATTCTTCGTCGTAGGGTGTGTTGATGCGTGGTCCCAGGTTGCGGGGTAGCGCCCACTGGCCGTCGGGCAAGCGACGCGCCATGTACAGGTCCGTCCCCCCGAGTCCGTCGGGGCGGTCGCTGGAAAAGAACAGCCACTGCTCGTCAGGCGAAACGGTGGCGCTGGGTTCGTAGAATGCTGAATTGATGCGCGCACTCAGCGGTACGGGGGTGCTCCAGTTGGTCCCGTTTCGGTAGCTGACGTACAGATCTTCCGCATGGCCCACAAAACCTCGCCCCTCTGAGCGATACAGAAACAACTTCTGCCCGTCGGCAGAACGACCCACCGCGGCGTCGTGAAAGGGCGTATTGACTTCGGGCGAAAGGCTGTGGGGGGGCGTCCAGCGACCCTCCCGAAGGTGCGATACGTAAATATCTTCGTAGAAAGTACCTGTGACCGGGTCCTGAGCACCTCCGGTGGAGTTGGGCCGTCGCGATGTAAAGATCAGTTCCTGTCCGTCGTTCGACACCAAGGGGACATATTCCGCATAAGGGCTGTTGATGTCGTGCCCCAAATTGCGTACTTCCACCGCGGCCGGCGAAGAGGCCAGCTGCAGGCCGTTGGTACACTGGCGGATGTAGTCGTCGATTTCCCGGCGGCGCTCTACATCGCGTTCGTCAATCGCGTGCTTGTATAATTCGTAAGACTTACGTGCCTCGTCAAACCGGTGGTTCAAGTGATACGCCCGCCCCAGGTAATACCACAGATCAGCTTCCGTGTCCGTACGTTGGGTGGCCTCTTCCAGCAGTTCGAGCGCCTGCTTTTTGCGCCCCAGTTGAGCGTGGCACACGGCCATCTGAATCAGGTAACGGCTGCGTTCCGGACGCGCATGGTGCAGGTGCGTGTAGGTCGCCAACGCCTGCGCATAGTGCTGGTCGGCCAGGGCTTCTTCGCCAGTGGCTTCCAGCCGCCGCAACTGCCCCCGCGACTGTGCAGTGCCCTCTCCTACCAGGGCAATACCCACCAGTGCCGCTCCCAAAATTCTGTTCCAGTAACACATACGCTACAAAATAAGGCGGTTCCCCCTTCTGTTCCGAATGGTCTTGAGCCTCAGAGCGTAAGGTTTGACAAAGAAAGCGGGCTGCACACAATGCCCACACGGGGTTGGGCGTTAAACTTCCCCTAGGTTCCCCAGAAATGAGTTAATTTTGTGCCATGCAGGTACGTGACGCGCAGTTTCTAGTAAGCAATACCGATTATCAAGCTTGTCCTCCTCCCGACAAGCCCGAGTATGCTTTTATCGGGCGCTCGAACGTGGGCAAGTCTTCGCTGATCAACATGCTGACCAGTCGCCGCAAGCTGGCCAAAACCTCATCGACGCCGGGTAAAACCCAGCTAATCAACCACTTTCTGATCGACGGGAGCTGGTATCTGGTGGATTTGCCGGGCTACGGCTGGGCCAAGGTAGGCAAGCGCATCCGGGGGGGCTGGCAGCAGATGACGGCCGATTACCTGAAGTTCCGCCCCAACCTGCTGTGTGTATTTATGCTGATCGACATTCGGCACAAGCCCGTCAAAAACGATCTGGATTTTATGGCGTGGCTGGCGCAGGAGCAGATCCCGTTTGCCCTGACCTTTACCAAGGCCGATAAGCTTTCGGCCTCGCAGGGCGCGCTACACGTAGCCGACTACGAAAAAGAGTTGCAAAAAACCTGGGCCGAACTCCCCCTGCGTTTTGTGACCTCGGCAGAGCACTCCACCGGTCGCGACGACCTGTTATCGTTTATTTATCAAGTCAATCAGGATTTCGATCCTTCGCTTTCAACCTATTCACGTCTTTCTAAGTAACCTTACATTTCTATGGATTTAAAAGAGATTGCAACCGTATCGGGCAAGGGCGGGCTGTTTCGCATCGTCAAACCGACCCGCTCAGGAGTCATTCTGGAGCCGGTCGACGGCAAGGGAGGTCGGTTTGCAGCCGGTCCTTCTACGCGCGTATCGCTTCTGAAAGAGATTTCGATGTACACAACCGACGAGGAAGGCTCCGTTCCGCTGGAGCGGGTGATGGAACAACTGTACCAATCGTACGACGGAAGCACCGCCCCCCTCTCTTCTAAAGATGCCTCCGAAGACGAGTTGCGTGCCTTTATGGAACAGGCGCTGCCCAATTACGATCAAGATCGGGTCTACGTCTCGGATATGCGCAAGCTGCTGGTCTGGTACAACCTGTTGGCCGAGCACCGCGCCGACTTGTTTCAGGAAGAACCGGCCGCCGAAGACGAGCCGACGCCCAGCGAAGTGGCGTCGTCCGGCGACGCAGAAGAACAAGAATAACGCGCTACAAAATCTCCACCCGGCCTTCCCGCCGGGTTTTTTATTAACCTGCTGTCGCCTCGCCCCGTTTGAAACAAAGAAGGCCTACGCCGGGGCGCTTGTACTGAACGCTTTCCGTAAATTTTTGCTTTGAAGAATAGTGCTCGCTCCGTGCGTTTAGCGCTATATTTAGCATCCTCTGACTTGAAACCGATAATTGATTTTGTATGAATTCGAATGGTGTTGAAGTTCCAACCGCACATAAATTAAGGCTCCGCAACCTGAAGCTCTCCGATTACCAGGACATCAAAGAGATTATGGATGCCGTTTACTCCAACCTGGGAGGTTCCTGGACAAAGAAAGAGTTTTCGGCCCAACTCAAGCGCTTTCCCGACGGGCAAATTTGCATCGAAGACAATGGCAAGGTCGCGGCCGCGGCGCTCAGCGTTATCGTGGATTACTCCAAGTTCGGCGACAAGCACACGTACGAAGAAATTACCGGCAAAGGGCTGTTGACCACACACGACCCCGAAGGAGACACACTCTACGGTGTCGACCTGTTTGTCCACCCCGACTACCAGGACATGCGCCTGGGCCGCCGCCTGTACGACGCCCGGAAAGAACTGTGTGTCAACCTCAACCTGGAAGCCATCATCGTGGGCGGCCGCCTGCCCGGCTACAAGAACTACGCAAACACAATGAAGCCTTCTGAGTATGTGGAGAAGGTCAAGAACCGGGAGATCTACGATCCGGTGCTTACGTTCCAGTTGAGCAACGAATTCAACCCGCGCAAAATCGCCCGCAATTACATGCCCGCCGACAAAGATTCGCGAGGCTTTGCCGTTTTGCTCGAATGGTTCAACCTCCAGTACGAAGAAGAGGAAGAAAAGCTGATCGGGAACAAGAAGACGACCGCCCGCGTCGGGGTCGTGCAATGGCAGATGCGTCCTGTAGCCAACCTCGACGACCTGATGCGGCAGGTAGAATATTTTGTGGATACCGTAGGCGGTTACAATGCCGACTTTGTGGTATTTCCGGAATTTTTCAATGCCCCACTCATGGCCCTGTTCGATGCCGCCAGCGCTTCGGAAGCGGTGCGTATCCTGGCCGATTATACCGAAGAAATTCGCGAACGGATGGTGCAGTTGGCATTGGCCTACAACGTGAACATCATTTCCGGCTCTATGCCGCAGTACATCGACCAGAAGCTGCACAATGTATCGTACCTCTGCCGTCGTGATGGCACCCACGAAATGCAGTATAAGCTGCACATTACGCCCGACGAGCTGGGCTCCTGGGGATTGCGCGGTGGCGAAAAGCTGCACGTATTTGAAACAGACGTTTGTAAAATCGGGGTTCTGATCTGTTACGACGTGGAATTTCCGGAGCTGGCGCGCATTCTGGCCGATCAGGACATGGAAATTCTGTTCGTGCCCTATTGGACCGATACCAAGAATGCTTACCTCCGCGTGCGACGCTGTGCACAGGCCCGCGCCATCGAAAACGAGTGTTACGTGGTGATTACCGGCAGCATCGGCAACCTTCCGAACGTGGAAAACATGGATATCCAGTATTCGCAATCGGCGGTGTTTACGCCTTCCGACCTGGCATTTCCGCACGATGCCATTATTGCAGAAGCTACGCCCAACACCGAAATGGTGCTGTTTGCTGACCTGGACCTGACGCTTCTGAAAGAACTAAGCTCGACCGGTAGCGTACGTAATCGCTTGGATCGCCGCCTCGATCTGTACTCCGTAAGCTGGAAAAAGCCCGCCATTGTGAAGTAATCGAATATTTCTGAGAGTTTGTACGCAGAAGGCTTCCTTGAAGGAAGCCTTCTTTTTTTGTCTTCCGCCATGTAAGTAGTGCCCCAACCCTTTTCGGAGACTTGCCCGTATAAGAACCGAGAGGGCGCTCCCCTCGCTAACCCTAACTTATTACTTCATGGATACTAATAAAGAACAATGGATAGAGAACTACGCCCGATTCGGGGTAGCCGCAAAAGGAGTGGTGTACTGCCTGGTCGGCATCTTGGCGGCCATGGCAGCTACCGGGAACGGCGGCCAAACCACCGGCAAAAGCGGTGTTTTTAAAACCATTCTGGCCCAACCCTTCGGGCAAATTCTGCTTGGACTGGTAGCGTTCGGCTTGCTGGGCTACGTGACATGGCGTTTCATCCAAGCCATCAAAGACCCGAATAACAAAGGAAACGACGCGAAAGGCATCGCTACCCGGCTGGGTTACGCGTTTAGCGGCGTGGTTTACCTGGCGCTGGCCATATCGGCCATTTCGCTGCTTTTCGGGCAATCGGGCGGCTCCGGAGGTTCCGGGGGTAGTGGCGACAGCCGCGAGTTGTTAGTCTCTAAACTGCTGGAACAACCTTTCGGTCAGTGGCTAGTCGGACTGGTAGCGGTCGGCACGGTTGCCAAAGGCATCTACCAGATTTACCGCGCCCTCTCGGGGAACTACATGAAGAACGTAAAGAGCATGAATCTGGAGCACAAAGTGCGCGAGTTTATCAAACACGCCGGGCAGGTCGGCTACATCGCCCGCGGTGTGGTGCTGGGCATTGTGGGGTATTTCTTCTTCCGCGCAGCCGTGGAAGCGAACCCCAACCAAGCGGGCGGCACCAGCGAAGCCTTTAGCTTCCTGCAGAATACTTCGGGTCCGTGGCTTCTGGCCGCAGTGGCCCTCGGTCTGACCGGTTATGGCATTTTTATGTTCGTTAAAGCCAAATACGGACGCTTTGCCATTGCCTGACGAAAGCCATCACGATATAAGAAAAAGGCGGTGTTACAGAAACACCGCCTTTTTTGTTGAAATCATCTGCGAAAGGTCGTACGCCCTACTTCCTGTTATCGTATTCTGCCGGGACCACCGTCACTTGCATTTTCCGTCCCTTCCGTAAAATAGTCAGGGTTGCAGGCACGCCGATGGTTCGCTCGTCCAGGAGGCGATGCAAATCGTCAATATTTTCTACGAGCTGATCGCCGAAGCCAACCACAATGTCGCCGGGGCGTAACGATTCGTTTCCGGCACCGCTATCGGCGAGAACCTGCTGAATCATAATACCACTTTTCTGAGCTAACTGATTGTAGTGGATCACCCGCAACGGCAGCATGAAGACCTGACCGGCAATGCCGAGGTACCCCCGACGGACGCGTCCTTCGGTGATCAGCTTGGCAGCTACATACTCAGCCGTATTCGAAGCTACCGCGAAACAGATGCCTTGCGCCATCCGGATCACGGCCGTATTGACGCCGACTACTTCGCCCGACGCATTGACCAGCGGCCCGCCGGAATTGCCGGGATTCAGCGCAGCATCGGTTTGAATCACGTTATCGATCATCCGCCCAGCATACGAACGCATGGTGCGGCCCAGGGCACTCACCACGCCTGCCGTTACCGTATACTGAAAGCCATAGGGATTGCCAATGGCGACCACCAGTTGCCCCACCCGAAGGCGGTCCGACGCGCCAAATCGCACGTAAGGCACGTGATCGGCGAAGATGCGCACCACGGCGATGTCAGTGGCCGGATCGGTGCCGACCAGCGTCCCTTCGTACGAACGGCCATCGGGCAAGTCGATCTCCATCTGCCGTGCTTCTGCCACCACATGACTGTTTGTCACAATAAACCCCTCCGGTGAAATCAGGAAACCAGAGCCTGCCCCACCGGATGGTTCTGACGAGCGGCGACGCGCCTTCCCGTCAGTCGCTACCTTGATGTGGACCACGGCCGGACTCACGTCCTCGGCGACAGTCGTTACCACACGCGAATACGCATCAAGCGCTTCGCTTTCGCTAACGCTCCTGCTGCTTCCCCCGGCCGCCTCTTCGGAACGACGCGAGAGATCTTGAATAAACTGGATCATAGAGCTTTCTCCGTGTATAGTAAAACAAAAAGGGGTCTATTCGCGTGCCATCTTGCCAAGCGCCTTCGTTTTGTCAGCCGTTCGCCCAGTCATATTCATCGGTGCGTGGCTGGGGTTCTTCTTCCTCGTTTCGTCATCCATCATTCTTTCTTCTTTCCTACTCTGTTTTCGTTTGCGTACTTTCCTTTTGTTTCGGTAATTCGCTTGGTGAAACGTTGTGTCGCGTGAGAAATAAGATTTTTTGGAGATGGTTGAGCGTATTCGTGGTGGGCATGTACGTGCCGGGCGCCTGGGCGCAAACACCTGCCCCGGAAATGCAGTTGTATCAGGTCACCTTGCTGACGCCCCTGGGCACTAACGGTATTGAAAGCAGTCGTTTCATCAATCGGCTGTCGCTCAACATCATCGGAGGATACAACGGCGGCGTTGCCGGGCTCGAAGTGGGCGGCTTCTTCAACGCTACCCGCTTCTCGGTACACGGGGGGCAGTTTGCGGGCTTTGCCAACATCGTGCAAGACACGGTGCAGGGCATCCAAGCCGCCGGGTTTGTCAACATCACCGGCGCATTTACCCAAGGGGTACAGACCGCCGGGTTTGCCAACATCACCGCCGGTCGGGTGCGCGCACTTCAGGCAGCCGGATTTGCCAATCTGATCGCTGGCGATCTCATCGGTATTCAGGCATCAGGGTTTATCAACGTGGCCGACGGCAACATCGACGGGGCACAGGCCTCTGGTTTCGCCAACATTGCACAAGGAGTCGACGGGTTTCAGGGCGCGGGCTTTCTGAACATCGCCGACGGCAACCTGCACGGCGTGCAAGCGGCGGGTTTCCTGAATGTGGCACGCAAAGTTAAAGGTGTGCAACTCAGTGTCATTAATGTATGCGACACCATCGATGGTGTGCCGATCGGACTGTTGAACATCGTCAAAAAGGGCTACCGCCGTCTCGAATTCTGGAGCACCGAGGCCCTGCACGCCAACATGGCGTTCAAAATGGGAGCCAACCGTTTCTACAACCTGATCGCCGTAGGCACACAAATTCCTTCGCTTTCGACCGATCCCGAACATTTTTACTGGGGGTGGGGCTACGGCATCGGGTCGGACTTACGCATCACCCGAGGTTTGCACGTTACGATTGATCTGACGGCCTATCACCTGAACCGGGGCGGGCGTGTTACGTTCGAGACAAACGAGCTCAATCAGTTGCGAACCAGTTTTTCGTTCATGCTTGGCCAACGTACCGCGCTTTTTCTCGGTCCTTCGCTCAACGTGTTCATTTCGGAGCTTCAGAATTCAGAAACCAACGAATTCGGGCCGGATTTCGCTCCCTGGACCCAATGGGATCATAACGACCGCTATCTGGGCGTGAAGGCATGGGCCGGGTTTCAGACGGGTATTCGCTTTTAACGGCATAGTTGAATTTGGTTTCTGGCGTGTAAGCCACCAGTCTTGTCCTGAACACGGCGTCAGCGGCCCCGCCTAAGCTACATGCCGGAAGCGCAACGCGGGCCAGCCCCAGGGTGAATTTGAAATGGCGTATAAGCAAAAAGAGAGCCTATCGAGCTCTCCCTTTGCACATTTACTACTTGCTTTATCTTAAATCGATTTAACCAACTTACGGGTAACCAATACTTCTTTTCCGGAGGTGATGCGCGCGATGTACACGCCACGCTTCAACTGAGAAAGATCTACGGCATAATGAATGGGACCGGTCTTTTGCGTCAGGTCGATGCTCATCACCGTTTGCCCAATCACGTCCATTAACACAAATTTATCGAGCCTACGGGTTCCCGGATCAATCTCAATTTGCAATGATTCGGAAAACGGATTAGGATACGTCTGCACCGAAAATGTAGTCATCGGAGCCTGTTGCACCTCAGGAAAAGCCGGACGCGCTGCCGCCATCAGGCTCAGGCTAGCGATCAGACAGGAAAGTAAGTATTTTTTCATAGATTGTTCTGGTTCCCACTTCTCTTTTCAGAACAACTATCGCGCCAAATCAGAACAAGAAGAACTGCACGCCGATACTCGCTTGCCGCGACAGTTGGTAGAGCGCATAATATCGATTCCCGCCGGGCAACGTCACGTCCAGAATCCCCCGGTTCATGTTCGTGATGCCGTACAGGAGACGGTATTCTCCAACAAGAGCGGCACGGTTCCGATAAAGCGGCACCTGAAGCCCCGCTCCCAACGTCAGGTTCAGCTCCGTAGCTTCTACCCGATTGGTGCCCTCGTAATCGTACCAAACGTCAGGTTGCAGTTCGGCCAGCCGGATGCGCTCGCGGGCGTTCACGACGAAATTCAATCCAATTCCTCCCAAGCCGTAGACGCTAACGCCTTCGTCTCGCCCCAAAGCAAATTCGTATTTTCCCACGATGGGCAGCGAGAAGTATTCGAGCTGGTACGAGACCTCGTACAGGGTATCAGGCGGTTGAACCGAATTGCGGAGCTCAAGGCCACTCCGCTTCTGAAAATAACCCGGCTCGACTTGCAGTGAAAAAGGCCCGTTGAACTTCGCGCCCAGCAAAAAATGCGTACCCACCGAAAGCCCCGTCCGGTAAGTGGGGGTCGGATTTAACTGTCCCTGATTCGGATCAGTCAGGAGTCGGGTCCACGTAGGGCCGCCCTTCGCGCCTAAATACAAGTGGAAGGGCATGTTCACCTGACGCACCGGGCGTGGCTGCGGCGAAGACTGGCGGGGCACATCTTTGTAATAATCGTCTTGCGCCCACACACCAGGGGCTATCAGCAACGTGGCCAGAACAAGTAAAAGTCGATTCATAACGGATGAGGTAAGGCAGCGCGCAGTGCTACGCGCTACTGCTCAATACGCACCGCTGCGCCAAAAATTGTACCGCGAAGATGCAGCTTTTCAAAAGTAGCCGCGTGCCTTTTCCGTACTTTTGTGGCCGTTCGCCCTAACCTCCTCCCCGCCATGTCGCCGCTCACCTTGCTGACCGCCATGATGTTTTTAGTTTGCACTGCGGTGCCTCGTGCTACGCATCGGCTTGATCGTCAGTCGCAAACAACAGAAAGACCCGACCTGGCAAAGTGGTTTTACCAGCGCGGCGTTACGGGATCGTTCAGTCTGTACGATCCCCGGCACGATCGCTACATCCTGGTGAATCCCAATCAGTTGCACGAAGCGTTCAGCCCCGCCTCTACGTTCAAAATCTGCAACTCACTGATTGGACTGGAAACGGGTGTTATTGCCGATACCAGTTTCGTCATCCCGTGGGATGGGCAGGAGCGCACGCCTACCGTCTGGAATCAAGACCACAGCCTTCGTTCGGCGTTTCAGGTATCGTGTGTTCCTTACTATCAGGAACTGGCGCGTCGCGTCGGCACGCAGCAGATGCAGCGCTGGATCGACGCCGCCCAATACGGCAACCAGAACATCCAGGGCGGTATTGATCGTTTTTGGCTGACCGGTGCGCTGCGGATCACGCCGGCACAACAACTCGACTTTTTGCAACGTCTCTACGAAAACCGCTTGCCCTTCTCGCCCCGCACGCTGGCATTGGTCAAAGGGATTATGTTGGTGGAAGCAACCGATGCCTATACGCTTCGCGCTAAAACAGGCTGGTCGAACGGGCCAGCCGGCGACGTAGGCTGGTATGTCGGTTATGTCGAGCAGGGCGGCACTCCTTATTATTTTGCAACGTGCATCCAGGCGCCCACAGGCGCTACTCCGGACGGATTCGGCCAGGCGCGGATTGACATCAGCCGGCAGATGCTGAAGGAACTGGACATTCTTCACTAGTTAACCCTTTCATTTTGCAGTATTCTTCCCTTCTCCTCAAATCGGGTCGTGACCGGTCCGTGACGAATCGCCATCCCTGGATTTTTTCAGGGGCAGTCAAACAACTTCCGTCGGCCCAGGACGGCGACATTGTGGCGGTGCGCGACAACCACGGTGCGTTGCTGGGCTATGGTTTTTTCTCCCCACGCAGCCAAATTGTGGTACGCATGTTTGCCTTCACCACGCAAGAGCTTTCCATCGACCAGCATTACTGGAACCGTAAAATCCAAGATGCTTTTGCTTTGCGAAAGGCGCACCTGGATTTTGCCGAGACCACTTGCTACCGACTTCTTCACGCCGAGGGTGATTTTTTGCCGGGTGTCATTGTCGACGTATACGGTTCCGTTGCGGTCATGCAGTTGATGATCCGAGGCACCGAGCGGATTCATGCGGCGTTACTGGAAGCGTTGCGTACGGTGGGCATCGAGAAAGTCTGGCTGAAGAACAAAGAAGCGGCCCAGCGTCTGGAAGATGTTCGCCTCCCCAACGGGTGGCTGACTGATCTGTCGGAGGAGGGTCCTGCGGTGGTCGTACGAGAAAACGGGCTGCAGTTTGCCGTCGACTACGAACGCGGTCAAAAAACCGGTTTCTTCCTCGACCAGCGGGAAAATCGCGCTTTGTTACAACAGGTAGCCAAAGGGGCCAAAGTGCTCAATGCTTTTTCGTATACGGGTGGTTTTAGCGTTTATGCCCTGGCAGGCGGCGCCACCGAAGTGCATTCGGTCGACATCTCGCAAGAGGCGGTGGAGCGAGCTCACGAAAATGTGGTTCTGAACTACGGATCGGATGCGCCACACCGCACTTTTGCCGAAGATTGCTTCAAATATTTAAAAAATATGGAGGAATCATACAATATAATCATCCTTGATCCTCCGGCTTTTGCAAAAAATGCGCGGGCGGTTCCGAATGCGACGCGTGGCTATAAGGAAATCAACTTGTGGGCTTTCCGGAAGGTGCAGCCCGGCGGGTTGGTCTTTACGTTTTCGTGTTCACAAAACATTGACCGTGACCTATTTAGAAAAGTAGTGTTTGGCGCAGCCGCCGACGCTGGGCGCAACGTGCGGATTCTTCACCAACTCACGCAACCGCTTGATCACCCCGTCAACATCTATCATCCCGAAGGCGAATACCTCAAAGGATTGGTGCTTTACGTGTCGTAACCTTGCAACGACATTTTTGTATCGATCCAATTATTTTTTGTATCATTACAGCATAGTATCTTTGTGTCATAAGGAAATCGAAAGCATACAGAAAACGAGAGGGGGCATGCCGCGTACCGGTTAGTTTAGCTGGCACACGTCATACCCCTCTCTTTTTTGGTTAGCCCTCCAATCCTCTGTTGAGGAAGTCGTTGAGGGGCTTCAACGCCTGCCAGGCACGCAGAATGCGCTTCTCCAAGCCATCGGCCCCGACCTGCACATCTGTAAGGTTGTGCGATACAAAAAAGCTTTTCTGCTTTAAAATCTCTACGTCAGGATGGGAAGCGTCGTACCCTTTCGGGGGCCGCTGCAATTTCTCTCCTTCCAGGGCCGCATAGTGGGATGCAAAGGCAGGTTCCTCTAAAATGGTATGAAGCTCTTTGCCATTGTAGTCGATCTCCTGGCGCACGTTCCGCAGTCCTTCCGCACCGGGCTCCCACAGGCCGCCCCCTACAAATGACCGGTCGCCCGGACGCACGTGCAGATAATAGCCGGCTTTTTCGCTCTTGCGGCCTCCCTCGGCCAGGTAAGCGCCGAAGTGCAGCTTGTAAGGCGTCTTGTCTTTTGAGAAGCGGACGTCGCGATACAGGCGAAACAGGCAGTCCTTTGGCTCAAGCGAACGCACCGCCGGCTCCCACGGCGCCATATCGGCCAGCAGTCGACCGATCAGCGCCTCGAACTCCTGCCGGGCCGCTTCGTACGCTTTCTTATGGGCATGAAACCATTCCCGGTTGTTATTTTCGCGCAAGGCCGACAGAAATTCAAGACTCTGTTGCATAGCGATAGAATACAGTTTTTACGTGAAATGATATGGCAGACACTTCCAAATCGGTAAGCATCCGCATTACGGGCAAAGTACAGGGTGTTTTTTACAGGGCTTCCACGCAAGAGCAGGCGCAACGGTTGCACCTCACCGGGTTTGTGCGCAACGAAAAAGACGGATCGGTGTACGTAGAGGTCAGCGGGCCTGCCGAAGCGGTCGATTCGCTTGTGGCCTGGTGCCGACAGGGGCCACCCCGGGCGCGTGTGGAAGAAGTGGTGGTTACCCCCCTTGAGGCTACTCCGACGTACGCTGGTTTTCAGGTGAGGCGCTAGCATCGCCCTTTTCGATGCGCAGGCCTACACTCATCACTTCCGGAAGCGGATTTTCGCGCATGTACTGCTTTATTTTCAGCGTATACGGCCCGGCATAGGGAAACGTAAAGCCAGGAAGCGCCAGAATCTGGTGGTCAAAAATATCGCCCAGGCCGCTACCGTAAGGCTCCCCGGTGCGGGGGTCCATCAGCACCATTTCCTGAAGCCGCGAAGCGATCTCCTTCCCGGTGCTGTCTTCCAGGTAATAGGTAACGTAGAGGTTGTAGTACGGGTAGTTCAGCGAATTGCGGACATTATAATAAAGGTTGTAAGGCTGCGACGCATCGGGAATCTCGAACTCAAACACCGCCAGGCTGTCCTCGTACCAGAGGTAGTCGGGAATTTCCTGATTTTCCTCATACACACGCGACGGGTCGCAAGCGCCCAACGCCAACCATGCACACAAGACAAGACAAACACTGAAGCCGGTCCGGAACGCCGCCCGCCGGTGCATGGACACCGCTACGGACGGTGCAGTACTATTTTTTCTCACCCGTTTTTTTACGTTTTTTTCGTTTCTTCTTTTTCTTTCTGTCTTTGTCTTTCTCGGCAAACTTCCGGTCCATCTGCTCCAGGTCATCGTTCAGCGCACCGCCCACAACCGGATTGATAATCAGCTCCTCTTCTTCCAGCGTCAGGGCCACGGCTTTTTTCCCGGCGGCGTTCAACTCCAGAATGTACTGCACCCGTTCGACTTTCAGCGGATACCAGTTGGATTCGTTCCGGAACCCGAACCACATGATGCGGGTAAAAATATCGGTCTTTTGCAGAAAGGCTTCGCCCTTCTCGGTCAACAGCGGTTTGTTAACCGTAGGCAGATCGCGAATGGCCTCCATATAGGTATCCAGTTCGTAATTCAGGCAGCATTTGAGTCGCCCGCACTGGCCGGATAACTTACTGGGATTCAGCGAAAGGTTCTGGTAACGCGCCGCCGAAGTGGAAACGCTTTTGAAGCTGGAAAGCCAGGTCGAACAGCACAATTCACGCCCGCAGGAACCAATGCCGCCCAGGCGTCCGGCTTCCTGCCGCAAGCTGATCTGCCGCATTTCCACCCGGATGCGAAACTCGCCGGCCAGCACTTTGATCAACTGCCGGAAATCGACTCGCTCGTCGGCCGAATAGTAAAACGTCGCTTTTGTGTTATCTGCCTGGTATTCAACATCCGAGAGCTTCATTTTCAGATTCATCTCGTTGATGATCTGACGCGTCCGGAACAGCGTGGGCAACTCCCGGTTTTTCACTTCCTCGTACTTACTCAGGTCGCGCTCGCTCGCCAGTCGGTAAATTTTCCGAATGTTCTCGCTGTCTTCTTTGACGCCCTTCTTCATCATTTGCAGCCGAACCAGTTCGCCCTGCATGGAGACAAATCCGATGTGATGTCCGTTGGGCACCTCGACCACAATCGCGTCGCCGGTAGTCAGGTGCAGCCGGTCAGCGTTGCGGAAAAATTCTTTGCGTCCTCCCTTGAACCGTACTTCCACGACCTCAAACTGATAGCCGTCGGCCGGCAAATCCATGTTGCTCAGCCAATCGAAAACGTTCATCTTATTGCAGCCGCCGCTGCGACAGCCACCGTTATTTTTACATCCAGACGGCTGCGATCCCTCTTTGCTTCGGGTGCCACAGCCGCAGGAACTACATCCCGCCATAAAACCTCCGTGGTGATATATATAGTATAGAAATAGGACTCCAGACACCGCCGCCATGCGCCTTATCATCGGCACCGCGGACTGCGTCGACCGAATGTTGCTTCCCCTCTTTCTGTCACAAAAGCAACAATCCGACTGTAGCAAATATACTCATTGCCTGTAGGGAATTACAAAATTGCGTGGAAATCAGTTCGATGCGGCCGGCTCGTAAGGGGGCAGGTCTTCCAGAAAGCGGTACGTTCCCTGCGCGTGGTCGATGGCGCAGCAGTAATTCGACAACCCGTTGGTGATGATGAGGTAAGGGGCTTTCAGAACGTGGTTATAGCGGGCCGCTTGCTCGAACACCTCCTGCGAAAGCTTGACGCTGGACGCCTTGCACTCCACCAGCAAAAAAGGGCTACCCTGACGATCGAACACCAGAATGTCGCTCCGCCGCGCCATCCGATTGTAGCGCAGGCCCGTTTCGGTACGGATCATCGTCCGCGGGTACTGGTAACGGTCAATCAGCATGTGCACGAAGTGCTGCCGTACCCACTCTTCGGGCGTGAGGACCAGGTACTTCTTCCGCAGTACGTCAAAAATGTACGTGGTGTCGTCCTGCTCGCGTGTCTGGTACGAAAAAGGAGGTAAATTGAGCGATTGCATGAAAGGCAAAGATAGGCAGACGATGTCAGGAACCGGGTTCCCACACTCGCCCAGAATGGGTTACTTTTGACCGGAAAAGAGTTGGAGTATGACGACAAAAGAAGAAATTGTGCGCGATTGGCTGCCCCGCTACACCGGGATGCCCCTCGAAAAATTCGGAAAGTACATCCTACTGACCAATTTCATCAATTACGTGCAGATGTTCGCCGAACAGCAAGCGTGCGACGTGTACGGCTGGGACAAACCCATGCAGACGGCGACATCTAACGACATCACGATCATCAACTTCGGGATGGGAAGCGCCATGGCCGCCACCGTGATGGATCTGTTGTCGGCCGTATCGCCCAAGGCAGCGCTGTTCTTAGGGAAATGTGGCGGTATTCGGAAAGCGGCCATCGGCGACATGATTCTGCCCATTGCGGCCATTCGGGGCGAAGGGACTAGCAATGACTATCTGCCGCCCGAAGTGCCGGCGCTTCCGTCGTTCCGCCTGCAACGTGCCGTTTCGTCCATGATCAAGAAGCACGAATTGGATTACTGGACCGGCACCATCTACACGACCAACCGCCGCATCTGGGAGCACGACGAGAAATTCAAGGATTACCTCCGCTCCATCCGGGCCATCGGCATCGACATGGAAACGGCTACCATTTTTACGGTGGGATTCATCAACAAAATTCCGCATGGCGCCCTGCTGCTTGTATCTGATAACCCCATGGTGCCGGAAGGCGTCAAAACTTCGGCCAGCGACCGAAAGGTGACGGGAAGCTTTGCGGCCAAGCACCTGCAGATCGGCATCGACGCGTTGCAGGAACTGGCCCACTCCGGCGAATCGGTCAAACACATGCGCTTCGAATAACGCCATAAAAAAATCCCGCTCTCTGGACAAGAAAGCGGGATGTCTGTGAAGCTAGTTGGGCTCGAACCAACGACCTCTACCCTGTCAAGGTAGCGCTCTGAACCAACTGAGCTATAGCTCCGGAAAGGATGCAAACATACTGGTTTTCCGGCCTTGCTGCAAGTGCTCTTAGGCATAGGTTTTTTTCCAGCGCGGGATGCGCAACAGGACCGACAAACCGACCAGAAAAAACAAACCGATGACCAGCGCGCTGTTCCGCATGCTCCCGGTCAGTTGGTCGATCAGCCCGTACGAAAAGGTACCCAGCACAATCGACACTTTGTCGACCACGTCGTAAAAGCTAAACCACGAAGCATGATCGAGGGTATTTTCGGGAATCAGCTTGGCATACGTGGCCCGCGAAAGCGCCTGAATCCCCCCCATGATGAGCCCCACGGCCGAAGCCAGTGCGTAAAACTGATAGGCAGTCGTGATGAAGTACGCGGCCACACACACCACTACCCAAATCACCACTGCCCAACTCAGGGTGGCAATATTGCCGATCCGGTCGGAGAGCCAGGCAAATCCGTATGCCCCTGCAATGGCCAGAATCTGCAACAGCAAGATGGTGACGATCAACTCTTCAGCGGCCAGGTGCAGTTCTTTATCTCCGAACAACGTCGCCAGGTACATAATCGTCTGCACCCCCATGTTGTAGAAGAAGAACGCCAGCAGAAATTGTTTCAATACGCGCCGGGGCAACGCCGCGTGCCATACGTTTTTCAGCTCCCGAAAGCCGTTGAATATCCAGCTCCCCTGCGGGCGGCGGTGGTAGGGATTGTTCGGCAGGTGGTAGAAGGTGTACTGTGCAAACAAGATCCACCAGAGTCCGGTCGTCAGAAACGAAATGCGCGGCCCGGTAACGGTGTCGTCAGGCGCAATGCCGAACCACATGGGCTTCAGAATCACGACCAAATTCGCCACCAACAGGATAACGCTGCCGATGTACCCCATCGCAAAGCCCCGGGCGCTCAGGCGGTCGTATTGGTCCTCGGTCGCGATCTCGGGCAAATAGGCGTTGTAGAACACCAGACTGCCGTTGTAGCCCACTCCTGCGAGCAGAAAGGCAATCAGCCCCAGCAGGAGCTCGTTGGCAGACGTGAAAAAAAACAGGACCATGCAACCGGTAGCGCCCAGGTAACAGAACGCCTGCATGAAACGCTTTTTCCGGCCGCTGTAGTCGGCAATGGCCGTCAGAAAAGGACTCAGGAGGGCTGTCAGCAGGAATGATGCCGAGACGGTGTACGAAAACAGTGCCGACGCTTTGGCTTTCCATCCCAGAAACATGACCCAGTCGGTGCCATCGGGCGATTTGGTCAGAGCCCCGTAGTAAATGGGGAAGACGGTCGAAATGATGACCAGCGAGAAAACCGAGTTGGCCCAGTCGTACACGCACCAGGCGCGGGTGACGCGAGGAACATTTTTTTCCATAGAAGGGCCTAAAATAAAAAAAGTCTTTCCGATTGCCGGAAAGACTTTTAAAGTTGTACGGTTCAGACGCTTGCTTAGTCTTCGCCACCGATCTCGCCTTGGTTCGACGAGTAGTTGATTTTCAGGGCGTTTACTTCGCGCAGCTTTTGCTTCACGTCAGTGATGATTCCCATCTTGGCCTCGCGGTCTACTTTGAGGGAGATCGTCAGCTTGTCGCGATCGTATTCAGCAATTTGGCTTTTTTCGTTTTCTACCCAGTTCCCAATCTGCGGGGGATCGATAAACACATCGTTCACCTGAATTTTGGGTTCTGTGCCATACAGGGCCGCTTTGGTAGGCTTCCCGATGTAGACATAACTCACCAAGCTTTTGTTTTGCAGTTTCTCCAGCTGCGTAGCCGTCGGGATGTGCTGCTCAACCATGATGTCTTGTTCACGCATCTTCGTGGTCACCATGAAGAAGAACAGCAGCATGAAGACGATATCCGGCAACGATGCCGTGGAGATCTTCTGACTGGTTTTGGTCTTTTTCTTGAACTTCGACATATTATCCTCCTACTTGACTTGGTTCAGCTTCTGAAATCTGCATCGGATACGCTTCCCGTGCTTTGTCGTACAGGCGCTTGTCACGCGGGTTCTTGTCGGGCTCCAAGCTCAGGTATTCCTGTACGGTAATGCCTGCTTCCTGAGCGCGCAGCTCGTGATAGCCGGCTTTTACCTGGTCTAACACTTGCAAGTACGTCTCGTACGAAGTACCGCGGTCGGCTTTGATCGAAACTACCGCGTCTTTCGGACTCACGGAGAGTTTTTCGTCAGCACCGTTGTTGCTCAAAAATCGCTTGACGCCTTCTTTCAGGCTTCTCAGTTCCATCGGCTCGTCCTCTACCAGGAGTTGATCACGCGAGTTCATCTGGACTACGTAAACGTTACGTTGGTTCAGCTTAATCTGCACATCCTCCGTGTTTTTAGGCGGAAGCAGAATCGGCAGCCCTTTGTCGCTCGCAATTGTGGTCGTTACCAGGAAGAAGATAAGCAGCAGGAACGCGATATCGGCCATTGAACTGGCATTGATATCTACATCATCCTTCTTTCTTCTAGGCATACCCTTCTATTTAAAAATTCCAACAATCTCGGTAAATACGATGCTGATCACGGCCAGGGCCAGCAGCATGTACATGGTAATCAGGGCACCACCCACCATTTTGATGGTACCTTCCGAAAGCCCCTGATCGCTCACGACCTGCGTTGCCAGTCGGGTCAGATCAGTGCCGGAAAGCGCATACCCGATGAAGAACACCGCCACCAGGGCAATAACACCTGCACCTACTTTCAGGAGGGATTTCGGATCACTCAGCGAATTGATCAGCGGCAGAATCAGCGCCGCTGCAATACACAAGCCTATCAGGATGTAGGCAATGTATAAACCTATGTCTGTCATCTGTGTGTCTTAATTAATGAAGTGGTACTTAAACGCGTGGTGAAGTAGTCGATACAGGAGTGCTGTGCATTTTGTGGCGAACCAGCAGGTCGACCAGCGAAATTGAAGCATCTTCCATTTCATTAACCAGCGAATCGATTTTCGACACACAATAGTTGTAAAAAATTTGCAGGATGATGGCCACGATCAGACCAGCAACGGTTGTCAACAGGGCCACCTGAATACCACTCGCTACAACCTGAGGCGATACGTCACCAGCAGCGGCGATGGCGTCGAAGGCCTCGATCATCCCGATTACCGTACCCAAGAAGCCAAGGTTAGGCGCCAGGGCGATAAACAGCGAAATCCAGACCAGACCACGCTCGAGTTTACCCATTTCGACAGAGCCGTACGAGATGATTGACTTTTCAACCATGTCGATGCCCTCTGATTCGCGCAGAAGCCCCTGCGTAAAGATGGAAGCCACCGGGCCACGCGTGCTGCGGGTCACCTCTTTGGCACCTTCGATACCGCCGGTATTCAACGCTTCTTCAACGCGGTTCAACAGTTTTTTGGTGTTGGTCGTTGCCAAGTTCAACGAGATGATACGCTCGATGGAAATGGCCAGACCCAGAATCAGTACAATTAATACGGGAGTCATAAACAGTACGCCCCCCTGGATGAATTTTTCTTTTAGAATTTGGTGGAAGCTGGCTTCTTCGGGAATGGCATCAGCATCTTCTTCGCCATCAATGTCGGCAGGAGCCATCGGCGTAGCAGCTTCGGCTTGTGCAGCTGAGTCGACCATCGCAGTAGAATCGGCAGCCATAGCTGTAGTGTCCTGAGCGAAGACCGGGCTAGAAATGGCAAGCATGCCAGCAATCAACGGTAAAGCAAGTAGTTTTTTCATCGAAATGGTTAGTTGATTTCTATTTGTTTAAATGGATAAACGCTGAGTTGGTAAATGTTAGCAGAGAGGAAGGGATTCGAACCCTCGATACCGCTTTTGGCGGTATACCCGCTTTCCAGGCGAGCTCCTTCAACCACTCGGACACCTCTCTGTAAGATGTAGTATTTATACTTTTTTTCAATAAAAAGTGCCACAAATAAATCAAGAAAATACCCTCCATGCAAATTTTGCCTTTTTTTTTTAAAGGCTCATTTCGCCCCGAATCGGCCGCATTAAGTTCGCCCGTACGTCTGCCAAACTTACATTATTGGCCAATAAATACATAAGTTTTGTGACCGCGGCATCGGTTGTAATATCTTTTCCACTAATTACACCTATTTGGGCTAAGATTTTGCTGGTTTCATAGCGCCCCTGCATCACCATGCCGCCGTTGCATTGCGACACGTTGTAAATAAGGATGTCGTTCTCGATGGCCTGGCTCAGGCAGTTGATGAACCAGGCGTCGGTTGGGGCGTTTCCCGCACCGTAGGTACGTAAAACTACCGCCCTCAGGCCCGGAATCGTCAAAATATTTTCGATGATGGAACGGCTCACGCCCGGAAAGAGCGTCAGCACCGCCACATTCGAGTCCATCTGATCGTGTGCATGCAGCGAGGCCGTGATGTCGTACGGCCGGATGGCGTATCTATTGTAATTTATATTCACGCCGGCTTCGGCCAACACCGGATAATTGGGTGATTCGAAGGCCGAGAAATGGGTACTCTCTACTTTTTGGGCACGGTTGCCCCGCAACAGGGAGTCGCCAAAATAAATGCAAACCTCGGGTACCAGCGGCCGTCCGTACTCGCGGGCCGAAGCGATTTCGAGTGCAGAAATAAAGTTACTGCGGGCGTCGGTGCGCGGAGCGCCGATCGGAAGCTGCGCTCCGGTAAAGATGACCGGCTTGTTCAGGTCTTCCAGCAGAAAGCTTAGCGCCGAGGCACTGTAGGCCATGGTGTCGGTCCCGTGCAGAATGACAAATCCGTCGTAGTGCGTATAGCGATCGCGAATGATCTGCGCCAGGCGTATCCAGTGCTCGGGTTTGATGTTCGACGAATCGATGATCACATCGAACGAGAGCAGCGTGATGTTGATGTGAAAGCGCGCCAGTTCGGGCAGCTTCTCCTGAATCTGCTCAAAATCGAAGGGAATCAGGTGCTGTCCGTTTTTGTCATACACCATCCCCAGGGTTCCCCCTGTGTAAATGACCAGGATGTAGGCGCCGGGCGAAGACAGCCCTGTGCCCGGTACTGCGGGCGGCGCTTTCGCGGCGGTCTGAATCTTAATTTCCTGGTACGCCATACATTACGTTGCATGCACAAAAAGTCGGAGCGCATTTTCCGTGGTGGCCTTTGCAACCGCTTCCAGCGAGGTCTGTTTCAGGTCGGCAATCCGCTGAGCGACCAACGGCACAAAGGCAGGTTCGTTCCGTTTTCCACGGTGCGGAACCGGAGCAAGATACGGGCTGTCGGTTTCTAACACCAAATGTTCGAGTCCAATTTCTGATAAAACGGGCTCCAGGCCGCCGTTTTTGAACGTAGCGACTCCGCCGATGCCCAGCATAAATCCGAGGTCGATGGCGCGGCGGGCTTCGTCGACCGAGCCGGTAAAGCAATGGAAGATGCCCCGCAACCGCTCGTCCTGCAACGGCTCCAGTAACGCTACCGTCCAGGCAAACGACTCGCGGCTGTGGATGACGATGGGCAGGTTGTGCGTTTTGGCCAGTTCCACCTGAATCCGAAAAGCCTCGGCCTGCTGATTCCGGTAGGTCTCGTCCCAGTACAGGTCCGTCCCGATTTCGCCGACCGCCACAAACGGACGGCGGTTCAACCAGGCTTCTACCTCGTAGAGTTCTTTCTCGAAATCGGCCCCCACGTTGCAGGGGTGCAGCCCCATCATGGCAAAACAGTGCTCGGGATACTGCTCTTCCAACGCCAGCATTCCCTCAATCGAGGTATGATCAATGTTGGGCAGATAAAAACGAGTGACGTCCTTTTCCAGCGCGCGTTGCACCACTTCGTCGCGGTCGGCCGCGAATTTCTCGGAATACAGGTGCGTATGTGAATCGACTAACAAATCAGTAAGATCTTCCTTTCCAATCAACCTTGCCCGGCAACAGGGAGCGCAACAGCAGGAGTCCGTACAACGCCGCCGCATACCCTTCGTACAGGAGCAAATACTTTAAAAAATGGACGCGCTTTAGTTGCTTTAACCCTTTTCGAGCAAAAAGCCACACCCCAGCCCAGCGCCCTCCCAGCAGAAGGCACGAAAGTACAGGATAATCGACAAATGCCAACAGGACGGCCGGGTAGGTCAGCAGCTGCACCAACAGGCCTGCTTGCAGCGCCACAGGCAAGGTCAGGCCGCCGCGCATCCAGCGCCGCCGTTGCCGCAGCCACGCCGCCAATGTCGGCATCGGTGCCGACGCCGCGAGCACTTCCGGCTGAAAGAGCACCCGGGTGATATAGCCTAGGTTGCGCACCACGCGAAATAGCGCCAGATCTTCAGTAATGGAAAAAGGAATAGCTTCGTAGCCGCCGGTAGCTTCGTACACGTCTTTCCGGATGATCATGTTGTTGCCGATGGCGGTCTGAGGTTGTCGATGCACGTCCAGCACGCGCAACACCTCCAGCGCCAGCAGCCAGTCGAGTCCCTGCAACCGGCTGAACAGGGTGTCGCCCGTCACCTCCGTAACGCCGGAAACCAACCCGGTTTGCACGTCGCAGGCGGGCACCAGCGCGTGTAACCACTGGCGGGGCACACGAATGTCGGCATCGGTGATGGCCAGCAGCGTTCCGTTGGCCCGCCGCGCCAGTTGCGCCAGCACGTTGGCCTTGCCCTGCGCCTGCCCTACCCTGTCGGTGATCGACACCAGGTGTACCCGCGGCACCCGATTGGCATACGCCTGCACCACGGCGGCGGTGGCATCTTCCGACGCATCATCGCCAATCCAGATTTCCAGGCGATCGGGCGGATACTCTAGGGCCAGCAGGGCATCCAGGCAAGCGGCTATGTTCGGGGCTTCGTTCCGTGCGGCCACCAGCACCGACACATGGGGCACTTCTGCGGACAGATTGGGGGGAGGCGGATCTACGGCGGGTAAGGCACGCCAGAGCCAAAGCAGCGTGCCGGCGCTTCCGAGTAACACGAGCAGAGCCAGGCTTACCACTTACAGGGTTTTGAACTGAAAACCTTTTTCCGAGAAGTGATCGAGCAACCGGGGCAGCACGTAACGCAGGTTTTTTTCGGCCTTGTGGCTGTCGTGAAAAATCACGATCGAGCCGGGGCGGCTGTACTGCAAAGCCTTCTGCAAACAACGCTCCTGCCCCAGACTGGCGTCGTAGTCGGCCGTGAGGACATCCCACATGATGACGCGATACTGCGGACGGACCATCCGGATCTGGTCGCGCGTCACGCGTCCGTACGGTGGGCGGAACAGCCGTCGACCGAGCGGACGGTGCTCAAAATCGTCGCCACCGACGGCCTGCATCACCTCGTCGCACCGTCGGATGTTGTCCAGGTAGTGCTCGTCGTCGGTGCGCCAGCCGTTCAGGTGATGGAAAGTATGGTTGCCTACGGCATGCCCCTTTTGCAGCACACGCCGGAACTCGTCCGGATATTTGCGCACGTTGTCGCCCACGCAGAAAAAGGTGCCTTTCGCATCGTGTTGATCGAGCTGTTCCAACACAAAATCGGTGACGCCCGGAATCGGCCCATCGTCAAAGGTCAGAAACAGTTCCGTCTGTTGGGTAGGCATGTGCCAGGTAAACGACGGGAACATGTATTTAACAAGGCTGTGGGTCTTATGCAGATACATCCCTCAACAATTTAGCGTTCGTTCAATCCACTGGTTCGGCAAAGCGTGGCCCAGAGCTGTTGCGCCGACTGGTTCCAACTGAAACGGCGCACGTTGGCCAGGCCCGCGCGCCGTAACTGAGCGGCCAGTGCGGGCTCCTGTGCCAGCCGCGTCAGCGCCGCGGCAATGGCCTCGGGCTGAAACGGATCGACCAACAGCGCCGCCTCGCCCGCGACTTCGGGCAGCGACGAAACGTCCGAAGTAACCACCGGGCAGCCGCATTGCTGGGCTTCGATCACCGGAATGCCAAAGCCTTCGAAGTAAGGCACGTACGCCAGTGCTTCGGCCGCGCCGTAGAGCCGGGGCAGGTCTGTCTGTGCCACTCGTCCCAGAAAGACGACGTCTTCCTGAAAAGCGAGGCTTTGCCACGTCTGAAAAATTTCGTCGGTGTGCCAGCCTTTGCGTCCGGCGATTAACAACCGAACGGGGCGATCGGTTCGCTGACGGAACAAGTCGTAGGCGCGCAGCAGATTGATCAGGTTTTTGCGGGGGTGAATGGCCCCGACAAACAGAAAGTAGGGCTTCCCCTCGCTGAACTGCGCCCGCACGCGCCCTTGCTCGGACTCCGGCAACGGACTGAATTCTTCGTTCACGCCGTTATACACCACGTCGATTTTTTCCGGTGCCACGCCGTACTGCCGCACAAGATCGTCCTTCGTGTAGCCCGACACCGCAGCAATGCGCTGCGCCTTGTGTGCGTAGCGGGGCATAAAGTAATGGTAATACTTCCGAACGAGACGCCCCATGTCCTGAGGATAATGTTCGAAGGCCAGGTCGTGCACCACCAGCACGGTCGGAACGGAGGTCTGCAACGACAGGAAATTGTCGGTCGAGAGAAAAACGTCGGCCTGTTCCTGTTGCAACACACGCGGCACACTCTGCTCAAACCACCACCAGAACAGCACCGGATGGCGGGCGGGCGGATAGACGACCCGCGCGGTAACGTTCGGGGCCATCAGATAGGCGGGATCGAACGGACGATCGAATAGAAATACAAAATCGTGCTCCGGATGATCGGCCACCATCCGCCGTAACGTTTCGTACGTAAATCGACCAATGCCTTCCAGTTGGTCTTTCAATAAAAAACGGGTATTGACCGCGATTTTCAAGAGCTAGCCGCAGATGTTCGGGCCAAAGGTAAAGAACGGTTACGAACTACGGACCACCGTATCCAGACGCCGAAAGAGTCCCAGTCCCCAGGCACTTCCCAGCAAGGCGACGCCGGCCAGCGTGCTGGTCAGAAACCAGGGCCAGGCGGTCAGCGACTCTGTCAGCCAGAACACGCCGTAACTTACGCCCCCACTCAACGTCAGTTTGCCCAGCACTCCGTAAGGCGGCCGCTGGGGCAGATACCGGTGAACCAGCCACATGTACCCCAGGCAGATCGCCACCAGACTTACAACCGATGCCCAGGCCGCCGCGAGGGCGCCGTAGCGGGGAATGAACAGGAAGTTGAGCACGACGTTGATCACGACCCCTACCAGAAATAGCCAGCTGACGTGCCGCTCGTAGCCCGTCGCCGCCAGCAGCGTACTGTAATTGGCAAACACACCCTGCAGCATGGCGGTGCTCAG
This sequence comes from Catalinimonas alkaloidigena, assembly GCF_900100765.1. NCBI lineage: Bacteria > Pseudomonadati > Bacteroidota > Cytophagia > Cytophagales > Catalimonadaceae > Catalinimonas > Catalinimonas alkaloidigena. The sequence continues at coordinate 96,014 of NZ_FNFO01000001.1, read as the reverse complement.
CAGCACTTGCAGGCAAGAGGTCATCAGGTCGATTTCGGCCGCGCTGCTCTGGTCGAACAACACAAAGAAGAGCTCGCCGTGAAAGAGGGAAAACAGAAAGACGAACCACATGGGCAAGGCTCCGATAACGTGCCCCGCCGTAAACAGGTGCTGCTGCTCGTCGGGTTCGTGGCGATGGTACACGTACTTGGCGAAAAAGATCGGCATGACCGTCCACAGAAACATCATGCTGGCATCGACCCACCGGAACGCCCCCGCGTACAGGCCCGCTTGCGCATCGCCCGCCAGGCGTTCGAGCATTACCTGATCGGTGCGGGTGTTGATCGTGAGCAACAGGGTGTAAATCGCAAACGGCAGGCTGTGGCGTAGCATCGTACGCGCGGCTTCTGTATTCCACCGAAAACGCAGCCGCCGTGCGCCGGCCCGGCCCTGCATCCGTCCGATAATGGCGAAAAACACCGCAAAGGCCAACACCGCCGATACCAGCCGAATGTAGATGAAACGTTCGAGGGTAATAGCCTGCACGAACAGAAACCCACTTACCACGACCAACAGCGCCATACGGTCTGCAATAGAAGCAACGGCATCGACGTTAAACTGCTGGCGTGCCTGCAGGTAGGCCCGCAGAAAGTTCAGCAGTTGGATAAATCCCTGCGCCACCGTGAGCAATAGTAGCCAGCCCAGGGCATCCGGCCCGTACCCAAGCGCTACGCCAATGCCCACGACCAGCAGTGGATACAGTACCGTCAGGATGGCCTTTAGCGTAAAGCCCTGGTCGAATATGGCTTGCACAGTATGCTCGTCGTGCGCCAGCGACTTGGTGATGTGCTGCGTCAGGCCCAGGTCCGAAAAGCTCAGCAGCATCAGCCCGAGCGAGTACAGGGCCGCGTACAGACCAAAGGCCTCGTGCCCCACCTGATTCTGAATTTCCTGCTCGGTAAAAATCCAGGCCGGTTTAATCAGCAGGTTCAGCAGAACAACGATTCCGATATTTTGAAGTAAGCGCTTGATAACGAGCGAGCAACTTTAGGCGCCAAAAATAGAGAGAGAATCCTGGTTACGTTCGAAAATGAGTAGCTTTGCACGATTAACTTAGATCAATGCCAGCTCAAAGTTCTAATCTTATTGAACTGGTGCACCTCCTGAAGCGCTGGAGAAAGCACCTGATCATCATCACCGGACTAGCTGCCTTGGGTAGCCTCGCGTACGTGCTTCTGCTGCCCAACTATTACCGTTCGCGGGCGTCGTTCATTCCTTATTCGGCCCAGTCGCTTGATCCGCGCTCGCTTGCGTCGGAAGATCCGGAATACATTTTCGGTGATTCGCGCGACCTGGACCGCACTATGGCCATCGGCACCTCGGCTGAGATGTTCGATTCTCTCATTCAGCAGTTCGACCTCTACCAGCACTACAAAATCAATGCGGACGATCCGCTGAAGCGTTTCCGTGCCTTTCAGCGCCTGAGCAAGCACCTGGCGATTGAAACCACCGAGCGCGACGCCGTAGCCGTGACGGTCGAGGATACCGACCGGGAGCTGGCCGCCCGCATGGCCAATGCTGTGGTCGACAACATCAACGCGTTTTACCGCAAAGCACTGTACCAGAAAGAGTCCGACATTGTCAATACGCTGAAGGAAAGCATGGCCATCCGCCAGAGCCTGATCGACAGCCTGCAAAAGGAAGTAGCCCAGGTTCGGAAAACGTACGGCATTTTTTATGACGAGGCCACTTCGGAAAGCAGCCAGGGCGCCATTCTGACCTCCGAGCTCACGCGTACGTACCTGCGCCTGGAAGACGAGCGTGCCCGACTGAAGGTTTATCAAAAATCGTACTCTCCGCGCGATACCATCGTGATCAACACCCGCGCCCGCATCGAAGGTTACGAGGCCAAGCTGCAACAGGCATCTCAGCCACATCCGCTGCTCGGCAACCTCCAGTCCTACGCCGAAGGGTCGGATCAGATTCGCCAGCTCAGCGAGGCACTTTTCACTACCTCGGAGCAGATGACATATCTGCGCATCCGGTACCAACAGGCCAAAGCGTTTGCCGATCAGACCAAGCGCCTCTCTACGGTGTACGTGATCGAAAACGCGGTGCCTGCCGACAAAAAACACCGCCCGCTGCGTTCGCTGCTGGTCATCGGGATCACGTTCGCCGCGTTTCTTTTTTCCGTCATGGCAATTTTGGTCATCCACTATTACCAGAACGAGATTGCCGCCCTCCGGCGACCCGAACATGCTAAAAATCGGTAGACCGGTCCCGCAGGGAAGCGTTTCGCCCCCTGTCCAGCTCTTGCTGTTCTACACGTTTGGGCTGTTGACCCTCGGTTCTCTGGGCGTGGCGCTTCGGTTCGAACAACCAGCCTTTGCCCTACTGCCCGTGGCGCTGCTGAGCGTGGCGTTCGTCCTGTTCGACACGCGGCTAATCTACCTGACGTATCTGGTCACCATTGTCTGTTCCATCCAACTGGAGATCGGCAGCTTTACGACCGATGCGCCCGTCGAGCCCCTGATGGTGGTGCTGATGGGCGTGGTCATCGCGTCGTTTCTGCTGTACCGCGACTACGACTCAGCTTTTATTCGCCACCCGTACGTTGTGCTGCTGCTGTTCTACCTGGCCATTCTGCCCCTTAACCTGGCCTTTTCGGTCGATACGTTCCTGTCCATCAAGTATTACCTGGCCAAGCTCTGGTACATCGCGGCGGGCGTCTTTGCCACAGGCTACTTCATTCGCAACTTCCGCGACATCCGCCAGTGGTTCTGGCTTTTGTTCGTTCCACTGTTTTTGTGGGCGGGCTGGATTGTGGTGAAACACGCCCTGGAAAAGTTCAGTTTTGAGGCGGCAAACCTCATTGCCCGCCCCCTTTTTTACAACCACGTTATCTGGTCGACCTTTCTGGCTCTGTTCATTCCGGTGACGTTCTTCGCCAGAACGTGGTACCCTAAAGGCTCGTGGCAGCGCCGGTTGATCGGCGCGGGGGTCCTGCTGTTTTTGTTGACCATTATTCTTTCCTACACCCGGGCAAGCTGGCTGGCCGTTGTAACGATGGCGCTGTTTTACTGGGTGGTGCGCTGGCGCCTAACGCAACTTGCCATGGTGGGACTGACGTTTGCCACCATCGCGGGCCTTGGGTTTATGATCAGCAGCAACCGTTACCTGGATTACGCTCCAGAGTACGAACGCACCATTTTCCACCAGGGCGACCTTGCCAAACACCTGGAGGCAACTTATTCGCTAGAGGATGTTTCGGGTATGGAGCGGGTGTACCGGTGGGTAGCGGGGGTACGGATGTTTCAGGAACGTCCCATTCTGGGCTTCGGACCCAACACCTTTTACCCGGATTACAAGCGATTTGTCGTCAACCGGTTTCGTACCTACGTGAGCGATAATCCGGAGCATTCTACCACGCACAACTACTTTCTGATGCTGCTGTGCGAACAGGGCATTGTCGGCTTCACGTTTTTCTCGGCGCTGTGCATCGTGGTGTTGCTACGCACCACACGTGTCTACCATCAACTGACCTCGCCCAACCTGAAGGCGGCCCTGATGGGGTGTATCCTGGGCTTTGTCTCCATTCTGTTTCACCTGTTGCTCAACGACCTGATCGAGACCAACAACATCGGCAGTATGTTCTACATTTTTATTGCCCTGATGATCCGCATCGAGCTGATGGGACGCCGTTCCGCTTCGCCGGTGTCGTGATTCGCTGCGACTATGAGGTTACGGTCCCGCGTGGGTGACCGTCACGGAAGGCTCTTCGGCTAACCGAAGGCGCGCGGACAGCAGCGTCACGTCGTCGCTGTAAGCAACCCCGCCCCGAAACTGATCCAGCTCCGCCATCAGGTGCCGATGCAGTCCCTCCAGGGGTTGGTCGCGGTGCAGCAGCAATAGATCCAGCAGGCGTTCCATCCCGAACTGTTCCTGGTCCTGGTTGAACGTTTCGGTGACGCCGTCGGTGTAAGCAAACAGCAGGCTATCGCACATCGGCAGGGTTTCCTGCTGCACAAAAGGCAGCGTCTCGAAAATGCCGAGGACGGTGGTGCCGCTTTCCAGCAACTGGTACGAGCCGTCGGTTTTTACCAGTACCGGCGGGTTGTGACCGGCGTTCACGTAGGTCAGGGTCTTTGCCGAACGATCGCAAAGCGCACCGAAAAAAGTGATGAAGTTTTCGCCGTTGCTGTTTTCCCGAATCTGATGGTTTAGCTCTTTGACGATCCGCACCAGATCGGTGGTCTGGCGTGCCAGCGTACGGAGCGAGGCCTGAAAATTAGACATGAGCAGCGCCGCCGGAATGCCTTTGCCCGATACGTCGGCCACGCACATCAGAAAGCGATCGTTGGTCAGGTCGATGCAATCGTAGTAATCCCCCCCGACCGAGTGGTGGGGCCAGTAATCGGCTTTTAAGCTCAGGAAATCGGAATTAGGCAACGATTTGGGAAAGAGCAGATTTTGCACGCGCTGGGCGATCTGCATTTCGCGGCGCAGCGCTTCCTGTTCGATCCGGTAGCGCACCAGCCGTTTGTTTTCTACGGCGACCAACAGAATGTTGCTCAGCGTCTGGATGAACGAGAGTGAATCGGATGCCAAAGGCTCACCCTTTTTCTCACCGACCAGCACAAACGCCCGCACCATGCCTTCCAGTTGGACCGGCACCACAAAATCGAACGCGTGGTAGGGAGCAAGGGCGGCTTCTTCCTGCACCCGGGCCACGGAAGTAAGTTCGCTCAGTTCTTTGGTGACGCAATCGGGCAGGTTTTCTTTCCCGATGCCGAAATGCACCTTGCAGCTCCACTCCCGCTCGCGCACGTACAGGGCCAACCGTTCAATGCCCAGATTCGCCCGTAAGGTGAACTGAAAGATCTTGTAAAGCGATTCTTCAGGCACTTCTTCGTTGATGGCCTGCGTAATTTCCAGCAGCGAGTTGAGTTCCAGCTGCTTAAGTCGGTAGCGAAAATCAGGATGTTCCAGAATGGCAGTGTTAAGCATACTAGATTAAAAAGTTAAGAAATGGTGTCGTTCTTCCCATCTCACGTATTCGTTAAACTTCTCTCTTGATTAATGCCCCATGCCATGATGCGCCAGCAGGCCTTCTTTCGTGGCTAGAAAGAAAGACGCAGAGAATTCGTCACCGCGTTGTGGCGCAGTTGCTTTTTCTCGCTCATGTTCGGGCGACGGAACACTACGAACCCACCCACGTCCGATCATGTCTTTCAACACATCGGTCAGTTGCTTTTCGTCACATTCAAGACGCGTACAAAGATTTCGGAAGGAAGTTACAAAATGTAGTTCCTCCATCACATCGAAAGCCAGTTCTTCCATGCTTTCTTCTTCGAGAAGCCAACAAAGCTAGTTAATAACCGCTGGGATTCCCACGTTGTTCACCGAACGAACCTACCCTTCCAGCGATAAGTCTTTTGTAAATTCCCCAGTACCCCAAATAACACAACGTAGGGACTATATGCAAGCTGTAAACCCAAAAAAACGAACCAGCGAAAAGGTTTACCGAGGTCGCGCACAACGCGATGCAGGTAGAGCGCCTCTACGGCCGCTTTTATGCCCCACGCCAGCCCGACAGTCGCCCAGTCCATCGCGCCGGCGAACGCCGCTCCCAAGCTGCCGAGCATCAGCAGATGCACGCTGAAGATGAAGACGGCCAGTAACCGAGGGCGTACGTCGCGGTAAGTCTGCCACTTGCTCGCCCAGCGGCGGCGCTGCTGCACAAACTCTTGCAACCGGGCGTGGGGGCGGGTCTGCACGACCGCGGCCGGGGTTTTCAGAAACAGAAGACGGTTCTGTGTAGCGCGGGCAATTTTGTGCATGAGCAACTCGTCGTCGCCCGAAGCAAGGTGGTCCGTTCCGGCGAAGCCCCCCACCCGTTCGAAAGCCGCCCGCTCGTACGCCAAGTTCGCGCCGTTGCACATGTTTGGCGCTCCGGCCTGCATCGAAGCTCCTCCGGCACCGACCAGGCTCGCAAACTCGATCACCTGCATCTGTTCGAACAAGGTCTTCGCTCCCAGAAATGTGACGGGCGCACTAATTAAGGCCGGGCGCTCGGCTTCGTAGGCCGTGGCGATGGCTCGCAACCAGTTCGGCCCTACCCGGCAGTCGCCATCCGTGGTGACGACCAGCGTGCCAATACTGCGGGAAATGCCTTCGGCCAAGGCCCGCTTTTTATACGCCACCACGCCGTCCAGCGGCGCGAGGCGGTGGCAGTGCAACGCATAGCGGGCATGTTGAGCAAAGCGTCTGACCAATTCGCCGGTGCCGTCGTTCGACGCATCGTCCATCACGACCACTTCAAAATGCGGATACGTTTGCCGATCCAGGTCTTGCAGCAGCGCCACAATGTTGTCGGCTTCGTTGCGGACGGGAATGATGACAGAAAGGCGAGTTGTGGGAGGGGCCTGCGCCGTTGGGGGTCGCTCCGGAATTTGCCGCCAATGGTAATACAGAAGCAACGTCAGGGCAACGTATAGTGCCAATACTCCAAACACCAGTGCAGTCATCGGGCAGTACTCCAGCGGGCGCGCCAGCTTAAACCGGCACCCAACAGAGCCGGAAACGCCACGTTGATACACCAGAGACCGATTCCGGCCGCCACTACCGGAGCCGCTTCGATGCCCCAGTAGCTAAAGAAAAAGGCGGTGGTCGCTTCGCGCAGGCCCAGTCCACCCCACCAACTCAGGAAAGGCAACAGCGTTTTCACCAGAAAATAAAAGGCTACGCCGCCCAGCAGAATGCCCACCGTGGCGAACGAAATCGGCGCTTCTGCCGCACCGGGCAACGTGGCGTGGGGCATCACGCCGAAGGCCAGCAGCATCAATACAAATTGTAGGCTAAACACCGCGTAACGCGCCAGCGCCAACAGGCTGATCTCGGCCAGTTCGGTTCGGGACCAGCGCGTCAGTTGCACGAGTGCTTCGCGCACGGGAGCTGAAAGTCGCTGTAGCGCATACCCCGCCGCCAACGCGGTTCCCAGCACGGCCAAGCTCCCCAACAGTAAGGTCACTGGCGATACCGCCACCGCTGGCAGTTGCCACCCTGCCCGCGCCACCAGCATTGCGGCCCCGACACTCCCCGCCAGCACTGCCACACTGGCCTGCAACACGTTGCCGAGCATCAGCGGCACCACCGCATAGAAGCGTTGCTTCGAGCCGAGCTGCACCGTACGCCCCAGGTAATCGCCGAGTCCCGGCAGGCTGGCCACATCGGCCGCCAATCCACTCAGGACCGACCGCAGGGCGGTGCGCCAGTCCAGCGATTCGATGCGCCGCACCAATCGTTGCCATTTCAGGGCTTCCAGGCCCCAGTTGAGCGGCACCATCGCCAGCGCCGGAACCCAAAAACGCGGTTGCGGGGCCAGTTGCCACGCCGCTTCCATGGGTTGTGTCGCCAGCCGGTAGGCGAGTCCGCCCAATAGGCCGATGCACCAAACCACCGGAAACCAGCGTTGCAGGACTTTGACGGGCTTGCTTATCTTGTACCTTTGTAACATGGAGGCCACTGTGGACGGCAAAATTATTCTGGGCATTGACCCAGGCACAAATGTGATGGGGTATGGGCTAATTCAGGTGGTGGGTTCCCAGCCGGTTCTGTTGCAATACGGCGTTATTCACCTGCACAAGTACCCCAACCACGCAATAAAGCTAAAGAAAATCTTCGAGCGCGTGACGCAACTCATCGAGGAGTACCTGCCCGACGAAATGGCCGTGGAAGCACCGTTTTTTGGCAAGAACGTACAGTCGATGCTCAAGCTGGGCCGCGCACAGGGCGTAGCATTAGCGGCGGCACTAGCGCGCGAAATCCCGGTGATGGAATACGCTCCGCGCAAGATCAAACAGGCCGTGACCGGCAACGGCAACGCCTCCAAAGAACAGGTAGCCGCCATGCTCCAGGTTATCCTGAACTTCAAGCACGACAAGGACAAAATGCTCGACGCGACCGATGCCCTCGCCGCAGCAGTGTGCCATCACCAGCAAAGTGGCGGATTGCGGCTCAGCAGCAAATCCGGAGGGTGGGGCGACTTCCTGAAGAACAATCCTGATCGTATCCGGTAACTTCTTGCTGTCACAAAAAAAGCCGCTCTGCGTTAACAGAACGGCTTTTCCTAAAAAGGTGGTCGCGAACCGCTCAGGCGTGTTGCGCGTAATGCTGTCGGATTTTTTCGGCGATGCGTGCCAGCTCGTCCGACGCCATGTTCATTTTTGGTTTGGCAAAGTTCAGGTCGTCTACCTGCTGCATCGGCACCAGGTGCACGTGCACGTGCGGTACTTCCAGTCCGATCACCGCAATGCCGACCCGCTTGCAGGGCACGGCCTGCTGCACCGAAGGCGCCAGTTGGTGGCAAAACTGCATCAACGCCGCATAGGCGTCGGACTCCATATCGAAAATGTAGTCGATCTCTTGTTTCGGTACCACGAGCGTGTGCCCCGGGGCCACCGGATTAATGTCGAGGAAAGCGAAGTGGTGTTCGTCCTCGGCCACGCGGTGGCTTGGCAATTCTCCGTTGATGATACGCGTGAAAATCGTAGCCATGCTTAGCGGGTAATTTCCAGCACTTCGAACTCCAGCGAACCGGCAGGCACCTTGATTTCCGTCTTATCGCCCACTTCTTTGCCCAACAACCCTTTCCCGATAGGCGACTGAACCGAAATTTTGCCTTGCTTCAGGTTCGCTTCTTCTTCCGATACCAATGTATACGTAACCGTCGCGCCGTTTTTGATGTTGCGGATTTTCACGGTCGACAGGATCGACACTTTGGAAAGGTCGACATTCGATTCGTCCAATACGCGCGCATTGGAAACGACTTCTTCCAGCTTCGAAATTTTCAACTCCAGAAGGCCTTGTGCGTCTTTGGCGGCATCGTACTCGGCATTCTCACTCAGATCACCCTTGTCACGGGCTTCGGCGATTTGTCGGGCTATGTCCGCACGTCCTTTCGACTTCAATTCGGTCAGTTCGTTCTTTAACCGATTTAGCCCCTCTTCGGTGTAATAGGTTACTTTCGCCATAACGATTTATAAATTTACTTTGCTCTAATGGTTTGGATGAGAATAACAAAAAAGAACGGTTAGCGAAACCGTTCTTTCCAACTTGGGTATCAAGAAAAGTTTTGAATGAATGCTTTTCTGAGCGCCACACTCGCTTTAAAAATTTAACTGAGCGTCTGTTTAAGGCGTGTGGCTTCCGACAAATGTAACTTATTTGTCCAAAATCGCAAATTTCTCCTGCGCTTGATTTGCGGGAAAATTCGCGCTCCTAAAGGCTCAAACGAAGGGCAATGGCGTGGTTTCCGCTGAAGAAATCGGTGGGCTGATACGAGTAATCTACCCCGAACCGCCGCGCCTTGTTGCCGCTGGCATCGGCCTTCCCGAAAGGCACCTGGAGCGTCCCTCCGGCGGCGGGTCCCATCATGACGTTGAAGTCGTTGCCCGGCCCCTGAAACGCCCCCCGCTGGTAGTTGAACCCACCGCGCACCATGAAGTATTCCATGAAGGCGTACTCGACGCCGACCTGGTATTCGTCGCTGGTGAACGAGTTGGACTGAAAATTACCGGCGGCGGTCAGGCGATGGTTCAGACCCAGCTCAAAGTCGTATGAGAGGCCGATGTTGAGCAAGGCGGGCATTTCGAACGATTCGGAACGGCGGTCGGCGGCGGCCAGGAAGTTCTGGCCCGTGCCGGGTTGCGCCCGGAACACCAGCCCGTTGCCGCTGTAACGCATTTTGGGCCCCACGTTGCGCAGTGCCACCCCAAACTTGAACTGGTTGCGCTCGCCGGTCTGGTACTGAATGCCCGCGTCGAACGCGACGCCGACGGCACTGACGTTGCTGATCGATTCGGAGATGACCCGGACCAGGATGCCACCCGAAATCCGATCCGAAAAGATTTTGGAATAGCTCACCCCGATGTTGAAAAACTGGGGGAGAAACGTACTGCCCGTTCCATCGGGGTTCTGCACCGTGGTTTCTTCGATTTCGCCCCAGTTCATGGCCGTCAGGCTCAGGCCCAACGCGCCCGAGTCGCCGACGCGCTGCGCCAGGCCAATGCTGTACAGGCTGATGCCCGAACCGGACAGGTAGCGTGTGTTGCTCAGCATCAGGTCGGTTTTCTGGATACGCGCCAGCCCCCCGATGTTCAGGTTCATGGCTTCTACCCCATGCGCCCCCGACGTATAGACGCCCGCCCAGCCGGTGCTTCGCGCCCACGGGTTGATGAGCAGCTCCGTCGCGCCGGCCTGCCCGCCCTTTTCTTCGTTTCCGGCATGCACCTTCGGAATCAGTCCGAGGACCAGCCCCAGCGCAACGGGTAACAATCTCTTCATAGAATCACTCGGTTATAAAATTCCAAGCCCTGGGCTTTCCTAGAACGAATCCAGATCGGCCGGACGGTTGATGCCGAACCATTTGATGACGCGCTCGCCCAGCTCGAAGGCGTCGACGTGAATCAGGTACATGCCCGACGCAATGGGCAGATTCTCCCGGTTGCGTAAATCCCAGTCGAGGAACGTCGTGTTGTCGTCTTTCCGCAGTTGCCGGATCAGCGTACCGTTGGCCGTAAAAATGGTCAGGACGCACCGTTGCGGCAGGTTCGTAAACCGCACGCGGTTGTCGAGCTGGGTGGTTTCGTAGTCCGAATACGCGTAGTACGGATTGGGCACGGCCCGCACCAGATCCAGCGCGGTTTTGGCTACTTCCACCTGGCCCCGCTGGGCGGCAATACCCTGCGTAGTAAAGAAATAGCGCGGTTGGGTGGCGTCGCCCGTCGGATACGAACGGAAGGCTTTGTCGACCCGCAATTGAATGCGGGCATCGCTGTCCAGAAAATCGTACTGCCCGTTCTGCCGGGGGTTGAACACCCACGTGACGTTTCGCTGGTAAAAGGCGCTCATCTCTTGCCCGAAGGTGGCTCGCTTGCTCAGCGTCGTGAATTCGAGCGAATCGAGGTAGCGCTCCAGCGCCCGGCCTTGGTCGTAAGGCGTGTTGGTGATGTAGACGAAATTCCGACCTCCATCGGCGGCGGTGGTGGGTTGCCATTGGAGGTTGTCGCCCTGCGCCGGATCGGCTTCGCGCGACTCGGCAAACATGAGGTTGAGACGCACGCCTTTGTCCAGGTCGATGGCGTATCCCGGAAACCACGACATGCCGGTGGAGGGGCGACTCGGATCATATGGACTCTGTTCGCCGCTGGGCGCAAAATCCGAGTTCAACGACGGCAGGGTGCTGCGGTTTAGCCGGTACGCACTGATGGGCGCGCTGTTGGCACGAAGGTCGGTTTGCAGGACCGGCACCCGACTCCACAGGCTCTTGTCGGCCGTGATTACGATGTCGACGTTATTGAGTTTGTTGAGGGCGCTCACGTTCGTGCTTGCTGACGGCAACGGATAGCTCCCCCCCGAAGTCCCCTCTTCCTCGTCGTACTCGTTGACCGACTCCACCAGAAGATAGGGGGCTACCCTACCATCCAGGACGGATTTATAAACTAAGTTAGGATCGTACGAGTAACTGACCTGATCGCGACTGTTGAGCAAAGGACTATCGTCCGACAGCAGCCAGTCCACGCCCCCATCCGCCACGCCATCGGGAATCAGGTTGAGCCACGGCCGCTCGTCGTTCGAAAAGCGAAAACGGGCATCACGGAATCCGTTACCGGTATTTTCGAAGACGAGGTACCCCGGATCGCGCACGTTCTGCACCAGGATCGAAATGCCGTAGTCGGGCACCAGTTGTTCGTCAAACTCCGATACACGCTTTTGCGAGGGAAGCACTACGCCCGTGGTCAGGTTGGTCAACTCCCAGTAGTCGTGCAGATCGAACGCTGCGCAGGAGGCGCTTTGCGCCGGATTTCCTTTTTTGATGAAGGGCTGCGGCGCACGCGTGTACCCGATGAACACTTCCGGATCGTTGGTCGATTGCCGGGTCAGGATCGAGTCGTAGGTCAATACAAACGTCCCGCCTACTTCGTCGTTGAGGACGTCGACTTCCAGCGACCGGTACCGGTCGGTTTCTTCGGTCGTTCGGATACGCCGTACGACGGCCACACCGGCGGTCTGCGGAATTTGCGACACGCGCGACCCACCGCCTAACGACGGATTCGTGTAATTACCGGTGCTGATGAGTGTATCACCCACCTGCGGCTGGTAGTTCGTCGCGGTTTTGTCGTACACCAGGCGGCTGTACAAATCCAGCTGGAACTCGGCTTCGGTGACGCGGCGGGGATCGTAGACCTTGACCACAACCGGTGCGTTGCCCGCCCGGTACGTCAGTTCCTGCACCCGGTAGTTGTTGTCGGGACTGAGCATCTGCGCCTCTTGTCCTTCGACCAGTTCGAGCGTCTGCCCGCCACTGCCCACGCCGAACAAACGCGTAATGTCAACCTGCGTTCCATAAATGGCATTCAGCACCAGCCCGCCGTCGGTAAACTCCGTTTTGTGCGGGATAGCCGTGTAGGCCTGTCCATTGTTTCTGCCTTCCAGATAGGGCGTCGGGTTCAGCGGATCGCCGTTGGCCGCATACGCGACAATGGTATAATAGTAGCGCTTGTAATTGACCAATTGCGACTCACCAGACGCAAACAAATCCTGCGTGATGCGTACCGTACGCGCCAGGCCGTTGTTTTCGCCCGAGACTTTAAGCACGGGTACCTCCTGCCCCACGGTCGGATCGAACTCGTAATTGATCAGCGTAGTAATGTCGTCGCGCAAATCGGCCTGCAACACCAGCCGTGCTTTGGTGGCGTCGTTGACTTCGCTGGTCGACACGGTGTTGTCACGCAACTGGTACAACCGGTATCCCTGAAAACGGTAGTAAGGATCTTCCACACCGGGAATGTTGGCCGTTGCGTTGTCGTACTCCACGTAGCTTTCGGTCGTGACCTGCGGACCACCCGGCACGATCGAAAACGTATCGGGCGTAATGGTGATGATCAGTTCCTGATCCAGTTCGGTGATGGCCAGATCGGGCGCATTCGGTCCGTCCAAAAATTCAAAGTTGCGGTCGAAAAGGCGCTGTGCCAGGTCATCTGCCGCTAATAATGCATTGAACGAACCCGTAGCGCCCCCGGAGTTGGCGCGCGCCCACACCACTCCGATGGTGATGCGGTTCGTAGCGCCGGGCTCCAGCGTGAATGGCCCTGCCGATTGCAGGAAGCGACGGTCGGCCGGCACATTCTTGCCTGCGCCGCGGTCGATGTAATTCTCGTCCCAACGGTAGTTGACGTTCGGGTTGTTGACTGGCGTCTGGCAGGTACCCCCCAGCCCCCAGCCCGTTTCCAGGTCAGATTCGCCCGGAAACATGAAGGCCGCACTTGGCAACGCAGCGTTCTGTGTCGTGCCGTCTTTGCCATCGTAAGTGACGCGGTTGCCGTTCTTCCAGATGCTGCGCAGGTAGTTGAAATAGTGCGTGATGTTTTCGGGGTTCCCGTTAATGGGGTTGAAGTCGTTATTATAGTAGAGGAAGTTGGACATGATGATCAACTCCTTCTCGTCTTCCTCGTCGATTTCGCCGTCGCCGTCGTTGTCCACACCGTCTTCTCCTTCGTCAATCAAACAGTCGCGGTCGTTGTCGATGCCGTCGTTAGGGTCGGCCCGCGGTCCTTCGAAAAAGTCGACTCCGATGGAAGGCGGATTTTCGCCGTAGCCCCGGATGCCCTCGTCCAGTTCGTCGCCGTTGTAACAGATGCCCAGCCCCCGTTCCACGTCGCACCCCACAAAATCATCGTCGTAGTTGCCCAGGTCCGGATCGACCCACTGCCCCATATACGTTTCCTCGACCGTGCGGGAGCCTTTGTTGATGAGCGTCTGTTCGTAGAACGTCATGAAATCCACGTAATCGTTGGTGGAATAAGCAAAGGCTTCGACCTTCACTTCCATGCCAATGGCCGCTCCGCCGGTGCCTTCGCCCAGGTCTTTGGTGCCGCCCGCGTCGTTCATAATCCACCAAATCGACTGATCGCCCCGGATGCGCGGATAGTCTCCGTTCTGCGGATTGTAAATGCCGTCCCCATCCACATCGACGAAGGGAGCCAGGCTGCGGTTCATGTGGTTGGCCCAATCGGCTCCTTTCTCGAACAGTTCGAGCATAAACAGGTTGCCCCGCCCCGGCCAGTAGCGGATCTCGTCCGGAATAGCCTCCGGCTCAATGTCGTCGGTATAGTCGGCAATAAAGTCGTCGATGGTGGCGGCACTCACCTTAAAATGTCGGTTCCACACCACGCACGTGTCGTTGGCCGTAATGCCCTGGTCGTTCAGCGGTCCCGGCCAGTAGCTGGTCTGGTTGCCCTGCCGGTAGGTTTGTGCCGACACCAGCAGGTTGCCGGTACGGGCTTCGCGCCCTCCGATCCACACGGCTCCGGCAAACAAAGAGTGTTTCTTGGGCTGCGTGGGGTCGTCTTGTTTGGGCACTTCGTAGCGGGGGGCGTCTTCCAGGTTCCACCACATATCGCCCCCGTTCAGCACCAGGGCGCGCACGCGGTTGATGTCCAGCTCGGCCCGCGACGTACTCGCAAACGGCGCGCAGGGCTCGTCGGCCAGCGGGGTTGCCGGCGGCGGCGGTGCGGACGTAGGCTTGTCGCCCGGATTATTTTTACCAGGTACTTCCTTGGCCAGAAGCGTGCCGGTCCCCAGCCACAGGAGCAAGGCCCCGAGGGCTATCGTTCGATTCATCCGATTCAACACGATTAAAAACTGTAGGCTACGCCCAGCCGAATGCGCCGGGGCAGTGAATAAAAATCAGGGCGGGCCAGACGCACGCGGTACAGTTCCTGAAACGCCTGCGGGTCGGCCTGACGGTTGATGTACTCCTGCCCTACCCCCGAATTGAGGAAACCGTCGTCGCGGGGGTTGCCGGTGTAAGCGTAGACGCCGATCCAATTGCGGCGATCCAGCAGGTTTTGCACATACACGTACACGTTCAGGTTGTGGGCGCGCTTGCTCTCTTCTCCCTGAAAGACAAAGCTTTTGTCGATGCGCAACTGCGAACGGATGTTCCACGGCATGCGCGAAGCGTTGATGGAGCCCTCCAGCTGGCTACGCTGCTGCACCCCCGAAATTACGGCCGAGTTGGGGTTGCCGCCCGTGCGGGTGAAAGGTGTTCCCGAGCCGGCAAAGAAGAAGAAATTCACGCCGGCGTTTTCCAGAATGGGCTTACCGAACAACAACGGTCCTTCGCCGGTAGCGTAGCGGTAATCGAGGGTAATTTTGAAAGCATGACGCTGGTCGAAATTCAATGGGCGAGGCAGGCGGATGTACGGGTCGCCAACTTCCGTGATCGACAGCGCCGATACATCGCTGGAGCCAGTTCCTTCCGCAAACTGCAAGGTGTAGCTCGCGTTGACCTGCAGGTGATTCGTACGCCGCAGGTCGTACTGTACCGTCAGTCCTTTGGAGGTCTGAAAGTCGATGTTGTCGAACGTCCGGTACGCTTTAGGATAGGCAAACGGCAGGTTGACGATTTGGATCTGGTCTTTCAACTCGCTGTAAAACGCCGAAAGCTTCAACGCGGACGACGGCGACAAGACCTGCTGAAACCCCACTTGGTAATCGATCAGCCGCTCCGGCTTCAGGTTGGGGTTGCTCAGGACCGGCCCCACCGTCTGGTTCAGAAAATAGTAAGAACTGGGCGAAGCCGCCACGCGTCCGGGTCGCTGTGCCCGCACGTCGTAGTGCGCGAAAAACGCCGCCGATTCGGAAATCGGGAACGAAAAGGCGATGCGCGGCTGAAAAACGATCTGCGGTTTGTAATCCTCAAAGGCGTTGAGCGTCATTCCCGTCAGGGTATGTAGCTCTCGCTCTTCCTCCGAAAGACCTTGCAACGAAAACAGCGGATTGACCTGCCCGTTGCCCCCGACATCGACCACGCCGCGCGCGCTGGCCACTTCCTGCCCATTGGCATCGTAGAACTGATCGCCTTCACGGTAGCCCAGAATGGTGTAGTCGCTTTCGTTGGAACCCGGTACGTAGCTTTCGCTCGTACGGTCCACGTAGACGACCCAGTCGTCGCCGACGGTGGAGGGCAACGTATAATTCCGATTGCGGAAGTTACCGAAGTCAACGCCGTTGTTGCGCATTTCGCCCACAGTGATGAGACGCGTCAGCGAGTTGCGGTCGCGTAAGACGGGCTGGTTGGCATCGAAGCGATCGACCCGCAAACCGATGTTCAGGATGATGTCTTCGAACTCGAACTTGTCCTGGATGAACGCCGCGGCATAGTTGGGGCGGTACGCGTCCTGCGGTCGGTTCTGCTCATCGAAGAAGAAATCGCGGAACGAAGTGCTTCCTTTCAGGCGATTGCCTTTGTAATCGTAGCCCTGGTACGCCACAATGCCGTACTGCTGCAATTCGTCGGCCGAGAACAGATCGATCGACAACTGATCGGGCGTAAACTCATCGATACTGAGGTACTGGTCGGCCGGAATGCCGTAGCGCTGCCGCAGGTTGTAATCGAAACGGCTCTGCCCCGGATACAGCCCGGTTTCGCCGTCAGGATTGCCCGACAGTTGGTTTCCGAACGTCACGTAGATGTTGTTGGGATCGGAAAGCGAATCGATGCCGATGATGGTGCCGTTTTGCGTCAGGTGGCGGTTCAGATTGGTACGCCCGGCCGACCACAAAAAGCCCGGCAAAACGGTGTAGCTCGCCTGCACCCGCTGTTCGTACTCAAACCCCGCTTTGATGGTATGCCCGCCGATGGTCACCGCGCCCAGCGCCGAAAGTCGGTACTGTTCGTTGAAAACCTTGATGTACTGGTTTTGTGTGGAGCCGGGGCTGGCAAACAGGCCGTAGGTCGCGTCGGGCCCCAGGCCGTTGATCAGCCCCCGGTTGGCAATGATGTCGTTCAACGTAGCCAGACTACCCTCGTTCAGGTTATAAGCCGCCTGCGTGTAATTCACCAGCGTAGGGTTCAGACTCGACGGCGTAAAGGCCACGTTGGAGGGCTGAAAGTCCTGAAAGATCACATCGCGCTCGCCATCGGGTTCCTGAAAATCGTATCGGGTTCCTCCCAAAGAAAAACCACTGAGCGGCCCGACGTTCAAGTCGTTGTACTCCTGTGTGAACTGCCCCAGGTAGCGGTAATTCATGAAGTTATCCTTGTGAACCACATCGCGCGTCACGTCACTCTGCTGACCGTAATCGGCCTGCACCTGGTAATAAGCATCTTTGATGAGCGAATTTTCGCCGGAGGGCCGGAAGTTTTGCACGAAACGCACGAAGGCGTTCCAGCGCTGGTTCAGGTCCTGCGAATTGTTTTCGCTGTTAAAAGGCGTATTGAAATACAAATTGCCCGACCCCGTGCTTCCTGAAGCATCGGCCCGCTGGTCGATGCGGTCGAAGTTCCCCCCCGCCGTAACGAGCACATTGTCAGTTGGTTGAAAATCGATCGACAGGTTGGCGGTGTATTGTTGCCGGTTGGCATTGGGGCGGTAGCTCTGTCTGACGAGATCCCCCTGTTTTACCGTATCGGTCGCGTAGATGATGCCCGACCCACTCCGGATCAGCGGATTCTGCTTGATCTGTTCCAGCAGCTCGTCACGCAACACGTACACCCCCCCGGCGGGCGGATCGGAATCGCGTTGCCCCTGGTATTGCAACGCAGTGAAAAAGCCCAGCACCGTTTTTTTCTGAGAAGGATTGTTGGCATCGGGGCGGGTCAGCAACGGGCCCGATAAGGTAGCGCCCGCCAGATCCTGCTGATACTGATCAAAGGGGCGGCTCGTTTCGGCCGTAGCCGAGCCAAAATAGCGGTTGGAAGCCGAGCGGGTCGTAATGTTGATGATCCCTCCGGTCGCATCGCCGAACTGCGCCGGGACACCACCCGTAATCACCGAAATCTCTTCGATGGCCTCTACGGGTAGCGAAGGTGCGGGCCCGATCACCTTGATGCCGTTGATAAACACCTGGTTGGCATCCGAGCGATTGCCTTTGATGTTAAGTGCGCCCCCGTCGTCGTTCGAATAGACCGCCGGCGCGGTGGTGATGATGGCACTCAGGCTGCGTGTCGGGAGTTTCTGAATCTGATCGCGCGTTAGTGTGGCCCCGGTCGACGTGTTGTCTGCCTCCACCAGGGGACGCTGGTACTCCACGGTGACCTCTTCCAGCGTGGTAGTGCCCTGTTCCAGGCGGATGTCGAGGCGACGGGTTTTCTCGAAGTTGATGATGACGCCCTCAACGGTCGTCCGCTGGTAGCCCACCACCGAAACCGAAACTTCGTACGTGCCCGGCACCAGCGAAGAAATCAGGTAATTTCCTTCAAAGTCGGTAGTAGCCCCGCCCTTCTGCACGCCATTTTCGGTCGCCACCACGTTAGCAAAGGGAATGGGCTCGCTGGTAGCGGCATCCAGCACGGTTCCCGATAACTTTCCCGTCTGTGCTGCCACCGTAAAAATGAAACCTGCCCCGAAAAGAAAAGAGAGTAGTAGTTTTTTTACCATTGGCATCAGATCACATGGAGAACGGCACGCGCGATCTTCCCAGCAAACCGCGAAGTTCTAAAGATAGACACTTCTTTTAGAGAAATGCAATACGATCTTACATCCGTCGCTCAGGAATCCACACGTTTTTTTGCCAGAATCTCTCCAATTTTTGTGACCAGCACTTCGTTGATGCGTCGGTACGATTCGTGCGTCCAGCCAGCCACATGGGGCGTAAACAGGACCCGGTCGCTCGCAAATAAGTCTTCCAGCACAGTGCGTTGTGCGTCGGTGAGGAGCTGCATTTTCTCATTTTCCAGTACATCCAGCCCTGCGCCCCGTACGCGTCCGTCGTTCAGGGCACGTACTAGCGCCTCCAGTTGGACAATTTCCCCACGGGCGGTGTTCAACAGCCAGATCGGATGGCGAAACCGGCGCAGGTAGGCGTCGTCGACCATGCCGCGCGTTTCGTCGGTCAACGGCAAGTGAAAACTGACCACATCGGCCCGCTCGAAAATCGCTGCTTCGTCCACGCGTTGCGCAAACTCTTCTTCTTGCAGGGGGCGGTATTTGTCGTAAGCGATCACCTGGCACCCGAAGCCCGTCAGGCGACGCGCAAAGGCCTGACCCATGTTGCCATACCCCACAATGCCGACGCAAGCGCTGCCCAGTTCGTAGCCCCGGTTGCGTTCGCGGTGCCACGCAAATGCCCGCACTTCGCGGTCGGCCCAGGCGATCCGGTTCATCAGGGTCAGCAGCATCGCCAGGGTATGCTCCCCTACCGCATCGCGGTTTCCTTCCGCCGCGTGCGCCAGCGCAATGCCACGCCGCGCCACGGCCGGTTCGTCGATCAGGTCCAGACCGGCCCCGGCCCGTCCGATAAAGCGCAGTTTCTCCGCATGTTGGAGCACTTCTTCGTCGATGCGGGTTTTGCTGCGGACGATGAGTCCTTCGTACGCCGGAAGTGACGCCAGCAGGTCGGCGCGTTGGTAATCGGGCTGGTAATCGGCTTCTATGCCGAGGTTACGCAACAGCGGGACGATCGACTCGTGCATTTGGTCGATGATCAAACAACGAAGCATGGAAAAAAGGTAAAGGTTAGAAGTTCGAGGTTACAGGAGCTACGCAGGGTCGTGCCGCAGGCAGCCTGGCGTTACAACTGATACAACAGATGCGCTACGGAAAAATATACGGCCAATCCCAGCAGGTCGTTGGCTGTGGTGATAAACGGCCCGGACGCCACCGCCGGATTGATGCCGAAATGATCGAGCGCCAGGGGCGTTAGCGTGCCCATCAGCGACGCCAGCATCACCACGCTGAACAGAGCAATGGCCACCACAAACGCCATTTTGATGGATTCGCTGATGAACACAAATCCGAACACCACCATCGAAATGACCAGGGCGTTTACCAAAGCTACTAATAACACCTTGAGCATTCGCCCCCAGAAACTGTCGCCCAGGGCCGAACGGTTTGCCAGACTTTGCACCACTACCGTCGACGACTGGATGCCGACATTTCCGCCAGTCGCGGTGATCAGCGGAATGAAAAAGGCCATGGCCGGGATCACCGTCAGGTCATCTTCAAACACACCGATGAACCGGGCGCCCAACAGCCCCCCCATCATGCCGATGAGCAACCAAGGCAGACGAGCCCGCGACAAAGACCAGACGCTGTCGTCGTCTTCGGGCGTTTCGGTCAAACCCGACATGATCTGCTGATCTTTCTCCGCTTGCTCGGTAATGACGTCGACCACGTCGTCGATGGTGATGCGCCCCAGCAGCTTGCCTTGCACGTTGATGACCGGAATGGCCTCCAGGTCGTAACGGCGCATGATTTCGGCTACCTCTTCGGCATCGCGGTACGATTCGATGGCGATCACGTCAGGCTCGTAAATGTCGGCGACCCGGGCGCGGTCGTTGGCCAGCACGATGCGCTTCAAGGAAACGCGGCCCAGCAGCTTGTCGCGGTCGTCGACCACATAGACGGAATACAGCCGCTCTACTTCTTCGGCCTGCCGACGAATCTCTTCGATGCACTGCCGAATCGACCAGTTGACGTTGGCCTTCACCAGCTCTTTCGCCATCAGCCCCCCGGCGCGGTCTTCTTCGTAGCGGAGCAGTTCCAGCACATCGGAAGCCACTTTGGGGTCGTCGATGTGGGCAATGATCTCTTCACGGACCTGAATGGGCTGTTCGTTCAGAATGTCGGCCGCATCGTCCGAATCGATGTGGTACATGTAGGCGGCCAGTTCTTCCGAAGAAAAGTTGCGGAGAAACCGGCGACGCGTTTCGGTTTCCAGGTTCGAGATGATCTCCGCACCGGTTTCATGATCGAGCTGCGCCAGTACGTACTTGGCCTCATCGGCATCGAGTTCTTCCAATACCTGGGAGATGTCGGCCGGATGGAGGGGCTCCAGGCGTTCCTGCAGCCGTTCCCGATCTTCGCTCTTAATCGACGTCTGAATCTCCTCCAGAAACTCCCGCGAAAGTTCAAAGCCTGTGTAGCTTTCTGTTGGTTGTTCAGACATAGTTTATTCGTTATGCGCCGCAAAAATAGGGGGATATGCCGAACCACCAATCCGTGGGAAGAGATAGTGAGACGGCGAATTTGTGAGGCCCTAACGCTGCGCCATGAGGCGACTCGCACCAGCCGGTTGGGAGCCATGCGCCGATGAAGAATCACTACAGAAAATACCCTGAAAAGCTGCCGTTAAGGCCCCCCTTCACGCATTCTTTATCCCCTGCGTCAGGCGCACAAACTCGTCGACGCCCAGTTGCTCGGCACGCTTGTCGAGTAGTGCCGGTGGCAGGTCGGATTCAGGGGTCAGCATCGGCTTCAGCGCATTGCGAAGCGTTTTCCGGCGTTGGTTGAAGGCCGTCTTCACCACTCTAAAAAACAAGGCTTCGTCGCACGCCAGGGTGGTGCGTTCGTTGCGCCGCAAGCGGATTACGCCCGACTTTACTTTCGGCGGTGGTTTGAAGACGTGTTCCGACACCGTGAAACAATACTCCACGTCGTAAAACGCCTGCAGCAGCACACTCAGAATGCCGTAGGTCCGGCTGCCGGGCGGTTCGGCCAGCCGTTGCGCTACTTCGCGCTGCAACATGCCCACGATTTCGGTGACCTGATGGCGGTACTTGAGCAGGTGAAAAAAGATCTGGGACGAAATGTTATAAGGAAAATTACCGATCACGGCAAGCGGCTCGTCGCCAAATTGTTTCGGCAAGTCCAACGTTAAAAAGTCGGTATGCAGCAATTGGGGCGTCAGGGCGGGATACGCTTCTTTTAGATACACCACCGATTCGTCGTCGATTTCGACCAGCCAAAGGGGCAAGTCTTTTTGCACCAGGAAGTCGGTCAATACGCCTGTGCCCGGCCCTATTTCGACGACTTTGGTCCATCCCCCGTGTCCAGTGAGCTGGTCGGCAATGTTTTGGGCAATCTTCCGATCTTTCAGAAAGTGCTGACCCAGGTGTTTTTTCGGACGGACGTTCGGCATAATGGGTGTGTTGATCAGGCAGGAAAGGGAGCAAAGCGGCTGATCGTGCCTCCGGCTATTTCCGCTAAAGAGTTGGACAATCCTAGTAAATTGCCGCCAAAGTAGCGATTTGCTACGCGATTAACACTTTTCGTTCAGTTGCGTTTACGAACGGAAGCGCTACCTACCCTCGTATTCAATGGAAGAAAAACATAAAGCTACTGTACCCACCATCGGCATTACGCTGGGCGATTTCAACGGCATTGGGCCGGAAGTCATCCTCAAGTCTTTTACGTACGACCGGCTGTTGCAGGTGTGTACGCCTGTGATCTATGGATCGGGGCGCATCCTGGCCTTTTACCGAAAAATGCTGGGCGACGATTGCCCCTCGTTTTACCAGTTGAAACCCGACCAGCCACCCCAGGCGCGTAAAATCAACGTCATCAACTGCTGGGAAGAAGACTACAACGTAACGCCCGGCCAGGTAACGCCCGAAGCAGGCCAGTGTGCCTGGCTTTCGCTGCAACACGCCACCAAAGACCTGCAAGCCGGACACATTCAGGCCGTGGTGACGGCCCCGATCAACAAGCACAACATGCAAAGTGAGTCGTTCTCGTTTCCCGGCCATACCGAATATTTTGCGTCGGTGTGCGGCGTGGCCGAGAGCCTGATGCTGATGGTCAGCGACGAGTTGCGCGTGGGTACCGTGACCGGCCACGTGTCGCTCGGCCAGGTTGCCAAGCTGATCACGCCCGAACGTGTACGCACCAAGCTGCGCCTGCTGTACGACTCGCTGCGGAAAGATTTCGGCATTACCAAACCGCGCATTGCAGTGCTGGGGCTTAACCCGCACGCGGGCGAAAACGGCTTGCTGGGCCACGAAGAAAAGGACATTCTGCAACCGATCATCGAAGAAGAACGCACCAAAGGGCGGCTGGTCTACGGTCCGTATCCGGCCGACGGCTTTTTCGGCACGGGGCAATTCAACAAGTTCGATGCGGTGCTGGCCATGTACCACGACCAGGGTCTGGTGCCGTTCAAAACCATTGCGTTTGCCAACGGCGTTAACTACACCGCCGGCCTTTCGCTGGTCCGCACGTCGCCCGACCACGGCACCGCCTACGACCTGGCGGGCAAAGGGCAGGCCGATGCCACTTCGATGCAGGAAGCCCTGTTATTGGCCCATCGCATCGCCACCGTTCGGCAGGCAAACGCTTGATTCCATACACGAGTAACGGGCCAAACGCTTTTAAAATCAATGGAAGTTGGCTAGCTTTGCGGCCTTTGATTTGGTGAGGGTGAAAGAGTTTGAGATTGAAATAGCGAGCCTTCAGCCCGGAACAGTAAAAAATTATGTTCTGGAGGTACATGAAGCATTTTTTTCGGCCTTCTCTCCTTCCATCGCCGAGCGGGGCAACCTGCGCGTCGACCTGGAGTTGAGCAAGTCTGAAACGATGATCACGACTCGTTTTCATATCAAAGGCACCGTAGAACTGATTTGTGACCGTTCGCTGGAGCCTTTCGACGAGCCGATCGACGTGACCCACCGGGTCATTTTCAAGTTTGGGGAGGAAGCAGAAGAACTGGATGACGACTTGTTCGTTATTCCGCGCGACGCGCACTACCTTTCGCTGGGGCAACACGTGTACGACTTTATTGGCCTGGCGATTCCGATGCGGAAGTTGCACCCTGACTGCCGAACAGAAGACGACGAAACGGCACAAGGCTTTTTCTACCAGTCTTCCACCCAGATGCCGGAAGAAGCCTCGGACGACGACGCTTCTTCGGACAAGGCGGCCGATCCGCGGTGGGACGCACTGCGGGCGCTGCGAGACCGAGAAAATTTGAATTAAACATACATTGTAAACCCCGGAAGACGAGCAGTCTTCCCTTTTATTAATATCGGATTATGGCACATCCTAAGAGAAAAATTTCGAAAACGCGCCGTGACAAGCGCAGAACGCACTACAAACTGAGCGAACCGACGTTGTTCACCGATCCTACGACTGGCGAAACGACGCAAATGCACCGGGTAAACTTGGAAACCGGCATGTACAGAGGCAGAAAAGTGATGAAAGGCCGGGAAGATTATTAATCTTCTACTTAAGTTCCCGCTGTCAATCTAATGGTACGTTGCGGGCGCATCAGTAGCCGTGCCCGCAACACCCACTGCGTTCAAACAGAATATGATAAAAATTGCCCTCGACGCCATGGGCGGCGACTTTGCTCCAGAAGCCACAGTAGAAGGTGCGCTTCTGGCCGCTGACGAGTTACCTTCGGGCTCGGAAGTTGTTTTGGTCGGGCAACAATCGGTTATTGAAAATCAGTTGGGCGGACGCCAACCGAGCGCCGGAAAGCTGAGCATTTGCCACGCTCCCGACGTTATTCGGATGAGCGAACACCCGACCAAAGCGTTTACCCAAAAACCTGAATCCAGCATTGCAGTAGGTTTTGGCCTTTTGCGCCGCGGCGATGTGCAGGCCTTTTGCAGCGCCGGCAACACGGGTGCTATGCACGTGGGTGCTATCTTCAGCATCCGTGCCATTGAGGGCATCATCCGCCCCGCCATTGCAGGCTTTGCGCCCAAAATCACCGGCGGCCACGCGGTTATCCTGGACGTAGGTGCCAATGCCGAAGTCAAACCCGATGTGCTGGCCCAATTCGGCCACATCGGCTCGCTGTACGCGCGCCACGTACTCAACATCGAACGCCCACGGGTGGCACTGGTCAACCTGGGCGAGGAAGAAGAGAAAGGAACGCTGCTGACCCAGGCCGCTTACCAATTGCTGAAACTGAACCGGCACGTCAACTTCGTGGGCAACGTCGAGGGCCGTGATCTGTTCCGCGACAAAGTCGATGTAATTGTCTGTGACGGCTTTACGGGCAACGTGATTCTAAAATTGGCCGAGGATTTTTACGACCTCTTGGAAGAACACCATATCTTTGAGCAGCTGGAGGGCAAAGTTGATCTGGATTTCTTCCGTAATTTCAATTACGAAGCTGTAGGCGGCAGTCCCATCATCGGCGTGAACGGAAACGTCCTGATCGGCCATGGTGTCTCATCTGCCATGGCCATCAAAAACATGTGCTTACAGGCGGCCCGCATGGCCGAGGCTCAGATTCACCTGAAAATCAAGAAAGCCCTTAGCGAAGACTAGGTTTTCGTACGTACTTACGCTTTTTTATGACTAAAATTCGAGCGGCAATTCGGGGCATCCAGGGATACGTCCCCGAGTATGTGCTGACGAACGAAGAGTTGTCGACTATGGTCGACACCAACGACGAATGGATCACGACCCGGACCGGAATTAAAGAGCGACGCATCTTAAAAGGAGAAGGAAAGGGCACCTCTCACATGGCCGCGGAAGCGGTCAGCAAGTTACTCCAGAAAACAGGCGTGGCCCCTGAGGAAGTTGACCTGATCATATGCGCCACAACGACCCCCGACTTTGTTTTTCCTGCTACGGCCAACCTCATTGCCGACATGGTGGGTGCACGTCATGCGTTTGGCTACGACGTGCAAGCCGCCTGTTCGGGCTTTCTCTTTTCGCTGGCGACCGGTGCGCAGTTCATCGAAACGGGTCGCTATCAGAAAGTGATTGTGGTCGGCGCCGATAAAATGTCGTCGATTGTCGATTACGAAGACCGCACCACGTGCGTCATCTTCGGTGACGGGGCCGGTGCGGTGCTGTTGGAGCCCGATACGGAGGGATTCGGTCTGTTCGATGCCATTCTTCATTCCGACGGGGCCGGTGCTGCCCATCTCTACCAGAAAGCCGGTGGTAGCCGTCGTCCGCCCTCGCAGGAAACGGTAGCGGCCCGCGAGCACTACGTGTACCAGGAAGGAGCCACCGTTTTTAAATTTGCCGTCACCAACATGGCAGAAGTGGCCGCCGAAATCATGTCGAAAAATCACCTGACCAGTAACGATGTAGCGTGGCTAGTGCCTCACCAAGCCAACAAGCGCATCATCGAAGCTACGGCGCAACGTATGGGCGTGGGCCTGGACAAGGTGATGATCAACATCCAGCGGTATGGCAACACGACCAACGCCACGATTCCCCTGTGCTTATGGGATTACGAATCCAAACTGAAGAAAGGTGATAACCTGGTGCTGGCGGCCTTTGGCGGCGGGTTTACCTGGGGAGCGATCTACCTGAAGTGGGCTTACGACGGTACGCCCTCCTGACCGACTTACTTTAATCTAACTTATTTCTATGGCTACTACCGCAGACTTTCGGAACGGTTTGACCATTGAGTTTAACAACGACCTTTATACCATTGTAGAGTTTCAGCACGTGAAACCCGGCAAAGGAGCCGCCTTTGTGCGTACGAAACTGAAGAGCCTTTCCAATGGACGCGTGATCGACAACACGTTTAACTCAGGCGTGAAAGTTACCACCGCCCGCATCGAACGACGGCCTCATCAGTTCCTGTACAAAGATGACCTGGGCTATCACTTCATGGACACCAACACGTTCGAGCAGATTCCGCTGGAGGAATCGAAAATCAACGAGCCCGATCTGTTGAAAGATGGTCAGGAAGTCGAAATTCTGTTTCATGCAGAAACCGAAACTGTATTGAGTTGTGAACTGCCTTCGTTTGTGGAGCTTCAGGTAACCTATACCGAGCCAGGCTTACGTGGCGATACGGCCACCAACACCACCAAACCAGCGACGCTGGAAACCGGAGCCGTGATTCAGGTCCCTCTGTTTATCGACCAGGATGAGATGATTCGTGTAGACACCCGCACTCGTTCCTACTACGAGCGCGTCAAATAAGCTGTATATGAAAGCAAAAGAAATACAAGACCTCATTAGTTTCATTGCACAGTCGGGTCTCGATGAAGTCAACATCGAAACTGAGCAGTTCAAACTGTCCGTCAAAAAGAATGTGCAGCCCGTTGTGGTTTCGGCCGCCCCCGTGCAGGCAGCACCGGTAGCCAGCGCCGCACCCGCCGCGGCTTCTGCCCCGGCTGCCCCCGCTACGCCGGCCACCCCGTCGCCCGCAGCCGCGGCGTCAGAGAAACCTGCTGCTTCAAATCACATCACCGTGCGCTCGCCCATGATCGGCACGTTCTACCGGTCGACTAGCCCTGATTCGGCTCCTTTTGTCAACGTGGGAGACGAGATCAAGCCGGGCCAGGCCCTTTGCATTGTCGAAGCCATGAAGCTCTTCAATGAAATCGAGTCGGAAGTTTCCGGACGAATTGTGAAGGTGCTGGTAGAAAACGCCACCCCGGTGGAGTACGATCAGCCGTTGTTCCTGGTTGAGCCGATCTGATTTTTCACACGTCTAGTTCTCCCCCATGTTTAAGAAAATTTTGATTGCTAATCGCGGCGAGATCGCCCTGCGCGTGATTCGGACCTGCCGCGAGATGGGCATCAAAACGGTAGCGGTTTACTCAACGGCCGACAAGGATAGCCTGCACGTGCGATTCGCCGACGAGGCCGTGTGCATCGGACCCGCTGTCAGTGCCCAATCGTACCTGAACATCCCCAATATTATCGCAGCGGCCGAGATCACCAACGCCGATGCCATTCATCCGGGTTACGGATTTCTCTCCGAAAACGCGGAGTTTTCCAAAGTCTGTCAGGAGTATAAGATCAAATTCATCGGGCCGAGCCCCGACATGATCAACTCCATGGGCGACAAAGCCTCGGCCAAGGATACCATGAAGCGGGCGGGCGTCCCGACCATTCCTGGATCGGAGGGCCTGTTGCAGTCACTGGAAGAAGGCCGAAGTATTGCCGAAGAAATCGGCTTCCCGGTCATTTTGAAAGCTACGGCCGGCGGCGGTGGTCGGGGCATGCGGGTGATCCGCAGTGCCCAGGAATTTGACAAAGCCTGGCGCGACGCGCGCGTCGAGGCGGGTGCGGCTTTTGGCAACGACGGCGTTTACCTGGAGAAGTACATTGAAGAGCCACGCCACGTAGAAATTCAGGTGGTGGGTGATCAGTACGGCAAAGTATCGCACCTCTCCGAGCGGGACTGTTCCATTCAGCGCCGCCACCAGAAGCTGGTAGAAGAAACGCCCTCTCCTATCCTGGACGACGATCTGCGGAAGCGGATGGGCGAAGCGGCCGTACGCGGGGCCGAGTCCATTAACTATGAAGGTGCCGGTACCATCGAATTTCTGGTGGACAAACACGGCAATTTCTACTTCATGGAGATGAATACCCGTATTCAGGTAGAGCACCCCGTCACCGAAGAAGTAACTGATTTTGACCTGATCAAAGAGCAGATCAAGGTCGCTGCCGGTACGCCGGTCACGGGTAAGAACTATTATCCGAAAATGCACGCCATTGAGTGCCGCATCAACGCCGAAGACCCGGGGCATGGGTTCCGTCCGTCGCCCGGGCGTATCACCAACCTGCATCTGCCGGGTGGACACGGCGTACGGGTTGACTCGCACGTATACGCGGGTTACACCATTCCGCCGAACTACGATTCGATGATCGCCAAGCTGATCGTAAGTGCGCAGACCCGGGAGGAAGCCATCGTGCGGATGAAGCGGGCCCTGCAGGAGTTCATCATCGAAGGCGTGAAAACGACCATTCCATTTCACATTCGCCTGATGGATAACGAAAAGTTCCGCTCTGGTAAATTCGATACCTCATTCCTGGAATCTTTCGATTTTTCAGGCTTATAAAAGCCTGTTACTCAATCTTCTTAGAAACCGATTCTGTTTCCCGCAGGATCGGTTTTTGTTTTTGCACGCAAATAGGAATTAACTTGCATCGAATTGGAAGGCTCCCCTCGGGATAAGTATCTTTTGTGGTATGATAAAATGGCTGACACTCTGCGGGATGTGTATGATCGTCATGGGCATGCACGCCCAAGCACCCACCCGGTGGCTGGAAGTTGGCCTGAGTGCGAACGCCTATAAAGGAGATTTGTCGGCGACGTACCGGCAATGGACGCCCCTGTATCACGCCGCCCTGCATTTTAACCGGAAAAAGCGGCTAAACGGCAGCCTGCAACTCGCGGTAGGGCGCATCACGGGCCAGAGCTTACAGCCCCGTTTCACTGAGGACATCCCGGCGGAACGCAACCCCAACACGTCGTTTACCACGTCGCTGGTAGCGGCTCAGTACGCACTACGCCTCAACGTAATCAGCCGCGAGCACTTCAAACTCTATGTGATGCAAGGCGCCGGTCTGCTGCGTTACGCGCCCAAAGATCAGGAGGGGAAACGCCTGGCGGATCAATCGGCCACCCGCGCACCGAACGAAAACTATGGTGTGGTCACCCTAATGCTGCCTACTTCGCTCGGCGCGGTGTATACGTTTCCCAATTATTATGGTGTTGGATTTCAGGCAGGCTGGTTCAACGCCATGAGCGACTACCTGGACAACGTGGGTACGTACGGCACGCGCCAAGGCAATGACCGCATCGCCTCCTATCGCTTTATGTTCTGGATTCCGCTCGACGCCCAGCAACCGTAATCAGCTCGGGAACTTCCTCTAACTCCAAGGCTTTGAGTTCCTCCGTAAATCCACTGGACAGGATGGGGAACCGACACCAGCTGCGCGGATCGACGCTGAAATCGTCCACGTGAAACGACGGGGCCAATCGTTCCCGTTTCCACTGATTCCGCGACCACAACCGGAAAAACTTAATGACATGACTGCGCAGCAGCGCGGGTGGCTCCAGCTCGGCCTCCACAAGCTTGCGGTACACGTGTATAGGCGACTGACGGTCGCGGATGGCCAGGCGCTCAATCTCGTACAACACGCGGTAAGGCATCAGGTCGCCTTCGTCGGTTTGGGAGTTTTCCAGTGGACGCAATTCGGCCGTCGGAGTCAGGGAATTGACATCGTGCAGGCCCGTGTAACCTAACCTCTCTTCCGCCCAACGTAGCCAGCGGCTGATGAAGTGCTTGTCTACCCCCGCAATGGGCGAAATGCTACCGGAGGTGTCCCCGTCCATCGTGGCATATCCCACGTCGCCCTCACTTCGGTTTGAAGTGGCCATCAGCAGCGCTCCTGTCGCATTAGTCAGCATCCAGATGATGGGCGAGCGTGCCCGTGCCTGAATATTCTGGAGGGTGATGTCGTCGCGTTCCCACGTCAGCGGACGGCCCAGAGCACGTTCGATTTTACGTGTATAGCCTGCAACCTCATCGTCGATTTTCCATTCGTAAAAAGCTGCCCCGACCGACTCGGCCAGATTCTGGGCCGATGCCAAGGTTGCCTGCGAGGAATTGACCGTTCCCTGATAGGCGCACCGTAACAGGCACTGCGTTAAGTAGAGTAGTTGTACCTCCGGTGCTTTTCCCAGCAAGGCGGCCATCTCTTCTTCGGTCAGACAGCCCGCTTTCTGCGCAAAGGCCTCTACGCCCAACTCGTTACAACCTCGGCGCACCATCTCCGCCACCAGCACCGCACAAGCCGATGAATCGGCACCGCCGCTGAGGGAGAGCACAAACCCCCGACTGCGGCTTTTGCGCATGTAATCGAATAAGGCCAGAGGAACGGCCGCCGCAAACTCTTCTTCCTTGCTGACCGCGTAGGGAGGCAACGAAGGCAGAGGCTGCTCCGGATCGGCATCGAAATCCAGCTCAGTGGTCACCAGGTTAACATCCCGGAACGACAGCAACGCGTTGCGCTTCAGCAAGCGTCCGTGCTGAGCGATCAGGATCTCACCGTCGTAGATCATCTTTCCGGCCTCGTTGCCAATTAAATTGGCGTATACGTAGGCACACCGGAAGCGCTGCGCCCCGTCCAGCACCAGATCGTGCCGGATCAGGGTTTTGGCAAAAGCAAAATGGCTGGCACTAGGGTTCAGAATGAGGTCGACCCCGCCACGCCGGCAATGGCTTACGCCAGGCCGCTTCGGACCATGCCAAGCGTCTTCGCAAATCTCGAAACCGATGCGTACGCCTTCCACTTCGAAAATAATATCACCGAAAGGATACGTCTGTCCTTCGATTTCAATCGTGCTCTCCTCAGCCGTGGGCCAGGGAGTAAACCAACGGGGCTCGTAGTGGACGCCTTCGTTGGCCATAAACTGCTTGGCCTGAATGCCCAGCAGCACGCCGTTGTGCACCAGCGCGGCGCAATCGTAGGTTTTTCCTTCGAACCGGACGGGCAGGCCAATGGCCACCGTCAGATCGGTGCAATGCGGTACCAGCTCCAGCAGTGCTTCTACGGCACGCGCCGGTACCCATTCGCTCAGAAACAGGTCTTCGCACCCGTAGCCGGTAATGCACAATTCGGGCAAACACAACAGGTCGACTTGCGCGGCACGCGCTTGTTGCAGCGCCTCTAGAATGCGGTTTCGGTTTCCTTCCCAATCAATGGGAATCTGGTTCAGGGCAGCCCCTGCCACGATACGTTTTCTCATAAGCGTCATTGGCGGTAACCCAAAGTTACAGCAAGCTGAGTAGTTCGCAGGCTTTGGCTGCGGCGGCTTGTTCGGCTTTTTTCTTACTGAAGCCATTGCCTGTGCTGATGGCTTCGTCGTTGACCACGACCTGCGCCACAAACTCACGGGAATGCTGGCTGCCCGATTCCTCGATAATTTCGAAGCGAATCGACTGGTTTTCGCGCTGCGCCCATTCGATCAGGCGACTTTTGAAATTAAGATTGGTCTGCACGACCTGATCGAGATCAAAGTGGGGGCCGATCAGTCGTTGTAAGACAAACGCCTGGCAACGTTTGAATCCCTGGTCCAGGTAAACGGCTCCCACCAAGGCTTCGAGGGCGTCGCCGTAAATGGATTTGTGGGAAAGGCGCGACCGCCGACGGGAATCGAACTCTACCAACACCGAAAGCCCGATTTTACGGGCCAGTTGGTTCAGCGACTCCCGGTTTACGATGCGCGAGCGGATTTCGGTGAGAAACCCTTCGTCCTGATACGGAAATTTTTTAAATAAATAGTCGGCTACGATCGCCCCGAGAATGGCATCGCCCAAATACTCAAGTCGTTCGTTACTGTTGTTCCGCCCGGTTTCCACCACCACGGTGGAAGAAGCATGGCGGATGGCAAGCTTGTACAGGTCTAAATTGAGCGGTTTTCGGCCGATAATGCGTGCAAAAGCAGTGGCAAGCTCTCTATCTTCTTGTGTTCTGTAAAGTTTTAGATAGCTTAAGATCGGCTTCACATGTCGACTTTTCGAAAAATTACGGTGGTGTTGTGTCCACCAAAACCAAACGTATTGCTCAGGGCCACCTGAAGGGGCCGCTCCTGCGCTTCGTTAAAGGTAAAGTTAAGTCGCGAATCGATTTCCTCGTCGTCGGTAAAATGGTTGATGGTCGGAGGAATAATTCCGTGCTTGACGGCCAGTACGCTGGCAACGGCCTCGATGGCACCGGCAGCGCCCAACAGGTGACCCGTCATCGACTTGGTAGAGCTGATGTTCAGGTTATAGGCGTGCTCGCCAAATACCTGCTGAATCGCTTTGACTTCGGCGCCATCGCCCAGGGGCGTACTGGTCCCGTGGGTGTTGATGTAATCGACGTCTTCGGGGCGGATGCCGGCATCTTTGAGCGCATTTTCCATCACCAGCACCACGCCCTTCCCTTCAGGGTCGGGAGCGGTAATGTGGTACGCATCAGCCGACATACCGCCGCCAATCAGCTCCCCGTAAATGGTGGCACCCCGTGCTTTGGCGTGTTCCCACTCTTCCAGCACCAGTGCGCCTGCGCCTTCGCCCAACACAAATCCGTCACGGTCTTTGTCGTACGGACGCGAGGCAGTTGTTGGATCGTCGTTGCGCTCGCTCATGGCTTTGATGGCGTTAAAACCGCCGACCCCGGCTTCGGTAATCGCGGCTTCTGAGCCACCCGTCACCATCACATCGGCCAGGCCCAACCGAATGTAGTTGTAGGCAGCTACAATCGAATCGGACGAAGAAGCACAGGCCGAAGTGGTGACAAAGTTGGGTCCCCGAAATCCGTAACGGATCGAAATGTTGCCGGAGGAGCTATCGGCAATCATTTTCGGGATAAAAAATGGGTTAAAACGAGGCGTTCCGTCGCCTTTGAAGAACCCATCCATTTCGTCCTGAAACGTGCGGATTCCTCCAATTCCCGATCCCCAGATCACCCCAACGCGGTCGGGGTTCACCTTGTCTTCTACCAGCCGCGCGTCTTGAACGGCCTGTTCGGCCGCCACTACGGCGTACTGCGAGAAGGGGTCCAATTTGCGGGCTTCCTTGCGATCAAAGTATTGCAAAGGATCGAATCCTTTGAGTTCGCATGCAAAACGGGTACGAAATTTACTGGCGTCGAAATTGGTAATCGGGGCGGCCCCGCTTACTCCATTGCGTAATCCTTCCCAATATTCCGGAACAGAATTTCCCAAGGGAGTAAGCGCGCCCAGCCCGGTAATTACCACTCGTTTTAATTGCATAAAGGAGGTGTTCGAATCAAAAGTACGTTATTTTACGTGCTCTTCGAGGTAGGAGATGGCTTGCCCTACAGTAGAAATATTTTCGGCTTGGTCGTCGGGGATCGAGATGTTGAACTCTTTCTCAAATTCCATGATCAGTTCAACGGTATCGAGCGAGTCAGCACCCAGGTCATTGGTGAAGCTAGCTTCGGGTGTCACTTCCGACTCCTCCACGCCTAGTTTATCGATGATAATACTTTTTACTTTCTGTGCGATTTCTGACATTTTTTTACAATTTAAAGTGGAAAACCCGGCTGCAAAGAAATGCATTTGTCTTAACAATGTCAATAACGGGCTTTCGGGGCTAAATAGCTGAAAATTAGCTCTACTTTTTAGGTGCAGCGTCACTTTTGGACAGAACTGCCATAAGCGTCCGCCAATTCCCCCCCTAGCAGAATTGCCTTTGGGAAAACCGCCGTTAATCGTGTAATGCACGAAACTGGACGATAAAATTAGTTTTCCATCTTTTCATTGCATATTTTTACTAAAATTTATAAAAATAAAAGTAATAGCCTGAATGCCTGGCAGTTTCTATCGTATCTCAGGGAATTGTAGCAAATTGCAATGCCTAACCACCATTGTAACAAATCACACTACCCCTTAATAGCGAATCTATTCTATGGGCATTCCTTTTAACAAGACCAAAATTTTAGCGACCGTCGGTCCAGCCTCTCGTGAGCGAGGTGTTTTACAGCAACTTATTGAAGCGGGTGCGGATGTTTTCCGCCTCAATTTCTCGCATGGCAGCCATGAAGACCACCGCAAAGTGGTAGAAAACATCCGCAGCCTGAACGAGGAACTCGGCACTTACATCTGCATTTTGCAGGATTTGCAGGGGCCAAAAATTCGTACTGACGAAGTAGAAAACAACGGTGTTGAACTGGTTCCTGGCGAACTGTTGACCATTTCTACCCAAAAAATGGTGGGCAATGCCCAAAAGGTCAGCACCACGTACCAGTCGCTTCCCGAAGACGTACACCCTGGCGATACAATTTTGATCGACGACGGCAACCTGGAACTCAAGGTCGTGAAGGTGGAAAACCGTGAAGTGGTAGCGAAGGTGATTTACGGAGGCATTCTGAAATCGCGCAAAGGCATTAACCTGCCCGATACCGTAGTTTCGGCGCCTTCGCTAACCGAGAAAGATTACGAGGACCTGCTGTTTGGCCTTGAGATGGACGTAGACTGGGTAGCGCTATCGTTTGTACGCAAAGCCGACGATCTCCGGGAAGTGAAACGCATCATTGCGGAAAAAGGAAAGAAAACCAAAGTCGTTGCCAAGATCGAAAAGCCACAAGCGGTCCGCAACATCGACGAAATTATTGAAGTCGCCGACGCCCTGATGGTGGCCCGTGGTGACCTGGGGGTAGAAATTCCGATGGAAGAAGTACCGCTGGTTCAGAAAACCATCGTGCAGAAATGCAACAAAGCGGGCAAACCGGTCATCATCGCGACGCAGATGATGGAGAGCATGATTACCAACCCACGGCCGACCCGTGCCGAGGCCAACGACGTGGCCAACGCCGTGATGGACGGAGCCGATGCGGTGATGCTTAGCGCAGAAACTGCAGCGGGTAGCTATCCTGTGCGTGCGGTAGAAGCCATGCGGCGGGTTGTTGCCCGGGTGGAAGAAGAGTGCAACGACATTTATTATAAGTATCACTTTGACATTGAAGACAACGACGATCCTGAACTGCTGGCCAGCGACAGCGTAATCGCTTCGGCTTGTACACTGGCACAAAACACACGTGCACAAGCGGTTTGCGGCATTACCAGCTCAGGCTTTTCTGCCTTCCGGCTGATTAGACATCGTCCGAAAGCCGACGTATTTATTTTCACACGGCGTCGTCACCTGCTCACGCAACTGGGCCTTCTGTGGGGAGTCCGGACCATCTTCTACGAGAGCAAAGACAACACCGACCAAATTATCGAAGACCTGAAAGACATCCTGGTGGAAAAAGGTCACCTGAAAAAAGGCGACCTCTTTATCAACACAGCTAGCGTTCCGCTCAAAGAAAAAAGGCACGCCAATATGGTGAAGCTGACCGTTGTTCACTAGGGATGTTGATTCATTCCGATCTGACAACATGGGGAATCTTAACATTCAACTACTGAAACGCGTTTGCGAAGCCGCGGGTGCTCCCGGCTTCGAACAACGGATCCGCAAAATCATTCAAGAAGAGATTCGTTCGCTCGTTGACGACGCCTGGACCGACAACCTGGGCAACCTGATTGCGCTGAAAAAAGGCACGAATAATCCGGAGGGCTATAAAGTGATGGTAGCCGCACATATGGATGAGATCGGCTTTATCGTCACGCACATCGACGACAACGGCTTCGTACGTTTTCACCCGTTAGGAGGATTTGATCCTAAAACCCTGGTGGCCCAGCGGGTGATCGTCCACGGCCGGAAAGATCTGCTGGGCGTCATGAGTAGCAAGCCGGTGCATGTCATGTCGGCGGAAGAGCGCACCAAGGCGCCTCAACTGACCGATTTCTTCATCGACCTGGGCATGAGCAAGAAGGAAGTGGAGCGGTTGGTAAAGCCAGGCGACCCGATTACCCGCGAGCGCGAACTAGTGGAGATAGGTGAATGTGTCAATTGTAAATCGCTCGATAACCGAGCCTCTGTATTCGTGCTGATTGAAGCACTTCGCCAAATCAACAGCCTCCCTTACGACCTGTATGCCGTCTTTACGGTACAGGAAGAGGTCGGGCTCCGGGGCGCTAGCGTTGCCACACATGCGCTAGCCCCCGACTTTGGCATTGCGCTGGACGTCACGGTAGCGTATGATTTGCCGGGCTCAAAGCCTCACGAGCAAATCACGTCGCTGGGGCAGGGCGCAGCCATTAAAATCATGGATCAGTCGGTAATTTGCGACTACCGCATGGTAGATTACCTGCAAAAAACGGCCGAAAAACATGCCATCAAGTGGCAAACTGAAATTCTGACCGGGGGCGGCACCGACACGGCCAGCTTGCAACGCATGGGCAAACGCGGCTCCATTGCCGGGGCCATTTCCATCCCCACCCGTCACCTCCATCAGGTTATCGAGATGGCGCACAAGGAAGACCTGCAGCAATGCATTACGCTCCTCGTGCGCGCGCTGGAAGAAATCGATACCTTCAACTGGGAGCACGCGTAGCTTGTATCGGCTCAATGTTGGTTGCCGCTGGTTTCTGTAAGCAACGCCTCTCCGCGCAGAGCCCATATTTAAAGCTCTATTTCCAGGGTTGTGGCATGAAAAGCGCCAAACGCGCCTAAGGCACCTTCCAGGTTGGAGAACAGCGGGGCGGGTTCGGCAAACGGATTGCCATCACTCTCCCACTGTTGCTGCAGGGCACTGTGGTAGCGGTAATAATTTTCGTCGACCCGCAGCAAGTAGGCTGTCAGTCGGAGATTACGGCGCTGTTCCCACGCGTTGCCCCCATCGTTCAAGCGTTGCAGGTAGCCACCGCGCGCAACCAGCCGCTCGCCATCGCGCCCCTCGTCGCTCGTGCCGCTAATGCCGTCCGAGAAAAAAATGTGAGATTCCTGTTCGGTCCATACCGAGTCCACAATCTGCCCGTCCACCCAATCATAGTAGATTGCCTCGTAACGCAGGTGTGCGTACGCATGATAGAAGTCGCCGGTGCCGGGAACATCGTCCCAGAAAAGGGAAAGGTATTGCAGCGTATCGTCTATTTCCTGGTAAGGATACTTCCGAACGGCCGTGTCTATCGTGTAGGTCATTTGGTAATCGCCACCCGGCGACGGTACCGTACACAATGCTTCCGCCTGCTCGCCCGTGGGCGTGGTCACATGCAGATAATAAGTCCGTTCCGGTTTAATAAAGTCGGTCGGGATGATCCGTCGGTACACGCCGGCCGAGTCCACCAGTTCCAGCGTCCATGCTTCCTGGCCGTCTGAAATACGCACCTCTGCCCCTTCTACTATTTCGACTTCGTTCCAGTTCTGCTTTACCGTATAAATTGGCAACGTGCGTGCGACCTCCACTTCCAGCAAAGAATCGCCAGCCCCGATAAAACCCGTCACGACCAACTTAGGCGTAACCGTCGGCACATAGCGTTCAGGCACCTCTTGCACGCAGGCCGCCAGGCCCAGCCCTACGGCACCGCTCACCAACCAGGTTCGGTAATTCGAGTGGATCATCGTTCAAAATTTTAGGCTGTAAGAGATCGAAGGCACGATGGGGAAAAGCGACACCTGCTTCAGCAAGGTGCGGTAGGTGGTTTGCTGCGTCTGCTCATCGTACGTTTGGTCGTCTTCTATAAAGTAAAAGAAGGGATTCTGGCGGGCATAGGTATTGTAAAAACTGAGCTCCCACGTTCGTTCGCCCCATCCGGTTTGCTTGTGAAACTGAATGCCAACGTCCAAACGATGGTACGGGGCCATTCGGTACGCATTGCGCTCACCGTAGTCTTCGACGTTGTAGCCCCCGACCCAGTAGTTGCCGCTGTAACGCCCCGCCGACTGGCCTGGAATGTGGTATGGCGCGCGGTAGTCGGCCAGGGGCAGCGTGATGGCATTGCCCGTTCCATATACCCAGGTTCCTGACAGCGTGATGCGGTCGGACGGACGATAGATACCCACCACCGAAACGTCGTGCCGGCGATCGTAGCGCGCCCAAAACGGCTTGCCTTGGTTGAGTTCCTCAAACTGCAACTGCGTCCACGAAAGTGTGTAGCCGATCCAGCCCGAAAATTTGCCCACCTTCCGCTGCAACAGCACCTCGGCGCCATACGACCACCCCTGCCCGGTCGTCACATTCTCTTCCCACGAAACGGGAGCGGCCCCCTCGGGTCCGTCTTCAATCAGGAAAAAACTGGCGCCTTCCTTATAATTGATAATATGGTCCATCTTTTTATAGTAGCCTTCGATGGTAAGCGCCAGATCACGCTGCATAAAGTCTTTTGCCAGCCCCAGAGCGACCTGTTGCGAACGCTGAGGCCTGATCCGCGCGGTGGAGGGCACCCACAGGTCCGTCGGCAACCCGACTCCTGTGTTTGACAACAGGTGAATGTATTGGTTCATGGTAGCATACGAGGCCTTCACCGACCAGTCGTCACGAAACTTGTAGGCCAGCGCAAGTCGCGGCTCAGGATTGATATAGTGCCGACCGTTGGTATAAAAATGGCTCAGCCGTATGCCTCCGTTCAGGAGCCACAGAGGGGTGGGCTGGTACGTATCTTCCAGGTAAACACCTGACTCCACGCCGTCGATGGGGGTCACCTCACGGCGGTTTTCGCCAACATCCGGATCGTTGGCCACAAACGCACTGGGGGTGAAACGATGGAGCGTGGTATGAAGGCCCAGCCGCAACGTATGCCGGGGATTGGGCACGTAAAACAGGTCGTGCTTCAAGGACCAGTCGCGTACCCCCGAGTAATAGCGCAGGTTAAATTCTTCTTCCTGTCCTTCGGCATCGGTTTGCGTCTCGTCGACGAAGATGTTGAATCGGTAATTGCTGAAAATCAGGGAAGTATTGGCGAAAAGACGTTCGCTGTACAGGTGATTCCACCGCACCGTGCCGGTGGCGTTTCCCCAGTTGATGCCAGCTTTGGTCTGATAATCGTCCTCTTTTTCAGAAAAGAAAAAACGATCGCGCCCGAAATACCCGCTCAGGTATACTTTATCGTTCCGGCCGAAGTCATAATTCAGCTTTCCGTTCAAGTCCCAGAAATAGTAGCCGCCGTCGCCTTCCGGCAGAAAAGGCCGAATCAGCAAATCGGCATACGTACGCCGCCCGGAGATCAGAAAAGAAGCTTTGTTTTTGACCAGAGGACCTTCCAGCGTCAGGCGCGAAGAAATCAGCCCGAGTCCGGCTTCGCCCTGCAACGTCTCTT
This sequence comes from Catalinimonas alkaloidigena, assembly GCF_900100765.1. Taxonomy (NCBI): domain Bacteria; kingdom Pseudomonadati; phylum Bacteroidota; class Cytophagia; order Cytophagales; family Catalimonadaceae; genus Catalinimonas; species Catalinimonas alkaloidigena. Next base: position 56,885 of record NZ_FNFO01000001.1, on the reverse strand, counting down.
TGTTGCCGTCTTTCATATTCATTTCCAACACCGACGAGAGCCGCCCCCCGTACCGGGCTGGAAATCCGCCTTTGGTCAACTCCACACTTTTGAGGGCATCGCCGTTAAAAAGCGAAAAGAACCCGAACAGGTGATAGGCGTTGTACACGACGGCATCGTCGAGGATGATCAGGTTCTGGTCCGGGCCACCGCCCCGCACATACAAGCCACTGTTGCCTTCCGACCCACTTTGCACACCGGGCATCAGTTGCAGCACCTTCAGCACATCTTTTTCGCCCAGAAGCGCCGGAATGGCTTTGACCTGCGCAATGGGCACTTCGACCGCACTCATCTGCACGGTACTGCTCACCGGCGGTGATGGCGGCGCTTCAACCACCACTTCCTGCAACGTCATGCTGCCGCGCAACGCTACGTCCAACTGCTGGGCAGCACGCAGGGGGACGCGAAAGCTTTTGGGCTGATAGCCCACATACGAAAACACCAGCTCGACTGTATCAGCTTCAGGCAAGGTGAGGGAATAGAATCCGTACGAATTGGTGGTGGTGCCGCGCTGCAGGGCGGGTAAATAGACGTTGACACCGATGAGCAGTTCGGCACTGCCTGCTTCGCGGACGTAGCCGCTGATGGTGTGGCGCACGGGCTGTGCGAGAAGAGGAGTTGCTACCAGGAAGAGTAGCCCACAGCTCCTCCACAAATGGGAGAGGTTTGTCACAGAGGCTGGGGGTTAAGCGGGTGCGGTTACTCTTGAAACGGCGGGGCCTCCCGTAAATTGTTCAGGAGGCCCGGCCCCACGCTCCTAGCATTTCAACAGATGACGAAAATCGTCAGGCAGCTCGGGCCGCGCGCGCTCCTCCGGTGCCGACGTTTCAGAAGGCGGCCGGAAACTCGGGGACTGCGCCGGAAACTGCTCCTTCAACCAGGCGTGTACTTGCGCTAGCTGTTCGGGCGTCAGGTAAGACAGTTGCGCTCTTATTTCGTTACGTAGTTGATCCGGCGTCATCGGCAGTAGGGACTTGTTCGATCTGGGCCACGAGTTTTGCGTACCACGCCGGGCCGTATTTACGAATCAGAGGCTCTTTCAGAAACTTGTAGATGGGCACATTCAGCGCAGCGCCCAACTCGCAGGCGGGGCTGCAGATGTCCCACACGTCGTAGTTCAGCGCATCGAACTCTTCGTAGCGAGTGATGCGGATCGGGTACAAATGGCAGGAAATAGGCTTCTGAAAATCAATTTTTCCGTCACGGTGCGCCTGCTCGATGCCGCATTTTAATGTACCTTTTGCATCGTATATCGCGTAAGCACATTCGCGCCCGCCGATGGTCGGCGTTGAGAAGTCACCCTCCTCATCCAGAAGCCAAACGCCCTGTTCCTCAATGGCTTTACGGCCCGCTTCGCTAAGATAGGGGGCCACCGTGGGGTAAATCTCCTCCAGTTGCTCCAATTCATCCTGCTCCAGCGGAGCGCCCAAATCGCCTTCAACACAACACGCGCCTTTGCACTTCTCCAAGTGGCAGACGAACACTTTCTCGGCTACATCGTCGCTGACGATGGCCTTGTCTACAATGATCATACTCCTGAAATACGTATTACGCTACTACAACAACGGAAAAGCTTTCGTTCCTTCCAAACTACCATAAGATCAGCAATAACCTCAAGCTCAACCAGTTAACGTTTATGTAATAAAATGATAAACTTAACCTATCAAGATAAGATATAATTTAGGATATTAGCATTTAAACGAAGTAACTAACTAATTCATCTAAAGAAATGACCACTTCATTCTTATCCACCAAGAAGCTCGAAGGCGCTGCACTTATTTTGAAGACCATGGCTCACCCCCTGCGTCTGGGCATCGTCGACCTGCTCCGTCACTACAAGCGTTTGTCGGTAAACGAAATTTGCGAACACCTCGGCAGCGAACAGTCGCTTACCTCCCACCACCTCACCGGCATGCGGCTCAAAGGTCTGCTGTTTTGTGAGCGCGAAGGCAAAAACATGTACTATTCGCTGCGTCTGAAAGAGATTAGTCAGGTGGTCAGCACGGTCGAAGAACTGAGCTAAGCCTTACACCTCGCTTCTCGTACTTGATCACGCTTCGCCGTGAATCGGGTAATCCTCCCGAATGATAACATCCAGCGCCCGCAACATATCATCGAAAGCCGGGCGCATCATGGCGATCGACTGGACAAATGTTGCGTAGAGTGTGCGATCAGGACGCAGCAAGAAAATGCCGGGCTCATTAAAAAGCGCTGGTTCGAAGGCAGTTTTTCCGCGCGACAGGTAAAGGCCCCAACTGCGGGCCGTTTCCGGAGGCAGTGCGTAGGCAATGGGGACGTGGGGCAGAAACCACTCGTCGCGGGCCATTTGCGCGCGTGCCTGCACGTCGCAACTAAGCGCGATAGGATTGACACCGCGTTGGCGAAATTCCGGCATATAAACTTCCAGATCGTGCAGGTACTTCCGGCAAATCGGGCAATGGTACCCGCGGTAGAACACCAGCATGGTGAAATGTGCAGGGCGTTCGGCAGTCAGATGCCATGCGGGCGTATCGAGCGAAGGCAGTACCAAATCAGGAACAACAGTACCAGGTTTTAACATAAGGGTCGGATGATAGGCGACTAAAAGTACTAGATTGTGTGCACTCCGACCGCTTCTCTCTCCTTTCGGAAGTATTCTCTTCCCTCCTACCATTTTTAGCAAGGGTCAGCAGGCTGGGCTGCTCTTCGCACGTGCGGATAGCAACGGTGATCCTGCGCGAACGGACCGGCTTCGGTCGGTTGGTTCCGTAGGCATCGGCCGTACTTTTTCCTGAAGTTACCGGACACGCTTCGTACCAAAGGCGAATTAGCACGCGCGTACAATGGGTTCGCGCACCAATGCGTAACTTCGTGGTATGATCGCTATTAACGACCTGTCCTTTCATTTTGGCGGCCGCACGCTTTACGACGGGGCCTCGCTCCACATCAAACCCAAAGATCGCATTGGTCTGATCGGCCCGAACGGTGCCGGCAAGTCTACCCTACTGCGCCTGATCACCGGCGAATATTCGCCCGATGGCGGATCGATTTCGATGTCGAACGATTGCTCCATCGGCTTCCTGAACCAGGACCTGCTTTCTTACCAGACGGAGGATTCCATTCTGCTGGTCGCCATGCAGGCATTTGAGCGCGGCCTGGAAGTACAGCGACAGATCGACAACGTGCTGCACCAGATGGAAAAGCACTACGAAGATCATCTGGTTGACAAACTGACGCGGTTGCAGGAGGAGTTCGAACTGCTCGATGGCTATACCATGCAGGCGCGCGCGGAAGCCATTCTGGAAGGGCTGGGCTTTTCGACCGACGAGTTGCAGCGCCCATTGCGCGAGTTTTCGGGCGGATGGCGTATGCGGGTGATGCTGGCCAAGCTGCTGTTGCAAAAGCCTTCGCTCCTGATGCTCGACGAACCGACCAACCACCTGGACCTTCCGTCCATCCAATGGGTGGAGAATTACCTGACGACCTACGAAGGAGCCGTCATTGTCGTATCACACGACCGCCAGTTTCTCGACAACGTTTCGAACATGATCGTCGAAGTGGCGCAACAGCAACTCAACGTCTATCCGGGCAACTACTCGTTCTTCCTGGAAGAAAAGTCTCTGCGCAACGAAATTCAGAAGAACGCCTACGAGAACCAACAGGCGAAAATCCGCCAGACGGAACGTTTCATCGAACGGTTCCGCTCCAAAGCTACCAAGGCACGGCAGGTACAATCGCGCGTCAAAGCACTCGAACGCATGGAAACCATCGACGACGTCGTCGATCAAAACGCTCGGGTCCATTTCCGCTTCAATTTTTCGCAGCCTTCGGGGCGGCAGGTCATCGAACTGAAAGATGTGTCGAAGGCCTACGGCAACAAAGTGATCTTGCAGCACACGCACGCGATGGTGCAACGTGGCGACAAAATTGCGCTCGTCGGTGCCAACGGCCGGGGGAAATCAACGTTGCTGCGCATTCTGTCGGGGGGCGAGCAGGTGCAGGGAGAGCGCAACGAGGGCTACAACGTCATTCAGGCGTTTTACGCGCAGCACCAACTCGAATCGCTCAACGTCGAAAATAACCTGCTCGACGAATTGAAACAGGCCGGCTCGGGCAAAACCGAGATGGAACTGCGGACCGTGCTGGGGTGCTTTCTGTTTTCAGACGATGAGGTGTTTAAGAAAATCAAGGTCCTTTCGGGAGGCGAAAAGTCGCGCGTGGCACTGGCCCGTACGCTGATCTCGGAAGCCAACTTTCTGTTGCTGGACGAACCGACCAACCACCTGGACATGCAATCGGTCAACATCCTGATTCAGGCCCTGCAGCAATACGAAGGCAGCTTTGTGTGCGTTTCGCACGACCGGCACTTCGTGAGCCACATCGCCAACAAAATCTGGTACATCGAGGAGCACGAAATCAAAGAATATCCGGGCACCTTCGACGAATACCTCTACTGGCAGCAGCAGCGCGAAGCGCAGCGCGCCTCCGCACCGCCCGCTCCTGCGCCTGCCCCGCAGCCGCAGAAAACCGCTTCCCCCGCCGATACACAAGAACACCAGGAGGCGCGTCGTACGCTGAAGCAACTGCGGGGTCGGCTGGAAGTGCAGGAGAAAGAAATCGAAGAGCTGGAACGTCAGAAAGCCACACTGGAAGAAGAGATGGCCGACCCGACCATTTACGCCAACCCGGATCAGTTGCACACCGTTAACGGACGTTACCAACGCCTGCAACAGAGTATCGACACGCAGAATACTGCCTGGGAGAAGCTGATGCTGGAGATTGAAGCGCTTGAAAAGAAAATAGGATCGTAAACACGTTCGTTTCTTTGTTGCACCCTTTTCTCATGATCCGACTTCTCCCCCTTCTGGCTCTGCCGTTTTTGATCAGCACGTGCGTTCCGGTGGCGCAACAAGCCGGCTCCGGTACCAACGCAAACGGCCGCGTCACGGCCACGGGTGCCGTGCAGGACAAAACCCTCCGGCTGGCAGATTACACGTACGAAGAGCGCATTCGCACTCCGCTGCTGTACCCGCTGACCACCGGCCCTAACGACGCCCAGCAGATGCTGAGCAACCCGGTGATCCCGCTGCAAAATCCGCCGGCACTGATGCTGGAGTTCGACGAACTGGGCGATCAGTACTTCAATTACTATTTCAAACTGATCCATTGCGATGCGAACTGGGAGAAATCGCAACTGTTCGACATGGATTACATGTTCGAATACAACCAGTTTCAGATCACTAACTACGAGATTTCCATCAATACGCGGATGCCCTACGTGCATTACAGCATGACGCTCCCGCCCGTGAAAGTCTCGGGCAACTACGTCGTGGTGGTCTATCGGGAAAACAACGAACAGGACATCGTACTTACCCGCCGTTTTTCGGTCTACGAAGAATTGGTCAGCATCCGGGCCGACGTCAAATTTTCGGCCGACGTAACCCAGCGCGCAACCAACGAACAGGTGGACTTTATCATCAACTACGCACAGTTGAACCTGGTCAATCCTCAGGTAAACATGCAGACATTTGTTCGGCAAAACGGACGGTGGGACAATGCCTTAAAGCTGGCGCCCCTCTACGTAGACCCGAACGATCGAACGCTCGACTACCAGTATTTCAGCGGGGAGAATAACTTTCCGGGCCTGAACGAGTACCGCACGGTCGACCTGCGCAGCTACCGGTTTCTGGGGTTTGGCATGGCCAGCATCGACCGGACCGACCAGCGCGTCGACGTTTACCTGGTGCCCGACAAATCGCGACGACGGGCGGTCTATACCCAGTTACAAGACCTGAACGGGAAATTCGTGATCGAGAATTATGAAACGCGTGAAAGCAACACCGCTGCCGATTACGTATACGCTCACTTCAAACTCTTGACTCCACCGATCGAAGGCGAAGTTTATGTGTTTGGCGAGCTTTCCAGCTGGCGCCCCAAAGAAGAATTTCGACTAAAGTACGACGAAGCAACAGGTGCTTACGTAGGCACCATGCTACTTAAGCAGGGGTACTACAACTATAGCTATGCGCTGGTGCAGGGAAACAAGATCGACGAACAGTACTTCGAAGGAAGTTACAACATCACCGAGAATATCTACGACATTCTGACGTATTACCGCGCGCCGGGGGCACGGGCCGATCGGCTGATTGGATACACCGCCCAGGATTACTACGGCCGGAAGTAGGCTAGCTGTTTTCGCGACGCACACGCGGCATGCTGCCGGGCACGGTCGAAGGCGGTTGTGGTTGTTGGGTAACCTCCTCCATATTGAGGAAACGGGCGCGTTTGTGGGGAGCCGAATTGGCCACGTCGAGCATACCGAAACCTTTGTGGCACATCTCGCCCATACCGCATTCGAACACGAACTTTTGCACTTCAGGCTCGGCAAAGATGGTAAAAGGCATTGTGTAGCCCCGCACCTCCATCTTTTTGCCTTCGATAAAGACCGGATACACCCGCGCAAACTTTTTTTCCTCGCTCTTGATGCGGTTCAAATACGTCTGGTCAGGCACGACCTGAAATTTGTAGAAGGAGGCAATCTGTTCGGGCGTATAATGGCCCGATTGCTCCATCCGCGACATGGTGGACTCGTACAACAAGTCCGAAAAATAGTCGCTTTCCGGCGAGATGAATTTCTTGGCGTTGCTGTCGTCCAGGGGCGACAACAGCACCATCGGAGAAATGCAAATGAACTTGGAAGAAGGACCTTCAAAACAGACCTCTTCTTCTTCGGCAATGCTCTCGGGCGACACCTGCAGCTCGCCCAACTGATACTCCGGCTTTTCGAAAATGCGCCGCGCCAACAACATAACTACCTCACGGCTCGGGCACGAAAACACCAGTGTCACTTTGCTCGAAAAGAAACAAAGGCCTTGTCTCGATACCTTTGTTTGCCCTTTCAGGCCGGAAAAACTGTAATTTTCCAGTGCAACATGGTCCCGCCCCTGTAATAACGATTGCAGGAAATCAGACAGGAGGTACTGATGGTGAAAGGGCACCATTGCCCCCCGGTTGTGTAAAGAAAAGATAATACGAACCCTCACGATTGTCCCTAGCTAGAAGTGACACCAATTAAGTATCGCAGGAACAAGTATCTTTTTTATAGGCTGAAAAACCTGTTTCAAAAAAGAAAAATCCTGTAATAACTATTTTCAACGAATAAAGCTTTAGCTGTGCAATGCTACGCATTAAGTTTAAATATAAAGTATTAATGTATCAATTTCTACTCAAAACCTTGGCACAATTATGGAAATTATCCAATAAATCGAACCTAAGCGGAGGAACTGACCATTAAATGCCCTCTATCCCCAAGCGGTGGGCGTATTTAAACGTTGAAGCGGAAATGCATGACGTCGGCATCTTCCACCACATATTCTTTTCCTTCGACGGCGACGCGTCCGGCCTCTCGGCAGGCTACTTCCGTTTTGTACTTCTGGTAATCTTCTATCTTGATCACCTCGGCCCGGATAAACCCACGTTCGAAATCACTGTGGATCACGCCTGCGGCCTGTGGCGCTTTCCAGCCCCGACGGATGGTCCAGGCACGTACCTCTTTTTCGCCCGCCGTAAAATAAGTAATCAGATTCAGTAAATCATAGGAAGCCTGAATCAGTCGGTCTAGCCCCGACTCGCTCAGGCCATATTCCTCCAGAAACATCTGCCGTTCGTCCTCTTCTTCGATTTCGGCAATCTGCGCTTCCAGCGCCGCGCAGACCACAATCACCTTGGCATTTTCGTCTTTTACGGCCTCGCGCAGCTTCTCCACCAACTCGTTTCCGTTGGGGATGGAAGCTTCGTCTACGTTAGCTACGTAAATCACCGGTTTGGCCGTCAACAGAAACAGATCCGCCACGGCGGCTTTGTCTTCTTCCTCAACCGGCACACTCCGCGCGCTCTTGCCTTCTTCCAGGTGGGCTTTGTATACCTCCAGGACCTGAAGTTCTTTTTTGGCTTTGGCATCGCCCGACTTTGCGACCCGCTCCAGGCGTGCAATTTTCTTCTCGACCGATTCCAGGTCTTTCAACTGAAGTTCCGTGTCGATTACCTCTTTGTCGAACACCGGATCGACCCCACCGGCGACGTGCACAACGTTGGGATCGTCGAAGCAGCGAATCACGTGCACAACGGCATCGACTTCGCGAATGTTGGCCAGAAACTTGTTGCCGAGCCCTTCGCCTTTGCTGGCACCTTTGACCAGCCCGGCGATGTCGACAAACTCAATGACGGTCGGGATGACCTTTTGCGGATGCACCAGGTCTTCCAGAATGGTCAACCGTTTGTCGGGCACGGTGATGATGCCCACGTTAGGCTCAATGGTGCAAAAAGGATAGTTGGCAGCTTCTGCCTTGTTATTCGAAAGGGCATTGAACAACGTCGATTTCCCCACGTTGGGCAAACCCACGATTCCACATTGAAGGCTCATTTAATAAACTGATCGAATTTGAATCGGTGATGCTCTTTGAAGCGGTCAAAAATGTAATACTGCTGGTAGCCTCTGAAAAATTCAGTGGCCGACACACGTATGATCGTATAAAAAGGGATGGCCGCAATCATCCCCACCGGTCCTGCAATGGCGGCGCCTGCAAATATAATCACAAAAATTTCGAGCGGGTGCGCTTTCACGCTTTTCGAAAAGATGACGGGTTGCAACACCAGGTTATCCACCAGTTGCACCGTGGCAAACACGGCCAGAATCTTAGCAATCAGCCATACGTATTCGTTGGCGGACAGGTCGAACGGGGCGGTCGAAATCCCTACGAACAGTCCGAACGCGCCCCCCAAAATGGGTCCCAGGTACGGAATCAGGTTGGCGATGGCCGCAAAGATGGCAATGGTCGGCACGTACTTTACGCCCACGATGGTCAGCCCCAGTGACACCAGCGTAAAGACCGAAAACATCTGCAACAGCAAGCCCGTCAGATAGTTGCTCAGCAGGGTCTCGATCTTGTGCAGGGCGGCAATTACCAACTCGAAGTAGGCATTGGGCACCGCCCGCAGAAACAACCGCTTGAGAATCCCTTTCTCGTACAGCAGGAAGAAGGTGATGAACACCAGCGCCAGTAGCGTCACGAAGAAACTCCCCGTAAACCACAGCAGGTTGTTGATCAGGTTGTTGAAGTTGATGGAACTGAACAACGTCAGCGTGTTTTTTTGCAGCGACTCCAACAGGAACCCCTTCTCCTGGTTCGTCAGGTTATTGCGCAGGAAAAACTCTTCCAGCTCGGAAATAGGCCCCTCCAGCGAGTAGAGCAGGTCGTCCAGGTCGATGTTGCTGATCACCTTGATCTGCGCCTGTACCAGCGGGATGAACATCAGCACAAACAGGGTCAGGATCGACGCCAGCAGCATGAACGAAGTGACCACCGCCAGGGCACGCGGCACCCGCATCCCGTAGATCTGTACGTTGTGGACCATATCGGTCAGCGGCTTCAGCAACGTGGCCAGAATCAGGGAAATCAGAAAATAGAAGAGCAGACTCGAAAAGATCCAGCCCAGAAAAATGATGGCCAGAACGATGAGCAGCAGTTGTAGGGTCAGTCGGTTCAGCATGGAAGCATTCTCGTTACAGCGCTAACGCACGGGGGAGCAGGTAGTTGAGGGAAGGTATAAAGCTAAAAAAAGCTCATGAGAAACTCATGAGCCTTACAATCTCGTGTGGCGCTTGGACTAGTCCCAACGCAGTTCATCGTCCGCTTCCAGCTCGCCTTCTGCCGCCGTTACTTCTGAAAAGTCGTAATCGGGTAGCAATTCCGTTTTCACATGCTCAACCGCCTGCTGAAGTGCTTCCATGAACTTGTTGAAATCCTCCTTGTAGAGAAAGATTTTGTGTTTTTCGTAAAAGAAACCGTCGTCCTTGAAACGCCGCTTGCTTTCAGTGATGGTCAGGTAGTAGTCGTTTCCTCTTGTTGATTTTACATCAAAAAAGTACGTCCTTTTTCCGGCACGAATGCGTTGTGAGTAAAGCTCGTCTCTCGCTTGGTCCTTGTTCTCTTCCACTGTTTCTAATCTTTGCGGTTTTTATGTTGGATAGGGGTAAAATTATAATAAATACAGATTCTCGCAAAAAGATTTTTTCATACTACTCCTTCGGGTAACTTCGTTCATTAGAGAGTGCTTATTGTCCAATTCCTGTTTTCATGTCTCGACTCTTTGTTGTTGTATTGATCACGAGCAGTCTGCTGGTACGTTTTTCCATTTGTGGCCAGGAACTTACGCAGAAAGAAGGCTACGCCTCCTACTATGCCGACCGCTTTCAGGGGCGGACCACCGCCAGCGGCGAGACGTTCGACATGAATCAGCTAACGGGCGCTCACCCGACCTTGCCCTTCAACACCCTGGTCCGCATCACACACGTGAAGACCCAGCGGCAGGTGGTGGTGCGCATCAACGACCGGGGGCCTTACTCGCACAAACGCATCCTCGACATGTCGAAGGCGGCGGCGCGTGAGCTGGGCATACTGGGCAAAGGCGCCGTATTGGTACGTTTGGAAGTGATGGGCATGGCCGCCACCGAAGACCTTCCACCGCCGACAACCGCCACTCCGGTAGCGACAACGGAAGCCGCCAATGCGGAGGATTACGAGGCCGGACGCACCTACAGCCAGTGGGGTACGCCGCGCCCCGTTGCCGGCTTCGGCCTGCAAGTCAGTTCGTACCACGACCTGGAAAGCGCCCGCGCCGATGTGAAAGCACTCGCTGCCCTGAACGCCGGCCACCTCTTCATTCAGGTCGATCAGGTAGACGCCACCAAGGTGTACCGCGTCCTGGTGGGCGCGTATCCTACTTCGGAAGAAGCCGCGGCCCAACTGCCTCAGTTGCTGCAACTCGGCTACGAAGGCTTTGTCAAAAAACACATGCCGACGCCGGCCGCTCTTTACCCTTCATCCCCCGCTGCCCATGAAAATTGATTTACAGCAGGTCAAGCAATTTGGCAACATCGAATTCCTGGCCCGCCAGATGGTGGAAGGCTTCATCACGGGGCTGCACAAATCGCCGTATCACGGGTTCTCGGTCGAGTTTGCCGAACACAAGATTTACAATCCCGGCGAAAGCACCCGTCACATCGACTGGAAGGTCTACGGCAAAACCGACCGCCTCTACACCAAACGTTACGAGGAGGAAACCAACCTGCGCTGTCAGATTCTGATCGATACGTCGTCGTCGATGTACTACCCCACCGCCACGCAGGGCAAGCTGACCTTCAGCATCATGGCGGCGGCGGCACTGACGTACATGCTGCAAAAGCAGCGCGATGCCGTGGGGCTGACGACCTTTTCCGAAACAGTCGAACAGCAGACGCCGGTCAGCTCTACGCCCTCGCACGTCCACAAGATTTTTCTCCTACTGGAGCGTCTGCTTCCGGCCGCATCACCCGAACGGAAAACGTCCGTGGCTACGGTCCTGCACCAGATCGCCGACAGCATGAACCGCCGGGCGCTGGTGATCATCTTCAGCGATATGTTCGAAGATCTGTCGCGTGCCGAAGAGCTTTTTGCCGCCCTGCAACACCTGAAACACAACCAGCACGAGGTGCTGCTTTTTCACGTGGTAGACGGCAAAACCGAACTGGAATTCAACTTCGACGACCGGCCCCACGAGTTTATTGACGTAGAAACGGGCGAGCGCGTCAAGGTACGGCCTTCGCAGATCCGCGAGCACTACCGCACGCAGATGGAAGCGTTCCGCCACGAGCTGATGCTACGGTGCGGTCAGTACAAAATCGACTTTATCGAAGCGGACATCAACCAGGACATCAACCACATCCTCCTGCCCTATCTGGTGAAACGCAGTAAAATGCGGTAGCCGAACCACTCGCTTTCCTGTGGTAAGGCTTGCGAGTCTGACGCTTTGCCAAACGGTTACCCTACCAATTCGACCGTAGTCGTGGGCGCCACGGCGGCGGGCGGAGTCGTTGTAACGTTGACGTTGAGGCTGGCGCTGAAACGGAACAGCGGACGTTTCGGGTTGAACAGGCCCCACGGAATGGAAAGCAGCATGATCAAGACCGCAACCAGGTAGAACCAGAACGTCTGACGGTGCTTGCGGGTTGGCGTATCGGCTTTCTTGGCCCGGATGCGCCCCACTTGCGCGACCACTGCGGCGACGATCATCATCGCGATGTGCTCCACTCCCCAATACCGCAATTCTGCGTTTTTCATAGCGCCGCCGAAGTCGGACATGGCCTGGCTGACGTACGGGCTGGCAAAAAAATACAGCAACAGCCCGATCAGCACCTGGCTATGGACCATCGCGATGAAAAATACGGAAGCGGTGTTATCGGCTTTCAGGTAAGGCCGCCGGTTTTTCCAGCCGGCATATGCACGAACAATAGCCCAAACGGCGGCAATCAGCACGAGCCAACGCCCCCAGGAGTGTAGAAAAAGCAGGAAGTTGTACATAAAGCGTATGGGAGTGTGCCGCAAGTATACGGCATACAGGCGAGAATCAGTACGCTCCCTGGTACTTGCGCAGGAACCATTCGAGCGACACGAGCGCCAGTAGCACAAAAAAGAGCCACTCGACGTTGATCAGTTCGGTCAGGTCTTCGCTGGAGCGGATCAGGGGCTTGGGCTGGTTGGTCGCCAGGTAGTTTTGCAGCTCGCCCAGTTGCGACGCCGTGAAAAACTGCCCACCCGTTTGCGTCGCTACCTGCCGCAACAGATCGTAGTCGGCGGTGAGGTTGAGCGCTTCCAGCTCGGGCCGGCGAATCGAAAATTGCCCGGTACTGACTTCCGTCTTGCCGTTGATGGGCGTGGTGGCCCGGTACGAGTAAACTCCCTGCGGCAAACTCCCGATGTCGAGCCGCGAGTTGCTTTCGCTGTTCACGAACGAGTAGCTCGTGGTCTCGTTTTCCTCGTTGGTGATGCGCAGCTCGACCTTCTGGTTGTAGATCTTCTCGTAAATGTCGTTGTAAATCTCCACGTCGAATACCACCCGATCGGCCTCCAGAAACTCGTCGGTGATGGGCGTAACGCGGAACTGCCGTTTGTCTTCCTTGGCCGAAAGAAGCTGCACCAGCTTCAGAATCAGTTCGTCGGTGGCCTCCTGTTTTTCGGTGAGTTCGTATTCCTGCAAGCGCCATTGCCACAACCCTTCGCCGACCAGCACAGCGGTTTTCTGTCCGCCGTTCTGCCGATAAACCAGCAACGACTTGTCCGTTTCAACCCGGCCCACGCGCTGCGAAAGCACGGTTTCCGTACCCGTCGACATGCTGAATTCCCCGAACGGCACCGACAGCGGCGGGAACCGGGGCAACAGCGTCTGCAAGGCGTTTTCGATGCGGAAGCGGGTAAAATTCGGGTTGAGCGAGCCGGTCACGTTGTCGCGCTGGCGTCCGCGGGCACTGACAGTCAAGGCACCGTTCACACTGTTGAACGTATTCAGGTCAGTCTGGCTTCCCAGAATGTACCAGACGGGTTTGTTGCCCTTGGTCAACTGGGTCACCAGGGAGTTGCCACTGCCGTTGAACGTAGGCAACTGGTGGAAAATGATCAGGTCGTACTGATCGTCGGGCAGGTCGTTCACTCCCGGAATGTGCACCACCACTTCGTAATCTTCCTGCTCTTCCAGCGCACTGCGAATTGCTTTGATGTCGGGATGCGGTGAGCGCGCCACAATCAGGATTTTTTCCCGTGCGTCGATGATGTCGACGTAGGCACTGCGCACATTGTTTTGCGTCGTAAATTCCTGCTCCAGCGGCTGCACTTCTACTTCGTAGCGTTGCATGCCTTTCTCCTGCGACGACGCGTAGAACGTCACTTGCTGCAACCCATCGGCCTCGTTCAGGGGCAGCCGCTCGGTCGCGAGCACTTTGCCGCGTTGCCGCAGACGCACCACGGCCTCCTGCCCGGCGAAGCCGGCGTTTTGTACTTCGGCCACGATCGGAAAACGGTTGCCCAGATAGGCGATTTTGTTGTAATAGACCGCCTTCAGGTTCAGGTCCTGTTTGGGAGTGGTATCGCCCACACCGATGGCATAAACCGGAAAGCCAAAATTGCGGTACGCCGGCGAAATGCCCTGGTTGTAGATGCCGTCGGACACCAGCACAACGCCCCCCAGGTTCCGGTTTTCGTAGTCGCTCTGCACCCCCGTCAGCAGTTCGGTCAGGTCGGTGGTCGGCTGCCGGAACGTCAGGCTATCGACCTGATTCACCCGGCCCGACAACGAGCGGATCTCGACGTTGACTTCTTCGTTGCGCAGTTGCTCGGCCGTCTGTTCCAGCGACGCCATCAGGCCCTGCACCGCTGCTGAGTCGCTGCCCAGCCGCACCGATTCGGAGTCGTCCACCGCCAGCACCACCGTCGGGTTTTCGGCCGTGTTGCGAATGCGCCGCACAAAAGGCCCCAACAGCAGGAAACACAGCAGCGACACCAGCAGAAAACGGGCCACGGCCAACAGGCGGTTCACGCCATTGCTCCAGGGCATGGGCGCCCGGAAGTACAGCGCGACGGCGTAGATCCCGCCGACCAGCAGACATAAAATGTAAAACCAGGGAGAATACTGGGTAAGTAATTCGAATCTATTCATGCGGACGGTCTCAGACCCGGCTTCTGTTTTGCTTGGAGAACAATCGTTTTCTGTCCAACGATAAGACGGTGAAAATGTGATAGATCCCTAAAAAATCCGACCATCCGTGCTGACCTTTACGTCAGCATACCGCCGTCTACCTGCAGGACTTGTCCGGTAATATACGTCGATAAATCGGACGCCAGAAAAGTGGCGCAGTTGGCTACGTCTTCGGGGGTGCCGCCGCGCTTCAGCGGAATGCCCGCTTTCCACTCTTCCACGACCTTGGGATCGAGTTCGCCGGTCATCTCCGTCTCGATAAAACCCGGCGCAATAGCGTTAGAACGAACCCCGCGCGAGCCTAGTTCAAGCGCGACCGATTTTGTAAACCCGATGATGCCCGCCTTCGAGGCTGCGTAGTTGGCTTGTCCGGCGTTGCCACGTAGCCCCACAACCGACGTCAGGTTGATGATGGAGCCGCTGCGCTGTTTCATAAACGTGCGCGTGGCGGCCTTGGTCAGGTTGAATACCGATTTCAGGTTGATGTTGATCACGCGGTCCCACTGCTCTTCGCTCATGCGCATCAACAGCCCGTCCTGCGTTACCCCGGCATTGTTCACCAGCACATCGAGTTGTCCGAACTCTTTCACGACGTCGTCGACCAGTTGGCCGGCCGCCGCAAAATCGGAAGCATCGGACCGAAAGCCTTTGGCCTTGATGCCCAGTGCCTGCAGCTCTTGCTCCAGTGCCTGGCCTTTTTCGACGTTCGACAAGTAGGTGAAGGCGACGTGTGCGCCTTCTTCCGCAAATTTTTGAGCGATGGACCGGCCGATGCCTTTGGAGGCTCCCGTCACGAGAGCAACTTTATTTTCGAGTAACTTCATGCAAAGGTGATGGATACGTTAGGAGTGTGGTTCAGCCCCGCAGGGCAAAGGACCGGCAAAGTAACGGGAAGCCGCTAAAACTACAACCGAGGCCACGGGCGGGCCGCTTCCCCCTGCCCTAAGGTTCCCCTCGACGCGCCTGTAAAGCAACAGCGCCGCCCCTATGACAGGAACGGCGCTGCGCTCTTTCAACTCATCCTCTCTCCTATGTCTTAACCGCGCGTACTGTCGCGCTCGTGTTCCAGATTCAGAAATCCTTTCGGTTCTTTTTGCAATTCGCTGGGCACCTGGTCGCCCACGGGGCCTTTGGCCACCGTTACACCGCCGTCAACCAGCCAGAGGGCTCCGGTCACGTAACTGGCTTCATCTGAGGCCAGAAAGGCGTACACGTTGGCGATTTCTTCAGTGGTGCCGCGGCGCCCCATCGGCGTAGCCTGAATCAGCATTTTCTCCATCTTCTTATCCATTGAGCCGGTTTCCTTGTGCGTCCAGGCCGTATCGATCGGTCCGGGGCACACACAGTTGGCCCGCACGCCGTATTGGGCCTGTTCGACCGCGACGCCCTTCATGAACGAATGGATAAAGCCTTTGGTCCCGCCGTACGGGGTATTCTGCGCCAGACCATTGAAGCCCGCTTCCGATCCAGCCGACACCACGTTTCCGCGGGTCTTTTGCAGGTGGGGCAACGCATGTTTGGTCATCAGAAAAGCCGTCCGCAGGTTGTTTCGCAGCAACTGATCGAAGATCGACACCTCGTACTCGGTCAGTTCCGTAATGTTCAGTTGCATACCGGCGTTGTTGATCAAAATATCCAGTTTCCCGTACGTTTCAAGGGCCTTCTGCACACAGGCCTGCGCGTGCAATTCTTCCGACACGTCGCCTACGTAGGCGACCGCTTCCCCACCGCGTTCGTTGATGGCCGCCGCCACGTCTACGACCGGATCGTCCGGTAATCCGTTAAGCACCAGTTGGGCACCTTCTAGCGAAAACTTATGGGCAATCGCCTCACCGATACCTGTACCAGCACCGGTAACAATAGCCACTTTACCCGCTAATCGTTTCATAATCAAAGCATTCAAGATTAAAAAATAGCATTTAGTTACATTTAACTCCTCCCATCAAGTTTGGTTTCAGATCGATCACGAATTCTGAGGCGATTTCTTCACGAACGGCACAAAAAAAGCGGTCGACGGAGGGTTTATGCTCCATCAACCGCTTGGGGTTGGGTGGCTGTACGTCTGAAGGCGCTATTCACCCATCACGTAATACATCACGCCCGATGCTTTGATGGAGTTGTTGACGTACGAGTCGCGCATCATAAAGAGATCCGACTCTACCCCCGTCTTTTTCAGGGCGTCGATCACCACTTTGCAGCGTTTGTAATCCAGAAATTGGTCTTGTTTGAGTTCTTTTTCGCTGATTTCGCTGTAGAGCACAAAGCGAAAATGCGCCGGGTCCAGGCTATCGCGCAGGTAGTTTCCCAGTTGCCCGAGCGTCTGTTCTCCCGCCTCGGTCAGGTCTGTGGTTCCGTACTGAAACTCCACGATAGGCATCGCATCCGAGCGATTCGTAGGTACTTTTGCTTCACCTTGCTTGCCTCCCGAAAACCAAAGTGAAACCATAAGCACAAATTGGAATATCCCCATAGCCGTCAGTAGTATTTTGAAGTGTAATAACCAGTGGGCACGTTACGTGCAGAGGCCGCAAAGATAAGCATTACAGACCAGTAAATACAGCTCCCTTATCCGGTCTCAGCAAAAACAACGGGGGAATCTTCCGAGCATATAATTGCACATTTCCAACTATATCCAGCTCTTCATTCCGTACAAGTCACTAAAAAAATTGGAACAGCAACCGCCTCTATGGCTACTTAGCTCGGGTGTCTCTTAAAAAGATACCATCGGCACGCATGGACGTGTTGTTCCCAAGCCTGCAAAAGAACCAGCCACCGCCCGGGCGGTCTGGAAATCTTCAAAAAAGTAAAGGCTGATTACTCCGCAAGCCGCAGTTGGGCCTCCAGCGCGACGGCCCGCGGCAGCAGCACTTCGTCCTCAATCCGGTTGTGCTGTGCCATCTCTTCGTCGATCAGCCGCAGGGCCGTCAGCAGCACATGCTCTGAAAGATCGACGTCTTTGCCGATCCGGTACCGGTGGGTCATCTCCCGCACGCCCCGCAAAATATCGTCGTGCGCGTGGTGCCGTGCCATATCGGCCAGCGAGGGCAGCGTAGCATCGAGTTGCTTGTTTTCCAGCGCCAGTACACGCGCAAACAAGGTATCTTCTTCCTGATACACGTGCTCGATAAAATCGTGTAGAAAAATCGGGAAGATGAACTGCAGATCCTGCACCGCTGCCGAAAGGTGGCCGTGCAGGTTGCGCACCAGGTAGTTGAGGTAGGGCAATCGTTTTTTGATGAACACGTAGTGCTGGTGCTTGAGATAGGCCACCACCAGCTCGGTAGGGCACTGCGCCAGCTCTTCGGGGGTCAGCCGCCGGTTGGCGTGCTGTTCGGCCGCGCAGGATTCCAGCCACTGGTTGAGTTGCGCTACTTTCTGAGCCGACGAAAATGAATCGCCGGCCGAATTGCGCGTGTACGAAGGTGAAAAAGGGCGTTCCATGTCAGTAAGCTTAGACGGTTTGGCTAAAAAGAGGAGAGGCAGCGCGGCGGTTCCAGAGACGCGCATCGAAGGCCATACACACGTTGCGGACAAAAGGCTGGCCCTCGGGAAGCACCCGCACGTAGCCGGGGCCTTGTTCGATCAGGCGATCGTCTTCCAGTTCCTGCAACCGTTCCTGCGCCTGATTCAGGACCTCGTTTTCGGGCAACAGGGGATTCCAGCGGGTTTCCAGGCGGCACATCAGTGCCAGAATGTGTTGCCGCAGCACGAGATCTTCGTCCGTCAGCACGTGGCCCTTCTGCAACGGCAGACGCCCCGCGCGGAGGCTTTCCAGGTAAGGCTCCACCGCTTTCGGGTTCTGCGCAAAGGCCGTCCAGGCATCGCCGATGGCCGACGCTCCCAGCCCGATCAGGAGTTGCGTCTGGTGCGGTGTGTAGCCCATAAAGTTCCGATGCAGCGTACCGGCCTGTGCGGAGCGGTGAAGGGCATCGGTCGGCAACGCAAAGTGATCCATCCCAATTTCCCGGTAGCCTCGGGCTTCCAGGCTTTGCTTCCCCTGTTCGTACAGCGCGCGCTTGGCTTCGCCGGAGGGCAGAAACGCTTCGAACGATCGTTGCGCCGGTTTGAGCCACGGCACGTGCGCGTAGCTGTAGAACGCAATGCGGTCGGGTTGCAGGGCGGCAGTGTAGGCCAGCGTCTGCGCCATGGTGTGCGCGTTTTGCAACGGAAGGCCGTAAATCAGGTCGAAGTTGATGGAATTGTACCCGAGGTTACGGGCGCTTTCGGTGACCGCCTGCACCTCCGCAAACGACTGCCGCCGGTTGATGATCCGCTGCACATTCGGGTCGAAATCCTGAATACCCAGACTCAGGCGCCGGAAGCCTACGTCGTACAACGCCTGCAAATGGGCGTCGGTGGTGTTGGCCGGGTGCGCTTCGAAACTCAAATCCGCATCCGGACTGAGTCGGGCACCACGGGTCAGTCCCCGTACCAGTCGCTGCAAGTGCGCGGCACTGAAAAAGGTAGGTGTCCCGCCGCCCAGGTGGATTTCTTTGATCAGAGGGGCTTCCCCCAGGGCATCGAGGTACAGTTGCCACTCGGTCAGCACGGCGTCGATGTACGGCGTTTCGACCGCATGATTGACCGTGATGCGGGTCGTACATCCGCAGTAGGTACACAAACGTTCGCAGTAAGGCAGGTGAATGTACAGGCTGATGCCCTGGTGCCGGGTGGCCTCGTACGTAGCGCGCACGTTAGCCAGCCAAGTCGACTCGGTCGGCGGCGTCTCGTCCCAGTAAGGCACCGTGGGGTAACTCGTATACCGCGGCCCGGGCACGTTGTATTTCTGAATCAGATGCGTATTCATTAGCTGATCGTTAATCACTCACTCTATTACTCAATGGCATACCACCTCCGAAGAGGCCTTGGCGACCGGCAGTTTCGGACTTACGTACGGAATGCCCAGGTTGAGCCCACGTAGGATGAACAAAAGCCCCAGCCCGACGATGAAGAGGGGCACCGCCCGGCGCATGCGCTGTCGCACCGGCACCGGAATCAGCCCCCCGGCCAACGAAACCGCCAGCATCAGCGGTAGCGTACCGAGGCCAAAGAGCGCCATATAGGCCGCGCCCTGCAGGCTATCGCCACTCACCACGGCACCCGCCAGTGCCACATAGACCAACCCACAGGGCAACAGGCCGTTGAGTATGCCTACCATGCCCGAGGCCAGCAGCGACCGCTGCCCCAGCAGCGCGCGGAATTGCGCTTTGAGCCCGTTGGTCAGATGGTACAACCCTGGCACCGGCGGTGCCCAGGTAGAAGGCAGCCCGGCCAGCAGCAACATCAGCAGGCCCACGGTCAGTGCGAGGTAGTGTTGCCAGCCCACCTGCACAAAGCTCCGGCCCAACAGCCCCACAACGGCTCCCAGGGCGGCGTACGTCAGTACCCGCCCCAGCTGATAGGCAAGGCGGTTCAGGACCGTCCGTCCGGGAATGGCCAGGGCAATCGGCCCGCACATCCCGACACAGTGAAAACTTCCGATCATTCCCGCCACGAAGGCCGTCCAGAGTAACATGAGTTGAGGTACAAATGGCTGATATATAGTTAGGTTCAGGTCGACTGCAGGCGAACCTGCACGACTCAGATCACGACCGTCTGTTCGTCGTAGAACTGCTGGTCCCCCACCTGCCAGGTGATTTTGATGCGCCACAGGCCCGGTTGTTTCGCCTGCACCCGAACCACCTGCCGCCCGGTGGCTTCGGTCTGCACCGGTATGCGGAAATCCTGCGTCGCATCCGACGGCCGGAAGAAGTAAATCTCTCCCTGGCAACCTTCCCGCTGTGGGAAACTGAACACGACCTGCTGGCCGTCGGGATCATAGTTCATCGCCAGCCGCTGAGGCAACCGGCGCGCGTTTTCGATCTTGTCGATCTGCTGTTGGTAGGCCACTTCCTGTCGGTAATAGTCGTCGGCAACCAGGAAGACCTCCTGCCGCACACAGAGCGTCACCAGGGTGACGATCAGCGCGACAAAGCCCAGGTATCCAAAAAGAATTTTATAGCCCCAATTCATGGCATTCGGATTTTTGGGCAAGATCGGTCGCTTCCGCAAAAAGGGAGATGAGGCACGTCAGAGGAGAAAATGACTTTGATCAGCCGCACAATTGCGCAGAGGGCGGAGCGTCCGGTCATCCCGGACTTCGCAAAAGGATCGTGCCCGCTCTTCTACCTTCCGGCAAAAGGGCGGGCACGCTACCTGGAGTTCGGGATGCATCCGGTGCTAAACCGAACCCGCGACCTGAGACTTTTGACGTACCACCTGCCCCCTACTTCGCGGGGCCCATGAAACTGGTTTCGATCTCGTCGATTAGTTCGTCCTGACGGAAAATCTGGAGGGTGATCTTGGTTTTGCGCGCCTGCAAATCTGAGCGCGGCAATTCGATAAAGTACACGCCTTCCACCATCTCGCCGGGCGGCAGCGTCAGGGCTTCGTCCCCTACCCGACGCAGCGAGCCGCCCTCGGGTGCCTTCAGCCGCACGTCGAGCGCCATCGGCTCAAACGTTTTGTTGACAAACTGAATGTTGTAAAGGTTGCTGATGCGGTTGTGGGGCTGTTCCTGGTACAGCATGCCGGGCACGCGCAGCACGGTGGTAGCTACGTCAGTACGGCTGAACAGCAGGTAACTGAACAGGCCCAGCAGCACGACCAACACGGCGGAGTAGCCCAAAATGCGCGGCGTAAACACGGAGTGGCGGCGCTCCTCGATGCCCTGCAACGAATCGTACCGGATCAAACCTTTGGGGCGGCCGACCTTTTCCATCACGCCGTCGCACGCGTCGATGCAGGCGGTGCAGTTGACGCACTCCAGTTGCGTGCCGTTCCGGATGTCGATGCCCGTCGGGCAGACCTGCACACACAGGCTACAGTCGACACAATCGCCCACTACCTTTTCGGCAAACGTCGACGGCGGCTGTTTCCGGATTTTCCCCCGCGGTTCGCCCCGCAGCCAGTCGTAAGCCACCACGATGGACTCCCGCCCCAGCAAGACGCCCTGCAAGCGACCGTAGGGACAGACCGCAATGCAGACCTGCTCGCGCATAAACGCAAACGTGCCGTAGAACGCGCCGGTAAAAAATACCAGACCTGTAAACCCGGCCCAGTGGGCGCTGGGCGGCGAAGAGACAATGGCAGAAACCTGCTCGATTCCGATCAGGTAGGCCATCACCGTGTGCGTGAAGAGCAAAGCAATCAGGAAAAACAGGAAATGCTTCGACCCTTTTTTCAGGAGCTTTTCAGTCGTCCAGGGGGCAGCCTGAAGTTTCCGCTGCTGGTTGGCGTCGCCTTCGATCAGGTACTCGATCTTCCGAAAGACCATCTCCATAAACACCGTCTGCGGACAGGCCCAGCCGCAAAACAGCCGCCCGTAGGCCACCGTGAACACGATGACGAATAACACGAAGATGATCATCGCCAGCCCGAACAGGTAAAAATCCTGTGGCCAGAAGACCTGCCCCAGCAGCACAAACCGCCGCTCGAACAGGTTCAGCAACAACAGCGGCTGGCCGCCGATCGTGATGAACGGCCCTGCAAAAAAGAGCGCCAACAACAGCACACTGAACACCCTGCGGTAGTTGTGCAACCGCCCCTGTGGCTTTTTCGGATAGACCCAGACCCGCTTGCCGGTGGCATCGACCGTGGCAATGGAATCGCGGTATTGTTCGTGGTCAGGTTTCACTACGATAGCGATTGAGTGCGTGTGTGATTGAGTGAATAGAGCAGGGTACAAAACGCTTTTTGTGCTCTGCCCTTTGCTCTCTGCGCTCACAGACTGGCCTGCGTGGCGACTTCGTCCGACTCCTGAGGCGTATACTTGTCGCCCTGTGGCTCCTTGGCGTTCGGCGGATCGGTTCCCTGCAACATCAGAATGTAGCTGGCGACGTCGCGGATGTCGGCGGGCGTCAGTTTGCTCTGCCAGGAGATCATCCCCTTCTCGGGGATGCCGTACTTGATGGTGGCAAACACATCGCCGACACTGCCGCCGTGCAGCCAGTAAACATCCGTCAGGTTGGGGCCGACGCCGCCTTCCCCGGCCTGCCCGTGACACGCGGCACAGTTTTGTTTGAAGAGGGTGGCTCCGTGCTCCAGTTCATTGGCGTCGGCAGTCGCTTCTACGTTGGTTTCGTCGAGGCTGCTGGCCAGTAGGGCCTGGTAGGCTTTCGCCTGCGCTTCGGCTACCGCCACTTCCTGCCGGTACTCTTCGTCCGACAGTGGCAGCGCGTCGGCAACGTGGTAGAGGTACACGTAGACGGCCGCAAAGACGATCGAGAAGTAGAATCCCCATTTCCACCAGGGCGGCAGGTGGTTGTCGAGTTCGCGGATGCCGTCGTAGTTATGGTCCAGCAGAATGGCCGATTCGCGTTCGACCGGTACGGCATCGGTCAGACGTTCCTTCAGCCACGTCCAGGTCGTTTTCGGCGGGATGACGACGCCCTCCGGGGTCATTTGCGGACCTTCCATCCGTTGCAGCGCCGTTTGCAACAGCACCAGCATGTAGACGGCTACCCACAACACCAGCACCACCACGGTCCCCATCAGCCCAATCAGCAGCCAGAGCATCAGTTCGTCGTTGGTGACCGGGGTCCTGGCCGCTTCATCCGCCACATCCTGCGCTTGCAGGGTATTCAAAGCGCCGGCCCCGAACGCGCCCAGCGCCAGGAAAGCCATCCGCCGGAAGCGACGACTCGTTCGGCCGGTTTTCGGGCTACTCATGGCGCACCTCCTTTCCGGGCACCACTTCCTGGTTTCCGTCTGCCACGGGCAAGTCGGCCATGTGGGCGATGTAGCCCTGGTCGGCACGCAGGACCCAGATCAGCAGACAGACAAAGAAAATGAAGAAGATGGTGAGGGAAACGATGGGCCAGATTTCCACGTCGGCCACACGCTCCAGGTAGTATGTAAATTTCATAACGAATTTCAGATTACAGATTGCAAATAGCAGATTGACTCCATGCGGCGAAGAGCCTTACTTTCGCTCAATCGCCACGGTCCCCTTTGATGTCCGTGCCGAGGCGTTGCAGGTACGCGATCAGCGCGACGATTTCTTTGTCGGACGCCGTTTCGATGCCGGCGCTTTTCAGACTCGCCGCGATGCCGTCGGCTTGTTGCGACAGGTCGCCGTTGGCCTGTGCTTCGTAGCCTTCGCCGTAAGGCACACCCAGCGTACGCATCGCAGAGATTTTACCCGCCGTCAGCGTCGTATCGATGGGGTCGTCGAGCAACCACGGGTAGCGCGGCATCAGCGAGCCCGGCGACATGGTGTTGGGGTCCAGCATGTGATGGTAGTGCCACGAATCCGGGTATTTCCCGCCGACGCGGTGCAGGTCTGGCCCCGTGCGTTTCGAGCCCCACAGGAACGGGTGGTCGTAGACAAACTCCCCGGCTTTGGAGTATTCGCCGTAGCGTTCGGTCTCGGAGCGGAACGGGCGGACCATCTGCGAGTGACAGTTGTTGCAGCCCTCGCGGATGTAGATGTCGCGGCCGTGCAGTTCCAGCGCCGTGTAGGGCTGCACCGAAGCGATGGTCGGCACGTTGGACTTGACCAGGAAGGTCGGGATCATCTCGATCATCCCCCCGATCAGAATGGCCACCAGCGTCAGCACGGTGAACGTGACGGGCATGCGCTCCAGCACGTGGTGCCAGTATTCGCCTTTCGGCCGGGTTTGCAGCGGCACGAGGGCCGGTGCCTGCGCTTCTTCTTCGCTCTGGAACTGACCCTGCGCCGCGGTTTTCATCAGGTTGTAGGCCATCACCAGCACGCCGACGATGTAGAGGGCACCGCCACCCGCCCGCATCATGTAAAGCGGTTTGATCTGCGTGACGGTCTCCAGGAAGTTGGGGTATTGCAGGAAGCCCGCTTCGGTAAACTGCTTCCACATCAGGCTTTGTGTAAACCCGGCCCAATACATCGGCAGGGCGTAGAACACGATACCCAGCGTACCGATCCAGAAGTGGAAGTTTGCTAGCGACTTCGAATACAGCGGCGTCTTCCACATTCTCGGGACCAGCCAGTAGAGCATCCCGAACGTCATAAAGCCGTTCCAGCCCAGCCCGCCGACGTGCACGTGCGCCACGATCCAGTCGGTGAAGTGCGCGATGGCGTTCACGTTTTTGAGCGACAGCATCGGCCCTTCGAACGTCGCCATCCCGTAGGCCGTCACGGCCACCACCATAAACTTCAGCACCGGATCTTCGCGCACACGGTCCCAGGCCCCCCGCAGGGTCAGCAGGCCATTCAGCATCCCGCCCCACGACGGCGCGATCAGCATAATCGAGAAGACCACACCCAGGGTTTGTGCCCAGTCGGGCAGGGCGGTGTAAAGCAGATGGTGGGGACCCGCCCAGATGTAGATGAAAATCAGCGCCCAGAAGTGAATAATCGAGAGTTTGTAGGAATAGACCGGACGCTGCGCGGCCTTGGGCAGGAAGTAGTACATCAGGCCCAGAAACGGGGTGGTCAGGAAGAAGGCAACCGCGTTGTGACCGTACCACCACTGCACCAGCGCGTCCTGCACCCCGGCGTACCAGGAGTAGCTCTTCATAAACGTAACGGGCAATTCGAAGGAGTTGACCACGTGCAGCACCGCCACCGTAATGAACGTTGCGAGGTAGAACCAGATGGCCACGTACATGTGGCGCTCGCGGCGGCGGAGAATCGTCCCGATCATGTTGATGCCGAACACGACCCAGATCAGCGTGATGGCGATGTCGATGGGCCATTCCAGTTCGGCGTATTCTTTCGAGGTGGTGTACCCCATCACCAGCGTCAGCGCCGCTGCCACGATGATCGCCTGCCAGCCCCAGAAGTGAAGCCAGCTCAGCGCATCGGAAAACATGCGGGTTTTCAGCAGGCGCTGCATCGAATAGTAAATACCACAAAACAGCGCGTTGCCCACAAAGGCGAAAATGACCGCGTTGGTGTGCAGCGGCCGGATGCGCCCGAAGGTGGTGTAGGGAATGCCCAGGTTGAGGTCGGGGTAAAACAACTGGATGGCGGCGGTCAGCCCCACCAGCATGCCCACAATGCCCCAGACCACCGTTGCGATGGCGAAGAACTTGACGATCTTGTTGTCGTAGCGGAACGTTTCGAGCCTTCCGGCGAGGGCGGGGTCGAGGGCGCCTCCCGGGGCTACTACGGTAGATGATTCCATGAACTATTCGGGTTTTGAATCGGGTTTGTCGTCGTCGAAAAGCATGCGCACCGAGGGGGTGTAGTCGTCGTCGAACTGGCCGGCGTGGGTAGCCCACAGAAAAGCTCCCAGAAACCCGCTGGCGACGACCAGACTCACTCCAATCAGAATAAACAGCGCACTCATAGACGTATCCGGTTGATGCACAAAAGTGCCGCCGAACGCCTGCAACACCGATGATGCCTCTCAGGCCAGAAGATGATTTTGATCAGGTTTTAGCGCGGGAGAGGGCGCATAGAATTGAGCGATTGAGTGAACTGGTGGATGAGTGCGCGGGGGCGGGGCGATTCGTGGGATGGGGTGCCTATTCACAACAACAAGAAAATGGGTATCTTCCGACTCAACACATTCCCTGATGCTGTACCGGATTCTCGTGGGTTGTCTGTTCTTATGGCACAGTGCAATGATGGCACAGGCAAGTGACCCCTTCTGGCTTCCTTCCTCACTCCTCGTGGTATCGGACACCAGCCAGGCCTACGAAGTGGCTGAGGTGCAACCGACCCCACAAGGGGGGATGGAAGCCTTTAACAAGTATCTGTCAAAACATCTCCACGTCCCGCCAGCATACTGGGGAAAAGAAGAGATAGGTTGCGTCAGCTCGTTTGTAAAATTCATCGTAGAGAAGGATGGCACCCTCTCTGGGTTTACCCCTGTCACTCGCGGATCAGCTACAGAAAGTCCATACCCTTTGCTTGATCAGGAACTGATCCGGGTGATTCGTGAAACCTCGCCGTGGCAACCTGGCCGGCAGGGCGGTCAACCCGTTCGCGTTCGGATGGTCGTACCCGTGTTCATCAAGCTGGGATAAGTAAGCTCCAGTTACCTAATGCCCATGAAACCTAACGAAGTGAAAGCCCTACAGGATATCGAGGTATACGGATGCCATATTCTGCACGTGCTGGCCGAGGACGACTCCCCTCCTTTTTGCTATTCGATGGGCATAGAGAAATGTACCGGTCAGCCGGAACTGATCATTACGGGCCTGAAACGGGAGCTAACCCATGGGATCATCAACGAATACAACAACCGGATCAAAAACGGCGAAACGTTTGAAGCCGACCGGTATTACGACGGATTCCTGAAAGGCTTTCCGGTACTTTTTAAAAAGGTGGATCGACTCCATTACGCTGAATACTTCGGGTGGGCGCAATGGCTTTACGGAAGGGATCACTTCAGCGCACTCCAGCTGATTTACCCTACGACCGCTGGCGTATGGCCCTGGGAGGCTAAGGCCATCGACTCTTACCTCAAAATGCTTCCCCGCTTGTATCGGGTGTAACTCTGTAGTTCGAGCGACTCCGACCGATGCTCCCCCGCTATGTGCTTTTGATGTAAGAACGAAACGGAGGCTTCCCGCATTGCCTTCAAAAAATTCAACCGATTGTCTTTGCTTGTATCGACCTGTATACTCCGGTTTGATCGGCTGAAAGAAGGCGCTTACCTTCTGGTACCAATCAAGCACAGACCATGGCATCACTTCAAAGTAATCTCCTGACTCACTTTTTCTTAATCCGGCTTCCGCGCGCGACGCGCCATCCGCTCACGCTGTCGTTCGGGTTGCTTCTTCCGGTAGCGGTGCTGCTGCCGGAGCCACTTCTTGCCCAAAACCTGACGTTGGTCGAAAACGCCTACGAAAAGGGTTATTTGCAGAACGATGAAAAATACGGCACCTGGGAGTATTACGACGAACGGGGCGAGCTCGAGCTGGAGTTCGATCACTCGTCAGGAGAGGTCGTTTTTGCGCAGGAAGATCCGGAGCCGTACGTCGTAGCACAAGGCGGTGAATGGGTGGAACAGTCCCTGGACGTAGCGCCCCGGTACCTGGGCAGTACCGACCTGTGGTACCACAACATCGCGAAGACCATACGCTATCCGGAATCGGCTCAGGCCAAGTCGATCAAAGGCACCGTCTACGTGTCGTTCGAAGTCGATGCCGAAGGCAATCCGCACCACTACAAAGTGGAACAGGACATTGGCGGTGGTTGTGGAGAAGAGGTGATCCGCACCCTGCAAGAGGTCACCGGCCCCTGGGTTCCGGCGCAACTGCACGACCAGCCCTGCACGGCACGTTTCATTATGCCGGTCAACTTTTCGGTGGGCAAAGCCGCGAAGCTCAAGCCCGCCAAAGACCCGCTCCCTGCCGCCCGAATGCTTCCCGAATTTTCGATCGTCGCCTACGGATCGCGACGGTAAAACATGACCACCAACACCCCGAGCCGACCCTACCGTCGGCTCTTTTTTTTGCTAGCCCAGCAGTTGCATGGTCCAGACAAACAGCGGCGGGGCCAGCAGGCCGATGACCAGTCCCAGCAGCGTAAAATCTTTCTGGCGGAGCCAACCCGTGGCATAAGCGATGGCGTTCGGGGGCGTGGAAATGGGCAACAGCACCGCCGCCGAGGCCGAGAGGCTGATCACCACAGCTACGGGCAGGGCGTGTTCGGGCAGCAGCGTGCCGCCCAGCGGAATCAGGATGGTAGCCGCCGCCGTGTTGCTCATGATGTTTGACAACCCGACGGTCACGTAACCCAGCAGCAGGATCGTAAACGCTACCTGCCCCGACGGGTCGAGGGGCAGCGCACCGACCAGGTAGTCGGCCAGGCCGGTTTCCCGGATCGCCACCCCCAGCGACAACCCGCCGGCGACGAGCATCAGCGTATCCCAGGGCAGGAGCCGAATTTGTTCGCTTTTCAGGATGCCGGTCACGGCAAAGACGACGATGGGCAGAAACGAAATGGCTGCCACACTGACGCCATGCCACGCGGAGGTAAGCCAGAGCCCCACGGTCACCGTAAACGTGCCCATCACGATCAGTTGCGCCAGTGAAAAATGTCGCGCCGCAGCGGCCTCCGCTTCGGTCGGCAGCCCGGGTAAGGTCTGCAACGCCCCGGCGTAACGCCAGCGCAGAACGGCCCAGACCAGCACGACCAGCCCTAACCCCAGCGGCACGCCGAACAGCATCCAGTCCAGAAATGAAATGTCGAGCCCAATGGACTGCACGTATCCCAGCGCAATGGCGTTCGGCGGGCTCCCGATGATGGTGCCCATCCCTCCTACCGAGGCCGACAGCGCAATGCCCAGCGGCAGGGCCTTCCGAAAGGGCTCGTGAGGACCGAGGCGCGCCACAAAAGGGCCGATCACCGTCATCATCAACGCGGCCGTGGCGGTGTTGGAGATGAACATCGACAGAATGGCGGTGGTCAGCAGAATGCCCAGCAGGAACATGCCGGGCTTCGGTCCCAAAAACGAAACCATAAACGCCGAAAGCCGCTGATCAAGCCGGGTTTGCTCGGCCGCCGTCGCCATACAAAATCCGCCCAGCAGCAGCCAGACGACCGGGCTCGCCCACGGGTTGACAAACTGCTCCCATGCCAGGGGTGTGGGGTCGTTGGGCCGAAAACTCAGCAGCAGCAGCTCCAGGCCGATCACCAGCAGCCCCACCGCAAAGGCCGGAATGGCTTCACTGATCCAGAGACCGGCCGCCAGCAGCAGAATGACCAGGGTATGAAACCCCGCTTCGGACAGCGCCGGAGTCCGCAGCATGTAGGCACCCAAAAGGGCCAAGCCCGTGACAAGAAGAAACAAACCCAGTTTGGTGCGCAGGGGCCAGGCTTTGTCGAGCAGGTAGTGCCACGCAGCAGAACGTGTGTCCATAAAGCACGTAAGTGTCGCGAAAAAACAGCAGCCAGCGGTACGCCTCAGGCGGCCACTGGCTGCAAACGGTGGGTGTTTGGTGGAGATCAGGCCTCGTGAAAGGCCAGCAGGGGCGTTTCGAGGTGGAGTGCCAGTTGCTGCGTCAGCTTTCCGGCAAAGAGTTGTTCGAGGTCCGTATGCTTACGCGGCATAATCGCCAGCAGGTCGATGTCGTACTGCTGCACAAAGGTGCGGGCCGCATGCACCAGATCCTGGTCTTCGATGATGTGGAAGCAGTGCGGAATGTCCTCCAGTTCATGTTCCAATGCCAGGGCGGCCTGCGTTTTCTCGGACGAAATGCCGGCGGCACGTTTCTTTACGTTCACGATGTGCAACTCGGCCGAAAACAGGTCGGCCAGGAAAAACAGCGGGTACAGCGACTGGGGTTTCTCGATGGCCGACAGGTCGCTCATAAACCCAACCTTCTGGATCGCTTCCATGCGGGCTTCCTGCGGAATGGCCAGCACCGGGCAAGGCGCTTCGACCATCACCTGCCACGTCAACGAGCCCAACACCATGCTGGGCTGGTGAATGCCGGTGGTGCCCATAAAGAGTACGTCGGCCTGGTAGGCTTCAGCCACTTCGCAAATGGCCTGGACGACCTTCCCCCCCCGGAAGTGGAGCTGGTACGGTGCGCGCATCTCGTCTAGCAATTCTTCTTTCCAGGCCGTCATCTGCCGCCGCTCGTCGGGGCTGGGCAGATCGCCGTCGTGTACGTAGAGCAACGAAAGGGTAGCGCCCGTTTGCTCGGCAAAGGCCCGCCCGAAGCGAACGGCATTTTTTGCACAGAGGGTGAAATTAACGGGGACAAGGATGTGGCGAAGCGGTTTCATAATGGGCTCGTTTTAGCGTGATAATAAGCCAAAACTACGCGGTCGGCCCGCCAACAAAAATGAGCTTCGTCATCCCAATCGCGTATTTTTATCATGCCGAAACGGTTGGCAACCAACCACTTCCGTAATATGACGAGGATCATCGGCCGGCCCGACATCCGTCATTCCCCCACTACGGGGCCTCCCTTACCTTGTTGCCCATCATGACCGCAGGGCGCGCCCTTTTATCAGCCCCCATGCGGTGCTTTTCCCTTCACGTTAACCCCCTGCAAGCATGGAAGAAATCGGTAAAAAATCGAAGCGTATGGGCCTGGAAAGCTGTGGCCTCACGCACACAGCCCGCGCCTACTGGAACCTCCCGCCCGCCCAACTCATCGAAATGGCGCTGCAACGCGGCGAAGGACAACTCACATCGACCGGCGCGCTGATGTGCGACACCGGAAAATTTACCGGCCGTTCGCCCAAAGATCGGTTCATCGTGAAAGACGCCCTCACGGCCGACACGGTCGACTGGAACGCCATCAACCAACCGTTTGAGGCCGACCAATTCGAGGTGCTGCGTCGCGAAATGGGCGCATACCTACAAAGCCAGGAGGTGTTTGTGCGGGATGTCTACGCCGGGGCCGATCCGGCGTACCGCCTCAAGGTGCGGATCATCAACCGCAACGCCTACCACAACCTGTTCTGCCATACCATGTTTCTGCGCCCCAGCGAAGAGGAACTGGAAAATTTCGAACCTGACTACCACGTCATTCACGTGCCGGAGTTTGAGGCCAATCCCGCGCTCGACGGCACCCGCCAGGCCAACTTTGCCATTTTGAATCTGACCCAGAAGATGATTCTGGTCGGCGGCACGGGCTACGCTGGTGAAATTAAAAAAGGCATTTTTTCGCTCTTGAATTTCCTGTTGCCCCACCAGCACCACGTCCTTTCGATGCACTGCGCCGCGAACGTCGGGACGCAGGAGGGCGACACGGCCATCTTCTTCGGTCTGTCGGGCACGGGCAAAACCACGCTGTCGGCCGATCCGCAACGGCGGCTCATCGGTGACGACGAGCACGGCTGGTCCGAAAACGGCGTGTTCAACTTCGAAGGCGGATGTTATGCCAAAACCATCGACCTGACCGAAGAAAGAGAACCCGATATTTTCCGCGCCATCCGGTTCGGCGCCATCCTCGAAAACACCCGCTTTTTCCCCGGAACCCGGACCGTTGACTACACCAACGTGGTGGTGACGCCCAACACCCGGACGGCGTACCCGATCAATCACATCGAAAACGTCCTGTTGCCCTCGCGCAGCGGGCATCCCCGCCATATTTTCTTCCTGGTGGCCGACGCCTTCGGAGTGCTGCCGCCCGTCGCACGCCTGAATCCGGCGCAGGCCATGTACCACTTTATGTCGGGTTATACGGCCAAGGTGGCAGGTACGGAACAAGGCATCAACGAGCCACAAGCCACGTTTTCGACTTGCTTCGGGGCGGCGTTTATGCCCCTGCCGGCGGCGCAGTACGCCCGGTTGCTGGGCGAAAAGATGGAGGCTCATCACACGCAGGTGTGGCTGATCAACACCGGCTGGACCGGTGGCCCTTACGGTGTGGGCACCCGCATGAAACTCCCCCACACACGCGCGTGCATCACGGCCGTGCTCAATGGTAACCTGAACGAAGTCCCGTTTTCGGTCCATCCGGTGTTTGGTCTGCAGGTGCCCGACGCCTGCCCGGGGGTGCCGACGGCGTTGCTGAATCCGCGCAATACCTGGGACGATCCGGCCGCCTACGACTTGCAGGCCGAGCGGCTGGCCGAGAAATTTATCCGCAACTTCGAACAGTACGAGGCCGACGAACGCATTTTGGCGGGTGCCCCCCGGGTGGTATCGCCTTCGTACGAAGACTAATCTCACGCGAATCCACACAAAAAAGGCCCGCAGCAGAACCTGCGGGCCTTTTTTTAAATCTTATAAAACACGAGGGAAGTGCAACGTAGGGCGGCTTATTTCCCAAAAAGCCGTCGGGCGTACGCGTTGGTCAGGACGGTAACGAACCCGACCACCGTCACCGAACTGAGCGGCATCAGAATGGCCGCCACGAGCGGCGTCAACTGCCCGGTCACCGCAAAGGCCAACCCCACTCCGTTGTACACGAACGAAAGGCCGAACGCCGCAAGGACCGTCCGGCGGCTGGCTTTCGCCAACTGCAGAAAGCGATCGAGGTGAGGCAACTGGCGGGCATCCAGAATCGCATCACACGCCGGAGAGAAATGGTAGATGTCGTCGGCCACCGCAATGCCCACGTCACTTTGTTTCAGTGCCCCGGCGTCGTTCAGTCCGTCGCCGACCATCAGGGTCCGGTGCCCGGCCTGGTGTAGCGTCTTCAGGTAGTGGAGTTTATCAAGCGGGCTCTGCCGGAAGTGCAACGCCGAAAAGTAAGGTTGAAGTCGCGTGCGTTCCCGCTCGCCATCGCCCGACAACAGGTGAGTCGTGTAGCGGGTCTGTAGCGTTTCCAAAAGCGGCTCCAGCCCACGCCGGTACGTATTTTCTACTTGGAAATGGCCTTTCACCACGCCGTCGACCGCAACGAATACTTGCGTCCCTTCCGCAGCCGTCGTAGTGCCCCCCACAAACGAGGCGGCCCCCAGCCGTAACGTGCGTGTTCCATCAGAAGCGGTCATGCCCCGCCCGGTATGCTCCTCGAACGCAGTGAGCGACACGACAGGAGTCGAAGCGGCTCCGGCCTGGTAGATTGCCTTGCTGAGCGGATGCGCAGAGTTGCGGACGGTCGCGTGCAGCAGACGTTGTTCCTCGGCAGTGAGGGGGTCTCCTTCGTAATGCACCCGGTGCGCCTGCGTTTCGGTGAGGGTCCCGGTCTTGTCGAACACCAGATGATCCACCTGCGCGAGGCGTTCCAGCACGCCGACATTTTTTACGTAACAGCCCCATTTGCCAAACAAGCGCAAGGTGTGTCCCAAGGCAAAAGGGGCAGCCAGGGCCAGGGCACACGGGCAGGCCACAATCAGGACGGCCGTCACCGCCGGTCCTATCGAGGACGGTTGGTGCCACCCCCAGTACAGGGCCGTCAGGGCACTGATCGTCAGGATGGTCAGCGTAAAGTAGCGGCTCAGGCCATCGGCCATGGTCGAGAGCCCGGTCGCCTCGGGTTTCTGAAAGACCTCCTGATTCCAGAGGCGGGTCAGGTAACTGTTCGCCACCGGTTGCTGGAGTTCGAGCACCAGCGGCCCGCCCAACTGCCGCCCCCCGGCGAAGAGGGCCTCTCCCGGTTGCTTTTCGATGGGAGTGGCCTCACCGGTCACAAAGCTGTAGTCGATGTGCGCGTCGCCCTCCCGCAGCACGGCATCGGCCGGGATCAACTCCTGATGGCGAATCAGCACCCAGTCGCCCGCCCGCAGGTCTTTCAGGGCCGTGGTACATTCCACCCCGTCCACCAGCCGGGTGACCGCCACCGGAAAATACGACGTATAATCCCGGTCGTAGGCCAGCGCTTTGTACGTCTGGCTCTGGTACCACTTCCCCAGCATCAGAAAGAACAGCAGCCCGGCCAGCGAGTCGAAATACCCCGCTCCCGTGTCGGTCAGCAGCTCGTACACACTCTGGCCGAACAGCGCCACAATGCCCAGCACAATGGGCACATCCAGGTTCACGAAGCCATGACGCAGACCCGTCCAGGCCGATTTGAAGTAGTCGCTGGCGACGTAAAACACGACCGGCAGCACCAACAGGAAGTTCAATGCGCCGAACCACCGCTGGAAAAGTGGCTCTACTGCAAAGTCGGCATCCAGGTAATCGGGCAGACTCAGCAGCATGATGTTGCCGAAGCAAAAGCCCGCCACGCCGATTTTCAGGACGAACGTGCGGTCGACCTTGCGGCGGCTTTGCCGGCCGGTAGCCCCTCCCGACAGGTCGGGCGGGTAGCCCAGGCGGTCCAGCAACTCGGCCAGTTCGCGCAACGAAACGGCGTCGCGGTCGAAGGTCACCGAAAGTTCTTTGGCAGCAAACCGCACCTGCGCCTGCCGGACGCCCGGTTGCAGGGCCGGCAACTGCTCGAGTAGCCAGATGCAGGCGCTGCAGTGGATTGCGGGTAGAAAAAACGTCGCCTGCCCGAGCGTTCCCTCCTCGAAGGTCAGAAACGCACGGGCCAGGTCGGGCTGGTCCAGAAAAGCGTACCGTGCGGCAGGAGCCGGATGTTTGCGCGAACGCCCCGGTGTTTTTTCTACGGTATAATAGCCCGTCAGGGCGTGCCCCTTCAGCAGATCGTATACCGTCTGGCAGCCCTGGCAACAGAACGCGTGTTCGTCCTGCCAGCGGGGCGCCTCCTGACACACATCGCCGCAGTGAAAACACGCGATTTCCTCCTGGGCACGAATGGCGGTGCTCATCTTGTGAATCGTCGTGATCGGTCCGTACTTAAGAAGCCCGGAACGTCAGCAGCGGGTAGTTTGTATGCAGCGCCATCCGGCGCGTATGGCTTTCCTTAAAGAGGCGCTCGAACACCGTGTGCCGGCGGGGCATCATGGCCAGCATCTCGATCGGGTACATCCGAATGTAGTCTTCGATGCCTTCGGCGACGTCTTCGTGGGTGGTCAGGTGGTAGCTGGAGCGCACCCGGTCGAAGTACAGTTGCAGCCGCACCTTGCCTAGCGTTTCGGTCATCGTCAGGGCACCCCGCTCTTCTTCGTCGACTTTCAGCACCGTAATTTCGGCATCGAAGATCTGCGCCAGCTTTACCAGCGGAGCGATCACCTTCTCGGAAGGAACAGGCTCGTAATCCGTGGCGAACAAAATACGCCGAATGGGCGCCAGCGACGCTTTCTCGGGTACGGCCAGAACGGGACACGTTACCTGTTCGATGACCCGCGTGGTGTTGCTCCCCAACACGGACGCAATGCCTTTGCTGGCCCCGCGTGTTCCCATCACAACCAGATCGACCTCGTGTTGCGCGATGAGTTCGGGCAGGCGGTCTTCCATAAATCCGGCTTCCAGAATGATCTGAGGGGCGACCTGTTGCAGCTCCGGCATGTTCAGCAACAGCTGCTTGAGGTCCCGTTCGGCGTCCAGCCGCATCTGGCGAATCAGTTTGTTGATCATGATGCTGACCGAAGTGCTGACCGGCGGGTGCACGGCATGGTAGAGAATCAGCCGTGCGCCAGACAAACGGGCAATCTGCAGCGCAAAGCGTATGGCCTGCTTGGAGCAGGCAGAAAAATCGGTCGGCACGAGTATGTTGCGTAACGAATCCATGGGGCTGAGGGGTTAAAAATCATGAATAAGTAAAAGTACACGGCCCGCTCCCCCGAAAGGATGATGCCTGTAAGTACATAGAATGACTTTTGTCACATTTCGTATACGCCAGAGCCCTATCTTTGAGCTACATCCCGCCATCACGCTACTTTATGGAATCTGCCCACCGTTCGCCGTCCGTTCTGCCCCAACGCGAAAAGATTTTCCGCGCCATGTTCGAAGGCTCGCAGGAAAGTATTTTGGTCACCAACCAGAACGGCATGATCGTGATGGTTAATCCGGCCTGCGAACGGTTGTTCGGTTACGATTCCGACGAGATGGTCGGCCAGGCGGTGGAACTTCTGATTCCGCAACGGCTGCGGCACCAGCACCAGGCGCACCGCCAGCACTACTACGATAAGCCGCACGCGCGCGGCATGGGACGGGACATGGACCTGAGCGCCCGCCGCAAAGACGGCAGCGAGTTCTACATTGAGGCAGGCCTCAACTACGTGCACCTGGAAGGCACCATGTACGTCATTGCGTTCATCATCGACGTGACCGAACGCAAACGCACGACCGATGCCCTCCGCGAGAGCCGTGCCCAGCTAAAACGCAACGCAGAAGAGCTGGAGCAGCGGGTAGAACACCGCACCGCCGAACTGGCCCGGACCAATGCCGAACTGCGCGAAACGCAGGCGCTCTACCACGCGATGGTACAGAACTTTCCGGATGGCATCATCAGCGTGATCGACGCCGCGTATCGCCTGGTGTTGCTGGACGGCAAAGCCCTGCAGGAACTTAAGCTGGACCGCACGGCACTGCTGCACCGCCCCTTGTTGCAGGACCTGCCCGACGACATTCGTGCGACGGTGCAGTTGTTTCTGGAAAAAGCGTTTCGGGGAGAAAGCGCCACCATGGAGGTCGAAGTGCAATCCAAGTCCTTCATTCTGAACGCCGCGCCCCTTCCTTCGGACGATGGGCCCATTCGGCAGGTGCTGGTGGTGGGCGAAAACATCACGGAACTCAAGCACGCCGAAGAAGAGATGCGCAACGCCCTGAAGAAGGAACGCGAGCTGAACGAGCTGAAGACGCGCTTCGTGTCGATGGCCTCGCACGAGTTCAGAACGCCCCTGAGCACCATTCTGTCGTCGACTTCGCTCGTGCGGAAATACCAGGACAGCACTGCCGAAAACAAAGCGGAACGGATCAGCAAACACCTGGACCGCATCAAAAGCAGCGTTAACGATCTGGTGGGCGTGCTCGACGATTTCCTGTCGATCGGCAAACTGGACGAAGGGAAAATCCACGTCCAACCGGCCCTCCTCGACCTGCAAGATCTGGCGCAGATCACCGCCGAAGAGATGCAGAGTGTGGCCAAGGTCGGGCAGGTGATTCGGGTAGAGGCAGACGACCCACGCCTGACCGAGACGATGCTGGACCGTAAACTGATCAAAGCCATCTTCACCAACCTGCTTTCCAACGCCATCAAGTACTCTGCCGAAGGCCAGCGCATCACGCTTTCCCTCACCCCTACCCCTGACGCTCAGGTTGAACTCCGGGTGCAGGACCAGGGCATCGGTATTCCCGAAAAGGAACAGAAATATCTGTTCAACCGCTTTTTCAGGGCGGGCAACGCCACCAACATTCAGGGCACCGGCCTGGGCCTGCACATCGTGAAACGGTACGTCGAGCTGCAACACGGTACGATTGCGCTGGAAAGCCGTGCCAACGAGGGCACTACCTTCATCGTCCGCCTGCCGATGGAACTCACGCCCGACGAATACGAGACGGAATAGCCGCCCTGCGACGGCGCACGCTTGGAACTCACGTCCGACCTACTACCTTTGGTGGAGCAAACTCCTCTTCCTATGACTACCCTCCTCCTGATCGAAGACAACCTCGAAATCCGTGAAAACGCAGCCGAGATTCTGGAACTCGCCGGTTACCGGGTACTGACCGCCGAAAACGGTAAAGTGGGCGTGACGCTGGCACGGCAGGAACGCCCCGACCTGATCATCTGCGACATCATGATGCCGGAACTCGACGGCTACGGCGTGCTGCGCATGCTGCACCAGCAGGAAGAACTTGCCCACATTCCGTTTATTTTCCTGACCGCCAAAGCCGAACGGGAAGATTTTCGCAAGGGCATGACCCTGGGCGCGGACGATTACCTGACCAAGCCTTTCGACGATAACGAGCTTCTGGAGGCCGTCGACGTTCGACTGAAAAAGAGTCGGGTGCACCAGCGCGACTACCCCAACAGCCTGCAGGGCCTGCACCAACTGCTGGAAGACGCCGGTACCATCCACGAGTTGAAGGACCTGCCCCAACAATACAAACTCCGCAAATACCCCAAGAAACGGCCGGTTTTTCTGGAAGGCAATTCGGCCCAATCGCTCTATTTTGTGCAGGAAGGGAAGGTCAAAACGTTTAAGAGCAACGAAGACGGCCGCGAGTACATCACGGGCATGTACGGCCCCGGCGATTTCTTCGGCTATCAGGCCCTGTTCGAAGAGGGAGCGTACTCCGAAACCGCGATTGTGATGGAAGATGCCGAAATCGCGTCCATTCCCAAGACCGACTTTCTGGCGTTGCTCTACGGCAACCAGGCGGTTTCGCTGAAATTCATCAAAATGCTCTCGCACAACCTGATGGAACGGGAAGAGCAATTGCTCCGCATGGCCTATCACTCCGTGCGGCAGCGCACCGCCCAGGCCCTTCTCTCGCTGCACGAACAAGCCGACGCCGAAGGCTTCCGCATCAGCCGGGAAGACCTCGCCAGCCTGGTCGGCACGGCCAAAGAGACGGTCATTCGCACGCTCAGCGATTTTAAAGACGAGGGGTTGGTCGTGGTGGCCGGCAGCCGCATTCAGGTAAAAAACACCCAGAAACTGGAACGGATCGTACGGATGTAATCAGCCGCGCTACTGCGCCTCCGTGATTTCCGTCAGGGTCAGCAGAAAAGCTTTCAGGTCGGCGGTCTCCTCATCGGTCAGTCCGATGCCGGGCGGTCCGTCCGGTTGTTGCAACAACGCATCCAGTGTAGGCGAAGGCTGCACCCCGAAGCGATAATGCGCCAGCACATCGTCCAGGGTAGCCAGGCGGCCGTCGTGCATGTACGGCGCGGTTTGTGCGACGTTGCGCAGCGTGGGCGTTTTGTAGCGTCCCAGGTCGGCCGAATCGAACGTAATCCGGTAGCGTCCCTGGCGCAAACCTTCCTCGCGCGTGTCGGCAAAGTCCCGGTCCAGTCCGTTGTTGTGGTACCGGTTGTCGGTAAACAAGCCGGGCGTGTGGCACCCGGCACACCGTTGTTCGAAGAGGTGCCGTCCCCGTTGCTCGGCCGCGGTGAGCTCTCCCCCCGCTTCCTGTCGCTGCCAGCGGTCGTAACGCGAATCGGCAAACACCAGCGTGCGGGTAAACTGCGCCAGCGCACGCGCCACCGTAGCCGACGTAATGGAATCGGAGCCAAAGGCACGTTGAAACGCCGCCGGATAGGTTGGGTGGTCTTGCAAGGTCTGGACCAGGTGCCGCAGGTCCGTGCCCATCTCGTCGACGTGCGTCAGCGGACCAAACACCAGCGATTCAGGATTGCGCGCGCCTCCGTCCCAGAACAGGGCCGGCATCCAGGCGACGTTGATGAGGGCGGGCGTATGCCGGGACAAGGGACGGTGCGTTATGCCCAGGGTGCTGAGCGGTTGGCCGTCGGAGAACGCGCGGTTGGGTTGGTGACACGTGGCGCACGACACCTGCCCGTTCGCCGACAAGATCGGATCGAAGAACAGTTTTTTCCCCAGGGCAATGCCTTCGGGCGTCGACGGATTGTTGGCAGGCGCAGGCACCGGCGCGCCCAACACCGCCCGTACGTGGGGCGCAAGGGCCGCGTCGGCAGTCCGCTCCGGGGCCTGACAGGCTCCCAGCATCATCCCTCCGAAGAGGAGCGCCTTAATCCGGAAGCGAGGGCAACACCACGTCGGCCACACTGAAAACACCCGTTGCATAATTGTCGGCGATTTTGCCGGAACTGACCGGCTCGAACATCGCAAAGTTTAATTCATCAAGGCGAATGGGATGGGGTTCCTCAAACACCTCCGCCAGGTCGGCCTGCATCTTTACTTCGGTCGTGTATTGATTACGCACCGTCAGCGGCGGGTCGGCAGTCAGCGGTAACGCAAATTTCAGGATGCGGTAGTTCGCATTTCCCCCGATGTGGTAGGTCAGCGCCCGGTCGGCCTGCGCCGTATCGCTGAAATACGTCCCCTCGAGCAGAAAAAACTTGTAGCCCGTGTTCCAGTTCCAGGCCATGCCACTCGCCGGGTCCAGGTCGCCGATCTGATCGATCGACGTATTGCGGGCGTTGTCCACCCCAATGGCAAATTCCAGTTCGTCGTACGTGCCGGGCACCACGTGTTCGAGCCGGATGCTGTCCAGGCTTTGCCCCGAGGCCAGTTCCATCAGGTGGTAGCTGTCGGGCTCCAGGTAGAATTCGCCGGTCTGCCGGTTGCGCAGCTTCACGTTGCTGATGAAGTAGCGCAGGTCGCTGATTCGCAACGCGTCGCCGCTCGTGGTGGTAAACGCTTCGCCCAGTTGAAAGGCGTCCTGCCCGAACGTATGCTCGAACGTCAGCAACAGCGTTCCCTCTTCCGCCTTTTCGACGGGAGTTTTTTCGCAGGCCCCCAATCCCAGCAACACACTCAGGGTCAGGCCAATACCGTACTTGAATTTCATAGCTATTCGGATTGAGAAGGATCGGCAAAATCAGGATTATGAATGAAGGTGGTATCGGTCAGCGTATGCAGAAACGCAACGATGTCCGCTTTTTCCTGATCGGTCAACATCAGGCTCCGCCCCGGCGTCCGTCCGTCGGCGTAAGGGTCGTTCGTGCCCTGCCGGATCAGGAGGTCCACGTTCGGTCGCCCGAACAAATCAGGCTGGTTGTAATGGTCGAGTACCTCTTCCAACGTCTGAAAACGACCGTCGTGCATGTAGGGCGCGGTCAGTGCAATATTGCGCAACGAAGGCGCCCGGAAACGCCCCCGGTCCAGCGAATCGCCGGTTTGCGCTTCCCGCCCCAAGTCGGCAGCACTGGTAAAACCGGTCGTAATGCCGTTGTTGAAAAATCCCCGGAATTCGGTCGCATCGCCCCCGAAGGTCACGCCGACGTGGCAGTCACCGCAGTTGCCGCCGCGCAGTCCGATGGTGGGTTCCGGATGGGTCTGGAACAGCAGAAGGCCCCGCTCCTCTTGCTCGGTAAGCTGGGCTTCGCCCCGCAGGTAGCGGTCGTATTTCGAGTCGGCCGAGATGAGCGTACGCTGAAACTGCGCCAGCGCCCGGGTAATGAGGTCGGGGCTAATCTGATCGGTCCCAAAGGCGATCTGGAACCGCCGGGGGTAGTCGTCTAGCCCCTGCAGTTTGCGGGCCAGTTCTTCCGGTGTGCTCCCCATTTCCAGCGGGTCCTGAATCGGATGGAGGGCCTGTTCTTCCAAGGTGGCTACACGCCCGTCCCAGAACAACCGGTTGACCCACAAAAGATTCGCCAGCGACATGCTACTGCGCCGCCCCACCTGCCCACCGATGCCCACGGCCCGCGCTTCTGTATCGGCAAAAGCGTGTTCCTGTTGGTGACACGTCGCACAGGCCACCGTGCCATCGGCCGAGAGGCGTGTGTCGTAAAACAACATCCGGCCCAGCGCAATGCCCTGATCGGTCAGCGGATTCGCCGGGTTGTCAAAGATGTTTTTCCTGGAGAAATAGGGTGGTAAGGTAAGTTCCACCGGTTTGGCTTCCGGCAAAGGTTCTTCTTCCGGGGTTGCCGTTTCTCGACACGACGACAGCACGCCCACCAGCAGACACGCACCTGCCACCACACGGAAAGAATTCCGTCGGAAGAAGGTAGTCCACCTGACTGCGGGAAGTAACGATCGAACCATGGTGTGGGGAAGCTCCTCTTCAAGACCCCGTTCGTCCACAAAAAGTTGCGTACGCGGAGCCTTTCGCCTCGTTGTTGTAACGACGCAATCCCGGTGCCTAGTGCGGCTTCGGGTGGGTGGAAGGTAAAGAATTACCGAAAAAAGGGCGAGAACAGGGTAGAAAAGAAGTCGCGGTGGCGTTTCCGGCCGTGTGTGGTTGTGACCAGCCGCCCCGTTGCCGGGTCGACGTAGTAGGTCAGCAGATCGGACGTGTTGTAGACAACCTTGACCAATTCCTTTTCGCCGGGCAGGGTGGCGGGCAGCGCTGGCTCCGACAGCACAAGCGTCTCCAGAATGCCCGCTTCGACAACTTCGCGGCCGTCGGGCACGTAAGTGCGGCGGTTGCAGGTAGAAAACACCCCGCCGTTGCGCGCCTGTTCCTGTCGGCTGCGGATCAGGTTCGCCAGGTACCGCCCGTAGATTTGTTCTCCTTCGGGAAGCGCCGCCCCCGTTTCCGCATTCACGTAACCCGGCGACCTGCCCGGGAACGTCAGGCGGTAAAACAAAGTCGGAATCGGCTTGCCGTCCGGGTCCAGCCCTTTGTCCTCGTAGGGCATTTTGACGAGCGAGAGGTTTTGCAGATCGGGGTAACGCGCCAGAAGGCGGTCGGTCGGCCAACGCAGGTCGGAGATGGAGAACAGACTGGTTTCTACCGCAGGCGGCGCGGTCGTTTGAATTCCTCCTAACCACGTTTCCAGTCGTTGTATTTTTTGTTGCCAGGGCCGGATGCGGTACAGCCGCCGTCCCTGCTCCGTCGAGACGTAAATCGCACAGCCGTCCTGGTCCGTGACACGCCAGACCGACCGGACGGCACTCCCTTCTGCCTGCGCTACGGGGACCACCTCGGGCGTCACCTGGTTTTCCGGTACGAGGCCCGCCAGGTGCAGCGCGTAGTGCCGGTCGCCGTCCTGCAACGCTTCGCCCGTTTGCCCGTGGAAGTAGCGAAACCGGTGCCGGGCGTCCTTCACCTGATAATAAGGTTCCCCGTCGACCGCCACCAACCGCACGTTCCGCACGAACGACAGATCGTTTTGCGCCGCCACCTGTTGCAGTGAAAGCGTAAACGCGGCGGGATCAGCCCTTATTTCGGCAAGTCGGCGCGGGTGGGGGGCTTCCCGGCATCCCGCCAGCCACAGCACAAGCACGCCTGCCCACCAGAGGCGGCCCCACGACGGCTGAGAAAAAAGACGGGATGGCACCATTTTGCAGAGATACGAGTTTAAACGGAGAAAGATCGTCAGCCGTGTCGCGCCTTGCCGGCCGCGCTCCCCGAAAAATTTACGTCCTACATAAGGTTCCTGCGACGGGATCGTTACCTTCATTGTAATCAACTCAGAAACCCGTATCTTTGCGCCCTTATGCAAACCCGTTGGTGGATATACCTGGCCCTTCCGTTTCTTCTCCTGACCGGAGCGTGCAGCGAATTTAACCGTATTCAGAAAAGCTCCAATGTAGACCTGAAGTACAAAGCGGCGCTCAAGTACTACGAAGAAAAGGACTATTACCGGGCTTCGCTTCTGCTCGAAGAGGTGATTCCGCTGATGCGGGGACGCGCCGAAGCCGAACAGGCGCAGTTTTATCAGGCCTATGCCCAGTATTATCTGAAGCAACTGGTGATGAGCGCGTTTTACTTCAAGTCGTTTTTCGAGACGTATCCGCGCAGCCCCATGGCCGAAGAAGCCCGTTTTATGCAGGCCGTTTCGCTTTACGAAGATTCGCCCAAGTACAACCTGGATCAGGCCAATACTTACGAAGCCATCACCTCGCTGGAGAACTTCCTGAACCTCTACCCCAACTCGCAGTACCGGGAGCGCTCTTACGCCATGCTCGACCAGCTGCGGGCCAAGCTGGAGCGCAAAGCGTTCGAAAATGCCGCGCTTTACCACAAACGGGCGCAGTCGGACATTCGTTATTTCGAATCGGCGGTGATTGCGCTGGGCGAGTTTTCGAACGATTTTCCGGATTCGCCGTTGAACGAAGAGGCGCTGTACCTGAAACTCGATGCCCAGTACCAGATGGCGCGCCTCAGCACTTCGGAAAAAAAGCGTGAGCGGTATTTCGACGCCATCGCCACGTACGAAAAATTTATCGACAAATATCCTGACAGCCAATACGTGCGGACGGCCGAAAGCCTGTACGACCGCGCCTCGGCCGAACTGAACAATCCTAACGCCCGGCGCTAAGCCCGGTGTTTTACGTAGTCTTTGATTTCATACTAGATAGTTAACCATGTCTCTGAAAACATCCAACGTCTCTTCTCTGATCACACGCGACCTGGAGAAAATTGCTGCCCCGACGCAGAACGTATACGAGTCGATTGTCGTCATCGGCAAACGGGCACGGCAAGTTTCCAGCACCATCAAGGAAGAGTTGAGCAACAAATTGTCAGAGTTCGCCTCGACCGTTGATAACCTGGAAGAGATTTTCGAGAACCGCGAGCAGATCGAAATTTCGAAATATTACGAAAAGCTCCCGAAGCCTTCGCAAGTGGCTGTAGAAGAGTTTCTGGAAGACAAAGTGATGTTCCGGTATCGCGACGAGTCGGAAGAGAGCAGTGAACAGTAGTGCTTCAGCACAAAAAAATAATTCTGGGCGTTTGTGGTAGCATCGCCGCCTACAAAGCTGCGTTGCTAACGCGCCTGTTGATTAAATCGGAAGCGGACGTGCAGGTCATTATGACCCCGGCCGCTTCCGATTTTATTACCCCCCTGACGCTGGCGACCCTGTCGAAGCGCCCGGCCCTTTCGAAGTTTGTGCGCGATGCGCAGGGCAGCTGGAACAACCACGTGGAACTGGGCCTTTGGGCCGACGCCCTGGTGATTGCGCCGCTGAGCGCACACACCCTCGCCAAAATGGCGCACGGCCAGTGCGATACGCTGCTGCTGGCCACCTACCTCTCGGCCCGCTGTCCGGTATTTGTCGCTCCGGCGATGGACCTGGACATGTACGCCCACC
Source organism: Catalinimonas alkaloidigena (assembly GCF_900100765.1). NCBI lineage: Bacteria > Pseudomonadati > Bacteroidota > Cytophagia > Cytophagales > Catalimonadaceae > Catalinimonas > Catalinimonas alkaloidigena. The sequence goes on along the minus strand of NZ_FNFO01000001.1, from coordinate 12,439 downwards.
CCACCACCGTCGAAAACCTGGCGCGGCTGCGTTCGTTCGGCAACCGGGTGCTCGATGCCGAACAGGGCGAACTCGCCAGCGGCCTGCACGGCACCGGACGCATGGCCGAACCCGAGCACATTGTGGCGGCCCTGGAAGCGTTTTTTGCGCCGACACGCAAGCGGCTGGCGGGAAAAAAAGCCCTCGTAACGGCCGGCCCTACGTTCGAAGCGATTGATCCGGTGCGGTTCATCGGCAACCACTCGACCGGCAAAATGGGCTACGCCCTGGCCGAAGCGCTCCGCGACGAAGGAGCCGACGTAACGCTCCTCAGCGGCCCGACGCATCTGCCCGATCCGGCCGGCATCCAGACGCGCCGTGTACAAACGGCTCAGGAGATGTTCGACGCCGCGCAAGCCCCCTTTGCCGAGGCCGATCTGGCGGTGTTTGCGGCAGCCGTGGCCGATTACACTCCCCGCGAAGTGGCGACGCAGAAAATCAAGAAGACAGACGACGATTTGTTCATTCCGCTGAAACGGACGCCCGACATTGCGCAGGAACTCGGCAAACGCAAACGGCCGGGACAACTGACGGTAGGCTTTGCGCTCGAAACACACGACGAAGAGCACCATGCGCTTGGCAAGCTCACCAGGAAAAACCTCGACTGGATTGTGTTGAACTCGCTGAACGATCCGGGCGCGGGGTTCGGGCACGATACCAACAAAGTAACGCTGCACGGACGCAACGGCGAGGTGCGCCAGTTTGCCCTGAAATCGAAAGTCGAGGTGGCCCGCGACCTGGTCGACACAATGGTAGCCTCCCTTCGGACGTTACCCCAACACAAGGAACTCAGCGCCAACGAATAAGGTTGGAAGAAAACCGCTCCCGTGGTGGGCGGGCCGGGCTCCGCCTCACAACTTCAGATGACTTCTCACACGATAAACGACCTCTTACGCATGCGTAGTTTAGGTGTCACGCTACTGAGCATTCTCATTTTGGCCGTTCCAGCTTTCGCGCAGGAACTCAACTGCAACGTCGTGATTGTGGACGACGCTGTGCAGAACGTGGATCGCTCCATTTTTCCGCAAATGCAGACTTCCATCGCCAACTTCATGAACACGCGCCGCTGGACCGGCGACTCGTATTCGGTGGAAGAGCGCATCAACTGCAACCTGGTCATCACGCTCGACAACGAACGGGGCAATCTGCCGCAGGGGCAATACAACGCCCGCGTGCAAATCCAGTCGTCGCGTCCGGTTTACGGGACAAACTACCAGACGCTGGTGTTCAACTACCTGGACCAGAGCTGGAAGTTCGAGTACACGCAGAACCAGCCGATGGATTTCAACGAAAACTCGTATTCCAGCCAGTTGACTTCACTGCTGGCGTTTTATGCCAACATCATCCTCGGCTACGATTACGACACCTTCTCGAAAATGGGCGGCCGGAATTTTTTCCTGAAAGCACAACAGATTGCGACCAACGCCTCGCAGTCGGGCGGGACGGGCTGGAAAGCGTTCGACGGCACGAACGAACGCTACTGGCTGACCGAAAACATGCTCAACCCGCAGGTAGAACCGTTCCGCGAAGGCCTCTACAACTACTACCGCCTGGGGCTGGACAACTTCCAGAAAGACGCCGACCAGGCCCGTGCGCAGGCACTCGACATGCTGACCAAAATTCAGACCGTGCGGAAACAAAAGCCGATTTGCCTCGTGGCCAACCTGTTTTTCGATACCAAGCGCGACGAACTCATTTCCATGTTCACCAAGGGAGCGCCGCAGGAAAAGCAGCAGGCGTATAACCTGCTGGCCGAACTCGATCCCACAAAAACCGACCAGTACGAGGAGTTGGTGAAGAACTGACCTTCCCTCCGTTGGTGCCATTTGTCAATCCCCACCGCGTTGCCGTACTTTTGCACTGCATCTCAGGGACCGTCCTTTGCGTATGCGCAGGAACCACCCGTGGAGATTCGCCGACATCATGCTCAAACATCTTCTCATTAAGAATTACGCGCTCATCCATCACCTCGATCTGGAACCCGGGCGCGCGCTGAACATCATTACGGGAGAAACCGGTGCGGGTAAATCGATCATGCTGGGGGCCCTAGGGTTACTGATGGGCAACCGGTCCGATTCGCGCCTGGTCTACGACCAGCAGAAAAAATGCGTGGTGGAAGGCACGTTCGACATCTCCGCGTACGACCTGAGGCACCTGTTCGAAACGTCCGAACTCGACTACGACGAGACGTGCATCATCCGCCGGGAAATTTCGCCGAGTGGCAAATCGCGCGCCTTTGTGAACGATACGCCCGCAACCCTCGACGTCATCAAAGCGCTGGGCTCGTACCTGATGGACATCCACTCGCAACACGACAACCTGATGCTGGCCACCAACCAGTTTCAGATCAACGTGGTGGATTCGTACGCGCAGAACCAGGCGCTACGCGACGTCTATCATCAAATCTACCACGCGTTTCGCGAGACCGAGGATCGGTTTCAGCGACTGCAAGCAGCCGCAGCTCAGGCCCGTAAAGAGCTGGACTACAAGAACTTTCTTCTGGAAGAACTGAACGCAGCCCAACTGCGCCGGGGCGAACAGGAGGAAATCGAGTCCGAACTGGAAGTACTGGAAAACGCAGAGGAGATCAAATCGCGGCTGGTGCTGGCGCTCGAATACCTGACCAACGCCGAAGGTGCCGCCGACCAGCAGGTGCAGAGCGCTTCGCAGGGGTTGGACAAGATCAGCCATTACTCGAAAAGCTACGTGCACCTGCGCGACCGCCTGCAAAGTTGCCTGATTGAGCTACGCGACATTGCCGACGAACTGGGCAGCGAAGAGACGAAGGTGGAGGTCGATCCGGCCAAGACCGAACTGTTGCAGGATCGGCTCGATACGCTCTTCTCACTTCAAAAAAAGCACAGCGTTTCCACAACGGAAGAATTAATCGACATCGCCGAGGGGTTGGAACGGGACGTGGACGCTATTCTGAACTACGACGAACAGATTGCGTCGACGCAAAAGCAACTGCAAGCCCTGCAAAAACAACTGCAACAGGCGGCGACCCACCTCACCGAATCGCGCAAGGCGGTGCTGGGCAGCATCGAAAAGGAACTGTTGCAAACGCTGCGGAGTCTGGGCATGCCCAACAGCACGGTTCAGATGAAACTCGACCCGATTGTGCCTACCTACAGCGGTGCCGACCAGATTTCGTTTCTCTTCTCGGCCAACAAGGGCATTGCCCCGCAACCCCTGAAACAGGTCGCTTCCGGCGGTGAATTTTCGCGGTTGATGCTGAGCGTGAAGTACCTTCTGGCCGACAAAACGGCCTTGCCGACCATCATTTTCGATGAGATCGATACCGGCATTTCGGGCGAGATCGCGATCAAAATGGGCAGCATCATGAAGCAGATGGGGCGGAATCACCAGGTCATCGCCATCACGCACCTGCCGCAAATCGCGGCTTGTGGGCAGGATCACTACTACGTTTACAAAGACAGTTCGGCCGAACGGACGGTCAGCAAAATCCGCCACCTCACCGAACGGGAACGTGTCGCCGAAATTGCGCAGATGATCAGCGGCGAACCTCCGACGGCGGTGTCTCTCAAAAACGCCGAGGAACTGATCGAGAGCAGTTAGGAGCGGTACGGGCTAGCCACGCTTTTCAGCGATCATGCCTCTACCCTCGTAGTTTGGGTTGTCGTGCCGATGCGCTCCACCTCCGTTAGCAAAGCGTCTAAGTCGGTCTCGCTCGTAAACGGATTCATCAAGGTGGTACGGAGGTAGACGTCGCTTCCCAACTGCGTCTGCACAATGTAGAAATTCCCTTCTTCCAGCAACTGCCGCCGGATGCGCCGGTTCAGCGCGTTGAGGTCCGCTTCGCCTTCGGGGCAGTAGCGGAAACAAACGATGTTGGCCTGCGGCGCAACGGGCAACTGAAATTGCGGATGCGCCTGAATTTTCTGAGCGAACGTTTGGGCCAGATCGTAGAGCCGGTCGACGTTCTGGGCGAATAGCGCCGGGCCATACGTCCGCAACAGGGTGTAGACTTTCAGGCTCATCATCAGCTTCGTGCACTCGTAGGTGCGGTGCGCCAGGTTGTACCACTCGTCTTCCGGCGTGTCGCCCAGCAGATACTGCGCGCGCTGCGCAAACGAGGCGTACGCATGTTTCCCCTGCCGGAACACCAGCCCGGTCACCAGCGCCGGCGTCATCAGCATTTTGTGAAAATCGATCGCGACGGAGTCGGCCCGTTCCAGGCCGCGCACGCGCGAGCGGTACTTCTCGGAGAAAACCACCCCGCCGCCATGCGCCCCGTCCACATGAAGCCAGAGCCCATGACGGTCACAGAAGTCGGCCAGTCCGTTCAGGTCGTCGTACGCACCGGTCGACGTAGAACAAGCACTTCCGACGACGGCAATCACCTGTCGGCCCTCGGCTTCTGCCTGCGCTTTACAGTCCTCCAATGCATCGAGTCGGATCTGAAACCGGTCGTTTACCGGCACTTTTATAATTCCGCCTTCGCCCCAGCCCATCACCTTCACGGCGCGTGACACGCAGTAATGCGCCTCTTCCGAGACCAACAGGGCCAGCCGTGGCTCGGTCCCCTCGTGCCAGGCGTTGAAACCGGCTTTTAGCTGACGCGCCGCCAGCAGGGCCGTCAGGTTGGCCAGGGTCCCGCCCGAGGTCAGCACCCCGTCGGCGTCAAGCGGAAATCCGATGGCACGTGCCAGTTCGCCTACCACAATCTTTTCGAGGGCAGTGGAGACGCTCCCCATTTCGTACACGGCAGCCCCGTTGTTAAGAAGGTTACTGACCAGTCCGGCGAGGGCCGCCAGCGGCACCGGTGCGCACACCTGATGGCCCATGTAGCGCGGATGGTGCAGGTGAATCGACTCCTGTACCACGGCCTGCAGCAAAGCCAGCGGATCGGTGGCATCGTTGGGCTGCCCGGATTCCTGTTGCCACCGCGCCAGTTGCTCGGCGGGCTCGCGCCAGGGCATGACCGGTAGCGCCGTCCCCGCCCGCGCCTGCGCGAGGTAGTCGGCCAGTTGATCGATCAGTTGGTGGCCCTGTTGCCGGAACGCTTCCGGATCGTAGGCCTGCGAAAGAAGGTCTTGCATGGGAAAAGGGCGCTAGCGTGATCGCCGCGTGTTGGCTTCAAACGGCGTTTTCATGGGTTCTACCGGGGGCAGACGGTACCGCTGAGGAGCCGTCAGTTCGCCCGATACGGGGACCAGGCGGGTTTGGTAGCGGTACGTGCGGGGCGTTAGCTGATATGGGACATGGGTACGCGGGTTCCAGCTGTCGTCACCGCCCAGCCCGGCCTGGTGCAAATCCAGGTGGACGGTGATGTCGGGTCCGTCTTCCAGATCGGTCGGGTGTTTGGCGTTGGTCAGAGTTTCCAGGGTATAGTGGTGCGCACTGACGTTCAGCAGCGAGTCGCCGGCGATGAAGAGGCCGCGCCCGTTGCGGTCTGTAAAGGCCACCCAGCGCACATCCGACTTGTTTCCATTTTCCTGCGGCTTGCCGTAGTTCGTTACCTGATCGCGCACCGAACCGCTGTACAGCCCTACGTAGGCGCTTTGCTGGCGGTCGGCGTACGACTCCTGCGGGCCACGGCCGTACCACGTCATCAATTCTTCGTCCGCAGGCACGTGCCACTGCACCCCGACCCGGGGCAGCACCGGCAGCGTCGAATCAGGCACAATGGTATGGTCGATCAGCACATCGCCGGACCCGTAGATCGTGTACCGACCTTCGTAGATGGTCGCCCCGCCTGTCGCTTCGTACCGTTGCCGTACCGCCACCTGCACAACCTGCGGCCGCACCTGCCGGGCGACGATCTGGTCTAGCGTCGGCGTCAGGTGTTGCAGCCCTGCGTTACGCCACTGCGTACCGAAACTACGGTCGCCGCCACCATCGTCGTTGTCGGTGGGGGCACGCCAGAGGTTCAGCCGGGGGCCCTGCGTAATCAACTCCTGGCCTTCGGCCTGCCACGACGTAAGCATCCCGCTCTGCGCATCGAACGTCAGGGTAAAGCCCTCGCCGGTGACGGTCCAGCTCTCCTTCCCTTTTTGCAAGCGTACGTCAGCCATCTCCGTCAGGGGACGCTCTTCGACGCGCTCGGTTTCGATCGGCAGACGGAACTGGTGCGAAGCCACTTCAAACCCCTCGGGCGACCAGAGCGTTTTCTGTTTCTGGGCCAGCCCCACACGCAGCAAGTATTCCTGACCGGGCTGCGGCACCAGCGCTTCGATGGGCAGGTTCAGCGCCACGCTGTCGCCGGGGGCCAGGGTGGGCGCATCGGTACGGCCCTTTTGCACGACGTTGCCGTTGGCGGTTAGCGTCCAGGTCAGGTCGTAGGCACTCAGGTTCGTAAAGAAATAGCCGTTTTTCAGCCTGATTTTTCCGGCTGCCAGGTCAACCGGCCGGAATTTCACGTGCTGGTACACACGTTTTACTTCCAGCAGTTCGGGCTCGGGAGTACGGTCCGGCCCAACCAAGCCATTGAAGTTGAAGTTTTTGTCATTCGGCGTATCACCGTAATCACCGCCGTAGGCAAAGTAGGTGCGGCCGTCGTCCAGTTTCTTCAAAAGCCCCTGATCGACCCAGTCCCAGATGAACGCCCCCTGCATGCGCGGGTACCGCTCGATCACGTCCCAGTACTCCTGCAAATTGCCGACCGAATTGCCCATCGCGTGCGCGTATTCGTTCAGGATGACCGGGCGGCTGGGGTCCTGGTTCATCAACTCAATCATGCGGTCGGTCGAGGGATACATTGTGGAAATAATGTCGAATTCGGACAAGCCCGGGTACTCGTTGAGGCTTTCGTAATGGATGGGGCGCGTCGGGTCGATGGCGCGGATCGTGTCGGCCATCGCGTAGAAGTTCTGCCCCATGCCCGCTTCGTTGCCCAGCGACCAGAAAATGATCGACGCGTGGTTTTTGTCCCGTTCCGCCATCGACCGCCCTCGGTCTACAAACGCTTCTTTCCACTCGGGCCAGTCGCCGATGTACTGTTTCTTCCACGACCAGAGCTCGTGGCTCTCGATGTTGGCTTCGTCCATCACGTAGAGGCCGTATTCGTCGCACAACTCGTACCAGCGCGTCGCATTCGGGTAGTGCGACGTCCGGACGGCGTTGATGTTGTGCTGCTTCATCAGTTCGATGTCCTTGCGCATCATCGCTTCGGTGACCACCCGCCCGGTTTCGGGTTCCAGCTCGTGGCGGTTTACGCCCTTGAACAGCACCGGCTTCCCGTTGACCAGAATCTGGCCTCCTTTCTGTTCCACTTCCCGGAAACCAATGCGTACGGTGGTCGCTTCGCCGATGTGCTTTTTAGCGTCGAGCAGTTCCAGGCTCAGGAGGTAGAGGTTCGGTGTTTCGGCGGTCCAGAGGGCAGGCGTCGGCACCGGCGTCTCGTACGAAAGCGTGACGGCTTCTCCCTCTTCGATGCGTTTCGGTCCGGCCAGCTCGTCGACCAACAGAGCGCGGCCGTCGAGCGAAGCCAGCGTAACGCGGATGCGTTCTTTGCGCGACGTTCGCTTTCCCCCGTTTTTCAGCGTCAGTTGCAGGCGCAGCGTGGCATTCTGGTACTGGTCGTCCAGGTCGGTCACCACGTGGAAATCCTGCATGTAAACCGGCGGGCGGGCCGTCAGGTACACGTCACGGAAGATGCCACTCAACCGCCAGAAATCCTGGTCTTCCAGGTAACTGCCGTCCGACCAGCGGATCACCTCCGCAGCCAGCGTATTCTCTCCCGCTTTCAGGTAGGGCGTCACGTCCCACTCGGCCGGGGTCATGCTGCCCTGGCTGTAGCCGACTTTTTCGCCGTTGACCCACAGGTAAAACGCCGACTGCACCCCCTCGAACGTCAGAAAGACGCGTTTGTCCTGCCAGTCGGCGGGCGGCGTAAACGATTTCCGGTACAGGCCCGTCGGGTTGTAGTCGCGCGGCACGCGGGGCGGATCGGCCTCGAACGGATGTTTGATGTTGGTGTAAATCGGCACGTCCCAGTCCTGCCCGTTCAGTTGCCCCCACACCTGCCAGTTGGACGGCACCGGCAGTTGCACCCAGTCGCCGTTCTGCTCCCAGAATCGTTCCGGCACGGCGTCGGGATTGGCCATCCATTTAAAGTCCCACGTGCCGTTGAGCAGAAGCCGCCGCTCCGACTCTTCCGGCTTCAGCGTCCGGCTGGCCGCGGTTCCCTGGTAGGGTATAAAATGCGCGTGCGCGGGTTGCTTGTGCTGGCCGATCATCCCTGGATTCATCCAGTCCGGTGGGGTTTCCTGCGCCCAAAGGGGGCCCGCACACAGCAAACAGCTTATCCAGAAAGCTTTCATCATCAGGTCGTTAGGTGGTACGTTGTAGGCGGGCAAATTACATAATTTACCACGGGTGGTAGTTGGTAAGGTGTACGTTGTACGGGGCGGGGACCTTTGATGTGGGACCTGAGCCCTGAGACGTGAGACCTGTGACCTCTTAACTCAATCCATTACCTTTAGGGGCATGACGTTCCTGCTTTCCCTCCTGCTCCACCTGGCGCCGGTCATGCCAGCCGACTCTACCGAAAATGCCCTTCTCTGGAAAATCTCCGGCCGGGATCTGGCGGCCCCGTCGTACCTCTACGGCACCATCCACGCGACCTGTGCCCGCGACCTGCACGTGACGGACGCCATGCAAGCGGCCCTGCACCAGACGGAGCAACTGGCCCTGGAACTGGACATGGACGATCCGGGCATGGTGCTGACCATGCAACAGCACTTGTTTATGCCGGACGACCTGACGCTGAAGACGTTGCTCTCGCCCGAGGATTATCAACTCGTCGATCACTTTTTTTCGGATTCGCTGGGCATGGCGCTCAACAAAGTGCAGCGGATGAAACCCTTCATGCTTTATTCGCTGATGTTCGGCAAGCTGCTGGGCTGCACACCTGAGTCGTACGAAGTGGAACTGATGATGCGCGCCAAAGAGGCCAAGAAAGAGGTCGTCGGTCTGGAAACCGCCGAGTACCAACTTTCGCTGTTCGACAAAATGCCGTACGACAAGCAAGCCGCACAACTGGTGGAAGACATTCAGGACATCGGGCGTACGCGGAAAGAGTTCGCCGACATGCAGCGCTATTATCAGGAAGAAAACCTCCGGCCGGTCTACGAGATGATGCTGGAAACCTCGCCGGGCTATGCCGATTTCGAAGAGGTGTTTCTGATTGAACGCAACCACCATTGGGTCGACACGATGGCCGCGATGATGCCGCAAACGCCGACGTTCTTTGCCGTCGGCGCGTTGCACCTCGTCGGCAACGACGGACTGATCCACCTGCTTCGGCAAGCGGGCTACACCGTAGAACCGGTTCGGACGGAGGAGTAAAAATTGCAAATTTCAGAGTGGGTAGGGCTGCGGGTCAGAGGTCACAGGTCCACTTCTGCCGCAAGTTTAGCAGATCGCTGCCCGACCGAAAGCTAACTGCATTTTGCCCACAAGCCTGCACGGTGTAGGCTACAAGCTTGCAGTAGGATTACGTCTTTGTACTTTGTACCCTATACCACCTATACGTTCTACTCCCGAACACGCTACAACTGTCGGCTGACCACGTACAGGAGGATGCCAAAGCGGGCGGTCCAGGCGATGGTGCGGAGCCAGTTGGTCTGGACCAATCGTCGTGCTGCCGCTTCGTCGTAGCCGTGCGACAGTTGGTTGTGCAGCGGCACGGAAATGAAAAACGTCACGGCCCAGACGAGCAGCACCAGCCCCAGCGCCACCCAGGCCCAGCCGGTCGGGATGCGTTGCCCGGCATAGATCACCAGCGCAAGGGCCAGCGCCAGTTCGGCCAGCATGGGGACCATCACGACCTGCCCGGTGGTGGACGTGTGGGCGCGGTGAAACAGGGCGAAGTCGGTTTGCGCGCGGGCGAAGATGGGGTAATGTACCCATTGCACGTACCAGATCAGCCCGGTCAGGTAACCCGCCCAGGCCAGGTTGCCCAGCAAAAGCCATTTTTCCGTTGCGTTCATTCTTTTCATAACCCGGAGAGCGGCCGAGGGTTTTCGTCTTATTATCTTTTTGTGACCCGTTTGCAATCCCTCCCGGCATCCCCGTACTTTGAGGCGAACGCGTTTACGCCCCGAATCTCTCTTCCTTATGCCTTCTTCCCGTCGTTCGTTTCTGAAACAATCGGCTACGCTCCTGGCTACGGCTCCGCTGGCGACACCCGGCCTCTCGTCCCCCACGGCGAAGCCCAGGTTGCGCTTTGCGGTGGCATCGGATGGGCATTTCGGACAACCGGATACGCCCTTCGAAGAGACCCATGCACAGATGGTCGACTGGCTGAATCGGGAAGCCGGCGAGCGGGGACTGGATTTTGTGTTCTTCAACGGTGATCTGATCCACGACGATCCGCAGATGCTTCCGCGCGTCAAAACGCATTTCGACCGGCTGCAGGTACCGTATTACGTCAGCAAGGGCAACCACGATCAGGTGACGGATGCGGTGTGGCGACGGCAGTGGGGCTACGGCGAAAACCACGACTTTGCTCTCAACGACATCGGGTTCGTGGTCGGCAAAACGTCCAACCTCGCGGGAGACTACCTTTGCGCCGATACGGCCTGGCTGGCCGAGGCACTGCAACGCCACCGAAAGCGCAGCCACGTGTTTGTGTTTCTCCACATTCCGCAGCGGACCTGGGCCAAAGCCAGCATCGACTGCCCCGACGTGATGCGCTTGCTGGAGCAAACGCCCAACCTGGCGGCCGTTTTCCACGGGCACGATCATTCGACCGACGACGTGAAGGTGTCGGCGGGGAAATCGTTTTGCTTCGACGGCCACATCGGCGGGAGCTGGGGCGTGGCGTACCACGGGTATCGCATCGTGGAGGTGCAGGCCGACGGCTCGGTGCACAGTTTCCAGTTCAACCCCGCCGCCCAGCCCGTCGTCAATACCAATCGTCTTACGCACTAAAACGGGGGATCGGCATCCTCCCCCACCGCGACCGTTCATCCCATTCCGCTTGAGACTTCGGCCGAAAGCGTTTATTTGGCGGGCTTCATGCTGAACCGTTTAACTACCTTCCCTATGCACAAAATTTCGCTTTCCCTCTTCCTCGCCGTGGGACTCGTGGCGGCCACCCAGGCACAGAACGTGACCCTCCCGCCCAGCGGCGACAACCAACACGCCACCGTTACGCAATGGATCGGCAATCTGGTTTCGGTCACCATCGACTACCACAGCCCGGACGTCACGGCCCCGAACGGCGAAGACCGCACCGGTAAAATCTGGGGCCAACTGGTACCCTACGGCTTTAACGACCTGGGCTTCGGCCTCCGCAACCCGGCTCCCTGGCGCGCCGGCGCAAACGAAAACACGACCATCACCTTCTCACACGACGTGCAGGTGCAGGGGCAACCGCTCCAGGCGGGCACCTACGGATTCCACGTGGTGCCGATGGAAAACGAAGACTGGACGTTGATCTTCTCGAACAACGCAACGGCCTGGGGCAGCTACTTCTACGACGAAAGAGACGACGCGCTGCGCGTGAAAGCCAAGCCGGAAGCGTCCGAACCGCACGAGTGGCTCACCTACGAGTTTATCGACCGCCAAGCCGATCAGACGACGGTGGCCCTGATGTGGGAGAAGATCAAACTGCCGTTCACCGTCGCGGTGCCCGACATGCCCCAACTGTACGCGGACAACCTGCGGAAAGAATTACAGAGCTCCGCAGGCTTTACGTGGCAGGGCTGGAACACCGCCGCCAACTACCTGCTTCAACAAAACCTGAACCTGGAAGAAGCGCTCCAGTGGGCCGAAAATGCGGTGAGTATGCCCTACATCGGCGAAGAAAACTTCACCACCCTGCAGACCAAAGCGCAGATTCTGAGCAAGCTCGGTCGCACCGACGAGGCGATGGCCGCGATGGAAAAAGCCATTGCTCACCCGACTGCGTCGGCCCTTCAGGTGCATTCGCTCGGGCGGCAACTGCTGGCGCAGGGCCAGAAGGAAGAGGCGCTCAAGATTTTCCAGGCCAATGCCAAAAAGTACCCGCACACCTGGCCGGTGAACGTGGGGCTGGCGCGGGGCTACTCGGCCGTGGGTGAGTACAAAAAAGCGCTGAAGTACGCGAAAATGGCGCACAAAGAGGCCCCCGATCAACTCAACAAAGACAGCATGGCCAGCGCCATCGAACAACTGCAGCAAGGCAAAGACATCAACTGATCGCATCATCGGTCGATTCGTCAAGCGGAGGTTCTCTCCGCTTTTTTGTTTTTAAGGCAACTCTTAACTCTTAACTCTTAACTCTTAACTCTTAACTCTTAACTCTTAACTCTTAACTCTTAACTCTTAACTCTTAACTCTTAACTCTTAACTCTTGACCTTCCCCCGTTTCAGTGGATAATTGGAAAAGCACTATCTTATTCACTAAAGGGAGAAATATATGTCACATCGAAAAAACTATACTAGAGAG